>NZ_KI911635.1:3766-10350 GCF_000515355.1 Promicromonospora kroppenstedtii DSM 19349 | reverse complement strand
ACGACCGCCAGCGCCCGGAGGGTCGCGGCCCCGGCGGTGTCGAAGGCGAAGAGCCAGTGCGGCACCTGGCCCGGGGCCGTGACGGGTCCCGCGGCATGGGCGGCCGCGGCCAGGGTGCCCGGTTCGGGCACGGCGAGGTAGGACTCGATCCGGCGGCCGAGCTCGGCGCGGAGCCGGTCGTCGCGCGGGTGGAACCACGACCAGTTCGCGTCGCGGCGCAGCGCGTCGAGCACGTCCACGAGCTCGCGGTCGGTGCGTGCCGACGGCCCGAGCACGACCTGGAGGACGATCTCCCACCAGGTGTCGGTGAACGTCGACGCGTCGAGCGTGCCGGAGTCGTGCAGTTTTCGGGCCAGGGCCGCCGCACCGCGCCGTACGGCGTCGGTGAAGGCGGCTCCGTCGTCGTGCACGGGCATCTCGGGCCGCAGCACGGTCTCGTTGAAGGGGCGGCGGTATCGCCGGTCGGTGGTGGTCGAGATCAGGACACCGTCCGGCTGGAAGTGCCTGAGGGCGCCGATCTTCTCCCTGTTCGCGGGGGTGAACGGCTCGGGCGAGCCCTCGAGCAGGCGCTGCACGTCGCCCGGCTCGGTGACCACCACCAGGCGACGGGGCCCGATCCGCAGCACGAGCGGGGCGCCGTCGTGCCGCGCGCGCAGGCCGGCCAGAACCTTGCGCGCCGTACGGTCGGTCTGGTGCCGTTCCGCCCAGGCGGTGGCGCGCGGACGGCGGATGATCGCGCCCTGCGCGACGAGCGGCGCGAGGACGGCGGTGACCACCCGGGCCGCCTCGGCCGGGTTCAGGTCGACGGGTGTGGACGCCATGGGGCCGTCAGGCCGCCGGGTCGAGCACGACCTTGATGCAGCCGTCCTCCTTGTGCTGGAACATGGCGTACGCCGCGGGCGCCTGCTCCAGCGGCCAGCGGTGGGTCCGCAGGTCCAGGACGCTCAGGGGGTCGGCCGGGTCGCTCACCAGCGGCAGCAGGTCGTCCGTCCAGCGACGCACGTTGGCCTGCCCCTGTCTGATCGTCACCTGCTTGTCGAAGAGCGTGAGCATCGGCAGCGGGTCCTTGGCACCGCCGTACACGCCCGCCAGCGAGAGGACGCCGCCGCGGCGCACGAGGTCGATGCCGGTGAGCAGGGCAGCCAGCCGGTCCGTCCCCGCGTGCTCCACCACCGGCTTGGCCAGCACGTCCGGCAGCACGCCGGCCGCCTTCTGCATCGCCTCCGCGACGGGCGAGCCGTGCGCCTCCATGCCGACCGCGTCGATCACCGCGTCCGGGCCGCGCCCGTCGGTCAGGTCGCGGACGGCGCCGACGACGTCGGTCCGGTTCTGGTCGATCACCGTGGCCCCGTGCCGTGCCGCCAAGGCCAGCCGCTCGGGCACCAGGTCCACGCCGACCACCAGCCCAGCACCCCGGTGCGCGGCGATCCGGGCCGCCATCTGGCCGATCGGGCCCAGGCCGAGCACGACGACCGACCCGCCCTCCGGGACCTGTGCGTACTCGACCGCCTGCCACGCCGTCGGCAGCACGTCCGACAGGTACAGGTAGCGCTCGTCGGGCTCGCCGTCGTCGGGCACCACGACCGGGCCGTACTGGGCCTGCGGGACCCGCAGATACTGCGCCTGCCCACCGGGGACCTGCCCGTACAGCTTGGTGTACCCGAACAGTGCCGCCCCGCTGCCCTGGTCGGTGACCTGCGTGGTCTCGCACTGCGACTGCAGCCCGCGCTCGCACATCCAGCACCGGCCGCACGCGATCCCGAACGGGACGACCACACGGTCTCCGGGCTTCAGGCCGCCCGTCTCGGGGCCGACCTCCTCGACCACGCCCATCGCCTCGTGGCCCAGCACGTCGCCCTTGTCGATGAACGCGCCCAGCACGCTGTACAGGTGCAGGTCGGACCCGCAGATCGCGGTCGACGTGACGCGCACGATCGCGTCTGTCGGCTCCTGGATCACGGGATCGGGTACGTCCTCGACCCCGACCTGTTCCTGGCCCTGCCACGTCAGTGCTCTCATGTCCGCCGTCCGATGTGTGTCGTGTGCTTCCGGTCCCGGCACCAGCTCGCGCCGGGTCGATCAGTCGTTCGGCGAGGCCGACGAGATGTCCGCGAGTGCCGAGTCCGGGTCGAGGGAGACCGCGAGATCTCCGATCGAGACGATTCCCACCGCGGCGCCGTCGTGGACGACCGGCACCCGGCGTACCGCGGCCTCGTGCATCACCTGGACCGCTGTGGCCACGGAGTCGTCGGGCCCGACCGCCACCAGGATCTTGCTCGTGACCTGGAGCACCGGGGTGTCGGGCCCGAGGCCCGCGGCCAGCCCCCGGACCACGAGGTCCCGGTCGGTGACCAGACCCGCCAGCCGGGTGCCGTCCTGCACCAGCACCGCCCCGATGTCCTGCTCGGACATCGCCGTGGCCACGGCCCGGAGGGACGCGGTCGCCTCCAGGACGACGGGCGGACCGGTCATGTAGGTGGAAACGGTGTGGGAGGCCATACGGTCCTCTTCTCCTGCGGAACGACGGCGCCGATGGGCCCGTCAGACGGCGTGGGTCGACGTCGCGGCGCGGGCCTGGTCGAGCCGGCCGGCGACGTCGGGCCAGTTCGTCAGGTTCCAGAACGCCTTGACGTAGTCCGCCTTGACGTTGAGGTAGTCCAGGTAGAACGCGTGCTCCCACATGTCGAGCATGAGCAGCGGGGTGATCCCCAGGGGCACGTTGGCCTGCTGGTCGAACAGCTGGAACACCAGCAGCCGCCCGCCGATGCTGTCCCAGCCGAGCACCGCCCAACCCGAGCCCTGGATGCCGGTGGCCGCGGCGGCGAAGTGTGCCTGGAAGGCCGCGAAGCTGCCGAACTGGTCCGCGATCGCCGCGCCGAGCTCGCCGTCCGGCTCGCCGCCGCCGTCGGGCGAGAGGTTGTTCCAGAAGACGGTGTGGTTGGTGTGGCCGCCCAGGTTGAACGCGAGGTTCTTCTCGTGCAGGTTCACGGCGGCCAGGTCGCCGGTCTCGCGCGCCTGCGCCAGCGCGTCGAGCGCGGCGTTGGCGCCGGCCACGTACGCGGCGTGGTGCTTGTCGTGGTGCAGCTCCATGATGCGCCCGCTGATGTGCGGCTCGAGCGCCGCGTAGTCGTAGGGCAGGTCAGGCAGGGTGTAGACGGACATTTCCGCGTCCTCTCGTCGAATGCTCCCGACTCTAGAACCTCAACTATGGTTCAGGTCAATGCGGCCGGGGGCGTGAGAGGCGTCACACCGCGCCCCCGGTTGACCGTGCCCCCAGGGCACGGGCTGGAGTGGGTCACGCACGTTCCGACGACGGACCACGAGGGGTGCGAGACATGGATCCACGACGAACGATGAGACGCGGGCTGGCGCTGATGACGGTGGCCGGGCTGGCGGGTGCGCTGCTCGCGACACCGGCGGCCGGCGGCGAGCGAGCAGGTGACGAGCGGCCCGGCGGCCCGGCGGACCCGCCGGTCTGGTCAGCCTGCCCGGACGACCTGGTGACGCCGGTGCCGCTGGAGTGCGCGACGGTCCAGGTGCCGCTGGACTACGACGAGCCCGACGGCCGGCAGATCGAGGTCGTGATCTCCCGGCTGGCGAGCACCGACCCCGGGAAGCGCGCGGGCGTGCTGCTGCTCAACCCGGGTGGACCCGGTGGCTCCGGGCTGACCCAGCCCGCCGAGATGGCGAACCTCGGCATGCCGGACAGCGTGCTGGACCGCTACGACCTGATCGGCATGGACCCGCGCGGTGTGGGCAGGTCGTCACCGGTGACCTGTGGCTTCACCGCGGACCAGCCCTACATGGGCAACATCCCGCCGTACGCGCCCGACGCCGAGGCGGTCACCGAGCACGCCGAGGTCGCCCGGCAGGTCGCCGCCCAGTGCGCCGAGCACGACACCGACGGCCGCATGCGGCACATGACCACGGCCAACACCGCCCGGGACATCGACCGGATCCGCGAGCTCCTCGGCGAGGAGAAGCTGAGCTTCTACGGCGCCTCCTACGGCAGCGCGCTGGGCTCGGCGTTCGCCACGCTGTTCCCGGACACCAGCGACCGCGTGATCGTGGACAGCAACCTCGGCGCCACCAGCCTGGACCGGGACTCCCACCGGCGCTTCGGCCTCGGCATGGAGAAGCGGTTCCCGGACTTCGCGCGGTGGGTCGCCGCCCGGCACGACACCTACGAGCTCGGCCGCACGCCCGCCCAGGTGCGCGCGGGATTTCTCGAGCTCGCCGCGCGGCTCGACGATGCACCGGTAGCCGGCGTGGACGGCGCGCTGTTCCGTGCCGTCGGGTTCGGCGGGCTCTACACGGAGGCGCGGTTCGGCATCACGGCGCAGCTGTGGCAGGGGCTGACCGACTCCGACAAGAGCGAGGTGCGTGCACGGCTACGCGATCTGGAGGACGTCCAGCCCGAGGTGGGTGGCCCGCCCGCCGTCGCCGCCACCAGGGGTGCCGCGAGCGAGCCGTCGCCGTACGACAACGCCTGGTCCTCGTACCTGGCGGTCACCTGCAACGACACGGACTGGCCGGAGGACGTGGCCACCTACCAGCGGGACACCGCAGTCGACCGGAAGCGCTACCCCCTGTTCGGCGGCGCGGGCGCCAACATCACGCCGTGCGCGTTCTGGCACAACGACCCGGTCGACCCGGAGCTGGAGATCAGCGACGAGGGCCCGGAGAACGTGCTGGTGCTGCAGAACCTGCGCGACCCGGCCACCCCGCATGCCGGCGGCGCCCTGGCCCGGGATCGGTTCGGCGACCGGGCGCGGCTGGTCAGTGTCGACGCGGGCGAGCACGGTGTCTACGTCTACGACGACAACGCGTGCGCGCTGAACACCACCACGCGGTTCCTGCTGACGGGCGAGCTGCCGGGGACCGACGTGTTCTGCGCGGCCTGATCCGACCGGCGGACCGACCGGTACCCGGTCGGTCCGCATCCAGCACGCAAAAAGATCCGGGGCCCGCCATCGACGGGCCCCGGATCTCTTCTGGGTGGAGCTGGGGGGACTCGAACCCCCGACCCCCTGCATGCCATGCAGGTGCGCTACCAGCTGCGCCACAGCCCCAGATTGGTCTCCCCCAAGCCGTTCGGCCGGGCGAGCGTCGCTAGTCTATGCAGACCGACGCCGGGGACCAAATCGAATCCGAATGCGCTCGGTCACTGCCGGGACTCGGGCCCCGCCTGCCACGTGTCGAGCGGGTATCCGGCCCCGACGTTGTGCGCGACGAGCCGCCACGCGGGCGACGCGCCGGGCCCGGAGGCCCGCAGGTGCGACCAGTGCACGTTGTGCAGGCCGTGCAGCCCGCGCCACGTGGCAGGGTCCAGGCCCAGCAGCCGGGTGATGGCCTGCGTGATCGCCGAACCGTGCGAGACGACCACGAGGGTCTCCCCCTGGCCGAGCCCGGCCGCGTGCCGCAGCACCGCCTCCTCCATGCGCCGGGCGGTGACCTCCTTGGACTCGACGCCGTTCGCCGCCGGCTCGCCGCCGCTGCGCCAGACCGCGTGCTCCTGCGGCCAGCGCTCGGCGATCTCGGCGTCGGTCAGGCCCTCCCAGTCACCGAACGACCGCTCGCGCAGGCCGGCGTCCGGCACCACCTCGAGGTCGAGGTGCTGCGCGTACGCGGCCGCGGTGTCCTGGGCCCGCTGCAGGTCGCTGGCCACCACGAGGGAGGCCTTGTGCGACGCCGCCAGTGCCCTGGCGCCCTGCTCCGCCTGCCACCGCCCGACCTCGTCGAGCGGGATGTCGATCTGGCCCTGCAGCCGCAGGCCGGCGTTGTACGCCGTGCGCGCGTGGCGCAGCAGGACAATCGTTCCAGCGGTCACAGGCGCGGGTCCCCGGCCAGGTGGATCGCCCCGTCGTCGGGGTCGCTGAACTCGCCGGTGTCGCCACCGCCGCGGGCGTCCTCCGGCAGCGGGATCGCCGGGCAGTCCTTCCACAGGCGCTCGAGCGCGTAGTAGGTCCGGTCCTCGGCGTGCTGCACGTGCACCACGACGTCGCCGAAGTCGATCAGCACCCACCGGGCCTCGGACTTGCCCTCGCGCCGGATCGGCTTGACGCCCTCCTTGAAGAGCGCCTCCTCGACGGAGTCGACGATCGCGGAGACCTGACGCTCGCTCGCGCCGGACGCGATGAGAAAGACGTCGGTCAGCACGAGCTGCTCGCTGACGTCGAGCGCGATGATCTCCTGCGCCTTGATGTCGCTCGCCGCCCGCGCCGCGATGATCGCGAGCTCCGTGGCCCGCTCGGTCGCCGTCATGCCGTGTTTCCTCCCATGAGGCCGGGCAGTCCGCCCGGCACGTTGCCCAGCAGGGCCGCCGCCTGGTCCGTCGGGAAGCTGCTGTCTCCCTCGAGCACGAGCTTCCAGATCAGGAGGCCGAGCACGAACGCGACGACCACCAGGATGATGTAGTGCAGCCAGGTGTACTGGGGACCCTCGTCCTCCTCCTCGTCCCACTCCTCCTCCGCCTCACGGCGGGAGGACCGGGACGGGGCCACCGGGCCGGCGCCGAACTGCGCGCCGGGGCCACCCGGACGCTGCTGACCCGGGCCGCCCATCGGGCCGGAGCCAGGGCCGCC
>NZ_KI911635.1:3164-3666 GCF_000515355.1 Promicromonospora kroppenstedtii DSM 19349 | reverse complement strand
CCAGCACCGTGGCCGCGATGCTGCGCCTGCTCCGCGTGCCGCTCGGCGCGCGGGTGCTCGACGTCGGCGCGGGCTCCGGCTGGACGACGGCGCTGCTCGCCTACCTGACCGGTCCCCAGGGCTGGGTGCTCGGCGTCGAGCGCGACAGCCGGCTCGCCGAGTGGGGCGCCGCCAACGTGGCGCACACCGGGATGGGCTGGGCGACGCTCCAGCACACCGAACCCGGGGTGCTGGGTCAGCCCCAGGAGAACGGCTGGGACCGGATCCTGGTGTCGGCGGCGGCGTCCGCCCTGCCCCGGACCCTGGTGGAGCAGGTCGGGATCGGCGGGCGCATGGTCATCCCCGTGCGGACGACCCTCCTGCTCATCGAGCGCCTGCCCGACGGACGCACGCGAGCGACCGACCACGGCGGCTACCGGTTCGTCCCGCTCATCGAGGACTGAGCCGGAGCGCAGCGCAGGGTGCGGGGCGAGGAACGAGGCACGCGCCCGGAGCGCAGCGC
>NZ_KI911635.1:0-3064 GCF_000515355.1 Promicromonospora kroppenstedtii DSM 19349 | reverse complement strand
CGCCTGCCGGGCGGCCAGCACCTCGACGACCCCGCGCAGTGCCCCGACGTCGAGATGCCCGTCCGGGCCGGTCAGCGACGAGGAGCCGATCTTCACCACGACGCGCCGCGCGGCCGCGACCGCGGCCCGCGGGCCCGGGACCGGCGGGGCGTCCTTGATGTCCGGAGCGTCCTGACGGTTGACCGAGGGATCGAGGGAGTTCACACCTCATCCTCTCCGGAGCGGTGCCCCGGACGCTCGCTCATTCCACGAGCCGGGCACCCGACCCGGACGGGTCAGACGTACAGGTCGCCAGAGGCGACCTGTAGGTCCGACACGGACCAGGCTCTGCCTGTCTGCCGACTGAGCCTGTCCGCCGACTGAACCTGCGGCTCAGTCGGCGTCGGGGTCCGTCCAGTGGCCCGCCTCGCGCTCCGTCCACAGCTCACGCCGCGCCTCGGCCTTGGCGTCCATGCGCTCGGTGAACTCGCGGCGCTTGTCGCCGCGCGTGGGTCGCTCGTTCTGGTCGAGCCGCAGGTCGGTGCCACGGCCGCCCAGCAGCTCGGCGCCGGTCTGCAGCGTGGGCTCCCAGTCGAAGACGACGGCGTTGTCCGGGTCACCGATGCGCACCTCGTCGCCCGCGACGGCGCCCGCCTTGAACAGCCCGTCCTCGACGCCGAGCTTGGCGAGCCGGTCCGCGAGGAAGCCGACGGCCTCGTCGTTGTTGAAGTCGGTCTGCTTCACCCAGCGCTCCGGCTTGGTGCCGCGGACCTCGAACCAGTAGGCGGTCTCGCCGCCGAGCCGGCGCACGGTGAACTTCGACTCGTTCACGGGGCGCGGGCGCAGCACGATCGGCGCGGCCTCCGGCGCGGGGGCCTCCGCACGGGCCTTCTCCACGACCTCGGCCAGGGCGAACTTCAGCTCGCGCAGACCCTCGTGGGACGCCGTCGAGATCTCGAAGACGCGCAGCCCGCGCGCCTCCAGGTCGGCCTTCACGAAGTCCGCGAGCTCGCGCGCCTCGGGCACGTCGATCTTGTTGAGCACCACGAGGCGCGGACGCTCGGCGAGCGGCACGCGGCCGCCCGCGATGCCGATGTCGCCCGAGTAGGCGGCGAGCTCGGCCTCGATCACGTCGAGGTCGCTGATCGGGTCGCGGCCCGGTTCCAGCGTGGCGCAGTCCAGCACGTGCACGATCATCGCCGTGCGCTCGATGTGCCGCAGGAACTCCAGGCCCAGGCCCTTGCCCTCGCTGGCACCAGGGATCAGGCCCGGCACGTCGGCCACGGTGTACCGCGACTGGTCCGCCTGGACCACGCCGAGGTTCGGGACCAGCGTCGTGAACGGGTAGTCGGCGATCTTGGGGCGCGCGGCCGAGATCGCGGCGATCAGCGACGACTTGCCCGCGCTCGGGAAGCCCACCAGCGCGACATCGGCGATGGTCTTGACCTCGAGCTCGACCTCCGCGGTCTCGCCCTCCTCGCCGAGCAGCGCGAAGCCCGGGGCCTTGCGCTTCGGCGACGACAGCGCGCGGTTGCCGAGCCCGCCCTTGCCGCCCGCGGCGACGACGTACTCGGCGCCCTCGCCCACGAGGTCGGCCAGCACGTTGCCGTCCAGGTCCTTGACGACGGTACCGTCCGGCACGGTCAGGACGAGGTCGCCACCGTTGGCGCCGTCCCGGTCGTCGCCCATCCCCTGGGTGCCCGACGTTGCCCGCCGGTGCGGCGAGTGGTGGTACTCGAGCAGGGTGGTCGTGTTGGCGTCGACGACGAGCTTCACCGTGCCGCCGTCACCGCCGTTGCCGCCGTCGGGGCCCGCCAGGGGCTTGAACTTCTCCCGGCGGATCGAGGCGCAGCCGTTCCCGCCGTTACCGCCGGCGGCATGCAGAACCACCCGGTCCACGAAGCTGGCCATGTCTCGATCCTCTCAGGTACTGCTCAGGTGGAGCGGCCGGGCCGCTCATGAAAAAGCGTAAGGGGGCGCACCGTCGACGGTGCGCCCCCTTACGCGGAAGCCGAAGCTCAGACCTCGGCGGCGACGATGTCGATGACCTTGCGGCCACGACGGGTGCCGAACTGGACGGCGCCGGCGTCGAGGGCGAACAGGGTGTCGTCCTTGCCGCGGCCGACGTTCACGCCGGGGTGGAAGTGGGTGCCGCGCTGGCGGACGATGATCTCGCCGGCCTTGACGACCTGGCCACCGAACCGCTTCACGCCGAGGCGCTGGGCGTTGGAGTCACGACCGTTGCGCGAGGAGCTCGCGCCCTTCTTGTGTGCCATCTGGCTGACCTGTCTTTCGGGACGAAGGAGAAGAAGAAGTATCTGGCTCGCGCGGGCTCACTCGGCAGAGGAGGCCCGCAGCGGAAGTCACTTGATGCCGGTGACCTTGACGCGGGTCAGCGACTGGCGGTGGCCCTGACGCTTGCGGTAACCGGTCTTGTTCTTGTACTTGAGGATCGTGATCTTGGGACCCTTCTCGTCCCGCACGACCTCAGCGGTGACCTTGACCTTCGCGAGCTTCTTCGCGTCGGTGGTCACCTTCTCCCCGTCCACCAGCAGCAGGGCCGGGAGCTCAACGGTCTCACCAGCTGCCGCCTGGACACGGTCCATGACGACGATGGTCCCGACGGACACCTTTTCCTGGCGGCCACCGGCCTTGACGATCGCGTACACCACGTTCAACTCATCTCTCTAGTCTTGGCGTGCGCGCACGACGGATCTCACCGGCTTTGCTGTGACTCGCTCCGCCGCGGCGGTCGAGTGCGGTGCGCCATGGGCACGCAGGACGGGTGCGCAGACAGCACACCGAAGATCAAGGTTACGCGATGCTCTCAGCGGGTTCAAACCGGTGGCCGCGTGGTCTTGCCCACGGTCGACCGCCCACACGGGCCCGCGACAGCGCACATGGCGATCTGCCTGGGGCTGTGCCTAACCTGGGTTCAGGTGATACGTGATGGTTTCCGAGCCGGCCGCCGAGCACGACGACATCGCCCGAGCGATGCGCGCCGTACCCCGCCGCGACTTCCTGCCCCGCTCGCAGCGCCCGTTCGCGGGCCAGGACCAGCCGCTGCCGATCGGCCGCGGCCAGA
>NZ_KI911634.1:133894-134628 GCF_000515355.1 Promicromonospora kroppenstedtii DSM 19349 | reverse complement strand
GGCGGCCGCGACCAACGCCGCACCACCGGCACGTTCGGCGGGCTCGCCGCGGACGAGGTCGCCGGCGTCGGTCCGCGCCGCGATGTCGCGAGCCGCGCGGGAGGCGAAGACGATGCCCTCCAGCAACGAGTTGGACGCGAGCCGGTTGGCGCCGTGCACGCCGGTGCAGGCGACCTCGCCCACCGCGTACAGCCCGTCCACCGAGGAGCGGCCGTCGAGGTCGGTCACCACGCCGCCCGAGTGGTAGTGCTGGGCGGGCGCCACGGGCACGGGCTCCTCGGACCAGTCGATGCCGGCCTCCAGCAGCCGCGCGTTGATCGTCGGGAACCGGGTGCGCAGGAACTCCCGGCCCAGGCGGCGGGCGTCGAGCAGCACGTTGTCGGCTCCGGTGGCGGCGAGCTGCCGCACGATCGCGTGCGCGACGACGTCCCGCGGCGCGAGCTCGGCCATCTCGTGCACGCCCGGCATGAAGCGGTGCCCGTTGACGTCGAGCAGCAGCGCGCCCTCGCCCCGCACGGCCTCCGAGATGAGCGGGAGCTGCCCCTTGGCGCCGGAGCCGAGCCACAGCACCGTCGGGTGGAACTGGACGAACTCCAGGTCGCCCAGCACCGCGCCGGCCCGGAGCGCCGCGGCGATGCCGTCGCCCGTGGCGCCGGCCGGGTTGGTGGACGACCGGAACACCTGCCCGATCCCGCCCGTGGCCAGCACGACGGCGGGGGCCAGCACGGCGCCGA
>NZ_KI911634.1:131712-133794 GCF_000515355.1 Promicromonospora kroppenstedtii DSM 19349 | reverse complement strand
CAGCCAGTCGAGCGCGAGCCAGCGGATGCCGGTCCGGTCGGGCGCCGTCGCCGCGAGCTGGCCCACGGGGCCGCCGCCCAGGCCGGGCAGCAGGGCCTCGGGGGCGATCTGCGACCAGGGCTCCAGGACGAAGGCGCGCTCGTGCGCCCGCGGGTGCGGGATCTCGATGTCCTCGGCGGAGTCCGTCAGGGTGCCGTAGGTGATCAGGTCGACGTCGAGCGTGCGGGCGCCCCAGCGCTCGTCGCGGGTACGGCCGTGCAGGTTCTCGACCTCAAGGCACGCGTGCAGCAGCCCGCGCGCCGAGAGCGTGGTCCGGGCCAGCAGCACGGCGTTCAGGTAGTCGGGCTGGTCCTCCGGCCCGCCGACGGCGGCCGTGCGGGCCAGCGGCGAGACGTCGGTGATCTGCACGCCCGGCACGCGGTCCAGCTCGGCGACCGCCGAACGCATGGTGGCCTGCGGGTCGCCGAGGTTCGCTCCGATCGCGATGACCACGTCCACGTACCCGGCAGGCATCTCGTCGAACCGGTCGCGCGGCTCGGCCTGGTACGGCTGCTCCTGCGCGAACGCCGCCTCCGGCTGCCCGACGGCGGAGTCGGGGACCGCCGCCGAGACGCGCGTGGCCTCCATGTCGCCCTGGTCGTACTGCTGCTCGAACATCTGGTCGTACTGGTTCGGCTGCGCGTCGCGCTGCGGCTGCTCGTACTGCGGCTGCTCGTACTGCGGCTGCTCGAACGACTGCTGCTGGAACGCAGGCTGGGGCGGCTCGTAGGACTGCTGCGGCTCGAAGCCGTTCGGCTGGTCCTGACCTGCCCGCTGGTCGAGGCCCTGGAGGGACTCGTACTGCTGGACCGGCTCGAACGCGGGCTCCGGCTCGAACGCGGGCTCGGCCTTGAACTGCTCCTCGGGCTGGAACCGCTCCTCCGGCTGGAACTGGTCGCCCTGCTGGAACTGGTCGCCCTGCTGGAACACGGGCTCCTTGGCGGGGCGCTGCTCGGCCTCCGCCGGGGCCTCGGCCTGCAGCTCCCATGCCGCGGGGATGACCTGCAGCGGCTCGGGGGCGATGAGCTCGGGCACCGGGAGCGGCTCGGGCTCCTCGGCGGGAGTCTCCGCGGCCGGGGCGGACGGGGCGCGCTCGACGAGCGGCTCCGCCTCGAAGGCCTCGTACTTCTGGGCGCCGAACTGCTCGGAGCCGAACGACTCGGCCGCGAACTGCGCCGGCTCGGCCGACTGGTAGGGCTCGTACGGCTCGGGCCGGAACGGCTCCGGCTCCTCGGCGACCGGGCGTGCCACGGGCTCGAAGTCCTGCGGCTGGGGCTGGGCCGGAACGGCTTCGACCTGCTGCTGCTCCGGCGCCGGGTGCGCTGCGAGCAGCCCTGCCGGCACGGCCACGACGGGCATGCGGATGCGGTCGCGGCGGATGGCCACCTCGACGTCGGCGAACGGCACCGGGATGGGCGCGTGCGGCTTGTGCACGCGCACGTCCACCGCCTCTATCAGCGGGCGGGCCAGCACCGCGGCGGCGATCCGCTCCGCGACCGTCTCGATGAGGTCGGCGGGGTCGCCCTTCAGGATGTCGTGGACGTCGGCCGCGACATCGGCGTAGCTCACGGTCTGCGCCAGGTCGTCACCGGCGGCAGCGGGGCGCGTGTCCATGTACAGCACGACGTCGGCCCGGAACTCCTGGCCGGTCTGCCGTTCCGACGGCAGCACACCGTGGTACCCCCGCGCGCTCACGCCGCTCAGCTGGATCTGGTCCAGCGCGCGGCCGTCCGGGCCTGTGACGCCCGTTCCGAACGCTGTGGTCACCGTGGTCCTCCCCCATCGTCGTTGCGTGCACCGGAATCCTGCCAGGTTGGCATGTCTTGTCCCCCGGCCGTCCACGATTCTGTGGTCAAGGCCACGGTGGAAGTCAATGCCTCCGGTGCGGATGGGGAGGATGAGGAAGAGGTACCCGGCGACCCTACCCGGGGTGCGCCCTCCGCGGCGGACCACGCGGCGGCGACCTTGACGGCGTCCACGCTCGCCCGCGCGGTGTGCACACGCACGCACCAGGCGCCCGCGGCCGCCGACAGCGCGGAGATC
>NZ_KI911634.1:131402-131612 GCF_000515355.1 Promicromonospora kroppenstedtii DSM 19349 | reverse complement strand
GCACCGGCCGCCCCAGCTGGTGGAGCGCGTCGAGGTGGGCCAGCAGCGGCCAGTTCAGCACGCCGGCCTTGGCGAAGCCCAGGCCCGGGTCCAGGATCAGCTGGTCCGGCCGCACGCCGTCGTCGTGCAGGGCGGCCATGCGGGCCGCGAGCTCGTCGCGCACGTCGGCCACGACGTCGTCGTACACCTCGAGGTCGTCCATGACGTCTG
>NZ_KI911634.1:127423-131302 GCF_000515355.1 Promicromonospora kroppenstedtii DSM 19349 | reverse complement strand
GACGGCGGGGTCGACGCGGGCCACGGTCAGGCGCCCCCGCTCATCCGTGCACCCGGCGCACCCACGCGCGGGCGTCGGCGATCTCCCGGGCGTTCGGCAGGTTCTCGGGCCCGGCCCACACGGCGTTGAGCCCGTCGCGGCCGACGGTCCGCTCCACGGTGCGCACGAACACGGCGCCGTCGCGGTACTGCGCGAGCTTGGCCTCCATGCCCAGCAGCTTCTGCACCACGACGTCGAAGGTGCTGCGGCCCTCGCCGTCGCGCCGCCGCTCGAACTTGGCGCGGATGCGCCGCACGGACGGCACCACGCGCGGCCCGACGGCGTCCATCATCACGTCCGCGTGGCCCTCCAGGAGGGCCATGACGGCGGTGATGTCGGCGAGCTCGGCCTTCTGCTCGTGGGTGAGCATGCCGTCCACGAGGGTGCCGCCCTCGCCCCGCAGGGCGCCGAGCACGCTGCGCCCGATGACGGCGAGCTTGCGGTCGAACCGGGCCTTGGCCAGCTCGGCGGAGGTGCGAGCCATGCCGGAGACCAGGCCTCGCGTGCGTCCGCTGAGGTGGCCGGCGAGCCAGGGTGCCGCAGCGAACTGGAGGGCGTGCGTCTGCTCGTGCAGGCAGACCCACAGCCGGAAGTCCTGCTCCGGGACCTGGAGCGCACGCTCGGCCTGCAGCACGTTGGGAGCCACCAGCAGCAGCCGGCCGGAGCCGGAGTAGGGGTCGAACTGGCCCAGCACGCGGCCGCTGAGCAGGGCGAGCACGGCTCCGATCTCGGCGGCGCCGGCCATCTGGGCGCCGGCGGAGGTGGCGCTCCGGGAGATCTCCGCGACCGCCGTGCCGATCCCGTCGGTCATGACGGCCATCGACTGGGTGTTCGCACGGGCCCAGCTCGCGCGGTCCACCACCGCGATCGGGCTCAGCCCGGCGCCGTCGGCCCCGTAGGTGGTGGCCGGCGTCATCCGCGTCGTCTCCAGCACGTGCCCGACGGCGTCCCCTGCCGCCGTACGCAGGCCGGTCACCAGGGCGGCGAGCTCGTCCCGCCCGGCCACGGGTCCGGGCGCGGCGAGGCGCGCCGCGATCTGCGCCGCTGCCGACCAGTCGACGATCTGTGGGGATACGGAGGCCTGGGTCACCGCACCACGGTAACGGCCCGGCGTGGTGCCGCGTCAGCCCTGGGTGGAGTACGCCGCGAGGTCGCCCACGAACCCGTCGTAGATGGACGTGGCGCCCACCGTCTGCTTGGCCGGGATCGAGTCCGCGAGCACGGAGAAGACGAGCAGCCGGTCGTCGGCCGTGACCACGGTCCCGGCGAGCGCACGCACCTTGGGCAGGCTGCCGGTCTTGGCCCGGGCCAGGCCGCGGGCGGGGTTGGCCCCCGTGAAGCGACCGTGGGACACGTCGAGCGTGCCGGTCAGGCCCGCGATCGGCATGCCGACGGCCTCGCTGCGCAGCTCGGGGCGCGCGGGGTCGACCATGACCCCGAGCAGGTCCACGAGCTGCTGCCCGCTGAGGTACGAGCCGTCGCCGAGCCCGGAGCAGTCCCGCAGGCGGGCACCGGTCATATCGACGCCGAGCCGCTCGGCCTGGGCGATCACGGCCTGGGTGGCGCCGTCGTTCGAGCCGGGCAGGCCGGCGTCCACCGCGACCAGGCGACCGAGCACCTCGGTGATGGTGTTGTCGGAGTACTGCATCGCGAAGCCGATGACCTCCGCCAGCGGCGCGGAGCTCACCTCGCCGAGCACCCGCGCGTCGTCGGGCGCGGTCTCGTCGATCACGGCGCCGGCCGTCGTCAGCCCTTCCTTCTCCAGGGCCGCGGAGAAGGCTTCGGCGGCGTACTTGCCCGGGTCCGAGGCGCGGGGCCCGTTGTCGGTGTAGTCGTCGCCCAGCAGACCGACGTTGATGCCGAGGGACGAGACGGGCGCGATGTAGCCCGCCGCGATGTTCGGGCTGGCGACGGTGGGGGCGATCTCGTCGCCCGTGAAGAGCGTGTCGTCGAGCGCGACCCGCACCTCGGTGGCCCCGGTGACCTTGATCTTGGCGGCGACCTGCTGGGCGAGATCGGCGAGCCCGGCGCGACCGTTAACCGCGTTTGGGTTGCCCTTGCCCTCGGCCAGCATCATGTCGCCGCCGCCCACGAGCACCACGGTGTTGTCGTCGACCAGCACGGCCTTGGTCTGCAGGGTGCTGTTCGCGATGGACGACGAGAGCGCGGCGACGCCGGTGAAGAGCTTCTGCGTGGAGGCGGGGGTCATCAGCTTGTCCGGGCTGGACGAGCCGAGCACCTGACCCGACGTGCCGTCCGCCACGACCACGCCGACACGCGAGCCGAGCCGCTTGTCCTTGGCCAGGTCGCTCACCAGGCGCTGCATCTCCACGCTGTCCGGCACAGGGGCGTCGGCCGGCAGGTCGCTCAGGAGCGCGGCGGGCGCTGGACCGTCGACGGCGCCCGGCGCGGACGGGAACGGGCTCGGCTCGGGCCAGGGTGCGGCGGTGGTGAGCATGCCGGGGACGACGTCGTACGCGTCCGCGACCAGGTACCCACCGAACAGTGCGACGACCGCGGCGACGGCAGCACCGGAGCGCAACCCCCACTCCATGGGCATCCTCTCGATCGTCACGTGAAAGCCATCGCCAACTCTAGTCGCGGCAAACGACGAGGCGCGTACGGCGACGGCCGTTCACGGGAAATTTCACCCACTTGTGCCGCAGATTCCCGCGCGCGTCGCGCACGTTGCGAATTATGCCGAACACCGGCAGTGGTTCTGACCACAGGTAACGGTCGGGACACAAGACACATGGCACACTGGACAGGCGCAAGACCGCCGCCGCGGTAAGACACTTCGGCGACCATCATCGAGAACTGGAGCACATCGGCGTGGAGTTCGACGTCACGATCGAGATCCCCAAGGGTCAGCGGAACAAGTACGAGGTGGATCACGAGACCGGACGCATCCGCCTCGACCGCATGCTCTTCACCTCGACGCGCTACCCGGACGACTACGGCTTCATCGAGGACACCCTCGGCGAGGACGGCGACCCGCTGGACGCCCTGGTCCTCCTGGAGGAGCCCACGTTCCCCGGCTGCCTGATCCGGTGCCGTGCCCTGGGCATGTTCCGCATGCGCGACGAGGCCGGCGGCGACGACAAGGTGCTGTGCGTGCCGACCGGTGACCAGCGCGCGGCGTGGCGCCAGGACATCGACGACGTCTCCGACTTCCACCGCCTGGAGATCCAGCACTTCTTCGAGGTCTACAAGGACCTGGAGCCCGGCAAGTCCGTCGAGGGCGCCCACTGGGTGGGCCGCGCCGAGGCCGAGGCCGAGATCGTCCGCTCGATCCAGCGGGCCAAGGACACGGGCTACTACGACAAGCACTGATCCCGCCGCAGCAGAACCCTGCACGTAGACCAGGGCGGGACAGAACGCCGGCGAGGTAGAGCTGGGGCGGAGCGACCGGTCGGTCCTCCGCCCCAGCTCTGCTTCGCCCTGGTCCTGCTCCGCCGGAGGTCTGTCTCGCTGCGGTGCCGTCTCGGCTCAGGGGCGGCCCGCGTAGGGCATCGCGTTCGAGAGGCGCAGCGGGTTCTCCGAGAGCGGGTGCCCGGGCAGCGTCGCCTCGATCATCATGCCGCCGCCCGTGTACATGGCCACGTGGTAGATCGACGACGGGTCGCTCGGGTTCGAGCCGTAGAAGATGAGGTCGCCGGGCCGCAGCGCGCCGTAGCCCACCTTGCCGACGGCCAGGTATTGCGACCGCGACGTCCGCGTGATGTCGACGCCCTGGCTCGCCCACGACATCATCGTCAGCCCCGAGCAGTCGTACGACGACGGACCCGCCGCACCGAGCAGGTACGGCGCGCCGATCTTCGTACGGGCCCAGGCCACGGC
>NZ_KI911634.1:124596-127323 GCF_000515355.1 Promicromonospora kroppenstedtii DSM 19349 | reverse complement strand
CGCCACGGGTGCCGTCGAGACCGGCGCCCGGCTGCCGGCGCGCGTGGACGCCGTGCTGGAGTCGGTGGGCCAGGCGACGTGGGCCCACTCGATCCGCTCCGTGCGGCCGGGCGGATCGGTGCTGGTGTGCGGCGCGACGTCGGGCGACGCTCCCCCCGCCGAGCTGACCCGCATCTTCTTCCAGGAGATCCGGGTCCAGGGGGTCACCATGGGCACTCGCGAGGACCTGGGCGCGCTCGCCAGGTTCTGCGCGCGCACCGGCGTGCGCCCGATGATCGACGCCGAGGTGCCGCTCGCCGAGGCCGCCGAGGGCCTCGCCCGCCTGCACGAGGGCGGGCAGTTCGGCAAGATCGTCGTCCGCCCCTGACCTCCTGCACTTACAGCCCGGTCAGCGAACTTCGCCGAAAGTCTTGACCGGAGTCCAGAATGTCCGCGACAGTGTGAGAGAGCGCTCTCTCACACCGCCCGAAGTGCCAGACCGACGTTCGAAGGAGCACGTCAGATGCGCAGACACCTCCGCCTGCTCGCGGCGGCGACCACCGCCGCGGCCCTCCTCGCCCTGGGTGCGATCACCCAGGTCACCACCGCAGCGGCCGCCGCAGAACCGCTCTCCCAGGGCCGGCCCGTCACCACGTCCAGCACCGAGTTCGACTGGAGCACCGGCGCCGCTGCCGTCGACGGCGATCCCGGCACCCGCTGGTCCAGTGCCGCCGCCGACAACCAGTGGATCCGCGTCGACCTGGGCTCGGTCCAGGCGATCGACCGGGTAGTCCTCGACTGGGAGGCGGCGTACGCCTCCGGCTTCCGTATCGAGACCTCCGCCGACGGCGCGGCGTGGTCCACCGTCTACTCGACCACGACCGGCACGGGCGGCGACCAGAACCTCGACGTCGACGGGACCGGCCGCTACCTGCGCCTGTGGGTGACCCAGCGCGCCACCCAGTGGGGCGTCTCGCTGTGGGAGCTGCAGGTGTTCGGCACCGGGGGCGGCACGCCCACCGACACCTCGCTGCTCTCCTACGGCAAGCAGGGCAGCGCCTCCAGCTCGCAGAACGACGGCAGCTGCTGGCTCTGCTCCCCCGACAAGGCCTTCGACCTGGACCCGGCCAGCCGCTGGGCCGTCAGCCCCGACACGGGCTGGGTGGACGAGGGCTGGATCGCCGTCGACCTCGGGGCCGCCGCGCACGTGACCAGCGTGGTGCTGCAGTGGGACCCGGCGTTCGCGACGGCCTTCGACATCGAGGTGTCCGACAACGGCACCACGTGGCGCACCGTGCACAGCACCACGAGCGGCACCGGCTTCAAGCAGACCGTCCCGCTCGACGCCGACGGCCGGCACGTGCGCGTGCACATGCGCGACCGGAGCGGCCCCTACGGCTACTCGCTCTGGGAGTTCCAGGTCTACGGCACCGGTGGCGCGCCCGCCGCTCCCCCGGCCGAGCCCGCCGACCCCGACTTCGACGACCTCGACCTGGTCTGGAGCGACGAGTTCGACGGCCCCGCCGGTGCCGCGGCTGACGGCTCGAAGTGGACCATCGACGCCGGCCTGCCGCAGAACAACGAGCAGCAGGTCTACACCCCGAGCGGCAACGGCTTCCAGGACGGCCAGGGCAACTTCGTGCTGGAGGCACGGCGGGAGGACCGCGACGGCCGGCAGTACACGTCGCACCGGATGAACACCTCGAACAAGTTCCACGCGCAGTACGGCCGGTTCGAGGCCCGAGTGAAGGTGCCCGAGGGCCGCGGCCTGTGGCCCGCGTTCTGGATGATGGGCTCCGACTTCCTCGACGGGCGCCCGTGGCCGTACAACGGGGAGATCGACATCATGGAGTTCATCGGCCAGAACCCGACCCAGGCCCACTCCACCCTGCACGCCCCGGCTTACAACGGCGGCGGGGGCTACGGCGGGGCCTATGCCCTGCCTGACGGCTCGAAGATCTCGGACGGCTTCCACACCTGGGCCGCGGAGTGGGACAGCGAGGGCATCCAGTTCTCGCTGGACGGCCGCGACGTCTTCTACGCGGACCGGGACACCGTGGAGTCGACACGCGGGCCGTGGGTCTACGACCACGAGTTCTACCTGATCCTCAACCTCGCGGTGGGCGGTGACTGGCCCGGCCCGCCGGACGCGAGCACCCCGTTCCCGTCCCGCATGCTCGTCGACTACGTCCGCGTCTACCAGTGACCCGCTCGTCGGGTGCCGGGTCCCCGCGCAAGCAGGCAGGCGGAGACCCGGCACCCGGCGGCAGGTGGGGACGGGTATAAAGGGCGGGTGCCAGCTCGTCCTACGTTGGAGGTCGTGGCCTCCGTTGCCGGGGTGTCGCGCGCGACCGTGTCGCGCGTGATCAACGAGGTACCCACCGTCGACCCCGAGATCGCTGAGGTCGTGCGGCGGGCGATCGAGCAGACCGGCTACGTGCCCAACCTCGCGGCCCGCTCGCTCGTGACACGGCGCACGGGCTCGGTCGCCCTCGTGGTCTCGGAGCCGCCCGAGCAGCGCTCGCCGCTGCCGTTCCTCGAGCGGCTCTTCACCGACCCGTACCTGGGACGCGTGACGGCGGGCGCGCAGGAGGTGCTGCGGCCCCGCGACATCCACCTCGCGATCATCCCCGCCGACCCGCCCGCCCACGACCAGGTGGTCCGGTACGTGCGGCAGGGGCACGTCGACGGCGTCCTGCTCATCACGTCCAGCTCCGCCGACCCGCTGCCGGGGCGGCTCGCCGGCCT
>NZ_KI911634.1:123871-124496 GCF_000515355.1 Promicromonospora kroppenstedtii DSM 19349 | reverse complement strand
GTCGCCGAGGCGCCACACGCTCCAGCCGTCCGCGGTGTACGAGCCCGACGCGGCGGTGGCCGCCGAGTCCGGGTGCCGGTAGCGCGCGCCGTTGGCCAGCTCGATGGCGCCGTCCGGCAGGAGCATCGCCTCGAAGTGCTGGTTGCGCCGCGGGCGCGACCACACGATCCGGGTGGGCGTGCCGATGCTGCGGGCCAGCGCCTCCAGGTCGGGGTCGTCCTCCTCCTCGAAGAGCATGGGGGTGCTGGCCCGGATGCTCTCGCTCGGCGGCACCGGGCGGGCCGGTGCCTCAGGGGCGCTCGACGGGTACGGGTCGGAGGCGAACGCCGTCTGCCCGTAGGCGTCGTCCGGGCCCGCCAGGTAGCCGCCGGACTCCCAGGGGCTCTGCTCCACGACCACGGCAGCCCCGCCGTCGGCGTAGGGCGACGCGTAGCCGGGCTGCTCGGCGTAGCCGTAGCCGCCCTGGTCGCCGTAACTACCGGCGGCCTCCGCCGAGTAGTCGCACGCGGGCGCCGCGGGGGCGAACGACGACGACTCGCGCTCGTACCGCGGCCGGGTGATCTCGAAGTCCGGCGGCTCGCTCTCGGCCGAGCCGCCGTAGGCGGGCGCCTCGTCGTACGGCGCG
>NZ_KI911634.1:119707-123771 GCF_000515355.1 Promicromonospora kroppenstedtii DSM 19349 | reverse complement strand
CGGCTGCGCGCCGAGGTCCTGGTTGGTCGCTTCCGCGAGCGCGTCGCGGGCGGCGCGCACCCAGGCCTCGCGGGGCACGTGCCGCAGGTCGGGCACGCCAGGGGCGAGGTCGTGGGTGGCGCGGTCGGGAGCGCGTTCGAGCCCAGGACCCGGAGCTGCCGGTCGATCCTGTCGGGACCTGGTCTCGACAGGCGCGACCGACGACGCCCCCGGAGGAGCCGCCGCCACCCGCGTCGCGGACCCGGTCCGCGCCTCCAGCACCCCCTTGCCCACCAGGTGCCCGTACGCCTCGGTGACCACCCAGCGGGAGATGCCGAGCGTGTCGGCGAGGGTGCGGCTGGGCGGCAGCGCCGTTCCGGGCGCGAGGCGGCCGGAGGCGATGTCGCCGACGATCGCCTGCTCCAGCCGCTGCCGCAGGGGACCGGGGCCGGGGACCGGCGCCAGCAGCACCTCGACGGCGGAATTGGTCTGGTCCGTGGCCATGGCATTGGACCGTAGCACCAGACCGATTCGCTCCTAGCGTGGTGGCTGCCGGACGGGCGACCGCCGGTACCCCGGACTTCGGAGGAGCTGACATGCAGTACCGCACGCTGGACAACGGGCACACGTCGTTCGAGGTGTCGACGCTGTGCCTGGGCACCATGTGGATGGGCACGCGGACCGACGAGGAGACGTCGTTCGCGATCCTGGACCGGTTCGTCGAGGCCGGGGGCACGTTCCTCGACACGGCGAACAACTACAACGACTGGGGCGAGGGCTACGGCCGCGACTCGGAGGACGTGCTGGGCCGCTGGCTGGCCGCGCGAGGCAACCGGGACGACCTGCGGATCGCGACCAAGCTGGGCGCGGCCAAGAAGGACCCCGCCCTGCCGCTGTCGAGCACACCGCCCACCAACTACCAGGGCCTGGCCGCCTCGACGGTCGACCGGGAGGCCCGCGAGAGCCTGCGCCACCTGGGCGTCGACCACATCGACGTGCTGTACGGGCACGTCGACGACCGGGAGACGCCGCTGGAGGAGACCGTCGGCGCGTTCGGCAAGCTGGTCGACGAGGGGATCGTCGGCATCCCGGGCATCTCGAACGTCGCGCTGTGGCGCGTCGTCGAGGCGCGGGAGGCCGCCGCACGCCTCGGGGTGGCGCCGTACGGGGCGGTGCAGCAGTGCCACAGCTACCTCTACCCGCGCCCACAGCCCATCCGGACCAACTGGGCCTCGCCCGAGCTGCTCGACTACGCCCGGTCCACCGGCGCCGACGGCCGGCCGGGGCTCACGGTGCTGGCGTACTCCCCGCTGCACCAGGGCGTGTTCACGCGGGACGACAAGCCCTTCTACGACGGCGCCGGCCACGCGGGTTCCCGCGCCCGGATCGCCGAGCTCCGGGCCGTGGCCGCCGAGCTCGGGGCGACGCCCAACCAGGTGGCCCTGGCGTGGCTGCTGGGCGGCGAGGTGCCGGTGGTCCCCGTGTTCGGGGCGAGCAGCGTGGCGCAGCTCGACGAGGCGCTCGGCGCGGCGGACCTGGTGCTGGACGACGAGGTACGGGCCCGGCTCGACGCCGCCTGACGCCGGGTCACCACCCGCCGCGGTGCACCACCTCGTCCAGGGGCTTGCGCCGGCGGCGGGTGGGCGAGCCCTTCGCGCCGCCGTCGGCCGGGTGCCCGACGGCGACGACCCCGGTGATCTCGTACTCGTCCGGGATGCCGAGCTCGGCCCGCACCGCCGGCACGTGCTCCGGCGGGACGCCGAAGAAGCAGGCACCCAGCCCCTCGTCGACAGCGGTCTGCAGCATCAGCAGCGACGCCATGCCGACGTCGACGTGCCAGAACGGGACCGGCCAGCGCGCCTCGTCGAGGTCCTCCCAGCCCTTGTCCGGCTCCGCGTAGCGCCGCAGGTAGGCGGCCTTGGACGCGAGCGCCAGCACGATCACGGGCGCGGTGCGCATCCCGGCGAGCCAGGCGCTCATGTCACGTTCCGAGCGCTCCGGGCCCTGCGGCGTGGACGCCGCCCAGAACCGGTCCCGGTCCCGGGCGGTGTCCAGCACCACGAACGCCCAGCCCTGGCTGAACCCGGCGCTCGGCGCTCGGACGGCGTTGCGGGTGATCCGGTCGACGGCGTCGGCGGCCACGGGCTCGTCGGCGAACTTTCGGTGCATCCGCCGCGTGCGTACGACGTCCTGAAACTCCATGGCGGCATTCTCCTCTGGCTTCTCCTCCGACGGCGGCGAACGTAGGCACAGTCGCACCATGGCCGCTCATGACGCGACGATGCCTACGTTCGGTCACCCACGAATCTGGTTGCCGGACGACGGTGCGCCCGCCAGCCTGGACAGCATGACTCTCCAGGCGATCGAGCAGGCGACGCTGCCGCACGGCAACTTCGAGGGGTATCTCCACGGTTCGGAGGTCTCGGTGATCTTCGAGCGGGTGGCCGAGGACGGCACCGGCCCCCGGCTGCACCGGCATCCCTACTCCGAGACGTTCGTGATCCGCTCCGGCCGGGCGCTGTTCACGGTGGACGGCAAGGAGTTCGAGGCCGTGGGCGGCCAGATCCTCGTGGTCGAGGCGATGGTGCCGCACAAGTTCCGCACCCTCGGCGCCGACCTCTACGAGGCCGTCCACATCCACGCGAACGACCGCTTCGAGACGGAGTGGCTGGAGTAGCCCCTACAGCCGGTCGGCGATGACCTCCAGCAGCGACTTGCCCTCGACGCCCATCAGGTCCAGCGCCTGGGTGCGGCAGGAGAAACCGTCGGCCAGGTAGGTGGTGCCGGGGGCGGCGTCCCGCAGGGCCGGCAGCAGCGCGTTCTCCGCCACCGCCACCGACGTCTCGTAGTGGCCCTTCTGCATGCCGAAGTTGCCGGCCAGGCCGCAGCAGCCCGCGAGCACCTCGATCTGCGCGCCGCCCTGCTCCAGCAGTGCCTGGTCCGCCGCGTACCCCATCACGGAGTGCTGGTGGCAGTGCGGCTGCACGACGGCGGAGACGTCGGCCAGCGAGGGCAGCTCCCACTCGTCGGGGGTGTCGTCCGAGGTCAGCAGCTCGGCCGCCGTCCGCGTCATGCGGGCGACGGCCTGCGCACGCGGGTCGTCCGGGAACAGGTCGAGCAGGTCGGACCGCAGCACCGCGGTGCACGAGGGCTCCAGGCCCATGATCGGGATCCCGTTCACCGCGTACGGGCCCAGCACCTCCAGGAGCTTCAGGAGCCGACGGCGGGCGCCGTCGAGCTGGCCCGTGGAGATCCAGGTCAGGCCGCAGCACGCCTGCTCGTCGGGCACGATGACGTCGAACCCGGCGGAGGTCAGCACCTTCAGCGCCGCCTGCGGCACGGTGGGCGAGAGCGCGTCGCTGAACGAGTCGGTCCACAGCACGACCTTGGGCTTGGTCGCGAGCCGCGCCGCCGTCCGGCCCTCCCGTCCGGGCCGGCCCGTGACCGGCAGTCCGGGAACGCCGTGGGTCGCGCCGCCGCGCGCCCACCACTGCCGGAACGGTACCTCGGCGAACTTGGGCATCGACCGACGGGTGTCCATGCCGCCCGCCCACAGCACGGCCTTGCCGATCCACCTCACGCCGAGCAGCGCGTTGACCAGCTCGGGGACGGCGCCCGCGAGCCGCGCCCAGCGCGGCAGCCAGCCGAGGGCGTAGTGGTCGACGGGCCGCAGCTTGCCGCGGTAGGTCCGGTACAGCACCTCCGACTTGTACTGCGCCATGTCGACGCCGGCGGGGCAGTCGCTGGAGCACGCCTTGCACGACAGGCACAGGTCGAGCGACTCGCGGACCTCGGGCGCCGACAGGCCGCCCACGAGGGTGCCGTTCACGGCCTCCTGCAGCACGCGGGCCCGCCCGCGGGTCACGTCCTTCTCGTCCTTGGTGGCCTGGTAGCTCGGACACATGAAGCCGCCGGCGGCCGAGTTGTCGGCCCGGCACTTGCCCACGCCCACGCAGCGGTGCACGGCCGTGGTCAGGTCGTTGTGGTCGTGCGCGAACGAGAAGCCCTCGTACCCGGCCTTGCGCCGGACGCCGTGCCCGGAGCCCTTGCCCGCCAGCGGCAGCTTCGTGCGCACGGGGGCCGCG
>NZ_KI911634.1:116334-119607 GCF_000515355.1 Promicromonospora kroppenstedtii DSM 19349 | reverse complement strand
GGCAGCCGTCCGCCCGACCCGGCGACCAGCGCGTCGACCTTGGCCCGGAGCACGTCGTCGGCCGGGCCGGGCGCACGCCGGACCGGGTCCGCCGCCGTCAGACGCTCGAACGCCTGGTCCTCCGGTCGCTGGTGCTCGTTCATCGCTGTCCCTCCGTGCCGTGCCCGGCGGCGCGCCGCGCACACCCTCCATATGTGCTCATGCGTCCACCGCTTGCTCGTGGGCGTCCCACGCCTCGCGCAGCCGGGCCCGGGCCCGGGACAGCGCCGCGTCGGCGCCGCCGCGGGAGACGCCGAGCACCTGGGCGAGATCGTCGCCCGACAGCCCGTCCCAGGCGACGAGCAGGAGGATGCGCCGGTCGCGCGGGGACAGCAGGGACAGGACCTGCCGCACGGCGTCGTCGTCCACCGCGAGCGTCGCGGGGTCCACGTCGTCGGGCTCGTCCGGGACGACGGCGACGGGCAGCGCCCGCATCTTGCGCCGGTGGTTCGCCAGCACGTAGCCGGCGGTGCAGTAGAGCCAGGGCAGCTCGGCGGCGTCCGGCACGTCGTCGCGCCGGCGCCACGCGGTGGCGAGCACCTCGGCGGCGAGGTCCTCGGCGTCAGAGGCGCGGCCGCCGTCGGGCAGCCGTCGCACGAAGTAGGAGTAGAGGGCGCGCGAGTGCGCGTCGAAGAGCGCGCCGAACCAGGCCTCGTCATGCTGCGGCGGTTCGTCGTGCGGGGCGCCGGGGCTGTCGTCCACGCCCTCACTCTGTCGCGGATGCCGGCTTCCTTGCACCCAGGGCACGAACGCGAGAAAAGAACGCCGGCGAGGGAGAACCCTCGCCGGCGTTCTATCTCGCGGGGACGGTCAGCAGGCGCCCAGGTCCTGCCACACGCCCCACTCGCCGGTGGTGCCGGGCGTCTCGCCCTGCGTCCACCACTTGGCGCGCCACTCGTGGCCGCCGTGCGACACGGTGTTGCCGCCCACGTAGGTCGACGACGCGCTCCACGCGGCCGAGGCGCAGGCCTCCTCCGGCGGGTCGGTCGGGTCGGTGGGCGGGTCCGTCGGGTCCGTCGGCGGGTCCGTCGGGTCGGTCGGGTCGCCACCCTCGATGGGGCCCGGGTTCCCGGAGCCGAGCACGTTCCACAGCGCGCCGGTCAGCGCGCCGGACCGGTCGCCGGACAGGTCCCACCACATGGCGCCGCCGAGGCCCTCGGACCGGATGTACTGCGCCTTCCTGGCGACGGACTGGTCGTTGTCGTACGACCACCAGGTGTTGCCGTCGTGCCGCCAGGCGGCCCCGAGACCGGCGTCGTAGTAGCCGGTGCCGACGTTCTTGATCACGTCGTAGTCGTTGATCCCGGCCTCCCACTGGCCGGGGGCGGCACCGGTCGCGGTGCCCCACGCGTCGGACGACGACGCACCGGTCCAGCCGCGCCCGTACATCGCGAGGCCGAGGCCGAGCTGCGCCGGGGCGATCCCGGCGTCGGTGTACGACTTCACCGCGAGGTCCGCGCTGAACTGCCGGGCCTCCTCCCGCGGGTCGGCCGGGTCGTGGTACAGGTTGCCCTGGTGGCCGGTCAGCGCCGGGTCCCAGGCACCGTGCAGGTCGTAGCCCTGGACGTTGCCGAAGTCGAGGGACTCGAAGATCTCGGGGTCGTTCCAGCCGCCGTCCTCGATGTCGGCCGGGTTGGCCGGCAGGAACGCGGACAGTTCGTAGTCCTTGCCCGTCTGGGCGCCGACGGCGTCGAGCTGCTCTCGGAACTCGGCGAGCAGGAGCTTGAAGTTGCGGGCGTCGTTGACCTCGTCGACGTGGTTGCCCACGTTGCCGTTCTGCGAGCCGGGCCACTCCCAGTCGATGTCGAACCCGTCGAAGACGCCGGCGGCGGCACCGGCGCCGCCGCGGCCGTCGATCACCGGCAGGTTGCCCTTGATGAACATGTCCACGCAGCTGGAGACGAACTTCTCGCGCGAGGCGTCGGTCGCGGCGGCCAACGAGAAGTTCTTGGACCAGGTCCACCCGCCGATCGACATCATGACCTTGAGGTCGGGGTGCTTGGCCTTGAGCTGCTTGAGCTGGTTGAACGAGCCGGCCAGGGGCTGGTCCCAGGTGTCGGCCGCGCCGGAGACCGAGTTGGCCGCGGTGTAGCCCATGCCGTAGTCGGCCCAGGCGTCGCCTGCGCCGTCGGAGCCGTTGGGGCCTTCGCCCTGCGCCTTGTTGGCCTCGAAGCACTCGAGGTTCTGGTGGTGGATGTTGGCGAACGCGTAGTTGATGTGGGTCAGCTCGTCGGCCACGCCGGACGTGTCGATCTGCTTGACCTGGTAGCCACGGCCGTACACGCCCCACTGCGTGAAGTAGCCGACGCTGCGGAAGCCGTTGATGGCGGAGCTGCTCGCCCCGGCGGCGGCCTCGGCCTCGGCGGCGTTCGCCTCGCGCATGCTCGCGCCCGCCACGACGGCGGAGGCCGCCACCGCGAGCGCGGCCACCCCCGCGAGTATCCGTCGGGTGGTCTTACTGGCGCCTGATAGCGGTTCGTACGTCGAGTCCATCGTCTTCCCTCTCTGGTCCGGGCACTGCTCCGGTAACGGTGGTCGCGCTGGTCATGCTCCGTTAAAAGTAAGGAAACCTGCGTTAACGGGAAATAAGGGGATTCCACACGGTGGGACTACGTAGTGGTAAGGGGCGAACCGCGCGCGGTTGTTACGGTGTGAAACCTTCGCCACCGAAACAACTTCGTGCGGTATCAGGTACCCCGCCCACCCGGGGCGGGGCAGGATGCCAGCCCCGGGGCCGGAGCGCACCAAAAGTCGCACGCTCAGGTTGATGCGGGTGAAACGTGTGGAGGTCATACTTGCGAGCACCGTGAACGAATCCGGGAGGCTCGACGATGACCGCGCTGCCGCAGCAAGTCGTTTTTCCGCTCCCCCTCGGTGACCGCACCGTGGCCCCTCACGTCGCGTGCGAGCTCGCGCGTGTGGTGGGTGACGAACCTGGATGTGTGGACCAGACAGCACGGATGCTCGACGAGGAGCATCTGGTCGGGACGGCGCTGATGCCGGACCCGCTGCCTGCCGCACGTGCGGTCCGCGAGGCCGTAGGCCCGCTCGGCCTCGACGACGAGGCACGCCGTGTGCTGCTCGTCGCCGCAGTCGCCGTGGTGGACCGCACCGAGCTGTTGCTCGCCGCATCGGGCACAGACATCGACACCCTCATGGCCGGCCCCGCCGGCCGCCACCTCCATCTCGTGGGCGGCCGGTTCCGCTTCCACCATCCGCGCGTGCGCTCCGTGG
>NZ_KI911634.1:112637-116234 GCF_000515355.1 Promicromonospora kroppenstedtii DSM 19349 | reverse complement strand
GACCGGCTCGCCCTCCGCGCCCTCGGCGGCCACGGGCTCGCCGATCGCGGCCCACTCGTCCGTGACGTCGGTGACCTCGACGCGCAGCATGAACTTCATGCGGTCGAGCCAGCCGGCCAGGCCGGGCGCCGACTCGCGCTCGGTGATCAGCCAGGTGGCCTCGCCGTCGTCCACCACGCCCGCGACGTGCTCGATGTGGCCCTGGGGCGACAGGACGAGCAGCTCCGTGCTGGTCCGGGGCGCGAGGCCCTCGAGCTGCTGCGACGTGATCGAGTGCAGCCAGCTCAGCCGGTCGGGGCCGGCCACGCGGACGATCCCGAGGTGCGACTGGTCGACGACGGCCCCGCCGCGCGACAGCGCGCGCTGCTCGGCCGTCGGGTCGCCGTAGTGCCAGGCGACCCCGGCGTCGGGCCCGGCGGCGGCGACCGCGCCGCGCCGGCTCAGCAGGGGGCTCTCGTAATCCATGCTCACCTCAGGTGCAGCGTCGGGAACGGGCGGGGCATTCCCGCCGGTGTTCGGTTACTGCCGGTCCAGCTCGGCCGAGGCGTAGGAACGCAGCGGCTCGCCGAACGCGGCGAGCTCCTCGACCCACAGCAGCCGGCCCTGGACCAGGCCGTACAGCCGCTTGGAGGCGCGCACCTCGGACGCCGTCGACGTCCGCGCGATCGCGTCCGAGGCGAGGTCGATCCGCCCGTTGCCCGCGGCGCCGATGTAGACGGTGATGCGCCCGGAGGCGTCAGCCACGAGTACCTCGAGCGCGTGCTTGTTCTCCTCGAGCCCCTCGGGGCGGTCGGTGGACACACGCCAGTAGCCGGTCTCGGTCGACCAGACGGTCCCGGGCTCGCCCACCTCGGCGGTCTCAGGCGCCTCGGCCTCGGCGTCCGTCGGGTCCGCCACGGGGGCCGGCCACTCGCCGTCGGCGGGCAGCTTGTCGGGGACGACGCTCTCCAGGACCCGAAGCGTGGACTCGAACCGCAGGTAGGGGCCGCCGTCGTGGTCGAAGACCAGGTCCTGCACGAAGGTCTTCTTGCCGACGCCGGGGTAGTCGATCACACCCTCGCCGCGCCAGCGGCCGACCAGCCACGCCAGCGGGTACACCTCGGGCGAGAGACCGTCCGGGAAGGTGAACGTCATCAGCGCTGGCCGGTGTACAGCTTGTAGACGACGTAGCCGGCGAACCAGGCGACCGCGACTGCGACCGCCACGATGAGGCCGGTGAAGATGAGCTCAAGGGCGTGGATCGACATGGTGCCGATCCTAACGTCCACCGCCTACAGTCGGCCCATGCGCCAGCTCGTGATCAAGACCACCTCAGGCCTGGACCGCCCCGAGGCCACCAACCAGGCCTTCACCGTGGCCGCCGCGGCCGTCGCGTCGGGCGCGGAGGTGAGCCTGTGGCTCACCGGTGAGTCCGCCTGGCTCGCGCTGCCCGGCCGTGCGGCCGAGCTCGAGCTGGAGCACGCGACGCCCCTGCCCGACCTGATCGAGGTGATCCTGTCGGCCGGGACCGTCACGGTCTGCACGCAGTGCGCGGCGCGGCGCGGCATCACCGAGGCCGACGTGCTGCCCGGAGTCCGGATCGCGGGCTCGGCCCTGTTCACCGAGGAGATCCTGCGCGACGGCGCCCAGGCGCTCGTCTACTAGGCGGCGCTCAGGCGCGGACCAGGCCAGACCGCCGGAGCAGCAGGTACAGCTCGCACCCGAGGCACAGCCCGACGACGGCGTTGAGCGCGGCGGCGACGAAGGCCGCCGCGGCCGCGATCGGCACCGCCGGCAGCACACCGAAGAAGCCGAGGATCACGCCCACGCCGGTGACGAACAGGCCGACGCCCTGCGCGAAGCGCGGCGGGCGGCGGTCCTCCATCTCCGTGGGCGGGCCCAGACGCGGCCGCACGAACCGCTTGTAGAGCATGCCCTGCCACGAGCCCTCGGCGCCGCGCACCGTGCCGAGCACGAAGCTCAGCATGATGAACGTCAGCAGCCACAGCCCCGCGGTGCTCGCACCCAGCAGGACGACGGCGGCCAGCAGCACCGCCGTGATGCTCGCCCCGACCCGCGGCCCGCGCGGGTCGATCCCCTTGCTCGCGTTCATGGGCGCGCTTCCCCCTCTGTCTCCAGCGTCCCCTTGGACACCCGGCTCAGCGCCTGCCGCGCCTGGGTGTCGGAGACGACGCCGCTCATCCGGGCGACCTCGCGCCCACCGCCGTCGACCACCAGCACCGTGGGCGTGCGGAGCACGCCGAGGGTGCGCACCAGGTCGAGGTGGTCGTCGACGAGCACCTCGCGGTGCGCGACGCCGTCACCCTTGCCGGCCAGCCCCCCGAGCACCCGTGACGTGGAGCGGCACGCGGCACACACCTCGGCGGAGAACTGCACGAAGGTCACCCGGTCGGCCAGCGCGATCCCGGAGGACGCCCAGTCGATGCCGACCGGGGTCTCACGGGGTGCGCGGACAGCCCCCTGCCGCGCCGACCACCACACGCCGAGCACCGCCGTGCCCAGCACGAGCACGACCAGCGCAATCACCTGTCCCAACATTTAGCCCACCCTGCCGTGCCTCGCTCGTCCAGACAAGTCCTCATCCGCGATATGGATGGGCAATGAGGCCGGTCACAGTGGGGGCACCTGACCTTCTCGGGTGCCCGTCCACATGATTCCCTGGTCTGCACAACCCGTCGGAGCAGTATTTCTGGTGCCGAAACGCCACCCGGCCCGACGAGGCCCCGGTGGTAACGTGCATGCATCCGCATATATAGGAGAATTGTCTAGGATGGAAGTTTTGCCAACTCGAACGTGGAATGGTCTGACCATTCCGGCGGCCGGGGTGTACCAGATCGACCAGAACCACAAGCGGCTCGGCTTCCTCGCCATGCACATGATGGTCAGCCCCGTCCGGGGCGAGTTCGCCGAGGGCACCGCGACGGTCACCGTCGGTGAGGACCCCCTGATGTCGCAGGTCACCTGCACCATCCAGGCGGCTTCCGTGGACACGCACGTGGGCGAGCGCGACACGCACCTGCGCAGCGCCGACTTCCTCGACGTGGAGAACCACCCCACCATCGAGTTCCGCAGCACCGGGTTCCGGATGCGCACCCAGGTGGACCCGATCTTCTCGTGGGCGCGCCTCAAGGCCGGCACCGCGGGCCGGCGGCCGCACGACCCGACCCAGGCGGACGGCTCGTTCACCAAGTTCGTCATGGACGGCCTGCTGACCGTGCGCGGCACGACGCGTCCGGTCACGCTGGAGTGCGAGTTCGGCGGCGTGGGACACGACCCTTACGGACAGGACATCTTCGGCTTCCACGGCAGCTGCGAGATCGAGCGCGAGGAGTGGGGCCTGCTCTGGAACGTCGCGCTCGAGGCGGGCGGCGTCCTGGTCGCCAAGAAGGTCCGGATCGAGATCGCGGGCGAGATGATCCGCCAGTCCTGAGGCGGACCGGGCCGGTCACCTCAGAAGATGACCATCCGGCCCACGACGAACACGAAGATGCCGCACACCGCGACGGGCAGCGCGGCCGCCGAGAGCCCGGCCAGGCGCGCGCCGCGGGCGGGCAACCGCTCCAGCAGCAGGTGCAGCGCACCCACCACGATGCCCGC
>NZ_KI911634.1:111400-112537 GCF_000515355.1 Promicromonospora kroppenstedtii DSM 19349 | reverse complement strand
CGAGCGCCCGCGGACGGCGCCGGGTGTCGCCCGGGGTGAGCAGCGCGACCGTGAGCGCGACGGCGCCACCGACCAGGGCGTCGGTCCACCGCCCGAGCGGCCCCCCGGAGACCTGCGGCAGGCCCACCACGATGATCGCCTGGACCCCGGCCTGCGTGACCAGCAGCGCACCCCGGTCGATGAACCGCGCGGCGACGGCGGAGATGAACAGCACCAGGCTGAGCTGCCACCAGCCGGAGCCGATCAGGTGCACGATCAGGTCGCCCATGGCGACGCCGACCGCCACGCCCACGGCCATCTCGGACACCCGGCGCACGTCCCGCTGCGCGGTGAACCCGAGCAGCACCCAGGCCGCGACGGGCGCGAAGAAGGGCTGCTCGTGCCCCAGCACGTACCGCGCGATCAGGTACGCGACACCGGCGGCGAGCGAGGCCTGTGCGATCGGGATCAGGCTCGCCCGCGCGCGGGTCCAGCCCTGCCGCAGCCGCGTGCGCAGCATGAGCGTGCGCATGGCCTTGCGCCACATCTCGTCGGCGGGGCCGGGCAGTGAGGTCACGGTGGCATCCTGCCACCCGCCCTCACGGGTGCGTCAGATGAGGCTGGCAGGGCCGCGCAGGCCGGGGGTCAGCGGGCCGTGGGACTCCGGCCGGTCCACGGACATGCCGTCGCCGGGCACCACGATCTCCTGCGCCGCCGACACCTCGATGGCCTGCCCCGAGACGTCGCCCGAGACGAGGAGCTCGGCATCCTCCGGAACGTTGCGCTTGAGCACGGCCAGGCCGATCGGCCCCAGCTCGTGGTGGCGGGCCATCGACGTGAGCGTGCCGACCACCTTGCCGGGAGCGCCGTCCGCCCCGGGCAGACGCACCTCCGCGCCCGCCTCCGGGAGCAGGTGCTGGGAGCCGTCGAGGTGCAGCATGACCAGGCGCCGCGGCGGGCGGCCGAGGTTGTGCACCCGGGCGACCGTCTCCTGGCCGCGGTAGCAGCCCTTGTTGATGTGCACGGCGGTGCGCAGCCAGTCCAGCTCGTGCGGGATGGTGCGGCCGTCGACCTCGCGCGCGAGACGCGGGCGCCAGGCCTCGACCCGCAGGGCCTCGGTGGCCCAGGTGCCGGCGAGCGGCCAGCCCGCGGACTCGC
>NZ_KI911634.1:79103-111300 GCF_000515355.1 Promicromonospora kroppenstedtii DSM 19349 | reverse complement strand
CCCGCGGCCCCCAGCCTCACCCGCGGCCCCGCCGTCGCCGCCCGGTCGCAGGCCCAGGCACACCCGTACACGCCCGGCTCCACGGTCTTCGGCCTGGCCCCGGAGGCCACGAGCAGCCCCGAGTGGGCGGCATGGGCCAACGGAGTCGCCGTCCGCGAGCTCGACTTCCACGACACCTTCCTCGCGGCCGAGTACTCCCACCCGGGCGACAACATCCCGCCGATCCTGGCGGTGGCGCAGCACGCGGGCCGCTCGGGCCGGGAGCTCGTGCGGGGCATCGTGACCGGCTACGAGATCCAGGTGGACCTGGTCCGCGCGATCAGCCTGCACAAGCACAAGATCGACCACGTGGCGCACCTCGGGCCTTCGGCGGCGGCCGGCATCGGCACGCTGCTCGGGCTGGACACCGAGACGGTGTTCCAGGCGATCGGCCAGGCCCTGCACACCACGACCGCCACGCGGCAGAGCCGCAAGGGCCAGATCTCCACGTGGAAGGCGCACGCGCCGGCCTTCGCGGGCAAGCTCGCGGTCGAGGCCGTGGACCGCGCGATGCGCGGCCAGACCTCCCCCGAGCCCATCTACGAGGGCGAGGACGGCGTGGTCGCCTGGCTCCTGGACGGGCCGGACGCCGCCTACGACGTCGTGCTGCCCGCCGCCGGCGAGGCCCGCACCGGCATCCTCGACACGTACACCAAGGAGCACTCCGCGGAGTACCAGGCGCAGGCGATCATCGACATGGCCCGCGCGCTGGGCAACGAGCGGCCGGAGCTGCGGGACCCCAGGAACATCCAGGGCATCGTGCTGCACACCAGCCACCACACCCACTACGTCATCGGCTCGGGCGCGAACGACCCGCAGAAGTACGACCCGACGGCGTCGCGCGAGACGCTCGACCACTCGGTGCCGTACATCTTCACGGTCGCGCTGCAGGACGGTGGCTGGCACCACGTGGACTCCTACGCTCCCGAGCGCGCGCAGCGCCCCGACACGGTCGAGCTGTGGCGCAAGGTCACCACTGCCGAGGACCCGGAGTGGACGCGCCGCTACCACTCGACCGACCCCGCGGAGAAGGCGTTCGGTGGCCGCGTGGAGATCACGCTCACCAGCGGCGAGACGGTGACCCGCGAGATCGCCGTCGCAGACGCCCACCCGCTGGGCGCCCGCCCGTTCGCCCGCGCGAACTACGTGGGCAAGTTCCGGACGCTCGCCGCAGGAATCCTGACGGACGCCGAGATCGAGCGCTTCCTCGACCTGGCCGAGCGGCTGCCCGAGCTCACGCCCGCCGAGGTTCGGGAGCTCACGATCATCGCGGCCCCCGGCCTGCTGGAGACCGTCAAGTCCCCGACGGGCCTGTTCGAGCTGGGGCGTGCCTGATGCTCTACTCGCACCTCACCCCCGCCGCGAAGCGCCGCGCCTTCCGCGAGGCCCTCGCCGGGCCGGACCTGCTGCGGCTCCCGGGCGCGTTCAACCCGCTGAGCGCCAAGCTCATCCAGGACAAGGGGTTCGACGGCGTCTACGTCTCCGGCGCGGTGCTGTCCGCCGACCTCGGCCTGCCCGACATCGGCCTGACCACGCTCACCGAGGTGGCCGGCCGGTCCGCACAGATCGCCCGGGTCACCGACCTGCCCGTGCTCGCCGACGCCGATACCGGGTTCGGCGAGCCCATGAACGTGGCCCGCACGGTCCAGACCATGGAGGACGCCGGCGTGGCCGGCATCCACATCGAGGACCAGGTCAACCCCAAGCGATGCGGCCACCTCGACGGCAAGGAGGTGGTCGGGCTCGGCGACGCCGTCCGGCGCATCCGGGCCGCCGTCGACGGCCGCCGCGACCCCGACTTCCTCATCATGGCGCGCACCGACGTGCGCGGCACCGAGCCGGGCGAGCGCGGGCTCAGGCTCGCGATCGACCGGGCGAAGGCCCTGGCCGACGCCGGGGCGGACGCGATCTTCCCCGAGGCCATGAAGGACCTCGCCGAGTTCGAGGCCGTCGCCTCGGCCCTCGACGTACCGGTGCTGGCCAACATGACCGAGTTCGGCAAGTCCGAGCTCTTCACGGCGAAGCAGCTGCACGATGCCGGGGCGCGGCTCGTGATCTACCCCGTCACCCTGCTGCGCATCGCGATGGGCGCTGCCGAACGGGCGCTGGACCAGATCGCGGCGTCGGGCACCCAGGCGGACCTGGTTCCCGAGATGCAGACCCGCGCGCGCCTGTACGAGCTGACCGACTACGCGGCCTACAACCACTTCGACTCGAACGTCTTCACCTACCAGCCCTGACTGAGTCTCGACACGAAGGAGTGCTCATGACCGAGACCACGGAGATCCGAAAGGGTCTGGCCGGCGTCGTCGCTGACACGTCGGCCATCTCGAAGGTCAACCCGGACACCAACTCGCTGCTGTACCGGGGCTACCCGGTACAGGAGCTGGCCGCGAAGAAGTCCTTCGAGGAGGTCGCCTACCTGCTGTGGCACGGCGAGCTGCCGACCCCCGCCCAGCTCACCGAGCAGACGGCGGCCGAGCGGGTGCACCGCGAGCTGCCGGACAACATCCGCGACGCGATCCTCGAGCTGCCCACCGACTGCCACCCCATGGACGTGTGCCGCACCGCGGTGTCGATCCTGGGCGCGCACGACCCACAGGCCGAGGACTCGTCGCCCGAGGCGGAGCTCGCCAAGGCGCTGCGGCTGTGGGCGGTCCTGCCCGCCGTGGTCGCGCTCGACCAGCGCCGTCGTCGGGGCCAGGAGATCGTGCACCCGCGCGAGGACCTCGGTTACTCCGCCAACTTCCTCTGGATGACGTTCGGGGAGGAAGCCGAACCCGCCGTCGTGCAGGCGTTCGAGGCCTCGATGGTGCTGTACGCCGAGCACTCGTTCAACGCGTCCACGTTCACCGCGCGCGTCATCACCTCGACGCTCGCCGACCTGCACTCGGCGGTCACGGGCGCCATCGGCGCCCTCAAGGGCCCGCTGCACGGCGGCGCGAACGAGGCCGTGCAGGCCACCTTCGAGGAGATCGGCACGGCCGACAAGGCAGAGGCCTGGCTCGAGGACGCGCTCGCGCAGAAGAAGAAGATCATGGGGTTCGGCCACCGGGTCTACAAGAACGGCGACTCCCGCGTGCCGACCATGCGGGCCGTGCTCGGCGACCTCGCCGCGCACTACGGCGACTCCGCGGTGATCGAGCTGTACGACACCCTTGAGAACGCCATGGTCAGCCGCAAGAACATCAAGCCCAACCTGGACTACCCCGCCGGGCCGGCGTACCACCTGATCGGGTTCGACACGAACATCTTCACGCCGCTGTTCGTGGCCTCCCGGATCACGGGGTGGACCGCACACATCATGGAGCAGCGGGCCGCCAACTCGCTGATCCGGCCGGTGTGCGAGTACGTCGGACCGGAGCAGCGCGAGGTTCCCTGACCGGTTCCCAGGACGCCCGTTCCGAACTCCCAGGTGGCACCCCTAGGATTTATGGACGGGCGTCCTACTTCGTGCTGGGCAAAGCCGACATCCCGCATGAGGCGGACGATCGCGTCGGGCTGCACGCCACGCGGACGCCACGAGAGACACCGATGACCCGGCAATCTCGTGACATTGAGGCAGACTGAGAGGTGGAAAAGACTGATGGACGAAAGTCCCCGACACGTGAGGACACCACTGGTGGACGACGAAGTCGTACTCTCTGCCCCCCTCTTCGCGGACATGGAAGGCGAGGAGACGCACGCGCTCTTCGAGTCCATGGTGCCCGTGGAGCTGGTCCGGGGTGACGTGCTCTTCCGCGAGGGCGAACCGGGCGACCGGCTGTATGTCATCGCGCAGGGCAAGATCAAGCTGGGTCGCCGGTCGAGTGACGGCCGCGAGAACCTGCTGTCGATCCTGGGCCCGGGCGAGATGTTCGGTGAGCTGTCCCTGTTCGACCCGGGCCCCCGCACGGCGTCGGCCTCGTCCGTCTCGGACTCGGTGGTCTACGAGCTGCGTCACGACTCGCTCGTGAAGTGGATCGCGGATCACCCGGGTGTCGCGACCCAGCTGCTGGGCGCGCTCGCGCGCCGGCTGCGCCGCACCAACGAGACCCTCGCGGACCTGGTGTTCTCCGACGTCCCCGGCCGTGTCGCCAAGGCGCTGCTGGACCTGTCGACCAGGTTCGGCGAGCCCAACGACGACGGCATCCGCGTGGCGCACGACCTCACGCAGGAGGAGCTGGCGCAGCTCGTCGGTGCCTCCCGCGAGACCGTGAACAAGGCCCTGGCCGACTTCGCGACCCGCGGCTGGGTGCGCCGCGAGGGCCGCGCCGTCGTGCTGCTGGACCTCGACCGGCTGGAGCGTCGGGCGCGCTGAGGCGCGACGAACAGGAGGCCAGGTGATCCGCTCGGATCACCTGGCCTCTTTGCCGTCCGATCAGACCCCGCGTGCCGTCAGGGTCATCAGCGTCGCCTCAGGGGGGCACGCGAACCGCACCTGGGTGTACGGCGAGGTGCCGGCGCCCGCCGAGACGTGCAGCCACGTCGAGTCCTCGCCGCCCTCGCGGTCGGGGCGCGGGCCGGGCCAGCCGTGCAGGCCGGACGCGCGACCACGGTCCAGGTCGCAGTTGGTCACGAGGGCGCCGTACCACGGCAGGCACAGCTGCCCACCGTGGGTGTGGCCCGCGATGATCGCGTCGACGTCGTCGTCCTTGAGCTGGTTCAGCACCCGCTGGTACGGCGCGTGCACGACGCCGAGGCGCAGCACGGCGTCCTCCTCGCCCGGCGCCCGGCCCGGCTCGGGCATGACGTCGAGGTCGAGGTGCGGGTCGTCCATGCCGACCAGTCCGACCGTGCGCCCGTCACGTAGCTCGACGAGGCCGCGCCGGTTGTCCAGGTCGACCCAGCCGGCGTCGGTGAACGCCGTGCGGAGCGACTCGGTGGGCAGCGGAACCTTCTCGCCGCCCTCGACGCGGGCGTCCGGCAGCAGATACCGGGCCGGGTTCTTGAACGACGGCGCGTAGTAGTCGTTCGACCCCATGACGAACGCGCCGGGCACGTCCATGAGCTGGCCCAGGACGTCGAGCAGCGGGGCCAGCGCCTGCTGGTGCCCGAAGTTGTCGCCCGTGTTGATGACCAGGTCGGGCTCGAGCGCCGCCAGCGACCGGACCCAGGCCTGCTTGGTGCGCTGGCTCGGGGTCAGGTGCAGATCGGCGACGTGCAGGATCCGGATCGGCCGCTGCCCCGGGGGCAGCACCGGCACGGTCACCCGGCGCACCCGGAAGAGCTTGCTCTCCAGGTGCGCGTAGGCGATACCGGCGACGGCGATGCCCCCGGCGATCCCGAGGGCCTTGCCGACGTTACCCAGCGCCCCCATGCGGATCAGTCGTCTCCGCCGTTGTCGCCACCGCCGCCACCACCGCCGCCGTTGTCACCGCCCCTGTTGCCGTCACCGCCGGTGTCGGAGTCGCCGCCGTCGCTGTCGCCGCCGTTGTCACCGCCGCCGTTGCTCCCGCCGTCGTTGCTGTTGCTCGGCTTGGGCGTGACCGGCGCCTTGCCGACGAGATTGGGGTCGGGGGCGGGGAAGGTCGTCTTCGGCAGGCCGACCACGGCCTGGTCCATGTACCGGCGCCACGTTGGCGCGGCGATGGTACCGCCGTACATCGGGCCGACCTTGGCCGAGCTGTCGTACCAGGACATCGCCGGCAGGTACACGTTCATGTGCGGCACGTTGCCGCTGGCCTCGCCCACCCAGACCGAGGTGGAGAGCTCGGGCGTGTAGCCGGTGAACCAGCTCTGCATGGCGTCGTTCGTCGTACCGGTCTTGCCGGCCACGGGGCGGCCGTCGCCGAGGCCCGGGGACAGCGCCCAGGCCGTACCGAACGGGCTGGTCTGGAAGACCTTGGTCATGGCGTAGGCCACGGTGTTGGCGACCTCGGGCTCCAGCGTCTGCTTGCAGTCGGCCGACGGGACGTCGATCTTCTTGCCCTCGTGGTCCTTGACCTCGAGGATCGCGACGGGGTTGCAGTAGGTGCCGCCCGACGCGAAGGTCGCGAACGCGGCGGCCTGGTTGACCGGCGTCGAGGCCTGGGTGCCGAGGGTCATCGACGCCAGGACGTCGATGTCCTTCTGCTTCGGGTCGTCGATCGTGCGGAACTGCCCGACGCCCTCGTACGTCAGGCCCGACGTCATCGGCCGGAAGCCGACGTCCCAGGCCGTCTTCTGCACCTGGCAGAGATCGAGCTGCTGCGACATGCGGGCGTACACCGTGTTGAGGGACTGGAAGGTGCCCTGGAGCACGCTCACCGTCCCGCTGGCGGACCCGTCCACGTTCGACACGTTCCACGGCTGGTGCGTGAAGGCGTGGACGCAGCCGTTGGCCTTGAACTCCGTCTCGTAGGCCGAGAAGGAGTTGGCGCTGACGCGGTCCTGGAGCGTGTGCCCGCTGCGCAGCCATTCGGCGAGCACGAACGGCTTGAAGTTGGAGCCCACCTGGAACCCGCGTGAGTTGCCGTGGTTGTAGTCCGCGGAGTAGTTCTGCGCGGTCGTGCGGGGGCCGGCCTCGGACCGTGCGTCGTACGGCACGTTCTGCGCCATCGCCTTGATCTGACCGGTGCCCGGCTCGACCGAGGTGACCGCGGCCTCGAGGTCGTAGGCGTTGTCGGCCGGAACCGCCTCGCGGATCGTCTTCGCGGCAGCCTTCTGCATCTTGACGTCCATGGTGGTGACGATCCGGAGGCCGCCGCGGTACAGCAGGTCGTACCGGTCGTCACGGGTCTCCCCGAACTCGGGGTTCGCCATGATCTCCTTGATCACGTAGTCGCAGAAGAAGGCCGCGCCGCCCGCCGAGTCGCAGCCGACGTCGATGGGCTGGACGTCGAGCGTGTCCGCGAGCTTGGTGGCCATCGCCTCGTCGCGCTCGGCGGTGGAGATGTAGCCCAGCTGCCACATCTTGCCGATCACGAGGTTGCGGCGCACCTCTGCGTCCTCGGGGTTGGCCACTGGGTCGAACTGGCTCGGCGCCTTGGTGATGCCGGCGATCGTCGCTGCCTCGACGACCGACAGATCCTTCGAGGACTTGTTGAAGTAGTGCTGCGAGGCTGTCTCGACGCCGTACACGCTCGTGCCGAACTGCGCGATGTTGAGGTAGCCCTGGAGGATGTCGTCCTTGGACATCTCCTTCTCGATGGCGATCGCGAGCTTCGCCTCGCGCAGCTTTCGGGTGAGCGAGCTCTCGCGGGCCTCCAGCACGCCGAACGTGTCGCCCGCCCGGAGGGACTCCTCGATCAGCACGTTCTTCACGTACTGCTGCGTCAGCGTCGACGCGCCCTGGGTGTCACCGCCGCCGAAGTTCTGCAGCGCGGCACGCGAGATGCCCTCGGGGTCCACGCCGCCGTGCGTGTAGAACCGCTCGTCCTCGATGGCGATGACGGCGTTCTTCATGTGGTCGGAGACCTTGTCGAGCGGCACGACGATGCGGTTCTGCGCGTAGAACGTCGCCAGCTTCGTCTTGCCGTCGGCCGCGTAGATCTGCGACTGCTCCGACAGGGGCCCCGGCACAAGCTCGGCGGGCACCTCCTCGAACACCTCGACCCCGGTGTCGACCGCGGTGTCCATGCCGGACGCCAGCGGGATCACCAGCCCGGCCGCGATCACACCACCGGCACCAGCCCAGAGCACGAATGCGAGAAGGAGTCCGATGAGCTGAGCCGCGGGTATGGTCCGAGTGATCCGGCGCGGCTCGCGAGGGTTCGCCATGGCCATGCGCCCAGGTTACGGGGTGCCACTGACGGGGCACGCCGAAAACCGACCCGACCGGTGTGCAGGTCTCGTGCGGAATCGCCGTCGCCGATCGCGGGCTAGCATCGTCGGCATGGCAACGAAGTGGGAGTACGCGACGATCCCCCTCCTCATTCACAACACCAAGGCGATCCTCGATCAATGGGGCTCGGACGGCTGGGAGCTCGTGCAGGTGGTCCCCGGACCCGACGGCACCGGGCTCGTCGCCTACCTGAAGCGCCCCACGGGCGGTGACGCATGAACCACGAGCAGCGGCTCGCCGAGCTGGGCATCACGCTCCCCGAGGTGGCGGCCCCGGTCGCCGCGTACGTGCCGGCCGTCCAGACGGGCCGCTACGTCTACACGTCCGGCCAGCTCCCCTTCGCTGAGGGCACGCTGCAGGCCACCGGCAAGGTCGGTGAGGGCGAGGGCCTGGTCTCCCCCGACGCCGCCGCGGACTACGCCCGCACCTGCGCCCTGAACGCGCTGGCGGCCGTCCGGTCGATCACCGGCTCGCTCGACTCGATCTCCCGGATCGTCAAGGTCGTGGGCTTCGTCGCGAGCGACCCGTCGTTCACGGGCCAGCCCGGCGTCATCAACGGCGCCTCCACCGTGCTCGGCGAGATCTTCGGCGACGCCGGTCTGCACGCGCGCTCCGCGGTCGGCGTGGCGGTCCTCCCGATGGACTCGCCGGTCGAGGTCGAGCTCGTCGTCGAGCTCGCGTAACGCCCTTGCGGGTGGCCCGGAACGGGCGTGATCGGAGCCACTACGGATTCGGTTTCCGTTCCGGGCCATGCGTCGGCTATTCTGAGCAGGCTTCCGCGGAAGGGCTTCGTGCCCGATGCGCGGTGGACTCCATCGGGGTGTGGCGCAGCTTGGTAGCGCGCTTCGTTCGGGACGAAGAGGTCGCAGGTTCAAATCCTGTCACCCCGACCATGTGAAAGGCCCTCCGGCCAGCAGAAATGCTGAATCGGAGGGTCTTTTTCGCGCGTCTGGCGAGTCCTGCGCCCAACCCACCAGGCGGACCAACCGAGGGACGGGCAGACGCCGAACTACGTGGGCACTTCTCCTTCGAGGCCTAAGTTTCTTCGCTCTGGGACGACCTCAAGCGAAGAAACTTAGGCCTCCAAGGCGAGGCGCCTTCGTCGGGTGTCGGGCGGGCCGACGTCGTCCAGTGGCACCTCGTGCGGCGGGTCGCGCGTCGCGGCTGTGGACAGACTGCCCGCATCCATCTCGGGTGCAAGACTGATCGCCTACCCAGGAGTCCGAGCCCAGGAGGCGTCCGATGAACCCGTACGTTCTGATCGGTGGTGGACTGACGACCGCCCGCGCCGCGGAAGCGCTGCGCAAGGAGGGGTACCGCGGCGATCTCGTGGTCGTCACGAGCGAGCCCCACCACCCGTACGAGCGCCCGCCCCTGAGCAAGGACTACCTGCGGGGCGAGGCCGAGCGCGACGCCGTCTTCCCGTTGGACCAGGCCTGGTACCGCGAGCACGAGGTCACCGTCCGCACCAACGAGACCGTGGTGGGGCTGAACCCGGACGCGCACACCCTGACACTCTCCGACGGCGCCACCCTCCCCTTCGCGAAGCTGCTCCTCGCCCCCGGCTCCACGCCGCGGCCGCTCGACGTCACCGGCACGGACCTCGCCGGCGTGCACTACCTCCGCACCATCGACGACTCCGACCGCATCTCCAGCATGCTGCTCGAGGCGTCGCTGGAGGGTGTCGGCCGAATCGCCGTCGTCGGCGACGGCTGGATCGGGCTCGAGGTCGCGGCGTCGGCCCGGACCCTCGGGCTGGACGTCACGATCGTCGGCCGCGGGACGCACCCCCTGGGCCGCGTGCTCGGACCCGAGATGGGCGACTTCTACGCGGGCGTGCACGCCGACCACGACGTGCGCCTGCTACGCCGCACCTCCGTCACCGGGCTGCAGGGAGCGGAGGGCCGCGTCACCGGCGTCGACCTGTCGGACGGGACCCGGATCGGGGCCGACGTCGTGGTGGTCGGCGTCGGCGCCACGCCGAACATCGGGCTCGCGGAGGTCGCCGGGCTGGACCTGCGGCCCGCCTCGGAGGGCGGCGGCATCGTCGTGGACGGCACGCTCGCGACGTCGCACCCCGACATCTTCGCGGCGGGCGACGTCGCCAGCATCCCCTCACCCCACTACGGGCGCCCCCTGCGGGTGGAGCACTGGGCGACGGCGGAGCGGACCGGTGCCCACGCCGGGCGCGCGATGCTCGGCGCCACCGAGCCGTTCGACCGGCTGCCCTACTTCTACAGCGACCAGTACGACGTCGGCATGGAGTACACCGGCTGGGTTGACGTGCCGGGCGGGTACGACGACGTGGTGGTCTCCGGCGACCTGAACGCCCGCGAGTTCGTGGCGTTCTGGCTGCTCGACGGTCAGGTCGTGGCCGGGATGGCCGTCAACGTGTGGGAACAGATGGACCGTGTGGAGGAACTGATCAGGTCTCGGAGGAAGGTTCCGCGCGAGGAGCTCGACGCCTTCGTGAGCTGACGCCCGGTGGGACGATCGCGGGGTGCCGCCACTCCACCGGGTCCTGTCGCTCGCCGTCGTCTCCGTGCTGGCCCTGGCCGGATGCACGCCGTCCGCCGACGTACCGCCCGTCGAGGTGACCTCGGCGGCCGACGCCGTCCGTGAGCTTCCGGGCGTCGACGACGTCGCGGTCACCCGGACTCCCCGCGGAGCCGAGCCGGTCCAGGGCAACTTCGGGCAGCGGAGCGAGCCGGCGCCGAGCACCGTGAGCGTCGAGGTCGCCCTGACGGGGACGCTCGAACCCCGCGCCGCGGGCGAGGCCGCCGGGGAGGCCCACCGCCTCCTGGTCGCCGCTGCGGGACGGGTGGACGACCGGGAGAACATCACCATGGCGTCGAGCTTCGTCGGCGGTCCAGGGCTCGGTGTCAGCGCCGGACCGGCCACGACCTCGGAGGTCGTGGCCGATGCCGTGGAGGACGGCTTCGGCCTCCTCGCGGCGGGAGCCACCACCGTGGACCTCAGCCTCGGCGGCCGTGGCGACGGTTCATGGGACGACGACCCGCTCGCCGCGACCGCCCACGTGTCCGCCGCGACCCGCGACGACTTCCTCGAGATCGCCCGCGCAGCAGAGGAGCTGGACCGCGGCGTCGAGCTCCAGGCTCCCGGTGTCCTCTACCGGGCGGCGACCCGCGTGCCCGACGTCGACGCCGTCCGGCTGCTCGTCGCCGCGGCAGCCCGGCCCGGCGTCGTGGACGCCACCTACCTCGCCCAGGAGCAGCGGATCACGCTCCAGTCGGAGGCCAAGGCCGGTAGCCAGGACCTCGCCGATCTGCGGCGTTGGCTCGACACCCAGGACTACGCGACGGCGGACCACCCGGTCGCCTACACGGTCATGGATGCCGCGTACGCCGAGACGACCGGCTGGGTGTCCGGCGTGGAACCCGCCGGGTATGCGCCCCACACCCTCGACCCGTTCGGCGACGCCGAGCCGTGGCTCGAGGACCCCAGCGCCCCCGACTGCACCGGCCCGGACCTGGCAGTCACGTTCGGCGCCGTGGACTCGGCGGCAGGCACCCGCGGCGGGTCGGTCCGGGCGACCAACGTGTCGGGCGGTCCGTGCGCCGTCGAGAACGTGCCCGACCTCGTCTTCGAGAACGAGGTCGGGCAGCCCCAGAAGGACGTCACGATCGAACCGTACGAGCCCGGCGTCATGCCCGGCCGCGTGGTCGTGCCCGACGGCGGGACGGTGCTCGCCCCGCTGCTCTGGCACGCCATGTCCACGGCGAACGACCCGGACACCACCACGACGATCGAGGTCACCGCGGTGCCGGGCGCCGAGCCGGTGCCGCTCGACGTCACGACGGACGGCACCCCCGCGACGGGTCTCGACGTGCTCGACGGCGCGGAGGTCCGGGTCGGGCCGTGGACGCAGGGCGACTGAGCAGTCAGGCGCCACACGCCTCCTGCAGCGCCGCGCCGAGCTGTTCGCCGTCCTTGCCGCCGCCGACGTAGAGCGTGCCGGGAAGCCGGATCGACGTCTCACGCGCCACGCCGAGCGTCCGCAGCGTCACGGGTACCTCGTCGAACTCGTACCAGACGGTAGAGGCGTCCTGGGCGCTGTACCGCTGCGGGTCCACGATCCACATCGTGGCCCCCCGCCCCGGCGGCAGCACGACCGTGCCGGAGGCGCCGGCGGGCGCGGCGCCATCGGCGGACGAGACCGTGGTGTCGTCCGCCGGATCATCGCTCGGCGCCTCGAACCGGAACACCTCGGGATCGGAGCTGATCACCGTGACCGGCCACCGCGACGGGTTGCGCACCGTCTGCCCTACGACCACGTCGTCGCTGGTGCCGTACACGGCCAGAGCCATCCGGGGAAGGCAGTCCGGGAACGCCATGCCTCCACTCAGGGTGGCGCCCTCCGCCACGATCCGGGCGTTGCGGGCCGCGTACTGCCACCCGCCGATGCCCGCGACCAGCGCCACCACGACCACCGCACCCACGACCCAGGCGGTCCGCCCCCGACGCCGTCGCTCAGACTCCGTCGTCCCCGCCGCCACATCCACCATCCGCCCAGGATAGGCGGCAAGACGAGACCGGCCGGGCCACAGGGCCCGGCCGGTCTCGTGCGAGGTCAGCCCCGCCGCTCGCGCACGGCCTTTGCCAGGTCGCGGAGCAGGTCCTCCGTGGTCTCCCAGTCCATGCACTTGTCCGTGACCGACTGGCCGTAGACGAGCTCCGACAGCGGGCCGGGCTGCTGCGCCCCGGCCTCCAGGAAGCTCTCCATCATGAGGCCCGTGATGCCGTGCTCGCCGTCCGCGATGCGGTTGGCGATCTCGTGCACGACGCCGGCCTGGCGCACGTGGTCCTTGCCCGAGTTGGCGTGGCTCGCGTCGACGATCACGCCGGTCTCGACGGCCCCGCCGAGGCCGGAGCCGCGCGTCACGCGCAGGGCGGCGGCGACGTCCTCCTGCGAGTAGTTGGGGCCGGAGCGGCCGCCACGCAGGATCACGTGGCAGTCGGGGTTGCCGGTCGTCTCGACGGCGGCGGCGCGGCCCTCGGCGTCGGCCCCGAAGAAGGTGTGCTCGCTGGCGGCGGTGATGCAGCCGTCCACGGCGATCTGCACGTCGCCGTCGGTCGCGTTCTTGAACCCGACCGGCATCGACAGGCCCGAGGCGAGCTGGCGGTGCACCTGCGACTCCACGTTGCGGGCACCGATGGCGCCCCAGGTCACGGCGTCAGCGATGTACTGCGGGCTGGTGGGCTCCAGGAACTCGGTCGCGGCGGGCACCCCGGCGTCGAGCACCCCGAGCAGCACCTCGCGAGCCAGGTTCAGGCCGTGCCGCACGTCGTGCGAGCCGTCCAGGTGCGGGTCGTTGATCAGACCCTTCCAGCCCACGGTGGTGCGCGGCTTCTCGAAGTACACGCGCATCACGACGACGAGGTCGTCGGAGAGCTCGCGTCGGAGCGTGGCGAGCCGTCCGGCGTACTCCAGCGCGGCGGCCGGGTCGTGCACCGAGCACGGGCCGACGATCGTCAGGAGACGGTCGTCCTCGCCGGTCAGGACGTCACGCACCTCGCGGCGGGACGTGGTGACGAGGTCGCTGCGGGCCGTGCCGAGCGGCATCGACTCCAGCAGGCCGCGCGGGGCGGGCAGCGGGTCGAGAGCGCGGATGCGCAGGTCGGAGGTGCGGGTACCGAGGTCGGTCGTCGCCTCGGTGCTGGGTTCCGCAGGGGTGATGCTCATCGGGATCGGGGCTCCAAGTTGGCGGGTCTGGTTCGAGGAACCGGACGGCCCGCCACCGACTCCTGTCCGGAGCGGCCCGTCTCGGTAAAGACGAAGGGCCTGGACGCGATCGGCGTCCCAGGCCCTGGCTCCGGGTGGAAAGTTGGTCAGGCGTGCGCCCGCCGAGCTCCACCAGGAGCCGACGTAAAGCGCCAATACCAACGGATGTCCACGGCCAAAACGGTAGCCGCAGCCCTGGCGGCTGTCCACCGGGTCTTAGGATGCGGTCGGTCACACACGTGCGTACCGCTCCACGAACGCCCGCATGATGCGCAGCGGCTCTGTGACCTCGACGGCGAGGCAGCGCTCCCGGACCGCCTCCGCCTCCTCGGGCGGGAAGTAGCCGTAGTCGCGGTAGACGGCGATCCGCTGGTCGATGCCGGGACCGTCGAGCTCGGGGTGGAACTGCGTGGCGTACAGGTTCTGCTTGATCCGGAACATCTGGACCGGGCAGCCGGCCGACGACGCGAGCAGCACGGCGTGGTCGGGCAGCTTGCGGACCGCCTCCTTGTGGCCGACGTACGCGGCGAACGACTGCGGGAGCCCGGCCAGCAGCGGGTCGTCCGCGGCGTCCGGGCCGAGCTCGATGGTCACGGGTCCCACGGGCTCGGCGTAGGTCGAGTCGATCACCGCGCCCTGGTGTGCCCCGAGGGTGCCGACGCCGTAGCAGGCGCCCAGGAACGGGAAGTCGCGCGCCACGATCTCGTCGAGCAGCCCGGACAGCTCGGCCTCGACCCGCCGCTGCGCGGGACCCTTCAGCTCCGCGGGGTCCGAGGAGTTGAAGGGTCCCCCGCCGACGAGGACGCCCGAGTAGTCGTCCAGGTCGACCGGCGGGAGCGGGTCGCGCTCGAGGCGCACCCGGTGCAGCTGCTCTGGTTCGAGGCCTCCGTAGCGGCGGAACGCCTCGTACTCACCGTCCGCGGCGAGGTCCTCCGCACGCGTCGCGAGCAGCAGAAACGGCTTCATGACACGAGCGTAGGGGACCCCTGACCTGCGGTCACGTCCAGCGGAAGAGCTTGACGCCGAGCGGGAACAGCACCACGGTCCAGCCGACCAGCACGAGCACCTGGGCCAGCGGGAACCCGTCGGTGCCGAACCAGCCCACGGTGAGCCCCTGGGCCGCCGCGCCGAGCGGCAGGTAGAGGCCGATCGTCTCCATCCAGTCCGGCATGACGGACAGCGGGACCCACACGCCGGAGAACATCAGGGACGGGAAGTAGAGCAGCATGCCCAGCCCGGACGCCGTCGCGCCCTTCTCGGCCCGCGCCGCGACGAGCAGCCCGAGCGAGAACATGGCGGACGTCGACAGCACGAGCACGAGCAGGACCGTCAGCGGATCGGCCGCGAACGGGACCCCCAGCACCACCATGCTGCCGACCACGGCCGCGCACGTGGAGACGATGAGCGCCAGGACGTTGATCACCAGGTGCGCACCGATCAGGTTCTGCGGCGGCATCGGCGTGGTCGAGAGCCGCTTGAGGATGCCCTTCTCGCGGAAGGTCGCGAACTGCACCGGCATGGTGGTCAGCGCGATGGTCCCCACCGCGAGCGCGATGATCGTGGGCAGGTAGCTGGTCACGCCGGGCGCCTCGTTCCAGGGCGGCGGCGCGTCGGTCATCGGCTTCGAGAAGTCGGGGATCGCCAGCCCGAGGCCGAGCAGCAGCAGGCTGGGGAAGACGAGCGCGAAGAAGACCGCTGCCGGGTCGCGCAGCCAGACCTTGAGCTCCGTGGCGAACAGCTTCCCGAACCCCCGGGCCTTGATCCCGGCCCGCGGGGCGACAGTGGTCTCGACGGCGGTCATGCCGCCACCTCCTCGTTCTCCTCAGCCCGGTAAGCACGACCGGTGACCTGCACGAACACGTCCTCCAGGGTGCGCTCGACGGTCCGCACGTCGTCGGGGACGACGTCGGCGGCCGCGAGCGCCTGCACGACGGCGAACAGCACCTTGCGGGTGCCGGTCACCTCGATCTCGTCCCCGGCCGGGACGACGCCGACGACGTCGGGGTCCCGCTCGGAGAGCGCGGTGAGCAGCTGGGCCGCGCGGGAGCGGGCGGCGTCGTCGGCGAAACGGAGGCGGACGCCGCGGTGCCCCTCGAGGCCCTCGATGAGGGCGGCGGGCGTGCCCTCGGCGACGACGCGGCCGGCGTCGATGACGACGAGCCGGTCGCAGAGCCGTTCGGCCTCGTCCATGAAGTGGGTGACCAGCAGCACGGTGACGCCCGAGTCGCGGACCCGTTCGACGAGGTCCCAGGTGGCGCGCCGTGCCGCGGGGTCGAGGCCGGTGGTGAGCTCGTCGAGGATCGCCACCTGCGGCCGGCCCACCAGGGCGAGCGCGATGGAGAGCCGCTGCTTCTGGCCCCCGGAGAGCTTGCCGAACTGCTGGTCGCGGTGGGCGGTCAGGTCGAGCAGGTCGAGGAGCTCGGCCGAGTCCGCCCGCTGCGGGTAGAAGGATCCGAAGACGTCGAGCGCCTCGCCGACGGTGATCTTGTCGTGCAGGGCGGCCTCCTGGAGCTGCACGCCCACGTGCTCGCGGACGGCGGTGGGGTCGGCCTGGGGGTCGTGGCCCAGCACCCGGATGGTGCCGCCGTCGGCGTGCCGCAGCCCGGCGAGGCACTCGACGGTGGTGGTCTTCCCGGCCCCGTTGGGTCCGAGGATCCCGAAGATCTCGCCGCGGGCCACCTGGAAGGACACGTCGGCGACGGCTGTCTTGGGGGCGGCACCGCGGCCGGCGCCGGGATAGGTCTTGCGGAGGTTGCGGACTTCGACGACTGGGGACGTCATGGTCGCTCCTTCAAGATCGTGGGGGTGGTCAGGCGGGACGTACCGGGACGGTGCGCAGCAGCGCGCGGAGCACGACCGCGGCGATCACGACCGCGAGGGCGGAACCGCCGAGGCCGATCAGCATGGTTGCGAGGCCCTCGCCCGGCGGTACCTCGGCGTGGTCGAGGTCGGGCACGAGCTGGACGTTGGCGATGGCGCCGATGACACCGGTCCGGGTGGCGACGTCGGTGAGCACGGCGGGCAGGGCGAGCGGGACGATCAGGAGCGTGCCCCAGGCCCCGGCGTGGCTGAAGCCGGTGCCGATGCAGGCGCCCACCAGGATGTACGTGACGAGCACCAGGCCCTCGGCGACGGCGGTGCCGAGCACGGCCAGGGGCGAGTCGAAGGGCAGCGCGCCGAGGCGGCGCCAGCTCATGCCCAGCGACGTGCTCAGCAGTCGTTCGCCGAGCAGCGCGAGCGTGGTCACGACGCCGAGGACGCCGCCGACGACGAGCGCGCCGCGCAGCACGCCGTCGAACAGGGACCGGCGGCTGCCGCCGGCGGAGACGTGCATCGCCAGGATCCCGGAGGGGACCATGACGCCGAGCGCGATCATGGGCCAGCGCGCCGCGCCGAGCGTCGCATCGAGCGCGCTGATCTCCAGGTCGTTGCCGGCCGCTGCGTTGCCGACGCTGATCCCCACGGCGTACAGCGCGTAGACGCCCCAGAACCAGATGCCGATGGTGAGGCCCGAGACGCGGAGCCTCCGGGCCACGCCGGCGACGCCCCGCAGGTGCGCGGACCGGGCGAGCCGGCTGCGGCTCATCGCGGTCTCCTCGATGGTCGGTGTTGTCATCGTCGTCCTCCTCAGAGGGATGGCCGCAGGTGGACGGTTCGGACAGGCGTGCTGAACAGCCAGGCCGCCAGGGCGACCGCGACGGCGCCACCCGCCAGCCCGAGCAGGACGCCGGGCAGGTTCTCCGGGCCCACGACCAGAGCGGTGACGCCGGTGTGGGTGGACAGGTCGGCCAGGGCCGCCGGGACGAGCGCGACGAGCAGGTAGAGGGAGCCGCGCACCACACCGAGCCGGTAGTAGCCAGCCGAGATCGCGGCGCCGGCCAGGTAGTACGTGGCGGCGACGAGCGCCTCGGACAGCACCGTGAGGGCGACACCGGCGACGCCGTCCACCGGCAGCCCGAACTCGCGGACCCAGGGCTGGTCGAGCGCGGCGAACAGCGCGCGCTCGCCGAGCAGGTAGAACGCCGTGACGAGCCCGATCAGCACGCCGCTGACGAGGGCGCCCTGGACGGTGCCGACCGCGAGGGACCGGCGGGTGCCGCCGGCCGCGACGTGCAGCCGGAGGTAGGCCGCCGGGATGATGATGCCGAGCACCAGGAGGAACCAGCGGGACGGGCCGCCCATCTGGGCGTCGAGGACGCCCTGGTCCAGGCCGGAGCCGAACCGGTCGTTGCCGACGATGACCGCGGCGGCCACGACCACGAAGATCGCCCAGTACCACGCACCGATGGTGGCGACGACGCGGACCGTGACGCCGGCCGCCCGCCGGGCGCCGCGCTGGTCGGCATCGCGCACCAGGGCAGTCGCCGCGCTCATGACGGCACGTTCCCGGAGCCAGTGAGGCGCACGAAGAGGTCCTGCACCGGCACGGAGCCGACCTCGACGCCCGCCTCGCGCGCGGCGGCCCGCTCGGTGTCCTCGAGCGCGCCCTCCAGCGTGACCTGCACGGTCGCGCCGAGCTGCTGGCGGTGCAGCACGCGGCGTCCGCCCGCGATGCGCTCGACAGCGTCCTTGGTGCCGGTGAGGCTGAACCCGCGCGCCCGCATCTCGTCGGCGGGCTCGGCCAGGAGCACCCGGCCCCGGTCGATCACGACGACGTCCTCGAACAGGCGCTCGACCTCCTCGACCAGGTGGCTGGACAGCAGGATCGTGCGGGGGTGCTCGGCGTAGTCGGCGAGGAGCTCGTCGTAGAACGCGTACCGCGTGGGGGCGTCCATGCCGAGGTAGACCTCGTCGAAGATGGTCAGCGGCGCGCGCGTGGCCAGGCCGATGCTGGCCCCGACCGCGGACCGCTTGCCGCGCGACAGCGCCGACGGCTTCTTGCGGACGTCGACCTCGAACAGGTCCAGCAGACGCTCGGCCGTCTCGGCGCTCCAGCTCGGCCGCATGTCGGCGTAGTACCTGAGCGAGGTGGAGACCTTCTCGTCGGTCATCAGGTCGCCGCTCTCGCGGACGAGCTGCGTACCGGAGGTGATCCACGGGTTCTCCCACGGGTCCTCCTGCGCGCCCTCGGGCCCGACCAGGACGCTACCGCTGGTGGGGCGGGTGAACGCCGCCAGCAGCGAAAGCATCGTCGTCTTGCCGGCACCGTTGCGGCCCAGCACTCCGGTGATGGCGCCGGGGCGGATCGTGAGCGAGGCGCCGTCGAGCGCCGTGCTCGCCTCGTCCCGGACCATGGTGCCGTTCTGCAGCACCCGGTGGCTCCTGCCGAAGTGGACGACGACGTCGTCCAGGCGGGCCCCGAAAGGTGCGGTCGTCGTCATGACTCCTCCGTCTTCTTCTTGTCGGCACCCAGGACGTAGGCGACGACGTCCTCGGTCGGGATGCCGAGGATGTCCGCCTGCTGCAGCGCGGGCGCCAGGACCTCCTCGAAGTAGCGCTTGCGGTGGTCGGCGAGCAGACGCTCCCGCGCCTGCGGCGCGACGAACATGCCCAGACCGCGGCGCTTGTAGAGCACGCCCTCCTCGACCAGACCGGCGAACGCCTTCTGGGCGGTCGCCGGGTTGATGCGGAACGTCGTCGCGAACTGTGTGGTGGACATGACCTGTTCCTCCTCCTTCAGCTCACCGGCGAGTACCTGTGCACGGATCATCTGCGCGATCTGGATGTAGATCGGCTCGGGCCCGTCGAACACCGGCTCACCCCCTCCATTGGTTCGTTACCCGACTAATGAACCATAGAACTAGATGGACGCGCAAGGGGCAGACGAAAGAGGGCGGGACGGACCGTGGTCCGTCCCGCCCCTGCAGGCGTGCGCGCCGCACCGTCCTATGTGTCGGCGGCCTCCGCGGCGTCGAGCGCCGCGAGCTCCGCCAGGTCGTGGGCGATGAGCTCCGCGATCTGGATGGCGTTCAGCGCGGCGCCCTTGCGCAGGTTGTCGTTGCTGACGAACAGCACAAGACCGCGGTCGTCCGGCACGGACTGGTCCTGCCGGATCCGACCCACCAGGGACGGGTCGACGCCGGCCGCCGCGAGCGGCGTCGGCACGTCGGCCAGCTGGACGCCCGGGGCGTCGGCCAGCAGCTTGCGGGCCTCATCCGGAGTGATGGCCTGCCCGAACTCGGCGTGGATCGACAGCGAGTGCCCCGTGAACACCGGCACCCGCACGCAGGTGCCGGCCACGGCCAGGTCGGGCAGGCCCAGGATCTTGCGGGACTCGTGGCGGAGCTTCTGCTCCTCGTCGGTCTCGCCCGAGCCGTCGTCGACCAGGTTGCCGGCCAGCGGCAGCACGTTGAACGCGATCGGTGCGGCGTAGATCGCGGGGTCGGGCAGATCGACGGACCGGCCGTCGTGCACCAGACCCTCGATCTCCTGCCCGACGGCGGCGCGCACCTGCCCCGCCAGCTCGGCCACGCCGGCCAGGCCGGAGCCGGACACCGCCTGGTAGGTGGCCACGCGCAGCCGCTCCAGACCCGCCGCCCGCGCCAAAGGCGCCAGCACCGGCATCGCGGCCATCGTGGTGCAGTTCGGGTTGGCGACGATGCCCTTGACGGCGTCCCCGATCGCGTCGGGGTTCACCTCGGAGACCACGAGCGGCACCTCAGGGTCCCGCCGCCAGGCCGACGAGTTGTCGATCACCAGGGCGCCCGCGTCGGCGAACCGGGGCGCGTGCTCGCGCGACGTGCCGCCGCCCGCGGAGAAGAGGGCGATGTCGATGTCGGCCAGGTCGTCGGTCGACGTCGCGGCGACGTCCTCGACCGGCACGTCCACGCCCGCGAACGGGAGGGTGGTGCCCGCCGAGCGGGCCGAGGCGAAGAACCGGATCGCCGCGACGGGGAACTCGCGCTCCTCCAGCAGGCGGCGCATGACGGCGCCCACCTGACCGGTGGCGCCGACGACGGCGACGTTCACGCCCTGATCGGAGATGTCGGCCATGTCAGCGCCCCGTTCCCGCGTAGACGACGGCCTCGCCGTCGGAGGCGTCGAGCTCGAACGCGGTGTGCACGGCGCGCACCGCGTCGTCCAGCGAGTCCGCGCGGGTCACCACGGAGATCCGGATCTCCGAGGTGGAGATCATCTCGATGTTGATGCCCGCGTCACGCAGCGCGCCGAAGAGCCGCGCCGAGACGCCCGGGTGCGACTTCATGCCGGCGCCCACGAGCGACAGCTTGCCGATCTGGTCGTCGAACTGCAGCGAGTCGAAGGCGAGCTCGCCCTGCACGGCGGTGAGGGCCGCCATGGTGGCGGGGCCGTCGCCGTCGGGCAGCGTGAACGAGATGTCGGTGAGGCCCGTGGCCGCGGCCGACACGTTCTGCACGATCATGTCGATGTTGGCGCCCGCGCCGGCCACGACCTCGAAGATGCGGGCGGCCATGCCGGGCACGTCCGGCACGCCGATCACGGTGATCTTGGACTCGGAGCGGTCGTGCGCGACACCGGAGATGATCGGGGCTTCCATGGCGTTCTCCTTCGACTTCTTCTCGGCCGCGACCACGCGCGTGCCGTCGTGGGCGCTGAACGAGCTGCGCACGTGCACCGGCACGCCGTAGCGGCGCGCGTACTCCACGCTGCGCAGCGCCAGCACCTTGGCGCCGCTGGCCGCGAGCTCGAGCATCTCCTCGTAGGAGACCTGGTCGATCTTCCGGGCGGCGGGGACGATGCGCGGGTCGGCCGTGAACACGCCGTCCACGTCGGTGTAGATCTCGCAGACGTCGGCGCCCAGGCCGGCAGCGAGCGCCACGGCGGTGGTGTCGGAGCCACCGCGGCCCAGGGTGGTGACGTCGTTGGTGGACTCGGTGACGCCCTGGAAGCCGGCCACGATCGCTACCTGGCCCTTGTTCAGGGTCTCGCGGATACGGTGCGGCACGACGTCGACGATGCGTGCCCGTCCGTGCACGGCGTCCGTGATGACGCCGGCCTGCTGGCCCGTGTAGGACTTGGCCTTCACGCCCAGGTTGGTGATCGCCATCGCCAGGAGCGACATCGAGATGCGCTCGCCGGCGGTGAGGAGGATGTCGAGCTCCCGCTGCGGTGGGAGCGGGGTGATCTGCTGGGCGAGGTCGAGGAGTTCGTCGGTGGTGTCGCCCATGGCGCTCACCACCACGACCACGTCGTTGCCCGCTCGTTTGGCCTCGGCGATCCGCTTGGCGACGCGCTTCACGCTGCGCGCGTCCCCGACCGATGATCCGCCGTACTTCTGCACGACAAGTGCCATGCGCCTGCCTTCCGTTGCCGGCCTCCGTCTGTCTCAACGGCCCGCCGGGTGGTTGGGTTTGCGCATCGATGGTACGACGGCGGGAATTCCGGGCGCTTCGGCGTTCACCGTGCGGGACGGCGGCGTCTAACCCGCGAAGACGTCCCAGGCCAGGCGGGCGATCAGGGCACCCACGACGACGACGAAGACGATGCGCACGAAGGTCGAGCCCTTGGCCACGGCCATCCGGGCGCCGATGTACGCGCCGATGATGTTGGCCACGCCCATCCCGAGGCCGAGGGCCCAGATCACGGCACCGCTCGGGACGAAGAAGAGCAGAGCGCCCAGGTTGGTCGCGAAGTTCACGATCTTGGCGATGGCCGACGCCGGAAGGAACGAGTACCCGAGGAAGCTCACCAGGCTGATCACCAGGAATGTGCCTGTTCCGGGGCCGAGCAGCCCGTCGTACGCGCCGATGAGCAGGCCGATCAGGGCGGCGATGCGCCGGTGCCCGTTGCCGACCCACCTCAGGTCGTCGTGCTGCCCGACGTTCGGCTTGAGCAGGGTCCAGGCCAGCACGCCGACGAGCACCACGAGGATGATCGGTTTGAAGAGCTGGGCGGGGATGTGCGACGCCCCGACCGCGCCTCCGAAGGCACCGGCCAGGGCCGCGAGCGCCATGGGCCCGGCGGTGCGCAGGTCGGGCTGGACACGCCGGTAGAAGGTGATGGCGCTGGTGGACGTGCCCATGATGCTGGCGAGCTTGTTGGTCGCCAGGGCCTGCACGGGGCTGATCCCGGGGACGAGCAGCAGCGCGGGGAGCTGGATCAGCCCTCCCCCGCCGACCACGGCGTCGACCCACCCGGCGGCGAGGCCGGCGAGCAGGAGCAGGGCGATGGTCGTCAGATCGAGTTCGGGCACCCGTGCATTGTGCGTGAACCGCGCGCTTCATCCGGTCTCGTCTCGCGCCCGCATGTCGGTGCCGCCCCGTAGGCTGACCTCTTGTGTACGAAGGCGCGGTCCAAGACCTGATCGACGAGCTCGGCCGGCTTCCCGGCGTCGGGCCCAAGAGTGCGCAGCGCATCGCGTTCCACCTGCTGGCCACGGACAACCACGAGGTCAAGCGGCTGGTCGACGCGCTCAACGAGGTGAAGCTGCGCGTGCGGTTCTGCGAGCTGTGCGGCAACGTGGCCGAGGCCGAGCGCTGCCGCATCTGCCTCGACCCACGGCGCAGCGACGAGGTGATCTGCGTCGTCGAGGAGCCCAAGGACGTGGTCGCCATCGAGCGCACGCGCGAGTTCCGGGGCCGCTACCACGTGCTCGGCGGGGCCATCAATCCCATCGAGAACGTCGGGCCGGACGACCTGCGCATCAGCGAGCTCCTTGCCCGGCTCGCGGACGGGACGGTCAAGGAGGTCATCCTCGCCACCGACCCGAACGTCGAGGGAGAGGCCACGGCGACCTATCTTTCCCGACTGATGGGCCATATGGGTATCACTGTCTCGCGGCTGGCCTCGGGTCTGCCGGTGGGTGGAGACTTGGAGTACGCGGACGAGGTGACCCTCGGTCGCGCGTTCGAAGGCCGCCGCGTTATCGCCAACGACAAGAGCATCGGCAACGACAAGTAGGTGGGGATCACGATGAGCGAGATCACGCCCGGGTCGGACCTCCGAGAGGTCGCTGACCAGGTGTCCGTACAGGCACGGACGTTCCTGTCGACGGTGACGCAGGTCGCCTCGGGCGGGATGCCGGGGGCGGAGCTCTCGCTGCTCGTGCTGGCGACGTCGGACCTGCTGGCCGCGGGGGCGCGGCTCGCGGCGATCGTGGACGTGGTGCCCAAGGAGCGTTACGAGCCGGACGCCGGCCCCGACACCGACCTCGACCCGCTGCGCGAGGCCCTGTCCAAGATGTTCGACGGGTTCGACGACTACACCGAGGTCGTGGACCCCGTGCTGGGCGAGGACGTCGGCGCCGCGTCGCTGTCGGGCGACCTGGCCTGCGTCGCCGAGGCCCTGGCCAAGGGCCTGCAGCACTTCGACGGCGGCCACGAGCTCGAGGCCCTGTGGTGGTGGCAGTTCTCCTACTTCTCCCTGTGGGGCGAGCGCGCGGCGTCGGCCCTGCGGGTGCTGCAGGTGCTGCTGGCGCACCTGCGCCTGGACGTGGAGGACGACGTCGCCGCCGAGGCGGAGTACGACGCCCTCCACTCCTGACGGTCAGGCGACGCGGGTCCCCTGCGCGAGTCGCGCGGTCGGGACCCGCAGCCGGTTCACGGCGACGATCACGCCGGCCGCGCCGAGCAACAGGTCGAACCCGAGGCCCCACGGCCAGACGAGCTGGTCGGTGACCTGGACCGGCTCCACGGGCGACTCGGGCTGCGAGCCCTCGCCCATGTACACGCCCGTGCACCAGTCCCGCGGTCCGGAGTCGCCGGTGCGCGCGTACCGGACGCCGTACTGGAGGACGGCGAGCATGTTCTCGTCCTCGCCGAGCGTCTCCGGGTCGCCGAGCGGCTGCGCGTCGGCGACCACGACGAACGGGTTGGGCGCGAGCAGCCACCACGTGCGCTCGCTGTGCCAGACGTCGATCTCCTGGGTCTGCCACTCGCACTCGGGCGCGGTGGTCTCCTCCCAGGTGTACCCGGCCTCGACGGCCCACACCCGCACGCTCTCGGTGGTCGTCGTTGCGGGGACGAGCAGACCGAACAGGATCGGCAGCACGGCGGTGATCCCGCCGACCGTGAGGTAGGTGAGCACGGCGGACCCCGAGGTCTTGGAGACCACGGCCGAGAAACCGAGCCCGATGGCGCACACCACGCCGAGCACGAGCGCCAGCATGAGCACCGTGGTGAGCAGTGCGAACCAGGACACGCCGCCGCCGACCAGCGCCCAGACCAGGAACGGGATGCTGGCCACGAGGAACGCGAGCGCCGCGATCCAGGCGGCGGCGAGCTTGCCGAGCACGATCTCGGCGGGCGTCAGGAGGGTGACCTGCAGCGTCGCGAGCGTGCCCGCGTTCCGGTCGCCGTTGATCGCGCCCGACGACAGGGTGGGCGCCACGAGCAGCCCGAGGAACAGCACGAAGCCGACGACGATGCTGTAGACCGTCCCGCCGAACGTCTCGTCGGTGCTGCCGTCGCCGGAGATGATGGCGAACGCCCCGGTGGTCAGCATCGTGATCAGGCCGACCACGAGGAACCAGACGATCAGCGCGGTCTTCCACCGCGTGGAGCGCACGCGCTGGCGCAGCTCCAGCACCGTGACGGTGCGCAGTCCGTGCCAGGACAGGGACCACGTGCCGCGCGTGCCGGGCACCGGGGCCGGTGCCTGCTCCACGACTTCCACGTCAGCGCTCATCGCCGCTCCTCCTCAAGGGCCAGGTAGGCCTGCTCCAGCACGCCGCCCGCGGGGGCGAGGCTCGACACGTCGATCCCGGCCTCGACCGCCGACCGCAGCAGTGCGGCGGCCGCGGCGTCCCCGGCGAGCTCGACCAGCACGGCAGGGCTGTCGCCCTCGCGGCGGTAGGCCGGGCCGTTCTCGTCCAGCCAGGCCGTGAGCGCCGCGGGGTCGAGCGCGGTCACGCGCCACTCGCGCGGCCGGTCGCCGTCGGCCACCGACTGCGTGGCGACCGTGCGCCCGCGCGAGATGAACACGGCGTCGTCGGCCATCTCGTCGAGCTCGGTGAGCACGTGCGAGGAGACCAGCACCGTCTTGCCCTCCGCGGCCAGCCGACGCACGAGCACGCGCAGGTCCACGCGGGAGCGCGGGTCCAGCCCGGAGGCCGGCTCGTCGAGCAGCAGGACGTCGGGGTCGTGCACCAGCGCCCGGGCCAGACCCAGCCGCTGCTTCTGGCCACGGGACAGGACGTGCGCGGGCTGGTCGGCGAACTCGGAGAGGTGGACCAGCTCGAGCAGCTCGCCTGCGCGGGCGCGGCCGGTCGCGGCGTCGATCCGGTAGGCCGCCGCGACCGTGGTCAGCACCTCGCGCGCGGTCAGCGAGTCCCAGGTGCCGAAGACGTCCGGCATCCAGCCCGTCCGCGAGCGCGCGGCGTAGTTCTGGGTCACCGGGTCGGCCCCGGCGATGCTGATGGTGCCCGCGTCGGGCGTCAGCAGCCCCGCGAGCATGAGCAGGAGGGTCGTCTTGCCCGACCCGTTGGGGCCGATGAGCGCGGTGACCCGACCCGGTGCGGCGACCAGGTCGACGTCGGCCACGGCGTGGACCGGTCCGAACGAACGCCGCACGCCCTGCGCGCGGATACCACCGTCTGGTGTCATGCGGGGACACTAGCGCGCCCCGCGGACCCGGGCCGTCAGGCCCCGGGATGAACCGCGCGTACGACCTGGGGATGACGTCGCAGGTCACCTACGGTGGGGAGCATGACCCGCACCCTCTCTCCCTGGCTCCGACAGGCGTTCGCCGCGCCGAACGCCCTGTACCGGCACGGCCTGGGCCGCGTGCTCGGCCGGCGGTTCCTGCAGCTCACGCACGTCGGACGCCGGACCGGCGCCGAGCACACCGTGGTGCTGGAGGTGGTCCGGTACGACCCGGTGACGGGCGAGGCCGTCGTGATCTCCGGGTTCGGCGAGGACGCCCAGTGGCTGCGCAACCTGCGCGCGAACAAGGACGCCCGGATCAGCTTCGGGCGTGCCCCGCGCCGCGCGACGGTGCGGTTCCTGGGCGCCGACGAGGCGTTCGACGCCATGACCGGCTACGAACGGCGGTACGGGATCCTGCGACCGGTGCTGCGCCGCACCCTCACCGTGTTCGCGGGGTTCGAGTACCGCGGCACCGAGGAGGACCGGCGGCGTCTGGTCGGGCGGCTGCCGCTGGTCGCGTTCCGGCCCGCTCCGCCCGGCCAGGCCTGAGGTCAGTCCTTGCGCGCCTTGCCGGCTACCCGCAGCAGCTCGCGCTCGCCGAAGGCGACGTTCTGGTCGATCGTCACCGTGACGTCGTCCCCGGAGAGCTTCAGCTCCAGGCGCCACTCGAACGGGGTGCCGAGGAAGATGATCCGGCCGCGCAGCGTCGACTCGTCGGCCCAGGCCGCGGCGGTCGCGGCGTCGGCCGGAGTACCCAGCAGCGCACAGGTCCCGGAGACCCACTCTCCGTGGCCGAACCGGACGGACCGGTCCGCGCCTGCCGTCGTGAACGTCAGTTCCGTACCGCCGTCCGCGGCCCGGCCGACGGCCAGCGTGCCCAGGCCGTGCGGATTGGCCTCCAGCTCGAAGGTCACGCCCCGGAGAGACTCCTCCAGCGGGGACGACGCCGCGCCCGCCGGCGTCGGCAGGGCGGTCTCGCGGGGCGGGTGACCGGTCTCGGTCTCGGTGGGGACAGCCCATACGTCGTCCGGCAGCAGGGTCTCCCACACGACGTCGAGCACGGACTGGAGGTCTGACAGGCCCGAGGTCATGGTGACGACCAGGTCCTTCTCCGGCCAGACGACGACGTACTGGCCGAACGCGCCGTCGGCCCGGAAGGCGCCGTGCCGGCACTGCCAGAACTGGTAGCCGTAGCCCTGGTTCCAGTCGGGCCAGTCGTGGGGCCCGTTGGGGACCTGCGCGGCGGTAGCCGCCGCCACCCACTCCGCGGGGACGAGCTGCTGCCCCGCCCAGGCGCCGCCCTGCAGGTAGAGCTGCCCGAACGCGGCCATCTCCTCGGTGGTGATCGACAGGCCGAACCCGCCCGCGTCGATGCCGTCCGGGTCCTGCTCCCAGGTGGCGTGCGTGATGCCGAGCGGCGCCAGCAGGCGCGGCGTCAGGTAGTCGAGCAGCCGCTCACCCGTGAGCCGGTGCAGGATCGCCGACAGCAGGTAGGTCGCGCCCGTGTTGTAGACGAAGTGCGTGCCCGGCTCGTGCTCCACGGGCTGCGCCAGGATCGCGCGCGCCCAGCCCGCGCCCGGCAGCGAGATGGTGCGGTCGATGCCTTCCATCGTGGAGGCGCTGTGGCCGGTGGTCATCGTCAGCAGGTCGCGCACGCGCATGGCGCGCAGGTGCTCGCCCTGGTCGGCGGGGGCGTCGTCCGGAAGGAGGTCGACGACCCTGTCGTCCAGGGCGAGCAACCCCTCGTGGACCGCGATGCCGACCGCCGTCGACGTGAAGCTCTTGCTCACCGAGAACATGACGTGCGGGCGGTCGGCGGTGTGCGGGTGCCACCAGGACTCGGTGATCACCTGGCCATGGCGCAGCACCATCAGGCTGTGCACGTCCTCCAGCGCGTCCAGGCGGTCGACGAGACGCCGCAGCGCCGTGGGGTCGACTCCCTCGGCCTCGGGGGTGGAGCGGGGCAGGATCGGCGACATGCTGGAGCACATCCTTTCGCTGGGCGACGCGACATTCTCACCCCACGGGTTCGCGCCTGTCGACCAGCCGCCGGAACGCGCCGTCCGCGAGTGACCAGGCGCTCTCGCGACCCTCGCGCGCCGGCCTGGGCACCGCGGAGCCCGCCACGAGGGAGGGCAGGTCCATCGGTGGTGCGGCGTTCCCTCGCACCCGCATCCAGCGCAGCGTGACCGCCGGCCGCAGGGCGTAGAGGAACTTCTTGGCGACCCCGGTCGAGGTGTACAGGCCCAGGCTGCTCCGACCGATGTGCAGGTAGTGGTTCATCAGCGCGCGCCCGTCCACCGCACGGTCGGCGAGGGCCAGCAGGTCGTCGCGCACGGCGGCATCACCGCGATACACGATCGGCGAGCGCAGCCACTCCCCGACCGTGGCGTTTCCCTTCACCATCAGGGCGAGCGCCTTGCGCACGTCCCAGCCGTTGACGTCGAAGACCTTGTCCAGCGGCGTCTCGATCACGTCGCGCCGCGCGCGCAGGCCCAGGTAGTCGTCGACGCGGCGCACGTACAGGAACCGGCAGTCGTAGTCGGAGTCCGGTGACGGGAAGCCCCAGGCCCGGCTGCCGCTCTCGACCGCCCAGAGCACCCGCACGTCGTACTCCTGCTCGACCCGGTCAAGGCGCACGTCGATGGCCCGGACGACGTCCGGGTCCATCGAGTCGGGGATGCTCCGCATCCCCGGAAGCTAGCGGCCGGGCGACCGCCGAGTCGTGCTCATTTCGCCGCCCCGCTCAGCCGCGCAGCCGCTCCCTGGCCTCCATCAGGGCGAAGCCCAGCAGGTTGAGGCCGCGCCAGCCGGCCGGGTCCTCGGCGCTCTCGTTCCTGGCACCCATCCCGATGCCCCACACCCGGTCGCGCGGGCTGGCCTCGACCAGCACCCGGGAACCGGTGCGCAGCAGGTATTCGCGCAGCTCGGGACGGGAGGCGAACTTGTGCTCGTTGCCGCGCACCACGATCTCGAACCGCTCACGCACCCACACCGCGTCGTCGAACTCGCGGACCGTGCGCCCGGCAGCCTTCGCCAGTGCGGGGTTCGGGGCGTCGACCGCCGCGCGCTCGGCCTCCGGGTCGCCGAACAGGCGGGCCTTCTGCGCCATCATCCAGTGCTCGGCCGTGCGGTAGTGCACGCCGTCCACGGTGAACGGCGTCTCGAACCACTGGCTCAGGCAGCTCGGGCCGACGGTGCCGTCCGCCTGGGGCTGGTGACCCCAGAAGTGCAGGTACTTCGGTGTCGCGCCGGTGTCGACGAGTGCCCGGAGCTCGTCGACGGAGCGGGCGGACGCGGGCCGGAGCGGGACGTCGTGGGACATGGCCGGAAGTGTGCCAGGAGCCACTGACACCGCCCGCGCGGGGCCGGTCAGGCGGTCCTGGCGGCGGTGCGGACCGCCTGCTCCCGCATGGTCGCCGTGGTGAGCTCCACCCACCGCGCCACCACCAGCAGCTCGTCCGGGGAGAACTGCTCGGTCACCCGGCCCATGGCCCGCGCCATCTCGGCCACAGCCTCGTTGACCTGCGGCGACGCCGGTGCGGTGGCCTCGATCACGAGCCGTCGCCGGTCCGTCTCGTGGCGGGTGCGCCGGGCGTAGCCGGCGTGCTCCAGCCGGTCCACGAGACCTGTGACCGCGCCCGCGGTGAGTCCTGTCCGGTCGGCGAGCTCGCGCGCCGACATGGGGCCCTCGCGACGGATGACGCCGAGCGCCTTGTTGTCCGCGGCGGAGAGACCCATCAGGGCGCCGAGCGCCTCGTGGAACATCACGACGGCGTCGCTCAGCTCGGCGCCGAGGCGGGCCCCAGGGTCGGCGGGTGTTGACATGAACCCATTGTGCACTCCACGATATGGTTTAGTTCACTAAATCATTTAGTCCAGCGAATGGAGCTCGTCATGCCCGGAGCAGTCGCGATCCTCACCGAGACCTGGCGGTTCTTCGCCCGCCACTACCCGGTCGTGCTCGCCTTCGGTGCGCTCGCCTCGGCGCAACGCTTCCTCTCGGTGAGCGGCACCGCCGACTGGGCAGGCGGCGTGGGCGGCGAGATCTTCACGGCGGCAGCCCGCATCGCCTTCATCGCGTGGGCGGCGGCCACCCTCCTGCGCGGCACCACCTGGCAGGGCGCCGGGGCGCGGTGGTCGGCGTGGAACACGCGGAACTGGCCGACGGTCCTGGCGTCCATGGGCCTGCTGGCGCTGTTCCTCGTCGTCTTCAAGGTGATCCCCGACGCGCTCGCCGGGCGCGTCGGCGGCATCGACCGGGAGACCTGGCTGGCGTGGGAGCTCGCGATCAAGAACATCACGGTGATCCCGTTCACCATGCTGTGGATGATGGTGCTCCTGGCGGTCCGCCCGTTCGCCTCCGCCGCCCCGGCCGAGCCGGCCGGCGAGCGGGTCAGCTAGCGACGACCTCGACCTCGTAGCCGTCCTCGTTCTCCAGGTAGGCCGCGTGGTGGTCAGGTCCGCCGGCGTGCGGGTGGCGGTCAGCGAACATGAGCGACCAGCCGTGCGCGGACGCGGCCTCGGCGAGCCGGTCCACCTCGGCACGCGTGCCCCCGTGGAACGCGAGGTGGTTCAGCCCCGGCGCGAGGCGGTCGTGCGCACCAGCCCCCATCGCGGGGCTCTGCTCGACGACCACGTAGGCGCCGTCGAGGATCCAGCTCACGCCGGCCGACCAGCGTTGGTGCTCGGCGTAGCCGAGCGTCGTCAGGAGCCAGCCCCAGGACACCTCGGCTCGCGCGAGGGACGGCACCCACAGCTCGACGTGGTGCAGGCGCCCGCGACTCACGGGGCGGCCGCCGCGATGACGCGGGTGAGGCTGCGGTGGAGCAGGCCGAGCTCCTCGGCGGACATGCCCAGGCGCTCCATGATCGCGGGCGGCACACCCAGGGCCTGCTCGCGCAGCTCGCGGCCCTCCTCGGTGAGCTGCACCGCCAGGGCGCGCTCGTCGCGCGGGTCGCGGCGCCGGGTCACGTAGCCGATCGCCTCGAGACGCTTGAGCAGCGGGGAGAGGGTGCCCGGATCGAGCTGCAGCAGCCCGCTGAGCTGTTTGACCGAGAGCGGCGACTGCTCCCACAGGGCGAGCATGACCAGGTACTGGGGGTGCGTGATGCCCATCGGCTCGAGCAGCGGCCGGTAGAGCGCGATGACGCTGCGCGAGGCGACGGCGAGGGCGAAGCACACCTGACGGTCGAGGGCCAGGAGGTCCTCGGGGTCGGGCGCAACGCTGGCGTGGGACGTGGCAGTCATGCGGCTCCTCTCGGTCGTGACCGGGCTCGATCTTGACCAGACTAACAGTTGGTGTGCAAACTATTGGTACACCAATCAAATGGAGGCAGGCATGCGCAACCGCGACGGGCTCACCCTGGGGTACCGCGTGCTGTGGCGGCTCAACTGGCTGCTGCTGCATGTGGCAGGGCCGGCCGAGCAGTCCGAGGACCGTGATCCGCGGCGCAGGCTCGAGCGCGAGCGCGCCGAGAAGGTCGCGCGGTATCGGGCACAGCAGGCCGAGGACTGACGGCCAGAACTCAGTGCCCGGCCGCGGCCAGCAGGTCGCGCGACAGCGGCGCGAGCGGGTAGCTCGCGACCGGGTCCGCGGGGTCGACCCAGACGAGCTCCTCGAGCTCCGCCTGGACGGCGATCTGCTCGCCGTCGCGCAGCCGCACCCGGTAGGCGTGCGCGTCGACCACGTGGTCGGGCTCGTTCGCGGCGGGTGCGCCGAACCGCCCGATGCTCTCGACGTCGGCCGGGTCGAGCCGGACCCCGACCTCCTCCTCGAACTCCCGCAGCAGCGCCGCCAGCGGCTCCTCGCCGGGCTCGATCTTGCCACCCACCTGCATGAACGCCTGGGTTCCGCGCTTGCGGACGAGCAGGTGCCGCCCGTCGGCACGCTCCACGACCGCCGCGACGATCCGCAGCGTCGTCCGGCCGCCCGACCCGCCCGTGCTCTTCCCGTTCCCGCTCATGACTGCTCCACGATCTCGTCGATCACCGTGCCGCCCAGCACCTGCACCACGAGCGACACGCCCGCCAGACCCCCGGTGACGATGTCCGGGTCGTCCTCGGACGGCTCGTCGTAGTAGTCCTGTCCGTCACCCGACGCCGGCCCGCGGTCCGCAGGCTGCGCGGTGCGGGGGGCCGACTGCGAACCGCCGGCCGCGGCGGCGC
>NZ_KI911634.1:73782-79003 GCF_000515355.1 Promicromonospora kroppenstedtii DSM 19349 | reverse complement strand
CGAGGCGGTCGATGCGGGCGGCGAGGCCCGCGGCGCCGTCGTCGGCACCGGGCAGGAGCAGACGGGCGCACAGGAGCTCGAGGTGCAGGCGCGGCGAGGTGGCGCCCGTCATCTCGGTGAGCGCCGCGTTCACGAGGTCCGCCGCCCGGGAGAGCTCGGCCACACCGAGCCGGCCGGCCTGGGTCCGCATCCGTTCGAGCTGGTCGCTGGGAATGCCGCGCAGCACGGCGTCGGCCGCGTCGCCCGAGACCGCGATGACGATGAGGTCGCGCAGGCGCTCCAGGACGTCCTCGACGAACCGGCGCGGCTCGTGCCCCGTGGCGATGATCTGGTCGACGACCCGGAAGATCGAGCCGCCGTCGCGCGCGGCGAGCGCGTCGACGACGTCGTCCAGCAGGGTGGCGTGGGTGAAGCCGAGCAGGCCGACCGCGAGGTCGTAGTCCACGACTCCGCCCGTGGCGCCCGCGATGAGCTGGTCCATCACCGAGAGCGAGTCGCGCACCGAGCCGCCGCCCGCGCGGGTGACGAGCGGGAGCACTCCCCCGCCCACCTCGATGCCCTCGGCGCCGCAGAGGTGCTCCAGGTAGGGCGACAGCACGTCCGGCGGCACCAGCCGGAACGGATAGTGGTGAGTGCGCGACCGGATGGTGCCGATCACCTTGTCCGGCTCCGTGGTCGCGAAGATGAACTTGATGTGGGCCGGCGGCTCCTCGACGATCTTGAGCAGTGCGTTGAACCCCTGCGGCGTCACCATGTGCGCCTCGTCGAGGATGAAGATCTTGTAGCGGTCGCGGGCAGGCGCGAACGTGGCGCGCTCGCGCAGGTCGCGTGCGTCGTCGACACCGTTGTGGGAGGCGGCGTCGATCTCGACCACGTCGAGCGACCCGGGGCCGCCGCGCGCCAGCTCGACGCACGAGGGGCACTCGCCGCACGGGGTGTCGATGGGCGACTCGGGCGTGTTCTTCGCGCAGTTCAGCGTGCGCGCGAGGATCCGGGCCGACGTCGTCTTGCCGCAGCCGCGCGGGCCGCTGAAGAGATAGGCGTGGTTCACCCGACCGCTGCGCAGGGCCTGCATGAGGGGGCCCGTGACGTGGTCCTGGCCGATCACCTCGGCGAACGTCTCGGGCCGGTAGCGGCGGTAGAGGGCGGTGCTCACCCCCGCAACGATAGACGCCACCACCGACACTGACGACGTGGCCGTCCACAGGCGGACGGCCACGTCGTCAGGTCACGGCGCGGTGCCGCCGAGGGCCTGCGGCGTGCGGCGCACGCGCGCCCGCATGACCAGGCCGGGGATACCGGTGCCCAGGAGGACCGGGAACACCGCGAAGACCGCGAACCAGAGGAAGATCGCGAGGTAGCCGTACGCGCCGGCGTCCGAGCTCGCGTTCGCCAGGCCGAGCAGCACGAAGCTCGCCACGGTCGCGACGACCACGAACGCCAGCAGGATCACCGCGATCCAGACGAGGGCGGTGGCCCACCTCCGGTAGGCGGGGCTGATCGGCCGCGGCGCGGGCGGCTGCTGGGCCGGGTACGGGGCTTGCGGCTGGTCCGACATGGGCCACACTCTCCCATGTCAGCGCCGCAGCGCCCGCCGCGCCAGGCCGTTGCCGAGCCACTGCACCGCCTGCACGATCACCACGATGATCACCACCACGACGGCGGTCACCGCCCAGTCGTACTGCCGGTAGCCCTGGACGATCGCGAAGTCGCCCAGGCCGCCCGCGCCCAGGTAGCCGCCGATCGCGGACATGTCGAGCACGCCGACGAACAGGAAGGTGTACCCGAGGATCAGCGGCGCGAGCGCCTCCGGGACCAGCACGGTCCGCACGATCCGCAGCGGCGAGGCGCCCATGGCCCGGGCCGCCTCGACCACACCGGGGTCGATCGAGACGAGGTTCTGCTCCACGAGCCGCGCGAAGACGAACGTGGCCATGAAGCACATCGCGAACGTGAACGCCTCGATGCCGATCGTCGAGCCGATGACGGCGCGGGTCAGCGGGCCGAGCGCCACCAGGAAGATGATGAACGGGATGGGCCGCACGATGTTCACCGCGAGGTTCAGCACGGCGAACACGAACCGGTGCTGCAGCAGGTTGCCCGGCCGGGTCAGGTACAGCCCGAGCCCGAGGGCCAGGCCCAGGAAGCCACCGATCAGCAGCGTGATCAGCACCATGTAGGCCGTCTGGCCCGCGGCCTCCCAGAGCAGCGGCGTCAGCCGCTCCCAGTCCTGGTTCATACGTCCGCCCTCCCGTGATCGTCCACCCAGGTCACGGCGCGCAGCGCCGCGACAGCGGCCTCCACCGCGCCGCCGTCACCGACGAGCTCCACCGTCAGCGAGCCGTACGGCCGTTCGGCGACCTCCGTGATGCCGCCGTACACGACCGTGCCGTCCACGCCGTGCTCGCGCAGCGTCCGCGTGAGCACGGCCGACGAGCCGGCCACCTCGTCCACGCCGACCGTGACGATGTGCCCGGTGTGCCGCGTACGCAGGCGGGCCAGCACCTCGGGCGAGGGCCGGTCGCGCAGCGCCGTCGCGACGAACCGGCGCGTCGTGTCGTGGTTCGGCGCGCTGAACACCTGGTAGGCCTCGCCCACCTCGACCACGCGCCCCCGCTCCATCACCGCGACGCGGTGACAGATCGAGCGGACCACGTCCATCTCGTGCGTGATCACGACCACGGTGATCCCGAGCTCACGGTTGACGCGCTGGAGCAGGTCCAGCACGTCACGCGTGGTCTCGGGGTCCAGGGCCGACGTCGCCTCGTCGGCCAGCAGGATGCGTGGGTTCGTGGCGAGGGCTCGGGCGATCCCGACACGCTGCTTCTGCCCGCCGGACAGCGTGGACGGGTAGACCCCCGCCTTGTCCGACAGCCCGACGAACTCCAGCAGCTCGGCGACCCGCGCCTCCCGCTTGTCGCGCGACCAGCCGGCGACCTCCAGCGGGTAGGCGATGTTCCCCGAGACGGTCCGGGAGGCCAGCAGGTTGAACTGCTGGAAGATCATCCCGATCCCCGCCCTGACGGGCCGCAGCCGCGCCTCGCTCAGCGAGCCGAGCGAGGTCCCGTCGACCACGACGTCGCCGCCGGTGGTCCGCTCGAGCGCGTTGATCAGGCGCACCAGGGTGGACTTGCCGGCCCCCGACTGCCCGATGACGCCGAAGATCTCGCCCGCCCGGATGTCGAGGGTCACCCCGTCGACGGCGCGCACCTCGGCGCCCTTGCCCCGGCCCGGGAACACCTTGGTGGCACCCTCGAACCGGATGATGCCGCTGGTCGCCACAGGCATCAGGAGGCGTCCTCCTGGATGCCGGCCAGGATCTCCTGCAGCTCGGCGGCCGGGTTGTCCTTGATGACGCCGGTGCCGCCCGAGGCCTCGAGCACGCCGTCGGTGACCTCCGGGGAGTGGTAGATCTCGACGAGCTGCTGGAACACCTCGTTGTCGGCGTCGGCCCCGCGGGCCACCCACACGTTGATGTACGGCTCGGCGGCGGAGGAGTCCGGGTCGTCCGAGAAGATGGCGTCCTCGGAGGTCAGGTCGGCGTCGCCCACGAAGTCGTTGTTGATGATCGAGGCGTCGACGTCCTGCAGCGCGAGCGCCGTCTGGGCGGCGTCCACCGGGGTCACGGTCACCTTGGACTCGTCCTCCAGCACGTCGGCCGGCGTGGAGAACGCGCTGCCGCCGTCGCGCAGGGCGACCAGGCCGGCCTCCTGCAGCACGAGCAGCGCGCGGGCCTGGTTCGTGTCGTCGTTCGGGATGGCGATCTCGCCGCCCTCCGGGATGTCCTCGACGCTGTCGTGCTTGAGCGAGTAGAGGCCCAGCGGGTAGACGGCGGTGGCCGCGATCGGCGTGAGGTCCGAGCCGGTGGCGGTGTTGTAGTTCGCGAGGAACTGCAGGTGCTGGAACTGGTTCAGGTCCAGGTCACCGTCGGTCAGCCCCTGGTTGGGGAGCTGGTAGTCGCTGAAGTTCACCAGCTCGACGCTGATGCCCTCCTCCTCGGCCAGGTCGGTGAACGTGGTCCAGTAGTCGTCGCCGGAGTTGACGACACCGATGCGGACCGGGTCGTCGGCCGAGCCGGTGGCGGGCGCGACCTCGTCGGCGCCGCCGCAGGCGCTCAGCGCCAGGACGGCCGTGACGGCGAGGCCGGTGGTCAGGGCGGAGGTGAAACGAGACATGGGTGGTCCTCTCGGGCGCACGGGCGCGGGTGTGCCTGTGCTCAGGATGCGGTGGGCCTGCGCCGGGCGCAGGCCGAAGGAGTGAGGTGACGGCGGGCCACGGCCATCAGCAACGTGGCGAGCTCGGGACGATGCGGGGCGGTCCGGGAGGGACCGCGGGAACGTGCGGCGCTGTCAGCGCTCGCGCATTCGCCCGCCGCGCACGCGGCCGCGACACATCGCGTCGCGACAGATGCGCGACGTCGTTGCGGAGGTCCGGGTGCGGGTCATGCGGACATCGTGCGTCACCGGACGACGTCGAAGCCAATCCCTGCGGGGTAAATCCCATGATGCGGACGAAAATGTGTCCACATCGTGGCGGACCCGCCAGATTCCGGGCAGGAAAGGACCCCCCGCACACCCACCAGAGCTCACTTACCCTTGCTGCCTTCCGGCCCTGGGGGAGTTCGGCGAGATGGTGCCGCACGAGGGGTCTGCCGCAAGCCTAACCGATCCGGACGCCCGGACCGAACCGGGCAGAACCCGCTGTTCGCCACCTCACATCGACCCACCCGGACTCCGATTCGTTGTCCGAGCACGGCGTCCGGTATCCTCGTCAGGCCGCGCCAGACTCCGGTCCGTGGTCGCGCGCCCGCCGTTGTGCGGCGCGCGAGGAGGATTCGCCTAGTGGCCTATGGCGCACGCTTGGAAAGCGTGTTGGGTTAACGCCCTCGGGGGTTCGAATCCCCCATCCTCCGCAGTAGTTCGATGACGCGAGACATCACCGATGTCTCGCGTCATCGTCGCTTCCGGGGCCTCAGACGCCCCACAGGCCACGCAAGCCGCACCAACCTCGCAATTCGCCCACACGTCACACGACGTTCTGGACACGCTCACTTTCACCTGGTCGGGTGGACCGGCACCACCCCCTGACCTGGAGGAGAGCGCATGTCCGTCATCCCTGGTGGCGCGGGAGTCTCGCGCCGCACCGTGCTCACGGCCGCCGGCGCGGTCGGCGCCCTCGGCGTCTCGGTCGCGCTGGCGAACCCGGCCGTGGCGCGGCCCGC
>NZ_KI911634.1:71320-73682 GCF_000515355.1 Promicromonospora kroppenstedtii DSM 19349 | reverse complement strand
CGCGGCGACGGCGAGCAGCAGCGCGCCCAGCAGGGCGATCGCCGCCGCGGGCGGCACGTGGCCACCCGCCTCCGAGTGCGCGGTCAGGGCAAGCCCGAGCACGACCGACGCCCAGAGGAGCGCGCGGCCGAGGCCCACTGCTCCCGAGGATGGCGTCAGCACGGCACAGACCCTACTTCGCGGGCTGGTCCTCGTCGTCGGTCGCGCTCGGCTCGATGCGCTTCTCGGGCTCGATGTCCCCGGACGGCACGCAGTCCTCGGCGTTGCGCAGCGGCTGGTCGGCGGTCAGCTCGACGTCCTCCACGTCGAGCGGCGCCTCGAACTGCTCGCCGATGAGCAGGTCGATCTTGCGGTCCCTGCGGTCGTCGAGGACCAGGCGGATCTCGGGGAACTGCGCGGCCAGCGTGTAGGCCTGCACGATCCCCTTGCGGCCGAACCGGATCTCCGACTCCTGGAGCTGCACCGGCACGTTGCCCTTGGCGATGATGCTGAACCCGCGGTCGGCGAGCACAGTCTCGTGCGCGCTGGCCAGGCCGATCTCCTCCGAGGCGTTCAGCAGGCGGATCTGGACGTCGGAGTAGGTGGCCGGCAGGGCGCCGTCGGGCTGCCCCTTGACCGCGGGCAGGCAGGGCACCGGGTACGTCTTCTGCTCCGCCGCGCCCACCGTGGTGAACGGGCGGTTGAAGGGCGAGCTGATGGCGCCCGAGTAGACCGCGAGCGCGAAGATGCCGCACACGGCGAGGAACGCGATGAGCACGCCGAAGACCACGGCCTGGCGCTCGTGCTCTCGACGTCGGCGCTCGACGCGCGCCTGGTCGTACCCGGGGGATGTCACGCGATGAACCTACCTGAGCTCAGCGGATGGTGAGCACGCGAGCGTGCAGGACTGGACGTTGCTGAAGGGCTGCCCGCACGGCGCGGTGCAGGCCGTCCTCCAGGTAGAGCGTGCCCTCGTACTCCACGACGTGGGCGAACAGGTCGCCGTAGAACGTGGAGTCCTCGGCCAGGAGCTGGTCGAGGTCGAGCGTGCGCTTGGTGGTCACGAGCTCGTCGAGGCGTACCTGCCGTGGGGGCACGTCGACCCAGTCGCGTGTGCGCGACCGCCCGTGCTCGGGGTACGGGCGGCCGTCTCCTACGGCCTTGAAGATCATCGGTCCGTCCTCACTGGACTCGGCGGGGCACGTCCGGGAGCGGCTGTCGAACCTGCCTGCTGACACCGGACGGCGTCCCGAACCCTACCGGAACGCGAGTGTCGACAACAGTTGGACTGACGCCGGCCCAGTAGGGCCGGCGACGGTCAGACGATCGGGACGTCCCGGCGCCGGAACCCGACGAACGCGAGCGCGAGCAGGGCGAACGCGATCAACAGCAACCAGCCCAGCGGAGCCCAGTCCACGTCGGCCCACGGCACCGCCGGCACCGCCGGGGCGTGCGCGAACGGCGACAGGTCGACGACGGCGTCCGGCAGGTCGAGCAGGCTGCCGAGCAGCGTCACCAGGAAGCTCGCCGCGATGACGACCCACCCCAGGCCGACCAGCCGGGGGAACCAGCCGAACAGCGCGGACGTGAGTCCGATCACGACCAGCACGGCCGGCACGTGCACCACGGCCGCGCCGAGCCCGTCGCCGAGCGAGTCGCCCCACCCGGTGTCGGACGCCAGCGCGTTGCCCGCCCCGAGCGCGAGCCCCGCCACGCCGAGCAGCAGGATCGCCCCGCCGACCGCCCCGGCCAGCCAGGCGCCGAGATATCCGGACCGGGACGTGCGGGTCGCGAGCACCGCCTCGGTGCGCCCCAGTGCCTCCTCCCCGCGGATGTCCTGGACCACCGTGACGCCGTACCCGGCGCCCGCGTAGGCCGTCCAGGACATGATGAGCGCGGCGAAGCCGGCGGCGATGTCGGATCCCCGGACGCCCATCGCGGCGATGTACTCGGCGAACTGCTCGTTCTCGGTCACCAGGTCCCCGGCGGTCGCCATGAGGTACCCGACGAAGAACATGTAGACGCCGATCGAGACCGCCCAGATCACGAACGAGGAGCGGGTGAGCCGTGCCATGAGCGCCCCGGTCGACGTGAGCGACGTGGAGTGCGCCGGCCCGCGCCGTTCCGCGATCAGGCCCGCGCCCAGGTCGCGGTGCAGGGTCAGCCAGCCGGCGGCCACCCCGCCCACGACGAACAGCGCGGCGCACAGCAGGAACGGCCCGTAGTCGTTCGCGCCGTAGGGGTCGATCTGCTGCACCCAGCCGACCGGCGAGACCCAGTGCAGCCAGCCCAGCTCGTCGGGGTCGACGTCGGCCCCGCCGCGCAGCAGGTAGCCGCCGATGACGATCCACACGCCAAGTGCGTTCGCCGCGCGGGACGACGA
>NZ_KI911634.1:70200-71220 GCF_000515355.1 Promicromonospora kroppenstedtii DSM 19349 | reverse complement strand
CGCGCTGGCGAACCCGGCCGTGGCGCGGCCCGCGCCGGGCGGCAAGCCGGTGATCGGCCCCGCCCGCGGCGACCTGCTGCACGCCATGAGCTTCAACGTCCGCTACGACCGGGTGGGTCAGACACAGCCGGGCGAGCCCGACTACTGGCCGGAGCGGGCCCCGCTGGCCACCGCGTTCCTCCAGCTGGAGCAGCCGACGGTCCTGGGTGTCCAGGAGGTGCTGTTCCACCAGCTCCCCGCCATCGAGGCCGGGCTGGGCAAGCACTACCGGATGGTGGGCTTCGGGCGGGACGGCGGCGCCGGCGGCGAGTACTCCGGCATCTTCTACGACGCCCGGCGGCTGACCGTGAAATGGTGGGACCAGTTCTGGCTGTCCGACACCCCGGACCTGATCGGCTCCGCGACATGGGGCAACACCGTGACCCGGATCGTCACCTGGGCCGAGTTCCACGACGAGGCGACCGGCCGCGACTTCGTGCACATCAACTCGCACTTCGACCACCAGGCCGAGAACGCCCGGGTGCGCAGCGCGCAGATGGTGCGCGACCAGGTGGCCGAGGCGGGCCTGCCCGTCGTCTTCACCGCCGACTGCAACGCCGCCGCGGAGGCCTCGGCACCGTACGACGTGCTGGTCACCGAGGGCGGGCTGCAGGACACCTGGGCCGCCGCCGCCCGCCAGCTCACGCCATACGTGGGCACGTTCCCCAACTACGGGACCCCGAACCCGGAGGGCACCCGGATCGACTGGATCCTGGCCACCCCCGGTGTCGAGGTGCGCTCGGCCGCCATCAACACCTGGACCAGGGACGGGCGCTACCCGAGCGACCACACCCCGGTCCAGGCCCTGCTCCGCATCGGCTGAGAAACGATGGTGCCCATGCTGCCCGCGCCGGGCAGCATGGGCGCATGCCCGCGCCCACCCGCACCGACCACGCCGCCACCAGGCGGGTTGCCGTCCTCGACGCCCCGTCCAACCTCGGGCTGCGCCCGCCGGCACCCGGCGTCGTCCCCGGCACCTAC
>NZ_KI911634.1:68888-70100 GCF_000515355.1 Promicromonospora kroppenstedtii DSM 19349 | reverse complement strand
CCCATCAGCAGGCCGAACTCGGCCCGGTGCGTGCCGCACCACACGACGACGGCGTGCGTGCCCGCCTCGACCTGGGCCGCGAGGTCGTCCGGGTCCTGCTGCGCCACCGCCGCGCCGAGGAACTCCAGCAGGCGGTCCATCGTCGACTCGTACAGGGCCTCCAGCAGCCCGGCCCGGTCCCCGACAGCGCGTGCCACGTCGGCCTCGGGCAGCGCGAGGTGCTGGGCGACGGCGGGGACGGTGACGCCCCGGACGCCGTCGGCGGCCAGCAGACGACGCGCCGCGGCGAGCATGTCCGTCCGCGGATCGCGCTCCATCGGACCCCCTTCTGCGCCCCTGTACCGGCGCCGAACTCTATCCGGACAGCCGACTCCGGGGCCAGGAAGTCAGGCCTCGACGAGCACCACCCGCGGGCTCGGCTCGAGCCCCAGCGAGGCCAGGAGGCTCCGCATCATGTCGTCGAACATCGCGTCGAAGTTGCCGAAGGCGTAGTCGAGCTGGTCGTACGCGACCATGCACAGCAGGCCGTAGACCTGGCGCCAGAACACCATGATCGTGTGCACCACGCCTACGGGGACCTCCTCGGCCACACCGGGGCTGTCCTGCGTGAGCACCGTGCGGTACGCGTCGAGCTCCGGGGCGAGCCCCGGCGCGACGTCGGCGTCGCCCGGGAACGGGACCCCGGCGCGCCACAGGGCGGCGAAGGTCGGCACGAACACCGAGCCGAGCCGGTGCACGAAGTGCGGGCGGCTCGTGCCGGACGCCCCCACCGCGTGCTGTGCGTCGGCGCCGAGCAGCAGGTCGAACTCGTTCCGGTGGGAGCGGCACCACACGAACAGCGCGTGCGTCGCGGCGTGCAGCCGCGCGGCCTGGTCGTCGGCCGGCTGCCGCGCGACCGCCCGCTCCAGGTAGGCGATCAGCTCGTCCAGCGTGTCGTCGTAGACGGCGGTGAGCAGACCGGGGCGTCCCTCGAAGTACCGGTACATGCCGGGCCCGGCGATCCCGACCTCCTTGGCGACCGCGACCATCGTGACGCCGTCCGCCCCGTGCTCGGCGAGGAGCCGGCGGGCCGCCGCGCGCGCCTCACGCAGCAGCTCTGCGCGCAGTCGCTGCCTGCGGGTCGGGGTGGCGGCGGGCACGTTCCAGTCTTGCACGCGCGACCGCCACCCCGACGAGGTCAGGCGCGGCGGCGCGTCACCAGGGCCGCGCCGA
>NZ_KI911634.1:68226-68788 GCF_000515355.1 Promicromonospora kroppenstedtii DSM 19349 | reverse complement strand
CGGCCGCCGTCGGCCGCGCCGCGCTGGGCCGCCTCGAACGCGCCGAGCTGGACGGGTTCTGGGTGCACGTCGACGCCGACGTGCTCGACCCCACGGTCATGCCGGCCGTCGACAGCCCCGACCCCGGCGGGCTCGACCGGCCGGAGGTGCTGGAGCTGCTGACGGTCCTGTGCGCGTCCCCGCGCTGCGTGGGGCTGCAGCTCACGGTCTTCGACCCCGACCTCGACCCGGACGGCGCGCTGGCCGCGAGCCTGGCGGACCTCCTGGTGGACGTCCTCGGCTGAGGCTCAGGCGGCCCCGGGCACCCCGACCAGGCGCACCGCCGGGCTCGGCACCAGGCCTACGAGCTCCAGGAGCGAGCGGTTGAGCTGGGCGATGGACTCGCCGAGCTCGCTCACGGGCGGGGCCTCGGGGTCGAACGCGAGCATGCACAGGACGCCGAAGATCTGCCGCCAGCCGACCGTCATCAGGTACACGACTCCCAGCGGAAGGTCGTCGCCCATCCCGGGGTTGGCCCGCAGGAGCAGCCGCCGGTACACGTCGAGCTGCGGCGCCAGGTCGG
>NZ_KI911634.1:67361-68126 GCF_000515355.1 Promicromonospora kroppenstedtii DSM 19349 | reverse complement strand
CGGTGGCGCCGTCGGAGCCCGCCTCCGCGTGGGCCGCACCGCCGTGCCCGTCGCCCTCGGCGGCGGTCGTGGTGAACACCGGGGCGGGCGCCTCGGGCTCCTTGCCGTCATCACCGGCCAGGTCGTCCCAGTCGACGACGCTGCCGTCGGTGTAGGTCTGGTGCGCGGGCAGCACCACGTCGGTGCCCTCGGCGGGCAGCGCGCCGACCCGGACGGCGAACTCCTGGTACTCGTGCGGCGGCACCTCGTTGCCCTTCTGGGCGGTCCAGGTCACGCGGACGGGCGCCTCGTCGACGGTCGCGCCCTCGACCTCGAACGGCTCGTCGAGCTCGGCCACCTCGACCTCGACGTCCCAGCCGGGCAGGCTCCGCGGCGTGACGCTGAGGAACGGGGTGTCGGTGGGCAGGTCGACGACAAGCTTCTCGGTGGAGGCGGTGTCCGACTCCGTCGGCACGCGGAACGCGAGGCTCGCGTAGCTCTCGGCGGCGGTCGTGTCGGGGTTCACGGTCACGTGGGCGTACGCCACGGTGGGCAGCAGCACCAGGACGGCGGTGGCGGGGATCGCCGCGAGGGCGCGGCGGGCGGGCAGGCTGAAGCGAGTCATGTGCTCGGTCCTTCGGTACGGAGTGGTTGGAGGGCGCGCGGCGACGCGCCCCTCGCCCGACTTCGTCAGACCGCGAGACGCATCACCAGGACCGACGACGGCGGTCCCCGCCCCGGCGCCACGTGCACGTCCACGCGCGCGGGCAGCGCACGGAGCGCCGC
>NZ_KI911634.1:58738-67261 GCF_000515355.1 Promicromonospora kroppenstedtii DSM 19349 | reverse complement strand
CCTGCGCCGCCACCGCCGCGAGGCCGGACGCCGCCAGCCCGATCCCGGCGACCTGCGCGCCGAGGGCGACGGCGCCGGCGGACGGCCCCTCCGACCACACCACCGCGGTGGTCAGGGCACCCGAGACGACCGAGAAGAGCACGCCGACGAGCAGGCCGGTGACCAGCGGTGCCAGCGAGCCCACCCGGGCGGCCCGTACGAGCTCCAGCCGGCCGAGCTGCTCCTCCTTGCGGGTGTGCCGCACCACCGCCATGGCGGCGAGCACGCCGAAGACAGCGACCATGAAGATGCCGACGCGCCACGAGACCGTCGACGCGATCGACCCCGTGTTCTCGTAGGGCCCGAGCAGCACCAGGAACGCCGGGTTGGTCACCAGGGTGGCCTGGATCGTGTCGCGCTGCTCCTGGGTCCCGTACAGCTCGGACACCGAGCTCAGGGTGCTGACGAACAGCAGCGCGCACACGAGGATCTGCGCGGGCAGGAGCACGCGGTCGCGGCGCAGCGCGAGCCGCAGCAGGTCGCCCGTGCCCGCGAATGCGCCCCGCAGCGCGAGCGCGGGGCGCTCCAGCACCGGGACGGCCGGCAACGTCGTCGCGGTCATCGCCGGCCTGCCTTCACGGAACCGCCGTCGGCGGGCGCGTCCTCGAGCCGCTCGAGCTCGTCGCCGTACTGCCGCAGGAACAGCTCCTCCAGCGACGGCGGCTCGATGGTCAGGCCGTGCGGCTCCAGGCCCGCCAGGACCTGGGTGACCCGGGGCAGCGCGTCGTCGTCCACGTGGAACGCGATGCGCGACGCCGGCGCACCGGACGCCGCCGCGCCCCCGCCGTCGCTCACGACGAGGTCGTGCACGCCCGCGACCGAGTCCAGCGCGGCGACGTCCCCGCTGACCACGGCCGAGACCTTGGACCGCGTGAGGTGGCGCAGCTCGGCGAGCGTGCCGGACTGCACGTCCTTGCCGTTGCGGATGATCGTCACGGTGTCGCACAGCGCCTCGACCTCGCCGAGGATGTGGCTGGAGAGCAGCACCGAGGTGCCGGTGGCCGTCGCCTCGCGGATGGAGTCCTGGAACACCGCCTCCATGAGGGGGTCCAGCCCCGACGTCGGCTCGTCGAGCACCAGCAGCTCCGCGTCGGCGCTCAGCGCCGCGACCAGGGCGACCTTCTGCCGGTTGCCCTTGGAGTAGGTGCCGGCCCGCTTGGTCGGGTCGAGCTCGAAACGCTGGAGCATGCGCTCCTTGCGCTTCCGGTCGACCGTGACCCCGCGGAGCCGGAGCAGGAGGTCGATCGCCTCGCCTCCCGTGAGCTTGGGCCAGAGCGTGACGTCGCCCGGCACGTAGGCGAGCCGCCCGTGCAGGTCGACGGCCTGCGCGAACGGGTCACCACCGAGCAGGCTGGCCCGTCCGGAGTCGGGCCGCAGCAAGCCGAGCAGGACGCGGATGGTGGTGGACTTGCCCGCCCCGTTGGGGCCGAGGAATCCCGCGACCTCTCCTGGACGGACGGTCAGGTTCAGGCCGTCGAGCGCCTGCACGGCGCCGAAGGACTTGTGCAGGTCGTGGATCTCGATCGCAGGTGTGGCGGTCATGGCTCGTTCGCTCTCTGACGTCGGGGTGGGGACGTGACAGGGCGGCGCCAGGGTCGGCCGGCAGGACCGGTCAGCCGGCGGCGGGCGCCAGCCCGTCCTGAGCCGGCGGGTCCGGGACGTACATCAGGTAGTCGTCGAGCATGCGCCGGGAGGTCAGGTACCCCTCGGTGAACAGCTCCATCATCGGCAGGTAGCTGTTGGTCAGGTATCCGCGGACGATCCCGGCGAGGTCGGCAGGATTCTCCGGTGGGTCGAGCGTCACCTCGAGCAGCAGGGCACCGAGGGCGGAGAGGGTGAGGTACCGGGCGCGGGCGGCCTCGTCCCGGCTGGGCACGATGACGCCGGCGGCGACCCCCTCCCGGGTGTAGCCGACGGCGTCGCTGACCATGTGGTCGATGAACTCCCGCGCCAGCGGGCCGCCGTCCTGCATGGACCGCAGGATGTAGCCGACGAGGCTCGCGTTCTCCTCCGCGGCCGCGAACTTGGAGAAGAAGCTCTGGTTCGCGGCGGCGTCGGCGACGTTCTCCCGCTTGAGCCGCCCGATCGTGGCCAGGACCTGCGCGTCGCATTCGGCCCGCAGCTTGTCCTTGGATCCGAAGTGGTGCATCACGAGGCCGGCACTCACGCCGGCGTCGGCAGCGATGGTGCGGATCGAGGCTCCGAAGCCCTCCACCGCGAACCGGCTGACCGCCGTGTCCCGGATCTTGGCGCGGGACGTGAGGTCCTCGGCACCGTCGACTGAACGCATGTTCAAGATGCTAACCACGCGTTCAGCCGACTGTCCAGGGTCAGCCCTTGGCGGTCCCCCGCCAGCGGCCGATCGCGCGCATGACGTGGTAGATGACCAGGGCAGCGGCGGTGCCCAGCGCGATGCCGCCGAACTCGAGGTCGCCGGCCGCCCACGTGAAGTTCGCGATGCCGATGATCAGCGGCACGGCCGCCGTGGTCAGGTTCACCGAGTCGGAGAAGTCGACCTTGGCCTGCACCCAGATCCGGGCGCCGAGGATGCCGATCATCCCGTACAGCATGGTGGTGACGCCGCCGAGCACGCCCTGCGGCACGGTGTTGATCAGCGCGCCGAACTTGGGCGACATGCTGAGCACCAGCGCGCCGAACGCGGCAACCCAGTAGGCGGCCGTCGAGTACACGCGGGAGGCAGCCATGACGCCGATGTTCTCCGCGTACGTGGTGGTGCCGGAGCCGCCGCCGAGACCGGCGAGGGTGGTGGCCACTCCGTCGGCCAGGAGGGCGCGACCCGTGAGCTTGTCGTAGTCGCGGCCGGTCATCGCGGCCACCGACTTCACGTGGCCCACGTTCTCCGCGATGAGCACCAGCACGACCGGGAGGAAGAGACCGAGCACGGCCGGGTCGAACGACGGCGCGGTGAAGTGCGGCAGGCCGAACCAGTCGGCCTTCGTCACCGGGGAGAAGTCGACCTCGCCGCGCACGCTCGCGAACGCGTAGCCGATCACCACGCCGAGCAGGATCGCAAGGCGGCCGATGATTCCCCGGAACAGCACCTGGATCAGGATGATCGACGCAAGGGTGACCACGGCCGTGACCGGCGAGGCCTGGAAGCCGGTGCAGTTGCCGTCCGCATCGCACGACCCCCACGCCACCGGCGCCAGGTTGAGCCCGATGAGGGCCACGATCACACCGGTGACGACGGGCGGCATGGCGGCCTGGATCCAGCGCGGCCCCGCGAAGTGCACCACCACGCCCACCAGGGCCAGGAGCAGGCCGGTGGCGAAGATGCCGCCGATCGCGGCGGACTGCCCGGCCGACGCCGTGGCCGCGAGGATCGGTGCGATGAACGCGAAGCTCGACCCCAGGTAGCTCGGGAGCTTGTTGCCCGTGATGAGCAGGAACCCGATGGTGCCGATCGCCGAGAAGAAGAGCGTCGTCGCCGGGTCGAAGCCGGTGAGGATGGGCACCAGGAAGGTGGCGCCGAACATCGCGACGATGTGCTGCAGACCGATCCCCACGGTCCGCGGCCAGCTCAGCCGCTCGTGCGGGGCGACCACCTCACCGGGGGCGATGCGGGCCCCGTCACCGTGCAGCTTCCAGCCGAGTCCCATTGTGTTGTCCTTGATCTCGCAACGAAAGTGTCGCGCGGATCTTAGCGGTCAGCGGGTACGGACCGGTCAACAGGTGCTGCGGTACTCGCTGATCTGCTCGTCCGGCTCCGGCGCGGGGCAGAGGAACCGCGCGTAGCGCTCGTCGTCGTCCACGTAAAGCTTGAGCCAGGAGATGCCGTAGCGGGCGACGGTCGTGCCCGGCAGGCTGGGGGCGTCGTGGGCCGCGCCGCGCAGCTCCAGGTACGCCTTGTCGCCGTCCGCCGGGAGCGACTCGTACATCGGCTCGGCGTGCAGTCGCACCCGGGCCACCGTGTCGTCCTCGGCACCTACGACCAGCGTCGGCGCGCCGACCTCTGGGAACGTCTTGTCCACGCTCCACGGCGTGAGGGGCACGACGGCGCGCAGGGCCGGGCGGTCCTTGGCCGCCTCCAGGCTGCCGCCGCCGCCCATCGAGTGGCCCATCACGGCCTGCCGGGTGTGGTCGACGCGGTCCGCGACCGCGGTGTCCCGGAGCTGGTCGAGCGCGGCGAGGAGCTGGTCGCCGCGCTGCGCGGGCGAGTCGGCCGGGGAGTTCGTGTCGATCGTCACGACGACGAAGCCCTGCGAGGCGATCCGCGGCCCGAGCCAGGCGATGCTCGCCTGGGTACCCGTGTAGCCGGGCGAGACGGCGACCGCGCCGAACGTGCCCTCGGACGTGTCAGCCGGATAGTAGACGGTGGCGCCGCCGTATCCCTCTGCGGCGGTGCGTGGGATCACGAGCTGCTCGACGGCGAACGGGCCCAGCGGCGCCTCGATGCTCGCCTCGGTGGGGTCCGGGCCGCGCCGGAGGCCGTCGTCGGCGGAGGCGGCGGCCGGCCCGACGAGCGTCCCGGCGGCCAGCACCGTCACGGCCAGCGAAGCACGGGCAACACGAGACATGCTCTGCATGGACTTCTCCCGGGGTCTGTCGCGAGGAGCGGCTGGGAAGACCCTAAGGAACATTCACCGCGACGGCCTGCGGAAGCGCACGGGCCGTCCCGTCAGGTGGCGGGGCGGCCCGTGCGCAGGCAGGAGACGTCAGCCGAGCTGCGGGCGCACCTCGCGCGCGACCAGGTCGAGGTGGTCGAGGTCGGCCAGGTCGAGCACCTGGAGGTAGACGCGCTGGACGCCGTCGGCCTCGAGGGCCTTGAGCCGGTCCACGGCCTCGGCGACGGTGCCGGCGATGCCGTGCTCGCGCAGTTCCGCCGGCTCGCGGCCGATCGCCGCAGCACGCCGCGTGAACTCGGCCTCGTCCTTGCCGATCGCGGCGACGAGCGCCACCGACTGGACGATCGAACCGGGGTCGCGCCCGGCATCCGAGAGCGCCTTCTCGATGACCTTGATCCGGGGGCCGATCTCGCTGATCTCCGGGAAGGACTGGTTGTACTCGTCGCCGTACCGCGCCGCCAGGGCGGGCGTGCGGCGCGGGCCGCCTCCCCCGACCAGCACGGGGATCTTCGACTGCGCGGGCTTGGGCAGCGCGGGCGAGTCGGTGATCTGGTAGTGCTCGCCCGAGAACGAGAACTTCTCGCCGACGGGCGTGCCCCACAGGCCGGTGACGACGGCGAGCTGCTCCTCGAGGATGCCGAACCGCTTGTCGGGGAACGGGATGCCGTAGGCGGCGTGCTCGGCGGCGAACCAGCCGGTACCGAGTCCCAGCTCCACGCGGCCTCCGGACATCTGGTCCACCTGCGCCACCTGGATGGCGAGCACGCCGGGGTGCCGGAACGTCGCCGAGGAGACGAGCGTGCCGAGCCGCACGGTCGAGGTCTCGCGGGCCAGGCCGGCCAGCGTGATCCAGGAGTCGGTGGGCCCGGGCAGGCCGTCCCGGTCACCCATGGCGAGGTAGTGGTCGGAACGGAAGAAGGCGCTGAACCCCAGCCGTTCGGTCGCCTGGGCGACCGCGAGCTGGTCGTCGTACGTCGCGCCCTGCTGGGGCTCGACGAAGATGCGGAGGTCGAGAGTCATGTTTCCTCTGGTGCCGGTCGGTCAGTCGAACTGGGGGTCGGTCGTGCGCGACCGCTTGATCTCGTAGAAGTACGGGTACCGCGCGAGCGCCACGGCGGCGTCGAACAGCGCGCCGGCCTCCTCGCCGCGCGGGATGCGCGTGAGCACGGGACCGAAGAAGGCCACGCCGTCGACGTGGATGGTGGGCGTGCCGACGTCGTCTCCGACGGGCTTCATACCCGCCTTGTGGGAGGCCGCGAGCTCCTCGTCGTAGTCCTCGGAGGTCGCCACGCGCGCGAGCTCGGCGGGCAGGCCGGCCTCCGCGAGCGCCGCGACGGCCACGTCGTCGAACGCCTTGTCCTGCTGGTTGTGGATGCGCGTACCGGCGGCGGTGTAGAAGGCGGAGAACGCCTCGGGCCCGTGGTCGGTCTGCACGGCCGCGGCGACACGGCCGATGCCGCGCGAGCTCTCGATGCGGGCCCGGTAGTCGTCCGGGATGTCGCGGTCCTTGTTGAGCAGGTAGAGGCTCATGAGCTTGAAGGTGGGCTCGACGTCGCGGATCCGGGCCACCTCGAGGGCCCAGCGCGACGTGATCCAGGCAAAGGGGCACAGGGGGTCGACGTAGACGTCGACGACGGGACGGTCAGCGGTCTCGGTCACGCGCAGCAGACTACGCTCACCTGCGTGACCGGGATCCGTTGGGGAAGCCTCGCCACCGTCGTCGCCGGCGGGGTGATCTTTCTGGTGTGCCTGGTGGGCGTGATCCTCGGTCACCCGTGGGCCGCGGTGCCCGGTGTCCTCGGCCTGCTGACGGCCGTGCGCGAGGTGCGCTACCTGCGCAGGCTGCAGTCAGGGAAGATCTCCGGCAAACGGGAAAATTCGCATCATGAACCCCATTCCTCGCTCAAAGACTCTTCACGGCGCCCGGGGGGCACGCGGTAGCCTGCCTGGCATGACCGCCGTCCGGACCCACACGCACGCGCAGGCAGTCGACGCCGCGGTGGACCTGTTCACCCGGCAGGGGTACGAGGGAACCACCGTCGAGGAGATCGCCGACGCCGCGAAGGTGAGCCGTGCGACGTTCTTCCGCCGGTTCCGCTCCAAGGAGGACGTGGTCTTCGCCGACCACGAGCTGCTGCTCGAGGAGGTCGTGGTCATGCTCGCCGCGACCCGCCCCGACGCTCGGGCGAGCGAGGAGTCCGGCCACGACCTGGGCCGCGGCTGGGACCCGGACGTCGACCCGTACCTCGAGGTGTGCCGCGCGGCGCGCATGGTGTTCGACCATCACGTGGGCCAGCGTGAGACGTCGCTCGCCCGGTACGCGCTGCTGCAGCAGGTGCCGGCGCTGCGCGACCGCGAGCTCATCACGACGCACCGCTACGAGCGGGCGTTCACCCACTACCTGCGCGACACCCTGCCGCCCGAGCGGTCCACCTCCACGGCGTCGATCGCCTTCGCGGCCTCGGTGGTCGCGGTGCACAACGCGATCCTGCGGCGCTGGCTGCGCACACCCTCGCTGGAGCTACGGCCCGAGCTGGAGGAGGCGTTCGCCGATCTGCGCCGCGCCGCCGTCCTGGGCACGGCCGCCGGCCCCCTGGCCGACGACGGCACGCCGGTCACCCGCCGCGTCGTCGTGACGGTCGTCGAGGGGGCGGCCGGGCCCGACGAGGTGGCGCGCGCGGTCCGCGAGGCACTGGTCTGACACGGGCGGGTCCCGGTGGGAATGCCGCCGTGGCATCCTGTGTTCCGCTAGACATCGTGCAGCAGTTGCACACGTGCTCCGGGGTCGGTGAAATTCCGAGCCGGCGGTGACAGTCCGCGACCCGGGTGACTCCTTCGGGAGAAGCCCGGTTGACCTGGTGGAACTCCAGGACCGACGGTGAAAGTCCGGATGGGAGGAAGCACGTGCGACGCGCGCCGTCGACCCCTCGGGGCGCCGGCACCGCGTCGTCGTCGGCGCCGTCCTGGCGCGCGGCCCTCACCCCGGAGTCCCCGTGTGCGGACCTGGAGAGGGAAGAGAAATGGACTGGTTCCGCGCCGCCTACGACGCGACGTTCCTGGTCGGCGACCAGCAGATCTACTGGCGCGAGGTCATCGGCAACCTGTTCGGCCTGGCCTCCGCCCTGGGCGGCCTGCGCCGCAAGGTGTGGGCCTGGCCGGTGGGCATCGTCGGCAACATCCTGCTCTTCACCGTCTTCATGGGCTCCTGGTTCGGCGAGACCGGCCGCGCCGACATGCTCGGCCAGGCCGCCCGGCAGATCATGTTCATCGCCGTGTCGATCTACGGCTGGTACCGCTGGCGGGAGACCCAGCGCGCGGGCGGCGCCGGCACGGTCGCGGTGCACCCGCGCTGGGCCTCGTGGCGGGTCCGCATCGGCCTGGTGACCGGGATGTTCGCCGGGACCCTGCTCCTGACCCCCCTCTTCCGGACCCTCGGCTCGTACGAGCCGGTCTGGGCCGACGCCTGGATCTTCACCGGCTCGGTGCTCGCCACCTACGGCATGGCCAAGGGCTGGGTCGAGTTCTGGCTGATCTGGGTGGCCGTCGACCTCGTGGGCGTGCCGCTCCTGTTCTCCGCCGGGTACTGGGCCACCGCGCTCATGTACGTGGTCTACGGAGCGTTCACGCTGTTCGGCTTCTTCGCGTGGTGGCGCATCAGCCGCCGGGAGAACGCCGGCCCGGACCAGGTGGCGGTCGCGGCCGCCTGATCGCCCGGCCGGTCGCGTAGCGTCGGCGCTCGTGAACGCACAGGAGCGCACGGCCAGGATCGGGATCGTCGGCTCGGGCTTCCGCGCCCGCACCATGCTGCGGGTGCTGCACGCCCTGCCCGACCGGTTCGAGGTGGCCGGCGTGGCCACCCGCAACGCGGCGGACCGGGAGGCGCTGGCGACCCGCGGCC
>NZ_KI911634.1:56135-58638 GCF_000515355.1 Promicromonospora kroppenstedtii DSM 19349 | reverse complement strand
TCACGGAGACGCCGGCGGCCGGCACGGTCGAGGAGCTCGCCGCGCTGCAACGGCTCGTGGACGACGGCGCCTGCGTGCACGTCGCCGAGCAGTACCACCTGGAACCGCTGGTCAGCGCGCAGCTCGCGGTCGCGGCGTCCGGCCGGCTCGGCAGGGTGACCGACACGCACGTGGCGGTGGCGCACGACTACCACGGGATCAGCGTGCTGCGCCGGGCCCTGGGCGCCGGCTTCGAGGACGCCGAGATCACCGCCCGCCGCGACGCGCGCCGGGTGCTGCCGAGCCCCAGCCGGGCGGCCGACCCCGACGACCTCGCCCTGGTCGACACGGTGCACGCGACGGCATGGCTCGACTTCGGCGACCGGCTCGGCACCTACGAGTTCGACGACGTCCAGTACCGCTCCTGGGTGCGTTCCCCCACCCTGCTCGTGCGCGGCGAGCGGGGCGAGCTGCGCGACGACGTCGCCCGCACGGTCGGTGCCGACGGGCAGCCCCGTCGATCGGCGCTGGAGCGGGTGGCCGCGGGCGGCGCCGGCAGCCACGAGGGCCTGTTCCTGCGGGGCTACACGCTCGACGGCGAGTGGGTGCACCGCAACGAGTTCCGCCCGGCCCGCCTGCCCGACGACGAGCTGTCGATCGCGCGCATCGTCGCCGACATGGCCGACCACGTGCTGCACGGGGCGGCGGCGCCGTACTCCGTGGCCGAGGCGGCCCAGGACCAGTACCTGCAGCTCGAGGTGCGGCGTGCCGCGGCGTCGGGAGAACGGGTCCGGACCCGGCCTCAGGCCTGGGCGCACGGGCGCGTCTGCCGGCACGGCGAGGCATCGACTGAGTGAGACGTAGTATCGCTTGACCTGAGATCCGGTACCGGCGCACCATGGGGAGCATGACTCAGACCCCAGGGGTGACGGCGCCCGACTACGACCTCACGCAGCCGCTCGACATCGACTTCGCCGGCGTGTTCGCCGACATCACGGAGGAGGAGCGGGCCCAGCAGCTCGCCGTCCGCCGGTTCGTGCAGGACGAGGTCCTCCCCGTCATCGACGGCTACTGGGAGCGGTACGAGGTACCGATGGACCTGGTCAAGCGCATGGCCGAGCTGGACTTCCTGCGCGACGGCGTGGACGTGCCCGGCTTCCCGAAGATCTCGAAGATGGCCGAGGGCCTGTCCGCGATGGAGATGTCGCGCGGCGACGGCTCCGTGACCACGATCTGCGGCGTGCAGGGCGGCCTCGCGCTGCGCTCGATCGTCATGCTCGGCTCCGACGAGCAGATCGAGAAGTACGCCGGCCCGATGGCCCGTGGCGAGATCCTGGGCGCGTTCGCGCTGACCGAGCCCACGCACGGCTCGGACTCCGTGGGCCTGGAGACCTCCGCCGTGAAGGAGACGCGCGACGGCGTCGAGGGATACGTCATCAACGGCGAGAAGAAGTGGATCGGCTTCGGCTCGATCGGCGACATCTCCGTGGTCTGGGCGCGCGGCGAGGACGGCCAGGTGCACGGCTACATCGTCCCGCAGGACACCCCCGGGTACCGGGCCACGACGATCGAGGGCAAGCTCTCGCTGCGCGCCATCCACCAGGCCCACATCGTGCTGGACGACGTGTTCGTCCCGGCCGACAGCCTGCTGCCGAAGTCGCGCTCGTTCAAGGACACCGGCCGCGTCCTGTTCGCCACGCGCCTCGGGGTCGCCTGGGGCGCCGTCGGGCAGGCCATCGCCTGCTACGAGACCGCCGTGGCCTACTCCAAGCAGCGGGTGCAGTTCGGCCGGCCGCTGGCCGCCAGCCAGATGGTCCAGGAACGCCTCACCAAGATGCTGTCGATCCTCACGCAGATGCAGCTCCTCGTGAAGCAGATGACGCGGCTCGACGAGGCGGAGCAGCTCACCGGCCCGCAGGCGTCGCTCGCCAAGTACACCTGCACGCGCGGCGCTCGGGAGATCGCGGCGATCGCCCGCGACCTGCTCGGCGGCAACGGCATCCTGCTGGAGAACCGCGTGGCGCGGCACTTCGCCGACATCGAGGCCCTGCACACGTACGAGGGCACCGAGAGCATGCAGGCCCTGATCATCGGCCGCGAGATCACGGGTACCAGCGCCTTCGCCTGAGCAGTACCGGGGTAGGGACAACCCCACCCGCACCCGGTGGGGTCACTCAATGTGCCGGGGGCGCCGGGCCGCCTAGGGTCATGACCATGACCAGCGATGACGGCCCGGTGCCCCCGCCCCGCACCCTCGCGGAGCACGTCGCGCCCGCACTGACCTCGGGCGCGGACTTCTTCCGGGCGCCCTTCCACCCGGCCACCCGGCGCGCCGTCGCCTCGCTGGCCGTGGGGTGGGTGTGGCACCTGACCGCGGGCCTCACCGTCTGGATCCTCGTCCTGGTCTCGGCCGGGCTGGTCCCCGCGCTCGGCGTCGGCGTGCCGATGCTCGCCTTCTGTCTCGTCGTCGCCCGCCGGTTCGGCACCGCCGAGCGCGCTCGCGTCGCCCGCCAGACCGGCGTCC
>NZ_KI911634.1:48464-56035 GCF_000515355.1 Promicromonospora kroppenstedtii DSM 19349 | reverse complement strand
GTGTCCGACGACGGCCGCGGTGGCGCGGAGCTGTCCCCCGGCAGCGGGCTCGCGGGCCTGCGCGGCAGGGTCGCGGCCCTGGACGGCACCTTCGAGCTCGACAGCCCGCCCGGTGCGGGCACCCGCCTGACCGTGGAGGTCCCGTGCGCATCGTGATCGCGGAGGACTCCGTCCTCCTCCTGGACGGCCTGACCCGCCTGCTGGTGGCCGAAGGGCACGAGGTGACGGGGTACGGCACGGCCGACCACCTGGTCCTCGCCCTGTCGACGCCGGACGCCGAGCTGCCCGACCTGCTGGTCACCGACGTGCGGATGCCGCCGTCGCACACCGACGAGGGCCTGCGGGCCGCGGTGCACCTGCGCAGCCTGCACCCCCGGCTGCCCGTCCTGGTGCTCTCGCAGTACGTGGAGCAGAGCTACGCGAGCGAGCTGTTCGCGCGGGGCGCGCGCGGCCTGGGCTACGTGCTCAAGGACCGCGTGGCCGACGTCGACGAGTTCCTCGACGCCGTCGCCCGGGTGTCGGAGGGCGGCACCGTCGTGGACCCCGAGGTCGTCACGCAGATCATCGCGCGCCACCCCGGCTCGGACCTCGATGTCCTGACCAGGCGCGAGCGCGAGGTGCTGGCGCTGATGGCCGAGGGCCGCTCCAACGCCGCAATCGCGGACCGCCTCGTCGTGGGGCTGGCCGCCGTCGAGAAGCACGTCACCAACATCCTGACCAAGCTCGGCCTCCCGCCGGCCGCCGACGACCACCGCCGGGTGCTCGCCGTGCTGCGCTGGCTCGACCAGAACGGATCCCGCTGATGACCCAGCCGCCTCCCGACAGCTACCCCCAGGACGCCGGGTACGCGCCCGGCCCCCCGCAGCGCGGCGCGACCGCCCGCGTGCTGACGACGCTCGGCGTGGTGCTCGGCGTCGTCGTCGTGGGCTTCGGCGCGCTGTTCCTGGTCGACCTGATGGTGTCCGAGACGTCCACCACCCACCGCTCCTACGACGCCGTGGACACGGTGGTGCTGGTCACCGACGGCGACGTCACCGTCACCGCCGCCGAGGGCGACGTCGAGGTCGACGCCATCGCGCACAGCGGCCTCCGCAGCCCCCGGTACTCCGCGGACGAGTCGCCGAACCGGCTCGAGGTCACGCACCGCTGCGGCTGGTCGATCTTCCTGCCCCGGTGCTCCGGCGAGCTCGACGTGACCCTGCCCGCCGACACGGAGGTGGTGGTCCGCACCGAGAACGGCGACGTCGTGGCGAGCGGCGTGGCCGGTGAGGTCGACGTGCGCACGAGCAACGGCCGGGTCGAGGCCACCGACATGGGCGGCCTCCTGTCCGCCCGGTCCAGCAACGGCGACATCACCGTCGCGAACGCCGGCTCCGACGTGCAGGTCTCGACCTCCAACGGCGAGATCTCCGTCGGCGACGTGGACGGCACCGTCACCAGCAACACCAGCAACGGGCGGATCACGCTCGACGCGGTCGCGGGCGACGCGTCGGCCCGCACCAGCAACGGCTCCGTGGAGATCTCGGCGGTGGGCGGCGACGTCTACGCCGAGACCAGCAACGGCCGCATCACGGTGCACGGCGGCGAGGAGCCGGTGGCCCTGACGATCCAGACGTCGAACGGTGACGAGATCATCGAGGGGCCCACCGACCCGGACGCCGCGCGCACCGTCGAGATGCGCAGCTCGAACGGGGACGTCGCCTACCTCAGCCGGTGAACGTCAGCCACAGCAGCGTGACGTTCAGCGCCACGATCACGCCCGCGACCACCCAGGCCAGCACCTGGGTGGTCAGGGCGTTGCGGTGCTCGCCCAGCAGCGCGCGGTCCCGGGTGAGCTTCACCAGCGGGATCATCGCGAACGGGATACCGAAGCTGAGCACCACCTGGCTCACCACCAGCAGCCAGGTGGGCGAGATCCCAGTCATGAGCAGCAGGATCGCCGGCAGCAGCGTCACCACGCGCCGGGTCAGCAGCGACACGCGCACCTTCAGCAGCCCCGACATGATCTCGGCCCCCGCGTAGGCACCGACCGACGTGGACGCGAGCCCCGAGGCCAGCAGCCCCACGGCGAACAGCACGCCCACGACCGGCCCGAGCGTGCCGGCGATGGCGGCGTGCGCGCCCTCGATGGTGTCCGTGCCCTCCCGGCCGGCGAGGTTCGCGGCCGCCAGCAGCAGCATGGCGATGTTCACGCTCCCGGCCAGGATCAGCGCGAGAACCACGTCCACCCGCGTGGCGCGCAGGATGCGCGGCACCGACGTCGACGGCGCGTGCAGGTGGTCGCGAGCGAGCGAGGAGTGCAGGTAGATCGCGTGCGGCATCACGGTGGCGCCGAGCATCGAGGCCGCCAGCAGCACGGAGTCCGCGCCCTCCAGGCGGGGCACGAGGCCGGCCAGCATGGCGGCCGGGTCGGGCGGGGAGAAGAACAGCCCGGCACAGAAGCCGACCGTGAGCACGGCGAGCATCGACGTGACGACCCCCTCGAACGCCCGCTGCCCGCGGCGCTGCTGCACTCCCAGCACCAGCAGGGACACCACCCCGGTGATGACGCCGCCCAGCACCAGCGGCACGCCGAACAGCAGGTTCAGGGCGATGGCACCGCCGATCACCTCGGCAAGGTCGGTCGCGGCGGCGACCACCTCGGCCTGCATCCAGTAGGCGAGCCGGGCGCGGCGGGGCAGCCGCTCCCCCAGCACCTCGGGCAGTGACCGGCCGGTCACCACGCCGAGCTTGGCCGACAAGTACTGCACCAGCACCGCCATCGCGTTGGCCGCCACGAGCACCCAGACCAGCAGGTACCCGAACCGGGCTCCCGCGGTGAGGTTCGCGGCCACGTTGCCGGGATCCACGTAGGCGATGGCCGCGACGAAGGCAGGTCCGAGCAGGACGAAGAGGCGGGCGCGACCGGTGCGTGGCCCAGCGGCGGTGCGAGTCATCGGGTCTCCAGAAAGTTCGGGTACCCGAACTCTAACTCGCGAATCGCCGAACTTGCACCCGTATCGACCGATCGCCGATCGGGTCGCCGATCAGTGCAAGGATGTGGCCCGTGCCGAGCCCGTCAGACCTGTCGACAACGCCCAAGGCCGTGGACCTCCTGCGGTCCGCCACCCGCGTGTTCTCCTCCTGGCCGGCCCTGTGGGTCGGCTTCGTGCTGGCCCACGCCTGGATCATCTTTCAGGCCTGGGTCTTCGGGGGGCAGATCCTCGGGGACGTGAACCTGTACGAGTGGTGGGTTCGCAACGGCATGAACACGGGCTCGTGGCCCGTGCTCGACTACGCCTGGGTCTACCCGCTGGGCGCGCTGGGGCCGATGACCATCCCCGCGCTGTTCACCGAGAGCACCGTCGGCTACGACTGGTGGTGGATGGGCATGGTGACCGCCGCCAACGCCGGCGCCGTCGCCCTGCTCGGCCGGGCCAAGCCGCACGGCCGCGCCGCCTCCTGGTACTGGCTGTTCTTCCTCGTCATGCTCGGGCCCATCTGGATCGGCCGGCTCGACGGCCTGCTCGCGCCGATCATCCTCGTGGCACTGCTGATCGCGGTCCCGCGGCCGGCCCTCGCGATGGCGCTGGCGACCGTGGGCGCCTGGATCAAGATCGCCCCGGGCGCGGTGGCCCTGGCACTGGCCGCCACGGCGTCGAACCTCAGGGCGTTCGTGCGGAACGTGGTGCTGCCGGGCGCGGCGGTGTGCGCCGTCGTCGTCGGCCTCGCCTTCGCGGGCGGCGGGCAGGCGAACGTGCTGGACGTCTTCGGCGAGCAGGGCGACCGGCAGCTCCAGGTCGAGGCCGTCGCCGCCACGCCGTTCACGGTGGCCCGGATCTGGGACCCCACGATCAAGGTCGAGTACGACGACGTCATCTACACCTACGAGGTGCTCGGCGGGGGCGCCGACCTCACCGCGCAGGTGCTCGACGTGGCCCTACCCGTCGCCGCGCTCCTGATCGCCGCGCTGATCTGGTGGGCCGCCCGGCGCCGCCCCGAGCGCGTGGGCGACATCCTGCTGGTCGGCGCGGCCGCGGAGCTGCTGGCCCTGATCGTCTTCAACAAGGTGGGCTCGCCGCAGTTCATCGCGTGGGTCGGCCCGCCCGTCGCGGCCGCCATCGCGCTCGGCAGCCGCAGCCAGGGCACCAAGCGCACGTGGTTCGTGCCCGCCGTCGGCACGCTGATCGTGGCCCGCCTGACCATGGAGCTCTACCCGCTGCGGTACGGCGAGTTCCTGGGCGGCTGGTGGTTCGCCACGAGCGTCGGCGCCCTGCGCAACGCGCTGCTCGTGGCCCTCCTGGCCGGCGCGCTCGTCCGGCTTTCCCAGCTCGCCTTTGCCCACAGGGTGCCGACTGTGACGAGTTGAGGGTCACTTCAGGGGTGTTCCCCATGCCATGGGCACGGTGGCTCCGCTACGGTCAGGATCGTGACATCGTGTGTAGCGGTTACCGTCTCGACGCCACCCGTTCCCCGACTCGCCGCACGAAAGTCTTCGTCCGGACACCGGCGACCGGCAGGTTCGTAGCGTGCGAGTAGCCATCGTTGCGGAGAGTTTCCTCCCGCAGGTGAACGGGGTCACCAACTCCGTCCTGCGGGTCCTCGAGCACCTCCACGAGCGGGGGGACCAGGCCATGGTCCTCGCGCCCGACGCCGACGCGTCGATCGGCCACGTGCCGCCCTTCGTGAGCGGCGCCCCCGTCGTCGAGCTCGGCTCCATCGGTTTCCCCGGGTATCCGGACGTCCGGCTCGTGGTCGGCAAGAAGTGGCGCACCGAGCGCACGCTGGCCACGTTCGCCCCCGACGTCGTCCACCTCGCGTCTCCCTTCATCCTCGGCTGGCGCGGCATCCTCGCGGCCGAGCGGCTGGGGCTGCCGAGCGTCGCGGTCTACCAGACCGAGGTGCCTGGCTACGCGGCGCGGTACGGCCTGGGCCACTTCGAGCCCCTGCTGTGGAAGCGGGTCAAGGACATCCACGACCGCGCGACGATGACGCTCGCCCCGTCCACCGCGACCATGCGACAGCTGGAGAACCACGGCATCCCCAACCTGCGGCTCTGGGGCCGGGGCGTGGACACGCGGGCGTTCCACCCGCAGTTCCGCGACGAGGCCTGGCGGCGCAAGGTCGGCGCCGGGCGCGAGATCCTCGTGGGCTACGTGGGTCGGCTGGCCGCCGAGAAGCAGGTCGAGGCGCTGCGCGTGGTGCAGGACCTGCCGAACGTCCGCCTCGTGATCGTGGGTGACGGCCCCGAGCGGGACGAGCTGCGCCAGACCCTGCCCGCCGCCCACTTCACCGGGCTGCTGCGGGGCGCCGAGCTGTCGCGCGCGATGGCGAGCCTCGACGTGTTCGTGCACCCCGGCGAGCTGGAGACCTTCGGCCAGACGCTGCAGGAGGCGCACGCGAGCGGCGTCCCCGTCGTGGCACCTGCGGCGGGCGGCCCGCTGGACATCGTCCGGCACTCCCACGACGGCTGGCTGTACCCTCCAGGTGACCACGAGGCGCTCCGGGCCCGCGTCGTCGACCTGGTGGGCGACGAGCGCAAGCGGCGGGCCTTCGGTACCGCGGCCCGGATGAGGGCCGAGGGCCGTACGTGGCACGACATCTGCTCCGAGCTCATGGGGCACTACGACGACGCGATCCGGGTGCACGCGAGAGCCGGCTCAGCGGAGGTATAACTTGCGAATCGTCCACGTCGCGAACTTCTACAGCCCTCGTTCCGGGGGCATCCGCACCGCGATGCACGCCATGGCCGGGCAGTACCTGTCCCGGGGGCACGAACCCGTGCTCGTCGTGCCGGACAAGCGGGACGGGGTCTCGACCGTGGACGGGGTCAAGGTGGTCAGCCTGGCGGCCCCCCGCGTGCCGTTCTCCGGCGGCTACCGCGCCGTGGTGCGGCCCGGGAAGATGCGCGGTCTGCTCGAGACGCTCGCGCCGGACCGGCTCGAGGTGAGCGACCGCACCACGCTGGCCGGCCTGGGCGACTGGGCCCGCGAGGCCGGCGTCCCGTCGCTGATGATGCTGCACGAGCGGGTCGACGGCGTGCTGCGTTCCTGGATCCCCGGCGGCGCCGAGGGTGGCTACGCGGCCTCGTTCGGCGCGACGGCGACCCCGGCGCTGGCCGACCGCTACAACCTCGCCACGCTCACCCGGTTCGACCGGCTCGTGGCCACCACCCACTTCGCCGGGGCCGAGGTGGAGCGCCTCGCCGAACGCGTGCGGGGCGCCAAGCTCCCTCCCCTGTACCGCGTACCGCTCGGCGTCGACCTGGAACGGTTCCGGCCCGACCGGTACTCGGCCGCAGCACGTGCGGAGTACGCGCCGCCAGGCACCGCGCTCATCGTGCTCGCGAGCCGCCAGTCCACCGAGAAGCGGCCCGACCTCGCGATCGACGCCGCCGCCCAGCTCATGCGCGACGGCCGCCCCGTGCGACTCGTCGTCGCGGGCGCCGGACCGCTGCTGCCGAAGATGCGCAAGCGGGCCGAGGCCGCCGGGCTGCCGCACAGGTTCCTCTCGTTCATCCCCGACCGCGACCGGCTCGCGACCCTGCTGACCTGCGCCGACGTCGTCATCGCCCCCGGACCCATCGAGACCTTCGGCCTCGCGGCCCTGGAGGCCCTCGCCTCGGGCACGCCGGTGGTCTGCAGCTCGTCGAGCGCGCTGCCCGAGGTGGTGGGCACCGCGGGCGCCGCCGCCCCGCCGGAACCGTCCGCCCTGGCCCTCGCCCTGCACGAGGTGCTCGACCGCGACGTGGACCGACGGCGCAAGGAGGCCCGCGCCCGCGCGGAGCTCTTCCCCTGGAGCGCCACCGGGGACGCGATGATGGACCTGCACTCGCGCCGGGCCTTCGACCTGGCCGACGCCGGCACCGCGGGGCGACGGTGAGATGACGGGGCCGGCGGGACGCGAGAGCTTCCGGCTGGTCGCACTCGGTGACTCGATCACCGTGGGTGTGGGCGACACCGTCGGCCCGGACGCCGTTCACGGCCCCGGCTGGGCCGCGCACCTCGCCGCCGTGCTCGGCGTGGACGAGTTCACGAACCTTGCCACCAACGGCGCCCGCTCCCGCGACGTGGCGGACACACAGCTCGACGCCGCCCTCGCCCTGCGGCCCCGGCTCGCGACCGTGCTCGTGGGCGGCAACGACGTGCTGCGCAGCGACTTCGACGCCCGGTTCACTCTTGCCGACCTGCACCGCTGCGTGGGCGAGCTGTGCCGGGCGGGCACGGACGTGGTGCTGGTGCGGCTCCCCGTGATCGGCCTCTTCGAGCTCGCCCCGCGGCTGGTCCGGCGCGTGATGCGCCGCCGCGTCGCGGCCGTCAACGCGGCGGTGGACGAGGTCGCCGGGGCGTCCACTTCGAGTTCGGTCGGTCGCACTGAGACCGGTCCATCAACCGACCGGTCTGAAGGCAACCGACCGAGCTCAATCCATCCCGGCCCTGGCCGGGTGGTGGTGGTCGACGCCGTGGGGGCGATCGCGCCCGCCGGGGAGAAGGCCTGGCACGTGGACCGGGTGCACCCCTCGCCGGCGGGGCACCGGCGGCTGGCCCTCGGGGTCGCGGGTGAGCTGGCCGGGCTGGACCCGGCCTACGCCG
>NZ_KI911634.1:45904-48364 GCF_000515355.1 Promicromonospora kroppenstedtii DSM 19349 | reverse complement strand
CGGCTGGTCTGGCTCGTGCGGGCCGGGCTGCCGTGGTGCGTGCGCCGAGGGCGGGACTTCGTGCCCGGGCTGCTCCGCTCCGTGGTGCAGGACCTGCGCGCGGAGCGCGCGTTCACCCCGGGCGGCATGGTCACCAGCCTCGCCGACTCGGGGCTGGACCCGCGCCGGCGGATCGGGCGGGGCTGATCAGGCGGGCTGGTCAGGCCTTCGCCCGGGGCCGCATCGCGTCGATGATCCGGGTCCAGTTGTCACCGCCGTGGCCGTGCTCGCGGGCCCAGGTGTAGTACGCCTGGACGGCGGCCGGCAGACCGGTGTCGACGCCCACCGCCTCGCTGGCCGCGACCACGTGGTCGGCGGTGGCGCCCATCATCGTGACCGTGCTCAGGTGGCCCGGGTGCTCGCCCGCCTCGAGCTGCGCCGCCGTGTCCTCGCCCGCGTCCAGCATCTCCGGGATGCCGGTCAGGGTCTGCAGCAGCTCCGGGAGCGCCGCCGTCGGCCGCACACCGGCCGGCTCCAGCAGCGCGGTGGCGTGCATCAGCCCGGCGAGCGCGGTGAGGAACACGTCGAGGTTGGCCTGATACATGAGCTGCGCGAGCCCGGCGTCCTCCCCCAGGTAGCGCGGCGCACCGATGGTGGTCAGCGCGTCGCGGTGCGCGTCCAGCACGTCGGCCGGACCGCTGTAGTACACGTACGCCGCGTCGGTGCCGACCATCGGCGCAGGGTTCATCACACCGCCCGTCAGGAAGCGCGCGCCGTGATCCGCGGCCCAGGCGGCGCCCTCGCGGGTCCGGTCCGGCGAGTCGGAGCTGAGGTTCACGAGCGTGCGGCCCGCGAGCGCGGCCGTCGCGGTTCCGAGGATGTCGTACATCGCCTGGTAGTCGGTGAGGCTCAGGATCACCAGGTCGCTCGCGGCGACGGCGTCCGCGGGTGTGGGTGCGAGCCGCGCCCCGGCCGCGACGACGTCGGCGGCCCTGGCGGGGGTCCGGTTCCAGACGGTGACGGGGTGGCCCGCGGTGAGCAGGGCGTGTGCCATGGCCCGGCCCATCGGGCCCAGGCCGATGAGGGTGACGGGGGTGGTCATCGGGCGACCTCCGCGTCGGCCCGCAGGCTCTCGTAGATCCTGGCGAAGCCCTCGGCGCCGTACCCCTGGGCGATCTGCCCGCTGATCAGCTCCTGCACGGCCGCGACCGGTCCGGGAGCGACGCCCTGCTCCTCGCTCGCGCGGACGATGTGGCTCAGGTCCGAGAAGTCCAGGCTCTGCTGACCGGGGACCGTGTAGTCGCCGCCGTCGACCACGGCGGCGTCGTGCGCGAAGCCCGCCGTCATGGCGCTGAGGAAGGGCGTGGCGCGCGCGGCGAACTCGGTGGCGGTCATGCCGGCGGAGCCGGCCATCGCGGCCCCGTGCAGGAACCCCGCGAACATCGTGTACATGCCCGAGAGCAGCGCGAGATCGAACAGCGAGGCCAGGCCGGGGTCGGCGCCGTCGTAGGTGCTGGTGCCCCAACGGTCGAGGACGGGGCGGACGCCGTCGAACACCTCCCGTGGGCCGCTATAGAGGATCGAGGCCTCGGTGGTGCCGATCATGGGCGGGGTCGCCATGATCGCGCCGTCGAGGTAGTCGACGCCGTGCGCTGCCGCCCAGCCGGCGAGCTCGCGGGCCTCGTTCGGCGTGGTGGTCGTGAGGTTCACCAGGGCGCCGCCCCGCATGGTGCCGATCACGGCATCGAGGCTCTGGTGCACGGAGGCGTGGTCCAGCAGGCAGGCGATCACCAGGGGGTGGGCCGTCACGGCCTCCGCGATGTCCGACGGCGCCGCGGCGCCCCGGGCGGCCAGACCGGCGGCGCGGGCGGGGGTGCGGTTCCAGACGGTCGTGGCATGGCCGGCGTCGAGCAGCGCGGAGGCGAGAGCGCTGCCCATGGCGCCCAGTCCGAGCACCGTGACGCCGGTGCCCTCGGTGGTGGTCATGGTGTTTCTCCTCAGGTCGATGTGGACCTGACCATGCTCACCGCGGGACGTACGATCGTGGAAGTACCCACTAATTACTGGGGTACTTACCTCGTGGTAAGTACCCTGGACAGGAGTAGCGCGCGATGGCGAAGGCACCCCGGAACGGCCCCTACATCTGCGGCATCGACGCCGCCCTCGACGTGGTGAGCGGCAAGTGGAAGGGCCTGATCCTCTGGGAGCTCGACGAGCACGGCGTGCGGCGGTTCGCCGAGCTGCGCCGCGGGCTGCCGGGCGTGAGCGAGAAGATGCTGACCCAGCACCTGCGCGAGATGGAGGCGGACGGGCTCCTGACCCGCCGCGTGCACGCCGAGGTGCCGCCCCGCGTCGAGTACTCGCTCACCGAGCACGGCGCGGCGCTCAACGCGGCGCTCGCCCCGCTCGGTGCCTGGGGCGTGGACCGGATCCGCCGCGAGCGGTCGGAGCTGGTCGAGCACCGCGACGCGGCGGCGCTGC
>NZ_KI911634.1:38705-45804 GCF_000515355.1 Promicromonospora kroppenstedtii DSM 19349 | reverse complement strand
CGGCGGCGCTGCCGCGGCCCTAGCAGGTCTGCGCCGGGCCCGGCCGAGCAGGTGGTGCGGGGGTCGCGTCCAACCCCGCGAGCGAGGCGAGCAGCCGGAGCTGGTCGTCGGCGGCACCGGGCTGCGGGGTGAACACGACCATGACCGGCCCCGGGTTGCCGGGCAGCGGGTACGCGTCCCACTCCAGCGCGATGTCGCCCACTCGCGGGTGGTGGATCACCTTGGCGCCGTGCACGCTCTCGCGTACGTCGTGCCGCGCCCACAGGCGGCGGAACTCGGGGCTGCGGATGCTGAGCTCGCCCACGACCGCGACCGCCCGGGGGTGGTCCGGGTCCGCGGCGACGGCGGCGCGTAGCATCCCGATGTAGTCGAGCGCCGTCGTCTCCCAGTCCGCGCAGCGCAGCCGGGACCCGTCCTCGTCGAACAGTGCGGTCAGGAAGTTGCGGCGCTCGGGCGGGTAGGCCGCCGGGTCGCCGAGCAGCTCTGCGGCGAGGTCGTTCCACGCGAGGACGTCGAGATGACGGCCCAGCACGACGGCGGGCACGCCCAGATGGGTCAGCAGGCGCGCCGTGCTCTGGGGCACCCGCTCGGGCCTGCGGTGGACGGGCGGCGCGGGCTGCCGTGTGGCCCGAGCGAGCATGAGCATGTGCCGCCGCTCGATCTCGTCCAGCTCCAGCGCGTCGGCGAGCGAGTCGAGCACCGCGTCGGACGGGCGCACGTTCCGGCCCTGCTCCAGGCGCTGGTAGTAGTCGGCGCTCAGGCCCGCCAGCATCGCGACCTCCTCGCGGCGCAGCCCGTCGACCTAGCGCCGCGGCCCGGGCTCCAGCCCCAGGTCCTCCGGCGTGGTGCGCTGCCGGCGCGACCGCAGGAAGTCTCCCAGCTCGCGCGCGTAGGTCTGCTCCGCCGTCATGCTCCCCAGTGTGCGCCCCCGTCCCCCGGCCAGGGTGGTCCTGCCAGACCGAGGGAGGCGAGGACGCGTGGGACCCGGCCGGAGCGGCCTAGCGTCGCCGACCATGAACCCGTGGAACACCTCCGACATCCCTGACCAGACCGGCCGGCTCGCGATCGTGACCGGGGCGAACTCCGGCCTCGGCCGCGTGACGGCGACCGAGCTCGCCCGCCACGGCGCCGACGTCGTCCTCGCCGTCCGGAACGTAGTGGCCGGTGAGGACGCCGCACGCGACATCTCCTCCGCCGTGCCCGGCGCCAAGCTGCGCGTGCGGCGGCTGGACCTGGCGTCACTCGCGTCGGTGCGGGCGTTCGCCGACGGCGTCGCCGAGGAGCTCGGGCGGGTCGACCTCCTCGTGAACAACGCGGGTCTGGTGGTCCTGGGGCCGCGCCGGACGACGTCCGACGGCTTCGAGCTGCACCTCGGCACCAACCTCCTGGGCCATTTCGCGCTGACCGGGCGCCTGCTCCCGCTGCTCGCCCGTGGCGAGGCGCCGCGCGTGGTCTCCCTCAGCTCCATCACGCACAAGACCGCGCACCTCGACTTCGACGACCTCATGTCCGAGCGCGACTACCGCGCCGCGCCGGCCTACGGGGCCTCCAAGCTCGCGACCACCGTGTTCGGCCTCGAGCTCGACCGGCGGCTGCGGGCCGCAGGGTCGCCCGTGCTCAGCGCGCTCGCGCATCCCGGTATCTCCGGCACCAACCTGACTCCGCGCGCCTGGGCGGACCGAGGCCGGGCCGGCCGCTGGATCGCGCGCCTCGGTCTGCTCGCGACACAGCCGGTCGAGCAGGGCGCGCTGCCGCAGCTCCGGGCGGCCACGGCTCCCGGGGTGCGAGGCGGTCAGTTCTTCGGCCCTGGCGGGTTCCGCGAGATGCGCGGCCGCGTCGTCGAGGCACCGGCATCCGCGGAGGCGGCCGACCCCGCCGTCGGGCAGCGGCTGTGGAGCGTGGCGCAGGAGCTGACCGGGGTGACGTACCTCTAGGCTCCGGGGGCCTCGCCGGCCAGCGGCATCAGGCCGCGCTCGGCGAACACCCTCTTGGCGACGGCGACGGCGTTCAGTGCCCGCGGGAACCCGCAGTAGACCGAGCTGTGCAGAAAGACCTCGACGATCTGCTGCGGCGTGAGCCCGACCTTCAGCGACGCGCCGATGTGCACCTCGAGCTGCGGTTCGCTGCCCCCCATCGCGGTGAGGATCCCGAGGGTCACGAGCTGCCGCTCCCGCGGGTCCAGCTCGGGCCGGGACAGGATGTCGCCGTAGCCCCACGCGACGATCTGGTGACCGAGCTCGGGAGCGATGTCGGCCAGCGACTCGATCACCCCGTGGCCCGCGCCGTCGTGGAACGCGTCGAGGGCCGCCTTGCCGGATGCGAATCTCTCCGCCCGCGAAGTCTCGTTCTCGGTCATCGTCTTCCCCTCCTGGACTGCCTGCGTGGGTGATGTGGGCTGAATCGGTTGCCACCGGGGCAAACGCCTGTAGGCGTGATGCCCAGTCCAGCCCATCGGCGGCGGGCGACGCAAGATCTCGCGGGTGATATATGCCCAGGTCAACCTTTGTTTCGAGGCATTGGCCGGGGGTCAGCACCCCGCACAGGCCCGCGGCGGCCGAACCGGGCATCTCAGAACATCTCGACACAGGACGGGGCGCGCAGAAGAATCACCCCATGGACGCGAGGTTGCGGACGACGGCGGAGCGGGCGCTGGAGCGAGCGCTGGGGCACCAGCGATGGCGCGTCGACGGGGAGAAGGTCATCGCCACGTTCGCCTTCGGTGGCTCGCTGGCGATCAACGCGACAGCGTGGGAGGCGGGTGCCACGACGGGCCTCTGGCCGGTGGTCGGCGCGGCGATCCTCGCCCTGGCCGCGATCGCGACGCTCGCGCTGTACCTGGCCGACCGCATCAGGGAGCCGGAGGTCACCGCGATCCTCGCCCGGTCCCGGCGCGAGCAGTGGGACGCCGACCGGACCGACTTCGAGTTCTTCCGCGCCCTGTACGTGCGGGTCGCCTTCAACGAACACGTCCTGCGCACGACGTACGCACTGACCTGGACGTGCGTCGCGCTGTCGGTGCTCGCGCTCGTCTCCGGGTCGCTGGCGATGCTCACGCTGCCGGGGTGACGATGCGGAAAAAGGATCTCCATGGAGCGGGGTGGGGCCCGCTGCGCTGGCCCTTCGAACGTCGCTGGATCCGGAGGGCCGAAGCCCTGGTGGACCGGGAGCTCGCGCGGTGGACCGAGGCGCCTGCGGCAGCAGACCCTGCGACGTCGGACCCGGAGACGCCCGAACCGGAACCCGCGCCCGACGAGAAATCCTGACGACCTGGGCCTCCCGTTCGGCTAACTTCTTCCGGTGCACAGGGTGTCGGTGGTCGGAGCGTCCGGGTCGGGCAAGTCCACGTTCGCGCGCCGGCTGGCCGACCACCTCGCCATCCGGCACGTCGAGCTGGACGCCCTCTACTGGGGTCCGGGGTGGACGCCACGCCCGCACGAGCACTTCGTGGGCGACGCCGGGGCCGCCGTCGCCGGCGACGAGTGGGTGATCGACGGCAACTACTCCGTGCTGCAGGCCGCGATCTGGAAGCGTGCCGACACCGTCGTCTGGATCGATCCGCCGACGCCGCTCGTGCTCGCGCGGGTGTACCGCCGGACGCTGCTGCGCGCGATCGACCAGGCCGAGCTCTGGCCGGGCACGGGCCTCCGCCAGCCCTGGACCGACGCGCTCGCGCCCTGGAAGCGGGACTCGATCGTCCGGTGGTCGTTGCAGCAGCGCAGGAGCCATCCGCGACGCTACGGGGACGCGATGAGCGCCCCCGAGAACGCCCACCTGACGTTCCACCGGCTGCGGTCCCGGCGCGATGTGGAGATGTTCCTCGGCGGGACCATGCGAGCTCAGCCGGCGTGAACCGGACGCACCAGTACGATCCCCCCATGTCTGCAGACGACGCGAAGCCCAAGGGCGAGCTCATCCGGCCTTCCGACGCCCAGCCCCCGGCCTCGTGGGCGGGACGTCAGGTCAACGTGTTCTGGACGCAGCTGGGACAGTTCCGCTACCTGGCCGCCGACGTGCGCAAGGTCGGACGCTGGCTGACGGGCAAGCTGACGGGCCGCCCCGGCGCCTGACCTCCCCCCGGCCCGGGTCAGGCGCTCAGCGCCGCGACGGTCAGGGTGCCCGCGTCGGCGTCGAGCTCGCACCGGACGCCGAGCGGCACGGAGACCGGGTTCTCGATGTGCCCGAGCGGCAGCCCGGCGAGGATCGGCACGCCGAGAGAGCCGAGCCGGTCCCGGAGCACGTCGAGGACGTTCCAGCCCCGGTCCTCGTAGCCGTCGAAGCCTTCGAGCGAGCCCACCGCGACACCCGTGATGCCCGCGAGCGCCCCCGACAGGATGAGCTGGGTCAGCGGCCGGTCGACCATCCCCAGCCCGACCGTGCGGTTGAGCTCCAGCAGCAGGACGTGGCCCGCGAGGTCGTTGTCGACGATGCCGACGCTGCGGGCCAGCATCTCGAGGTTGCCGCCGAACAAGGGGCCCGAGGCCGTGCCCGACGTCGTGAGGTACGCGCCGTACTGCTCGGTGTCGCTCCGGACAGGCTCGCCGGCCTCGCCGCGCAGGAGGTTCAGCACGGTCGTGGCCCGCGTCCCGGCCACCGCGCCGTGGACCGACGGGACGCCCGCCTGGTGCCAGACCTGGTGCAGCGCGGTGATGTCGCTGAACCCGATGATCGGCTTGGGATCGGCCCGGAGCGCGTCGGTGTCGACGTCCGCCAGCAGTCGCAGGCTGCCGCAGCCGCCCCGGAGGGTCAGGATCGCGCGGACCTCCGGGTCGCGGATGGCGTCGTTCAGGTCCGCGGCGCGCTCCGCGTCGCCGCCGGCCAGGTAGCCGAGTCGGTCGTCGGCGTGCTTGCCGAGCCGCGCCTTGAACCCCCATGACTCGACGGTCGCGATGCTCTCGTCGACCCACGACTCGTCGCTCCAGCTGGCGGGCGAGACGAGGGCGACGGCGTCGCCGGGCTCCAGCCTCTTGAGGGGTGCCAGGTCAGGTCGAAGCTGTGAGACGCGCGCCATGGCCCGGACGTTACCCGCTCGGCGAGCGGTCTCACGCCCTGCTCTGGTCTGCGGTGATGCCGTGCAGCAGGCCGGTGGTCTGCCCGATCTCGATGAGGTACCCGTCCGGGTCGCTCAGGTAGCAGCGCAGCTCCGCACCGCGGTCCTGCGGCTCGGTGAGGAAGTGTGCGCCCTTCGCCCGCGCGTCGGCGTAGAACGCCGCGATGTCGGCGACCCGGACGTTGAGGAACGCGGAGACCGGGTCGCCGGGTTCGGGCGGCCGCAGGACGACGTCCGGCTTGTCGGGCGTGGGTCCGCCTCCGGGATTCATGATGATCCACGTGTTGGCGACCCGGACCGTCGCGGGGTTCTCCGCCCGGACCACCTGCCCGCCGAAGATCGCGGCGTAGAACTCCCGCGACACCTCGACGTCTCGCACGGTCAGGAAGTGGGTCACGACAAGCCCTTCCGAGGGGGCCGGAAAGTCGTCGACGGTCATCGCTGCTCCTCCTGTCCTTCGTGGCCCTCCGCACGGCCACACCGGTCGACAACCTGACCGGACGTGTACCGCATCTGTGACCGTGAGGCCCAGCCATCGACCATGCACCTGCTGCCAGATCCGCCGTCGGACTGGCAGCAGGTGCATGGTCGGCACATCGGGGGGGGGAGCACCGGGCCGCCATAACGCCCTGGGCATGACGAAGGCCCCCAGATCCGCAGAGTTACGCGGTTGGGGGCCTTCAGGGTGCGGTAGCGGTGGGATTTGAACCCACGGTGGACTTTCACCCACACACGCTTTCGAGGCGTGCTCCTTAGGCCGCTCGGACACGCTACCTTCGCCCACCACGTCAGCAGCAGACCGTAGGAGGATACCCGGTCGGACCCCGGTTCCACGAATCGGTTCCCCGACGAGGCGATCCGGGCGCCCGGCACCCCGTCAGGCGCCCCCTGAAACCCGCCCCGACCGCGCTCCCAGCAACCGCACAGAGAGCCACAGGCGCGGCCCAGCCGTGTCACAGGGTGCGGATCGATTCGTGCGTTTGCCTCGTGTTCATCACCTCGCCAACCTCGGAGACCCGATGAACCAGCTCATGCTCCACGCGGTCGACCTCGTCGCCGTCACCATCCTGACCTTCGCGCTGTACTTCCCGCGGCACCGTCGGCGAGACCTCGTCGTCGCCTTCCTCGGCGTCAACGTGGGCGTGCTCGCGGTCTCCGCGACGCTGTCCGCGAGCGCCGTCGCGGCGGGCCTGGGACTCGGCCTGTTCGGTGTGCTGTCGATCATCCGGCTGCGCTCCACCGAGCTGTCGCAGCACGAGGTCGCCTATTACTTCGCGTCGCTCGCGCTCGGCCTGCTGGGCGGGCTGGGGACGAGCGCCGGCTGGCTCGGCCTGGCGGGCACCGGTCTGATCCTCCTGGTCATGGCGCTGGCCGACCACCCACGACTGTTCGCGCGGCACCACAGCGAGCTGGTGGTCCTGGACCGCGCGATCGCCGACCGGACCGAGCTGGCAACCCACCTGGAGCAGCTCCTGGGGGCGCGCGTGCACGCCATGTCGGTACAGCGCCTGGACCTCGTGAACGACTCCACCTGGGTGGACGTGCGGTACTCGGAGGCGCGCCGTCTGCCGATCCTGACCGACGACGGCACCGGCGCCCCCACCCTGCACGAGGGAACCGTAGCCGGCGGCCACCCGGAGCTGGCGGCGGCCCGATGATCGCCGACCTCGCCCCGGTGACCCTCGACGAGCTGAACGACGCCGCTGCCCTCCAGACCCGCCGCGACCGCAAGTACGTGCTGACCCCGGACGAGCTGGAGCGCCTGCTCGCGGGTCTGCCCCCGGCCCGGGTCCTGGAGATCGACGGGTCCCGCTCGTTCGCCTACGACTCCACCTACTTCGACACCCCGGAGCTGGACGCGTACCGCCTGGCGGCGACGCGCCGCCGTCGGCGGTTCAAGGTCCGCACCCGGACCTACGTCGACACCGGGTCGTGCTTCGTCGAGGTGAAGACCCGCGCCGGTCGCGGCACCACGGTCAAGGAGCGGCAGCCGCACGACGACGCCGACCACCTCGGCGTCGCCCGCGCCTTCGTCTCGGACCGCCTGGCCGA
>NZ_KI911634.1:31210-38605 GCF_000515355.1 Promicromonospora kroppenstedtii DSM 19349 | reverse complement strand
CGGGGCGCCGTCGGCGCCGGTGCTCGCCCCGACCCTGCGGTCGCGGTACCGCCGCACCACCCTGCTGCTCGACGACGCCCGCGTGACCCTCGACACCGGCCTGGTCTGGGACCTGCTGAGCCCCTGCGACGCCGCGCCCGCCGCGGACCGCGCCATCGAGCACCCCGCTGCCGCGGTCGGCGACCTCGTGGTGGTCGAGACCAAGACAGCCGCCGGATCCGGGCCCTCGTCCGTCGACCGCCTGCTCTGGCGCGCCGGCCACCGCCCCGACCGCATCTCCAAGTACGCGACCGGGCTCGCCGTGCTGCGCCCCGACCTGCCGGACATGCCCTGGAGGCGCCTCGTCCGCCGTCGGCTCACGACGAGCCTGCTCACCGCAAGCCTGCCGACCCCGGACACCCACAGACTGACCAGCGAGAGGACCTCCGCATGACGATCCGCCGACCCCGACCCTTCCCGACCGCCGCGGCCGCCGGCGCCCTGGTGCTCGGCGCCCTCGCCGGGTGCGGCACGGCCGCCGCCGACTCCACGACCGGCACCGGCACGGCCACCACCACGACCGTCTCCGAGGTCGCGACCACGGTCGACGACGCGCTGGCCGACAACGACGACTACACCGAGCTCGCGGCCCTCGCCGACCAGACCTGGGACACCGCCGACGAGACCAGCGTCTCGCTGGCCGGCGACACCGCCACCGTCTCGGGCGACGGTGCCGCCGCCGACCGCTCCACCGTGACCATCTCCGCGCCCGGCACCTACCGGATCAGCGGCACGTTCGACGACGGCCGGATCGTGGTGGCGTCCGACGCGGACGGCCTGGTCCGGCTCGTGCTCGACGGCGCCGACATCACCAGCTCGACCGGGTCCGCGATCGCCGTCACGCAGGCCGACGACGTGTCGGTGGTCCTCGCGCACGCCTCGTCCAACAGCCTGACCGACGCCGACACCTACACCGACACCAGCGACGACGCCCCCAACGCCGCCCTGTTCTCGGCCGACTCCATGGTCGTCTCGGGCGCCGGGTCGCTGGCGGTCACCGGCCGCTCGAACGACGGCATCGCCTCCAAGGACGGCCTCGTCATCGCGGGCGGCGACATCACCGCCACCGCGGTGGACGACGGCGTCCGCGGCAAGGACTTCCTGGTCGTCACCGACGGCACCCTCGACGTCGACGCGGCGGACGACGGACTGAAGGCCGACAACGAGGACGGCACCGACGACGACGGCGAGACCGTCGGCTACGCGGCCCTGCTCGGCGGCACCGTCACCGTCGCTGCCGGCGACAACGGCGTGCACGCCGAGAGCGACCTCGTGATCGACGGCGCCACGGTCACCGTCTCCGAGTCCGTCGAGGGCATCGAGGGCGCGCACATCCTGGTCGTGAGCGGCTCGGTGGACGTCACGTCGTCCGACGACGGCTTCAACGCCGCGGGCGGCACGAGCACGACGACCGACGGAACCGCGACGTCCGACCAGGCCGCTGACGCCGCCCCCGAGCCCCCTGCAGACGGCGAGCTGCCCGAGGGAGCCGAGCCGCCGTCGTCGGGCACCATGCCGGAGGGCGAGCCGCCGCAGGGCGGCGGGGGCGGCGGGATGCCGGGCGAGGCGGCCGGCGACTTCTCGCTGGTGATCACGGGCGGTGACGTGACGGTCGACGCCGGCGGCGACGGCCTCGACTCGAACGGGACGCTGACGGTCTCGGGCGGCGACGTGACGGTCCTCGGCCCGTCCACCGGCGGCAACGGCACGCTCGACAGCGCCGGCGCGCTCACGGTGGACGGCGGCACGCTGCTCGCCGTCGGCACGTCGAGCATGCTGCAGACGCCGGGCGACGGCTCGGAGGGCTGGGTCGCGGCGGCCTTCGACACCCTGGCGGCGGGCACGGAGCTGACCGTGGCCGACGCGTCGGGCACGACGGTGGCCGAGGTGACGCTGACCAAGGACACACAGTCGGTCGTCCTGGCCTCCGAGACCGTGACCACGGGCGAGACCTACTCGATCCAGGCCGACGGCGGGGAGGTCACCACGGTGGCCGCGGGCGAGGCGCCGACGGGCACGGGTATGGGTGGCCAGCCCTGACCTCGCCGGAGAGACGTGTCAGACGCTCAGGTCATTCCGGTGACCTGAGCGTCTGACACATCGAGGTGCCGACTCAGTAGACGTACGGCCAGCCCGCGGGGTCGTAACCCAGGAGGTTGATGCCCAGCCTCGAGGCCCCGCTGTCGGTGTAGTAGTGGTAGAAGAGCGCATCGGCGTCGCTGTCCGGGAGCACCGCCTGGTGGCCGGGCCCGTGGATGCTCCCGTGGCCGGCCAGGATCTCGGTACCGCCGCCCGACGTCATGGCCGTCCCGGCGCGGTCCACGTAGGGCCCCGTGACCGACGTCGATCGGCCCACCATCACGCGGTACGTGCTGCTCGCACCCTGGCAGCAGACGTCGAACGAGACGAACAGGTAGTAGTAGCCGTTGCGGTAGTGGATGGTCGGTGCCTCGATGGCACCGCCGCCCCGGCCGGCGATGCTCCGGAGCTCGGACCCTGACCGCTGGCCCGTCGAGGAGTCGAGCGTGATCATCTTGATGCCCGACCAGAAGGACCCGAAGCTGAGGTACCAGCGGCCGGACTGGTCGATGACGAGGTTCGGGTCGATCGCGTTGAAGCCGTCCGACGTGTTCGACTCGATGACGAGTCCCTGGTTGGTCCACGACCCCTGCGCGCCCGTGGTGCTCGTGGCGAGAAAGATGCCGGAGTGGTTCGAGCCGAAGGTCGACGCCGAGTAGTACAGGTAGTAGCGGCCGTTGACGTAGGTGATGTCGGGCGCCCAGAGGTGGTCGCTGCCGTTCGTGTACGAGTGCGCCCAGGAGGCACCGTTCGGGAACACGGCCCCGGCGTCGTTCCAGCGGGTGCGGTCCGTCGACGTCTTCAGGGTGATCCCGGCGCCCGTGTGGGCGAGCAGGTAGTTGCCGCCGGGCGACTTGGCCACCTCCGGGTCGTGCACACCGGTGCTCCCGGTGACGACGCCGGGGTCGGGGTAGGCCGCCGTCGCCGCGGGAGCCGCCGGGGCGATCGCGAGCCCTGCGGCGACGAGCAGCGCGACGGCTGCCTGTCGGCGTCGAGCGCTGCGGGTGAGACGTGTGCGGAACTGGTGCATCGTTGCCTCCGTCCGGTACGTGCCGGACCCGACGGAGCAGTGACTGTGAGCGCTCACAATCGCTGCCGGATCATCGTCGCTCCGGCTTCTACAAGGTTGTAGAACAGTGTGGAGGTGGGTGAATTCGCGCGTCAAGAGGTGGCCCGGGTCCGTCGTACGGCCTGTGAAATGTCCCGGGTCGCGGGGTAGTGTTCCCGACACCGCTGAGGGAGGACACCGATGCCCGCGCCCACGCTCTTCGACTACTCGGACCACAGTCCGTACTCGAACCCCGGAAATCACACCGGATACTTCACCGAGCTGAGTACCGACCCGGAAGCACTGCACCGGTTCGTCTGCACTGCCGTGGTCCACTACCGGGCCGACAGCCCCACGCTGACCGAGGCGCAGCGGACCGACCCCGACCGCCGCTGGCTGACCTCCATCCTGGACGCCGCGGAGCTGCGGGCACCGCTGGACGGACCGCGCACGCAGGCGCAACAGGTGGCGGGCTGCTGCCGCGACCACACGCTGCTGTCGCTCGGCGTGCTGCGTACGCATGACGTCCCGGCGCGGTCCAGGATCGGCTTCGCCACGTACTTCACACCGGGCTGGAACGCCGACCACGTGGTGGGCGAACGCTGGGACGGGAAGCGCTGGCTCCGGTTCGACCCCGAGCTGGACCAGAAGGACTTCGACTTCGACGTGCACGACATGCCCACCGGGCCGGACTCCCCGTTCGTCACGGCCGCCGAGGCGTGGCTCGCGATCCGCGCCGGCACCGTGGACCCCGCGACGTTCGGCGTGACAGCGGACGTGCCGTTCCTGCACGGCAAGGACTTCGTCCGCTACTACGTGCTGTACGAGGTGGCGCACCGGCACCGCGACGAGCTGCTGCTCTGGGACCTGTGGGGCCCGGAGCTGGGCACCTCGTACGTCCGTGAGGCCGCCGACGGCCGGGCCGCGGCCTGGGTCCAGGAGGCGGGCCTGCCCGGCGCGGACATGTCCGACGCCGAGTTCGACGCCGTGGCCGACGAGCTCGCCTACCTGCTCGTCGCCGCCGACTCCGGGGACGGCGAGGCCGCCGACCAGCTCGCCGAGCTGTACCACGGGGACCCACGGCTGCACCCGGGCAACCGCGTGCTCACGCTGTCGCCGACGGGGCACGGCGGCATCACGGACCTGACGACCCGCTAGCCGCTCGTGTCAGACGTACGGGTCACCGGAGTGATCCGTGCGTCTGACACGGGGCGCTAGGCGAGCGGGGGAAGGCGGCGGACCAGCTCGGTCAGGACGTCGCTCGTGCCCGAGTCGATCTTGACGGTCGCGTACTTGTCGCCGCGGGTGATGCCGCGGTTGACGATCACGACCGGCTTGCCCGCCTCCGCTGCGTGCCGCACGAACCGGAGCCCGCTCATCACCGTCAGCGACGAGCCGGCGACGAGGAGCGCGTCGGCGGAGTCGACCAGCGCGAACGCCCGGTCCACCCGCTCGCGCGGCACGTTCTCGCCGAAGTAGACGATCTCGGGCTTGAGCACGCCCCCGCAGAACTCGCAGGGCGCCGGCTTGAAGTGCGCGGTCGACTCGATGACGGCGTCGGCGTCCGGCGCGATCTCGACGTCCGCGACGTCGCCCACGGACTCGAGGAAGCCAGGGTTGAGTTCGGTGAGCCGCTCGGCGAGGTGGGTCCGGGAGATCACCCGGCCGCAGGTCAGGCAGATCACGCGGTCGTAGCGTCCGTGCAGGTCGATGACGTTGCGGGAGCCCGCGTCCTCGTGCAGGAGGTCCACGTTCTGCGTGATGATCCCGGTCAGCAGCGCGCGCTCCTCGAGCTCGACGAGCGCCCTGTGCCCGGCGTTCGGCGCGGTGCGGTCCACGTGCTGCCAGCCCACGTGGTTGCGCGCCCAGTAGTGCCGGCGGAACTCCTCGTCGCCCACGAACTGCTGGTACGTCATCGGGTTGCGCGGCGGGGAGTCGGGGCCGCGGTAGTCGGGGATGCCGGAGTCGGTCGAGATCCCGGCGCCCGTGAGTGCGGTGAACCGGAGGCCCGAGAGCACGTCCACGGCGTCGTCCACGGTGGTACGGGCGACCTCGACGCGCTGGGGCTCCCACGTGGTGGGGCGAGCTTGAGGGAACACGCCTACGAGGGTATGCCGACGTCGGCCCGCCGCACCCGAGGTGTGTTCCATTTCGCACGGTCGTGCGGGCCGCTAGCCTGGGGTCTCCTTGCACCGGAGCATGAGGGGACCGCGTGGGCGACTCAGCGATTTCAAGGATCGACAGCACCCTTGCGGGCGACGACTTCGCCTGGTCCGTGACCCTGGTCGGCGAGGACCAGTCGGACAAGCTCGCCACCCTCGCCCAGTACCTCGACGACGGCCACTCGACGTCCGGCGACGGCAAGCGCGTCCCGTCCGGGTACGCGTACTGGGGCATCGGCCCGACGATCGCCTGGTTCAACGCCTCCAACGACCCGACGTACATGGTGATCAAGGTCGGCACCGAGATGTTCCGCCGGCAGTGGCGCACCATCTCACCGCTGGTCACGGACGAGTGCGTGCACCTGGTGAGCCTCGGCGTCGGCACCGGGGCCAAGGACGGCATGTTCCTGGAGACGATGCACCGGGCCAACCCGTCCATGCTCTACGTCCCGGTCGACATGAGCGCCGAGATGCTCCGGACCGGGTCGCGCACCGCCGTCCGTGACGCGCACTTTCCCCTGGACCGGTCGCTCGGCCTGCAGATCGACCTGTCGCTGGACGGCAACCTCGAGGAGCTCAAGCAGTTCCTGGACCGCCTCGTGGGCGACGAGGCGATCCTCTTCTCGCTCGTCGGCAACACGGTCGCCAACTTCGACGACGACGCGGAGTTCCTCGACGGCATCGCCAAGGTGCTGCGCCCGCAGGACCGGATGCTCGTCGAGTTCGCCACCACGGAGAGCCTGGCCGAGGACGCCGTCCACGCCGCCGAGGCCGAGTACCGCCAGACCCGCGGGTTCGTGGAGTTCGTGGCGAGTGCCGTCCGCTACAACACCGACCTCAAGATCGACCTGGAGCAGGTCCGGTTCACCGGGGCGGTCGACGACGAGAGCATCCTGCTGAAGGTGTTCTGGCAGAACGTCGGCAGCGAGACGCTCCGCATGGCCATCCCCGGCAGCCGGCCGGTGCACCTCAAGCCTCTGGACACCATCCGCCTCTACACGACGCGCAAGTACACGACCGAGCGGATCGACCAGCTGGTCACCGACGCCGGCCTCCGGACCACCCACGTGCAGCGGGAACGCTTCCGGTACGCGCGGCGGCAGAACCCGTTCGGGCTCGAGCTGCGCCTCCTGGCGCCCGACGAGAACGCGCCGACGCCCCTGCCCGCGTTCGACGTATGGAAGTGACCCGGGCGGCACAGGCGGTCCGGGCGCGCGTGCGCCTGGCGCGGCGGCGGGTCGCGGGGGCGTGGTCGGACCGGCGCTGGGCCCGACGACGGCGCGTGACAGTCGCCGCCGTGACCTACACCCTGCTGGCGGTCGCGTTCGTCCTGGGCATCCTGTGGATCCTCGGCATCGGCCCCGAGTGGGAGCCGTGGGTCAACTCGCTGACCCTGCTGGCGGGCGTGACCGGCCTCGTCGTGGAGCGGCAGAACGCCGAGACGGAGCGACGCTCGGAGCTGGTCGCCTCGGTGATCTTCGAGCTGCGGCAGAACCGGGTGATCGTGGAGCGCCGGCTCGCCGGGCTCCGGACCGGCGGCGACCAGGCGCTCTCGGTGAGCCCCCGGCTCGCGCTCTCGGCGGTCGACGTGGCGCTGGCCTCCGGCGTGCTCAGCCGGGCTCCGGACAGCGCACTGGTGGAGAGGCTGCACCGCTGGCGTGAGCGGGTCCAGGGGTACAACTGGCGCCGGGACCTCACCGAGTTCGAGCTCATGATCGTCAAGTACCAGGAGCGGCCGGACGCCGTGGCGAACATGTCCAGCCTGGCCAACGAGCGGCTCTACCTGCTGCGCCTGCGCACGCTGCTCGACCAGCTGCACGCGGCCCTGCCGCAGGTCTGACCAGGGTCCGACCTCAGCCGCGCCGGGCCTCGAAGAACGCACGGAGCAGCGCGCCGCACTCGTCCTCGCGGAACCCGCCGAGCACCTCGACCTCGTGCAGCGCGCGCTGGTCGCGCACCAGGTCCCAGACCGATCCGGTGGCCCCCGCCTTGGGGTCCCACGCGCCCAGGACCAGCCGCCGCACCCGGGACTGCACCAGCGCCCCGGCGCACATGGGGCAGGGCTCC
>NZ_KI911634.1:27384-31110 GCF_000515355.1 Promicromonospora kroppenstedtii DSM 19349 | reverse complement strand
GCCGCTGCCGCGGCCCGCATCGCGAGCACCTCGGCGTGCGCGGTCGGGTCCCCGGTCGCCTCCCGCTCGTTGTGCCCGACGCCGATCACCCCGCCCGCGTCGTCGAGCACCAGGGCGCCGACCGGCACGTCGCCGGTGTCGAGGGCGAGGCGGGCCTCGTCGAGCGCGACGCCCATCCACCGGTCCCAGTGGGCGCGGCGCCCGGCGGCGCTCAGGCTTGCGGTGTCGGACACACAGGTCACCCTAGTGACCTGCGGGTGCGACAACGCGGGGGAGTGTGGGACTGGCGACTTTCCGGGCCTCCGCACCATCGGGGCGTACGGCTGCCCGGTAGCGTTGCCCCCATGCGCCTTCACGTCGTCGATCACCCCCTGGTGGCCCACAAGCTCACCGTCCTGCGGGACGAGACCACGGACTCGCCCACCTTCCGCCTGCTGGTGGACGAGCTGGTCACGCTCCTGGCTTACGAGGCCACCCGCGAGATCGCCACCGAGCCGCACGAGGTGAAGACGCCGATCACCACCATGACTGGCACCCGCCTCGCGTCGCCGCCGCCGCTCGTGGTGCCGATCCTGCGCGCCGGCCTGGGCATGCTGGACGGCATGAGCCGCCTGCTGCCGACGGCGGAGGTCGGCTTCCTCGGCCTCGTGCGCGACGAGGAGACGTTCAAGGCCGTCACCTACGCCAACCGCCTGCCCGACGACCTGACGGGCCGGCACGTGTTCCTCATCGACCCGATGCTCGCGACGGGCGGCACCCTGGTCGCGGCGATCGACTACGTGCTGGAGCGCGGCGCGCGCGAGGTCACCGCGGTGTGCCTGCTGGCCGCCCCGGAGGGCATCGCCCTGCTGGAGGAGCACGTGGGCGACCGCGCCAACCTGTCCGTCGTGGTCGCGGCCGTGGACGAGCGCCTCAACGAGAAGGCCTACATCGTGCCCGGCCTGGGTGACGCCGGGGACCGGCTGTACGGCATCGTCTGACACCTGACCGGCGCCTGGGGCCGGGCCTTGGGGCCCGGCCCGCGCGTCAGGCCTGCTCGGACTGGTCGGCGGCCGGGGTCTCGCAGCCGCCGTTGTCGTCCAGGCGCATCAGGCGCCGCCACTGGCTGTCCGTGGGTGCCGGCATCGCGGTGCGCGTCCAGACCAGGGCCGACGACGCGGTCGCCTGCTCCGTGGCCGCGGACTGCTCCGTGCCGGCCGTCTGCTCGGTGTCGGCCGTCTGGCCCGTGCCCTCGGGCTCGGTGCCGGCCGACGGCTCGGCGTCCGGCGTGGGCTTCGGGTCCTGCGTGGGCGGGCAGATCGGCTCGGGGAGCAGGCACGTCGCGCCCTTGACCGCGTAGGACTGCTCCACGGTGCGGGTCGCGCCCTCGAGGTCCCGAGCCAGCCGCACGGTGACGTTGCCGTCGAGGCTCATCAGCGGCTGCCGGGCGAGCTTGAACGTGACCGTCCCGCCCGCGGGGACCGCCTGCATCTCGCTCTGCTCGCCGGTGCCGTCGTGGACCAGCACGCCGCGCCAGTCCCGGCCGCTCCGGTTCACGACCGTCGCCTCGACCTGCACGTCCTGCTCGACGCACACCGCCTCGGTGGTGACCGAGATCTGGTCCGCCGACGGCCAGGTCACCTCGGCGCACGACTTGAACTTCACGTCGACGTCGCCGAGCGACGTGCCGGCCGCCGTCACGGTCACGGTGTCCGTGCCCCAGACGACCGGGAACTCGATCACCTCGGTGGCGCCGGCGGCCACGGTCCGGGTCACGTCGCCCACGTGGAACTTCACGTCCAGGTTCGACGCGGTGTTGACCGCGGTGACCTGGAACGTCTGCACCGACCGATCCTTCGCCGGGTCGTAGGCGCAGTCCGTCGAGCCCATGGTCCGCTCGCCCAGAGCGGGCGCGATGACGCCGGAACCGTAGCGCGCGGTCGGGTTGCTGGCGGGCACGATCGGGCCGGCGGCCAGGTCGCCGTCGACGTCGGGCACCTCGCGCGAGAGGTAGAACGTCGCGTTGCTCTCCGGCACGCTGGTGCGCTCGGTGTTCACCGAGAGCTCCACGGATCCACCGGGCGCCACGGGAAGCTTGACCGACTTGACCGTGCCGTCACCGACGGGCACCGACATGTACGCGGTCATCGACTCGTTCGACCGGTTGGTGATCGTGCCCTTCATGCCCACGGTGCCACCGGCGTTCACGGTCTGGACCGAGGTGTCGGTGTCCCAGCCCGGCTTGTAGCAGTCGGCTGAACCGTGGTCGCCCGCGGGGACGCGGGTCTCGTACGTGTTGCCGTCCACGGACGTGGCCAGCACGAAGACGGCGGCACCGGCGGGCACGCGCATGCCGTCGTGCACCGTGAGACCCACGGACTCGCCCGGCGCCACGTCCTTGCCCGTCGACTCGCTGTTGCCGGCCGCCTGGAGGGTGACCCGCACGCTGCGGTCGGTCGTGTTCTTGTAGATGCCGGTCACCACGGCGTCCGCCTTGGTGGCGCCGCCCTCGGCCAGGCAGGTCGCGGAGACGGTGCCGACGCCCGCGGAGGCGTTGGCCCAGGCCGAGGTCGCGACGAGCGTGGCGGAGGACGAACGGGCGGCCCCGTCGACGAGGACCGGCCGGACGTTCACCACACCGAGCTCGGCGGGCTGCGCCGACTTGGCCGCGTCCGTGGCGGTGGTGATGTTCAGCGGCACGTCGACGCTGGCCCCCGGCTCGAGCGACACCGAGGACGCGTAGGCGGCGTCGAGCGGCTTGCAGAGCCAGGCGTTCGGCATCTCGCCGGCCACGCACTTGAGCTGGGACTGCGTGGACGCAGGGCGCACGCCCTCGGGCAGCGACACGGCCATCGCCCAGCCACCGGCCGTCACCGGACGGTCGCCCGTACTGCCCAGGGTGACGGGCAGCGAGGCGGAACCAGGGCTGGCGAGCGACACGTCCGTGGTCTGCGCCGACAGCTCCTGGCCGAAGGGGGCCACGGTGCGGCCGGGCAGGTCCGCGCTCAGCGCCTGGAGCCCGTCGGCCCAGACCTTGGCGGCCACGGGGTAGTCGCCCCCGGCGTTGGCCTGCACGGACAGTGCGACGGAGCGCGCGGCGCCCGGCGCGAGCTCGCCGATCGAGCAGAGCAGCACGTTCGCCTGCTCCGTCGGCATGCAGGCGACCGGGGACTCGGCGGGCGACTCGGTGGATGAGGTGCTGGGGGAGGCGCTCGGCGAGGTCTCCACCTTGGCACTGGGTGAACCCTCGGAAGCGTCGGCCTTGGTCTCGGGCGTGCTGCCCTGCGTCGGCGTGACCGCGGGGGTCGGCGTCGCGCTCACGGCCGGCGACTCGGTGGCCGCGACCAGCTTGCCGGTGCCGACCCCGGTGCCGAAGGACCCGGCCGGCTTCGTGGCGTTCAGCCCGCTCGGCAGGGTGACCTCCATCTGCGCACCGGTCGCCGCGGCCTTGCCCGTGTTCTCGACGGTGAACGTCAGGTTCTGGGGCTGGCGCGGGGTCAGCGGCTGCGCGGCGTCGGCGTAGTCGACCTTGAGGTACGCGGTGTCCGCGCTGGGCACCAGGTCGGTGGGCTGCACGTCGTCGCCGCCGTCCCGGACGCCCTCGGTGCCGCCGCCCGGCAGCTCCCGGCCGTCATGCGTGGCGATCACGGTGTCGATGAACGTCTCGGCCTCGGGCGGCGCGGTGATCTGCAGCGCCGCGACCAGGCCGACCGCTGCGACGGCGAGCGCGCCCGCGGCCACGCTCCC
>NZ_KI911634.1:15014-27284 GCF_000515355.1 Promicromonospora kroppenstedtii DSM 19349 | reverse complement strand
GCGACGGCGCCGGCCTTGGCCGCACCCGCGATGACCAGGCCACCGATCGGGGCGCCCGCGCCGACCAGCGCGAGGCCGCCCGCGCCGAGCACGAGCGGGGCGATGACGGTCTTCATGCCGTGCGCCACGTCGTGCAGCTCGAGCACCAGGGCGCTGCAGGTGGCGCAGGTCGAGAGGTGCTCGTCGATCTTCGCGGTCTCGCGCTTGGACAGGCTCGCGCGCACGTACCCGCCGAGCAGCGGGTTGACGGTGCGGCAGGTGTCCGACGGCGAGTGGCTCAGGTGCTGCTGCAGGTACCCCGCCCGCAGTGCCTCCTTGGCCCGGTAGAGCAGGGCGGACACGCCGTTGGGGCTCAGGCCCAGCACCGGCGCGACCTGGGCGGGCTTGAGCTCGTCGACGAGCACGTACCAGAGCACCTCGCGCCAGCGCTCCGGCAGGTCGACGTAGGCCTTGGCAATCACGCTGCGCTCGAAGCCCTCGAGCGCGGGGTCGTCCTTGGAGGCCACGCGGCCGAGCACGGACTCGATCTCGTCGTCGGTGCTCGGGCGCGTGCGCGCGGCGCCACGCGAGACGTCGAACGACCGGTGGCGGACCATCGTGTACAGGTACGGGCGGAAGCCGGCGTCGGGACCGACCCCGCGGCGCAGCATCTCGAACAGCTTGCTGAAGGCGTCGGCCACGACGTCCTCCGCGTCCGCGGCCGGGACGTACTGCCGGGCGAGGGCTCGGGCGGCTGCCGAGTGACGCTCGTAGAGCACGCCGAAAGCATCGCGGTCACCTGACCTGACCTGCAGGATCAGTTCCGCGTCGCTCGGGGTTTCACCGGTGCTGCTCTCGACTTGCCTCAACGTCTACCCAGACTCTCGCGGTGGCCGCGGTGCGGTTGACTGTCGCCGTTCTGCCACGACTATAGGGCCAAGCGGACGATTTAGGGGGTGGAATTCCACATTCCTGGGTGACGACCGGGTGAAGTCCGGTACATCGCCCCCGAAGGTGCGTCATGATGTATCCCCGTGAGGGTCCCTTCATCATGAGCGAGGCACAGCAGGAGGCGCGGGTGCGTGTGCACGACCTGCGCGAGCGGTGGCGAGCTACGAGTCTGGCGTCGGTTTGGATCCGGCCGAACGACTGGGAGCACCCCGCCGCTGAGGCGCTAGCAGAGGCACTGGCCGAGGGCCGGGGCGTAATCGCCCCCGCCGAGCGGCTCGGTGCGGCGCGCGCCGGAGTAGGAGCCGGGATCACCGAGGCACTGGACGACGTCGCCTGCCTCTACGCCGCCTTCGGGCGCCCCACCGACGTCGGCGCGCTGCGGGCCGCCGCGATCGGCTGGGTCGGGGAGCGCGAGCGCGTGCCCTACCAGATCGCCACGCACGATCCCTCGACCGGCCTGCCCACGGGTGAGTACCTGGGCGAGCGGCTGCGCGAGACCTACGGCACCGCGCAGCGGACCGGCACCACTGCCGGGGACACCCACTGCCTGCTGGTGCTCGACGTCGGCCTGGACAGCCTCGACACGTGGCAGCGGCTCGCCCGCTCCGCCGCGATCGGCCGCACCCTGCACCAGGTGTTCGGCGAGGGCCATCCGATGGCCGCCATCGGCGACGGCACGTTCGTGGTGCTCTGCGAGCGGGGCCCGACGACGGCGGAGCTCGGCCAGTCGCTGCGCCGCGTCGTCGAGCGCAACGCCGAGGTGCTGGGCCTGGCCACCGAGGTACGCCGGCCCACGCGGGTCTGGGTCGAGCGCCTGCCCGGAACGCATGCGGACGCACTGCTCCTGCTGGACCACCTGGCGCGCTGAGCGCAGCCACACACTCCGAGCGAGCGAGCCGGGGCCCGACGCCGTGCCCCGGCTCGCTCTGCTCAGCTCTCCTCGAAGGTGAGGCAGTCGGCGTGGGCCGGGTCCTCGGGGCCGGGGCCCACCCGGATCGACGGGGCGTTGCACTCCAGGTTGTCGTTGTGCGTGCACTCGCCGCGCTGGCAGGCACCCACGTGCGCGATGACCTTCTCCAGGCCGCCCTTGGTGCTGAGCGGGATGAACGTGGCGCAGGCCGCGTCGCCCGTGTGCCCGCCGATCGTGACGGCGCCGGCGTGGCAGCCGTGCTCGTGGTTGTAGCCGCAGCCGTCGACCGAGCACTCCACGACCTCGGGCATTTCCATCAGCGTGCTCATGGCAACTCTCCTCGCTCCGTGCGTCACTCCTGCGGAATGCGTCGATCGTATTCCTGAATGACAGATCGCACAGAGTTGAGGAATGGCTTACCTACATCCCGGCAACATTCACGATTAACGAAAGAATTGCATTGCTGAAATGTCGCGCGGGCCTCGGGGGTGGCTACTCCTCGCGGCGCGGGGCCGGGCGCCACAGCACCACGGCTCCCCCGCCGACGGCGCGGTGCTCCAGGTCCACGCGCATGGCGGCGCTCCGGACGCGCTGGCCGCGCTGCACCACCACGACGTCGCCCGCGGCGGGCCCGGCGGCAAAGACGCGACCCTCCTCCTGGACCCGCATGAGCAGGTCACCGAGGCGTTCCTCGAGCACGGAGACGTGCGCCTCCAGGTCGAGGATGCGCTTGATCCCGGCGAGGTTGATGCCCTCGCCCTGGGCGAGGCGCTGCACCTGGAGCAGGCGCGCCACGTCGCGGCGCGAGTAGCGGCGGCCGCGGCCGCGGGTGCGCCGGGGGACCACCAGCCCGAGGCGGTCGTACTGGCGCAGCGTCTGCGGGTGCATGCCCGCGAGTTCCGCCGCCTTGGACACGGTGAGCACGGGCGTGTCGTCGTCGACCATGTGCTCCTCCGAAGTCTCTTTTGTGCGTCTGCGTGCGGGCAGGTTACCGAATGCGGTGCGGTGGGGCATATGCCTCACCGCACCGGCGTCATTCTGCCGCCCGCGCGGCCAGGCCTGCGCGCACGTCCTCGCCGTCGTTCTCGGCGGCGAAGGTCTCGAGCGCCTGCTTGGCCTTCCTGCTGAGCTTCTGCGGCACGGCCACCTGCACGGTGACGAGCAGGTCGCCGGTCGCCTTGGCCGTCTGGACACCACGGCCCTTGACGCGCAGCGCCCGGCCCGACGGCGTCCCCGCCGGCACCTTGAGCCGCACGGTGCCGCCGTCCAGGGTGGGCACCTCCAGCGTCGTGCCGAGCGCGGCCTCCGCGAACGTGACGGGCACGGTCATGCGCAGGTCCACGCCGTCCAGGGTCCACACCGGGTGCGGCGTGACGTGCACGGTGACCACGAGGTCACCCGCCGGGCCGCCGGCGACCCCCGGGCGGCCCTTGCCGCGCAGGCGGATCTTCTTGCCGTCGTTGATTCCCGCCGGGATGCGCGCGGTGATGGTGCGGCCATTGACCTCGAGCTCGGCCGTCGTACCCTCCACCGCCGCCCGGAACGGCAGCGTGACCTGGGCGACGACGTCGGCCCCCGCCGTCGGCGCCGCGTAGCCGGTAGTGCCCTGGCCATAGGCCGTGCGGCCGCCGCCGAACATCGAGCCGAGGATGTCCTCGAAGCCCGCGCCGGCGTTGCCGCCCTGGGTGTAGCGGACGCGCGGCCCGCCTCGGCCGCTACCCTGGGCGCCGCCGAACATGGCGCCCATGATGTCCTCGAACCCGCCGGCACCGGCACCGCCGGCACCCGCCGAGAAGCGGGCACCGCCCGCCATGGCGCGCACGGCGTCGTACTGGCGGCGCTGCTCCGGGTCGGAGAGCACCGCGTAGGCCTCGCCGATCTCCTTGAACTTGGACTCCGCCGCCGCGTTCCCCTGGTTCTGGTCGGGGTGGTACTGGCGCGCGAGCTTGCGGTAGGCCTTCTTCACGGCGGCGTCGTCGGCGTCCTTGGACACGCCCAGCACGGCGTAGAAGTCCTTCTCCATCCAGTCCTGACCGGTCATGGCACCTCACTTCCGCGTCGATACCGGTGGTCGGGCTCGTCGAGACCTGGGCCCCGACAAGCTCGACCACCGGGGGCTGCTACTCCGGTCCGACGACGCCCACGCGTGCCGCCCGGACCACCTTGTCGCCGATCTTGTACCCGGGCTCGACCACGAGGTTCACCGTGGCGGCCGTCGCGTCCGCGTCGGTCGAGTGCATGAGCGCCTCGTGCAGGTTGGGGTCGAACTCCTCCCCCACCTTGCCGAACCGCTCGACGCCGAACTTCTGCAGGCTCTGGTCGAGCTTCTCGGCGATCGCGGCCATGGCACCGCTCAGCTCGCCGTGCTGCTTGGCGCGCTCGACGTCGTCGAGCACGGGCAGCAGGGCCGCGAGCACGTCCTGCACGCCCCGGTTGCGCGCGGCCTCCTGGTCGCGCAGCGCCCGGTTGCGGTAGTTCGTGAAGCTGGCCCGCTCGCGCTGCAGGGCGTCCAGGTGTTCCGCCGCCTCCGCCTTGGCCTTGAGCACCTCGGACGCCTCTGCGGCGTCACCCGAGGGCTCGAAGTCCAGGCCGGCCAGCGGGTCGCCCGACGTGTCCCCCTGAGCGGGGGGCGCGGCGGGCTCGTCCGCGGCGTCGTCCGCCGGAGCGGGCTCGGCCGGTCGCGCCTCGTCGCCGGAGGCGTTCACCTTGCGCTTGTCCGTGAACTGGAAGGGGTGCTCCCCCGAGCCCTCGGGCTCGGGGGGTCCCTGCTGGTGCTCGTCCGTCACTTGCGCTCGTCCTCGTCGTCCACGATCTCGGCGTCCACGACGTCCTCGTCCTTGGCGGACCGGTCGTTCGCCGCCTGCGGGGCGCCGTCGGCACCCTGCGCCGCGGGCTGCTCGGCCGCGTACAGGGCCTCGCCGATCTTCTGCGACGACGCGCCGAGCTTCTCGTACGAGCTCTTCACGGCGTCGGGGTCCTCGCCCTCCAGCGCGGACTTCACGGCGGCGATGTCCGCCTCGACCTCGGTGACGACCTCGGCCGGGAGCTTGTCGCGGTTGTCCGCGATCTGCTTCTCCATGGAGTACGCGAAGGCCTCGGCCTGGTTGCGGGTGTCCGCCTCCTCGCGCCGCTTCTTGTCCTCCTCGGCGTGCAGCTCGGCGTCCTTGACCATGCGGTCGATGTCGTCCTTGGGGAGCGCGGAGCCGCCCGTGATCTTCATCGACTGCTCCATGCCCGTACCGCGGTCCTTGGCGGACACGTGCACGATGCCGTTCGCGTCGATGTCGAAGGTGACCTCGATCTGCGGCACGCCACGCGGGGCCGGCGCGATGCCGGTGAGCTCGAAGACGCCCAGCGGCTTGTTGTCGCGGGTGAACTCGCGCTCGCCCTGGAACACCTGGATCGCCACGGACGGCTGGTTGTCGTCGGCCGTGGAGAAGACCTCGCTGCGCTTGGTCGGGATCGCGGTGTTGCGCTCGATGAGCTTGGTCATCACGCCACCCTTGGTCTCGATACCGAGGGACAGGGGGGTGACGTCGATCAGCAGCACGTCCTTGCGGTCACCGGAGATGACACCGGCCTGCAGCACGGCGCCGACGGCGACGACCTCGTCGGGGTTCACGCCCTTGTTGGGCTCGCGGCCACCGGTGAGCTCCTTGACGACCTCGGTCACCGCGGGCATGCGGGTGGAGCCACCCACGAGCACCACGTGGTCGATGTCCGACACAGAGATGCCGGCGTCACGGATCACGGCGTGGAACGGCGCCTTGGTGCGGTCGATGAGGTCCTGCGTCATCTGCTGGAACTGAGCTCGCGTGAGCTTCTCGTCCAGGTGGATGGGGCCGTTCTCGCTCATCGACAGGTACTGCATCGAGATGTTGGTGCTCGTCGCGGACGAGAGCTCCTTCTTGGCCTGCTCGGCCGCCTCACGGAGGCGCTGCAGCGCGATCTTGTCCTTCGACAGGTCGACGCCCGAGGAGTTCTTCACCTGCTTGATCAGGTGCTCCACGACGCGCTGGTCCCAGTCGTCACCGCCGAGGCGGTTGTCACCGGAGGTGGCGCGCACCTGGATGGTCGAGAAGTCGTCCTCGTCCTTGCCCACCTCGAGCAGGGAGACGTCGAACGTGCCGCCACCGAGGTCGAAGACCAGGATGAGCTCGTCCTCCTTGCCCTTCTCCAGGCCGTAGGCGAGGGCGGCCGCGGTGGGCTCGTTGACGATGCGCTTGACGTCGAGGCCGGCGATCTGGCCGGCGTCCTTGGTCGCCTGGCGCTCGGCGTCGTTGAAGTACGCCGGGACCGTGATGACGGCCTCGGTGACGGGCTCGCCCAGGTACTCCTCGGCGTCGCGCTTGAGCTTGCCCAGGATGCGGGCCGAGATCTCCTGCGCGGTGTACTTCTTGTCGTCGATGTCGACGGTCCAGTCGGTGCCCATGTGGCGCTTGACCGAGGAGATGGTGCGGTCCACGTTGGTGACGGCCTGCCGCTTGGCGACCTCACCGACCAGGACCTCGCCGGTCTTGGAGAACGCGACCACCGACGGGGTGGTCCGCGAGCCCTCCGCGTTGGCGATGACGGTGGGCTCCCCACCCTCGAGGACCGCCACCACCGAGTTCGTCGTTCCGAGGTCGATACCTACTGCGCGTGCCATGTCTGCTGCCTTCCTACGACAGATTGAGTCTGCTGCACTCAACTTAAGCCGGAGCTCGCGAGGAAGCAAGCTGACGCTCGTAAAGTTGAGCCTACTTCACTCAACTACGGCGGGGGCGAATTAGTTCCCGGCGGGATTATCGTGACGCCATGCCCTTCGAGACCCTCCTGACGGACGACGTCACGCTGCGCGAGCTCAGCAAGGACGACGCCGACGCGCTCGCCGACGCCTACGTCCGCAACCGCGAGCACCTCGCGCCCTGGGAGCCCGAGCGGCCCGCGGAGTTCTACACCGCGGACTGGCACAGGGAACGGCTGTGGACCCAGGTCCTGGACAACTCGACCGGGCGCGCGCTCCACACCGTGCTCGAGTCCGACGGGCGGATCGTGGGCCGGCTGAACCTCACCGACATCGTGCACGGGGCCTTCGAGAACGGGCACCTCGGCTACTGGCTGGACGCCGGGTTCACCGGGCGCGGGCTGATGACCCGGGCCGTCGGGGCGATGGTGGCGCACTCCCGGGACGAGCTCGGCCTGCACCGCCTGCAGGCGGCTACCCTGCCGCACAACACGGCCTCCCAGGCCGTGCTGACGCACGTCGGGTTCGAGCGGATCGGGTTCGCGCCCAGCTACCTCAAGATCGCCGGCGAGTGGCAGGACCATGTCGTCTTCCAGCTCATCCTGCACGGCTGAAGCGGCCGGCGGATCTTTCGCCACGCGGCACGATCGAGACAATTTCGCCCCTGTCAACAGGCGCGACGTCCTGACCTGCGGTACACAAGGGTGCACGGCCGAGGCCACAGGGGGTGGGGCATCGGACGAGTACCCCGCGGGCCAGCCCGCGGGTGCCTGATGCCCGGGACTCCCGGGCCCCGACCGGGGGAGACCACCATGGCAAGCATCCACGGGAGCTCGTTGTCGATCGCGCTCCTGACAGCGCTGCTCGATCCCGAAGAAGACGGCCTCAGATCACCTCACGTCCAGGACCTGCTGCAGGAGGCGCTCGAGACGCGCGAGGACGCACGCGACGTGATCGTCGCGCTGCTCGCGTCGTCCGGGTCGATGCTGCGGCAGATCAGCTACCACAACGAGCAGGAGCCGCTGGAGTCCCTGCAGAAGGTGGCCCTGGGCTTCCAGCGCAAGGTGGTTCAGCTCCCCAGCTGAGTCAGCCCTCGGCGGCCCGGGCCGCCACCTGCTCGGCATCCCGGAGCACTCGCAGCACGTTGCCGCTGGTGAGCTTGCCGAGGTCGGCGTCCGACCAGCCCCTGTCAGCCAGTGCCGCGAGGAGCCGGGGATAGCCCGTCACGTCCTCCAGCCCCTCGGGCAGGTTCGGCGTGCCGTCGTAGTCCCCGCCGAGACCCACGTGGTCGACGCCGGCGACCTCGCGCACGTGCTCGACATGGGCGACGACGTCGGACAGCGTGGTGCGCGGCTGCGGGTGGGCGGTCCGCCACTGCGCCATGAACGGCTCGAACGCGCCGAGGTCGGTGCTCCGGATGCCCTCCGCCGCGGCCGCTGCGGCGCCCGCGGCGCGCCATTCGGCGACGGCGGGCGAGACGAACTGCGGCACGAAGGTCACCATGCAGACGCCGCCGTTGGCCGCGAGGGCGCCGAGGACGTCGTCGGGCACGTTGCGCGGGACGTCGCAGACGGCGCGGGCGCTGGAGTGGCTGAAGATCACCGGGGCCGACGTGACCCGCAGCGCGTGCCGCATGGTGCCCGCCGAGGTGTGCGAGAGATCCACCAGCATGCCGATGCGGTTCATCTCACGCACCACGTCCTCGCCGAACGGCGAGAGGCCGCCCAGCACCTCGGCATCGGTGGCGGAGTCCGCCCACGGCACGTTGTCGTTGTGCGTGAGGGTCATGTAGCGCACGCCGAGCGCGTGGAGCATGCGCAGCACGCCCAGGGACTCGTCGATGGAGTGGCCGCCCTCGGCGCCCATCAGGCTCGCGATGCGGCCCTCGCTCCAGGCCTGCTCGACGTCGGCGGCGGTCCGTGCCAGCCGCAGGCTGTCCGGGTACTTCTCGACCATGCGGTGCACGCAGTCGATCTGCTCGAGCGTGGCGGTCACGGCCGCGCCCGCCTGGAGGTCGGACGGCACGAAGACGGACCAGAACTGGGCGCCGACGCCGCCGTCGCGCAGACGCGGCAGGTCGGTGTGGGTGGTGGTGAGCCGCTGCGCGATGTCGACCGCGTCCAGGTCGTAGGACGACTGCTCACGCAGCTCCCACGGCAGGTCGTTGTGCCCGTCCCAGACGGGGTGCTTCTGAAGGAGCGCGGTGATGCGGTCTGCGGTCGTCATGCGGGCGACGCTACCGCGCCGCCCGGGCACGCCTGATCCGGTCGCGGATCTCGTGTGTGGTCAGCGCCTCGCCCGCGCGACGCACCAGCCGCGCCGACAGGTCGTCCACGAAGTCCAGGTCGGTCGACTCGGTGAGGACCGTCGTGTACCCGGCCCGCGCCTCGTCGGCCTGTCGGGCCGCGGCGGCGCTGTCCAGGAACCCGCCCGTGGCGATGCAGGCGACGGCGACCGCGGCGGGCACCAGCGCCCAGACCCAGAGCATCGGTTCAACGAACAGCACGGCGAGGACGACGACCGCGGCGCCGATCCCGGTCAGCGTGCAGGCGAGGGACCGGTTGGACAGCACGACCTCGGACGGCCCGGGGAGCAGCTCACGCCTGATGTCGGGGTGCCAAGCATCGGACAAGGTGCCTCCAGATCGCCGGACGCCAGAGTACCCAGTACCGGGAAACGTGTCAGACGTGCAGATCACCGGGGTGACCTGCACGTCTGACATGTCCGGGCCGGTCCGGTCAGCCGATCCGGCGCCAGCTGCAGCCCACCGTCTCGAAGCCGGTCGCGGTCGACGGCATCGTGATGGTGCGGGCCTCGGACGTGGTGCCGAGGCTGATGATGCCGTCGCTGCCGTAGAAGCCCTTGTAGAAGATGTAGGTGCAGGACGTGTCCGGAGTGGCCGGGCCCGTCGTCGAGTAGACGCCGCGCTCCAGGTGGTCACCGATCACGTAGACACCGTCCGTGGCCGTCGAGGCACGCGTGGTGGACATCCCGGAGTAGTACTTGGTCCAGGTGCCGCAGCTCGTGCTCGACCAGACGGCGTAGTCCGTGGACTGCACCTTCAGGATGCGCTGGCCGGAGCCGACGTCGTTGGCGAGCACGTCACCGGCGGACCAGCGCTCCCAGAAGCAGTCGTTGCTGCCCGCCTGCGCGATGTAGTTGCCGGCCGGCACGCTGGTGCTCCCGACGAGCCAGCCGCTGCTGTCGTCGCCCGGGAACCGCACGGCCGAGGTCAGCACCTTGCCGGTCGCCGAGCTGCGGCGCAGTGCCGTGCCGTACCCCGCCCGGTAGGTGCGCACGGACACGGTGATCTTCTTGCCGTAGTCCGTGCCCTTGAGCGAGTACGTCGACCTGGTCGCGCCGGAGATCGGCCGGCCGTCGGCGTACCAGCGGTAGGAGAACGACGGCTTGGGCGACCAGGTGCCGGTCGAGGCCTTGAGCGTCGAGCCGACGCGGGCGGAGCCCGAGATCGCCGGGTTGGCCGACCGCGAGTACTTCGATCCGACCTTGGCCCCGTCGGAGGTGACCGTCTTGGTGCTGTAGCCGCTCTTCCTCACCGTGGCGCTGACCGTGATCGTGTGGCCCCGCCACGCCGACTTCACCGTGAGGCTGCTGCCGGTCGCCCCCGAGATGGACCGGCCGTCGAGCTTCCACCGGTAGGCCGCGGTGCTCGCCGTCGGCACGGACTGCGGCCGGGAGAGCGTCAGCTTGGCGCCCGGCGTCGCCAGGCCGATGATCACCGGCGCCGACTGCGAGAAGACGCCCGTGGCGACCGTCGCCGAGGCGGCGCTGGTCCGGCTGGCGTTGGCGAAGCCGGGGCGCGACCCGACGAGCCGGACCGTGAGCTTCTTGCCTCGCTGGGACGCCGTCGGTGTGAAGGAGAAGCCCGTGGCGCCGCTGATCGCGGTCCCGTTCGCGTACCACTGGTACGAGAACTTTGTGCCTGACGTCCAGGAACCGGCGAGCGCCCGCAGGGGCACGCCCACCCGCGGCGTACCGCTGATCTTCGGGGTCGACGCGGTCGGGTCGCCGATCGCGATGACCGGGGTCTCGACGCTCTCCGTGGCGGTGGGGATGCGGCCGTCGGCCGATCCGAGGACGCTGACCGTCAGGGTCTTGCCTGCGTCCGCACCGGTCGGCGTGTACGTGGACTTCGTGGCCCCGGAGATCATCTTGCCGTCCCGGCGCCACTGGAGGGCGAACGTCGCGGCCGGGCTCCAGGCGTCGACCGTGACGGTCAGTGGCTTGCCCACCTTGTACTCGGCACCCGAGACGACCGGCACGGTGGTCGTCTCGAACACCTCGTCCTGCGCCAGCTCATATGCGGCCAGGACGTCGAGCTTGCCCTCGCCCCAGACGTTGTTGTCGTCGGCGGTGCCGCCGCAGGTCGTGTTGTTCATGTCTCGCGCCGAACCGTCCAGGATCGCGCGGGTCGCCGGCACGTTGCCGACAAGCTCGGGGACGGCGTCCCACAGCAGCGCCACGGAGCCCGCGACGTGCGGGGCGGCCATGGACGTGCCGTCGAGGTAGGCCGAGGAGTTCGGCGGGTAGGTCGACAGGACGTTCGCGCCCGGGGCGGCGATGTCCGGCTTGACGTTCCCGCTCTGGCCGGGGCCGCGCGAGGAGAACGACGCGATGGAACCGCTCTGCGTGAAGGCGCCGACGGAGTAGTTGACGGTCCGCGAGCCCGGGCTGCCGGACGACTGGCAGCCGGCCTCGCCGCTGTTCCCGTTGGCGAAGGTCGCGAAGATGCCCGCGGCCTCCCACGCCGTGATGACGTCCTCCATGAACGGGTCCGTCGAGAAGTCCGCGCCCCAGGAGTTGTTGACCACGTGGGGCCGCATGGCCGGGTCAGGGGCCGGGTTGCTCCAGCCCTGGCGGAACGGGGCCAGGATCCACTGGCCCGAGGCGATCAGGTCCTCGTCCTTCCACCCGTCGCCGCCACCGGCCGCGGCGATCCACTCGGCGCCGGGGGCGACGCCGACGGCGTGGTCCGCACCGCCGTTGCGCACCGTGCCGCCGACCATGGTGCCCATCGTGTGGGTTCCGTGCCCGTCCTCGTCGTGGGGGTAGTGGAAGCCGTCGACCGTGAAGTAGCTGTAGGCGTCGAGCTCGCTGGAGCCCTGGCCGCGGTACTGCCCGGCCAGCGCCGCGCTGTCGCCGTCGACACCGGTGTCGATGTTGGACACCACGATGCCCTCGCCCGTGAAGCCCTGGTCCCACATGTCGTCCGCGTTGATAGCGGAGATACCCCAGGTCGGGGTCCCGGCGGCCGACGGCGTCACGTCCGCCTCGTCGACCACGGCGACCGGCTCCGGCGCCTCGTAGTGCGCCGTCGGCCGGATCTCCAGGACCTCGTTGTCGGCGGCCAGGTCCGTGGCCAGGCCGAGCGAACCGTCCTCGACGAGGATCGCGTTCGTGGCCCAGTAGGACGTGTACTCCGTGCCGGACTTCTCCAGCTCCGCGACGGCGTCCTTCTGGGCGGCCTCGGCCGTCGCGAGAAGCGTCTCGTAGACGTACTCGCCGCGCTCGGACCAGCTCGTGATGCCGCCGGCCGCGGACAGGTCCGCGGAGTCGGCGAACCGCAGCCAGAAGCTCGTGTCGCCGGGTGCGGCGAACGCCTTCCGGGCGGCGGGCGTGATCTTGTCCGCCGGGTCGGCGGCCGGGACACGGCCGGCCGACTGGCCGGGCGCCGGGAGCGGCT
>NZ_KI911634.1:13944-14914 GCF_000515355.1 Promicromonospora kroppenstedtii DSM 19349 | reverse complement strand
GGGCGCCGGGAGCGGCTTGGCGGCGGCGGTGCCGGGGCCCTCCGGGTCGGGGTCGGGAGCGGCGAAGGCCGGTCCGGGAACTGCCAGCAGCGCCAGGACGGTGGCCGAGGCCAGAGTTCTGGTGCGTGCTCGGGTGCGAGGATGCATGTGCTCTCCAGGCTGGGGCGCCCGGGGTACCGAGGCGCACTGGACCTGCGCGGGGCAGGGATGTGTCGCGAAGGTACCGTTTCTACGGCAGCAAAAGTCAGAGAAAACCCAGATCTCACCCGGGTGATTCTCAGCCTTCGCGCCGCCCCCGCAGCCGGTCGATCTCGCGCCGCTCGCGTTTGGTCGGCCGCCCGGTGCCGCGGTCGCGCAGGCCGACCGCCTCCCGCTCCACGCGCGTGGGCAGCGCGGGGCTGTGGTCCAGGTAGGCCTTGGCCGCGATCGGCGCGCCGACGCGCTTGGGCAGCAGCTCGACCACCTCGATGAGCCGGTCCCGCAGGGGGTCGCGCCAGGTCACGCGGTCACCCACCGCCACGGACGACGACGGCTTGGCCACCTTGTCGTTGATCCGTACCCGGCCGCTGCGGCACAGCTCGGCGGCGACCGACCGGCTCTTGGTCAGCCGCACCGCCCACAGCCAGACGTCGATGCGCATCGGCCCATCCTCCCACCTGGCCCAACCCTCAGGCGGACGGCTCGTACTCGAACCGCTCGACGGTCACGACGCCGGTCGACGGCGCGCCGTCGCTCGTCGCCACCAGGCCCAGCCACACACCGAGGAAGCCCCCCGCCGAGACACTGTCGAGCGTGCGCCCGTCGGCGGTCGCGACCGGTGTCGGCACCTCGTCCCCGACCCCCGCGAGCAGCACGTAGTCCTGCCCGTGGGCCTGCACGGCCAGGGTGACGGGGGCATCGCCCGCGGGCAGCGGCCGCTCCCCGAGCACGGTGGCCACGCCCGCCCTGCGGTGCACCGCGAGCACGCGGC
>NZ_KI911634.1:13618-13844 GCF_000515355.1 Promicromonospora kroppenstedtii DSM 19349 | reverse complement strand
TGCGGTGCACCGCGAGCACGCGGCGGCCGGTGGCGTCAGCCCCACCCGCAACCACCAGCAGCACGTGGTCCTTCTCGGACTGCCGCACCGCGAGCCCGGCCTGCTCGCCGGGCCCCGCCGGGTCGAACCGCAGCACGGCCCGCACCGTGACGTCCTGGTGCTGCTGGCGTACACCGAGGAACGCGGGCGTGGCCGGGTCCGTGAGGTTCTCGGGACGCACGCGCAG
>NZ_KI911634.1:5437-13518 GCF_000515355.1 Promicromonospora kroppenstedtii DSM 19349 | reverse complement strand
GGGCGGCCGGACGGCACGGGGGCCGGCGGCCCCGCCGTCCGCCCGGACGCCGTCCGGCACCTCCACCACCATGGGCACCCGGCCCTGGCCGGGCGCGAAGACCGGCCAGCCGTCCTCCCACGTCACCGGCACCAGGAACGTCTCCCTGCCGAGGTTGTAGTGGTAGCCGCCATACGGGCGCATGCCGAGCAGCACGGCCCACCAGGATCCGTCGGGCGCCTCCACGAGGTCGGCATGCCCCACGCCGACGACGTCCACGTCCCGTCCCAGGTGGCGGTGCGTCAGCACGGGGTTGGCCCGGTTGCCGACGTAAGGGCCGGTCACCGAGTCCGACCGGGCCACGGAGATCGCGTGGTGGAACTCGGTGCCGCCCTCAGCGGCGAGCAGGTAGTACGTCCCGTCCACCCGGTAGAGGTGCGGCCCCTCGGCCCACACCGCGCCCAGCACGGCGCCCCGCCACAGCACGTGCTCCGGTCCGGCCAGCCGCATCGTGGCGGGGTCCAGCTCGCGCAGCCAGACCTCGGTCTGGTCGTGCCACTCGGGCTCGCGGGCGAGGCGGGTGCCGTGCAGCCAGACCCGGCCGTCGTCGTCGAAGAACAGGGACGGGTCGATGCCGTCCTCGCCCAGCCACACCGGGTCGGACCACGGCCCCGCCGGATCGGTCGCGGTGAGCACGAAGTTGCCGCCGCGCGAGCTGTCCTGCTGGTCCACGAGCGTGCAGACCAGCCAGAACGTCCCGTCGTGGTGCCGCAGGGTCGGCGCGTAGAGCCCACCCGACGATGCGATGCCCTGCATGTCGAGCTGCCCCGGCCGGTCCACCGCGTGACCAATCTGCTCCCAGTGCACCAGGTCACGGCTGCGGAACACCGGTAGGCCGGGGAAGTACTCGAACGTCGAGGTGACGAGGTAGTACTCCGCCCCGACCCGACAGATCGTCGGGTCGGGGTAGCAGCCCGGCAGGATCGGGTTGCTGACGTCCGTCACGGAGTCACCGTGGTGCCGACCCAGCGCCGGTCCGCGGTCGTGACCTCGTGCACGTCACCGGTGATGGTGACGACCCGGCGGACCGGCACTGCGCCGGTCCGCGACGTCGCACCCAGCATGTCGTTCGGCTCGTCCAGGTCGGCGATGCCCTCGGCGACCACTCTGACAACGTTGTCAGCCGCGTGCGCGCCCACCCATACCTCGACGTCGCCCGGCTCGACGACACGCACCATCCTGCGGTCGCTGAACGCGAACCGGGTGGTCGGCACCTCGAACGAGATGGTCGTCGACTCTCCCGGCTGCAGGTACACCCGGTGGTAGCCGAGCAGCTGCGCGGTGGGCCGCGCCACCGAGCTCACCACGTCGTGCCCGTAGAGCTGCACGACGTCGGAGCCGGCCACCTGACCCGAGTTCGTCACCGCGACGACGGCGCGGAACGTACCGCCCGCCTCGACCGACCGCTCGACGTCCACGAGCTCGCGCTCGAACGTCGTGTACGAGAGACCGAACCCGAAGGACCGCACCGGCGTCGAGTCGGTCGAGGTCACCTCGGACGCCCCACCCAGGATCGGGTGCAGGTACGAGTACGGCTGCGCGCCCGCGGAGCGCGGGAGCGAGACGGGCAGGCGCCCCGACGGGTTCACCCGGCCGGAGAGCACGCCCGCGAGCGCCGACCCGCCCTCCTCACCGGGGAAGAACGCCTGGAGCACGGCGCCCGGCTTCCGGGCGCCGACCGTCTCGCCGGTCCCGTCGAGGGCCCAGCCGATCGCGTACGGCCGGCCGGTGAGCAGCACCATGACGACGGGCTTGCCGGTGGCGAGCACCGCTTCCACGAGCTCGCGCTGCACGCCCGGCAGGTCGAGCGACTCGCTGTCGTTGCCCTCGCCCACGGTGCCGCGGCCGAACAGGCCGGCCTGGTCGCCCACGACGACGACCGCGACGTCGGCGGCCTCCGCGGCGGCGACGGCCTCCGCGAAGCCGGAGGTGTCGTCGCCCTCGACGTCGCAGCCGCGTGCGTGGGTGAGCTCGGGCACGGGCAGGCCGGCGCGCTCGAACTCGGCGCCCAGGGCCTCCGCGAGGGACGGGATCTCGAACCCGTTGGGCACGCCGGGGTGGTGGGCCAGCACATGGTTGGCGAACGAGTAGCAGCCCATCAGGGCCTCGGGCCGGTCGGCGTTGGGGCCGATGACGGCGACGCGGGCCGGCTTGTCGTGCCATCCGCCGAGCGGCAGCACACCGTCGTTGGACAGCAGCACCACCGACTCCTCGGCGAGCCGTCGGGCGACGTCGCGGTGCGCGGGCGAGTCGAGGTCGACCACCGCGGGCGGCTCGTCCTCGTACGCACCGGGCTCCAGGAGCCCGAGCTCCTCCTTCTGCGCCAGGGCGCGCAGCACCGCGCGGTCGACGATCTCGACCGGCACCTCGCCGTCCTTGACGAGCGCGGCCAGCGGTTCGAGATACGCGTCTCCCGAGGGCAGCTCGACGTCGACGCCGGCCTCCAGGGCCGCCGCGGCGGCCGCACCCCGGTCCGCCGCGATGGCGTGCATGACGCTCAGGAACGCGACGCCGAAGTAGTCGGCGACCACGACGCCGTCGAACCCCCACTTCTCGCGGAGCAGCTCGGTGAGGTACTCGCCGGAGGAGTGCATCGGCACGCCGTCGACGTCGTTGTACGACGCCATGACGGACCGGACGTTGCCGTCGACCACGGCCATCTCGAACGGCGGGAGGAAGACGTCGGCGATCTCGCGCGGGCCGGCGCTCACCGGGGCGTGGTTGCGCCCCGCCTTGGAGGCGGAGTAGGCCACGAAGTGCTTGAGCGTGGCGTGCACACCCGCGCCCTGCATGCCGCGGACGTACGAGGTGCCGACCGTGCCCACGAGGTAGGGGTCCTCGCCGATGCACTCGTCGACACGGCCCCAGCGGGGGTCGCGGACGACGTCGAGCACCGGTGCCAGGCCCTGGTGGATGCCCAGCTCCCGCATGGACTCCCCGATGAGGCGGCCCATCTCCTCGACGAGCTCCGGGTCGAAGGACGCGCCCCAGGCGAGCGGCGTCGGGAACGTCGCCGCCTTCCAGGCCGCCAGGCCCGTGAGGCACTCCTCGTGGACGAGCGCGGGGATGCCGAGGCGCGTCTCGCGCTTCAGCCGCCGCTGCTCGGCCCAGAGCCAGGCCGCGCGCTCGGCCGGGTCGACCGGCCGCGTGCCGTACACGCGGGTGTAGTGCCCCAGCCCGTTCCGGGTGATGTCGGGGAGCGCGGTGCTGCCCTGGCCGCCCGCCATCTCGCCCTGCATCGGGGCCACGACGTTGCCGCCCTGATCCAGCCAGTACCCGACGAGCTGGGCCAGCTTCTCCTCGAGCGTCATCTGGGCGTGCAGCTCACGCACGCGTTCCGACACCTCGGGCATCGCCCGAAGCGCCACAGGCAGCTCCGTCATGAATTTCCTTCCTCGACCTGCTTGTACGACCTGCTTGTACGTCCCTGCGGGGAGATGGCGCGGCGCGACCGCGCCTGGTCAGCCCTTCACGGCTCCGGTGAGGCCGCCGACGATGCGGCGCTCGAACAACGAGAAGAAGATGAGCGCGGGGATCATCGACAGCGACGTGAAGGCCAGCACGCGCGCCGTGTCGACCGAGTACTGCGACGCGAACGCCTGGACGCCCAGCGGCAGCGTGTACGACAGCTCGTCGTTCAGGATGAACAGCGGCAGCATGTACGAGTTCCACGACGCGACGAACGCCAGGATCCCGACCGTGATGACGCCGGGCAGGGACAGCGGCACGACCATCCGGAAGAAGAACCCGATGCGGCTCGCACCGTCGATCGAGGCCGCTTCCTCGATCTCCTTCGGGATGGCACGCAGGAACGGCACCAGGATGATGATCGTGGTCGGGAGTGCGAACGCGATCTGCGGCAGCACGATGCCGCCGATGGTGTTCATGAGGCCCAGGTCGCGGATCAGGATGTACAGCGGGGTGATCGCGACCGTCATGGGGAACATGAGGCCGGCCGCGAACAGCGAGTACATGGCCCCGTTGAGCTTGAAGTCGTACCGCGCCAGCACGAAGCTCACCATGAGCCCGAGCGCCACCACGCCGACGGTGGTCAGGATGCCGGCCACCGCCGAGTTGGCGACCTGCCGCCAGAACACGTCGCTCACGAGCACGCTGACGTAGTTGTCGATCACCCACGGGCTGGGCAGGCCCGACGGGCTGTTGGTGATCTGCGCGTTGGTGCGGAACCCGCCGACGATGATGTACAGCACGGGGGCGATGCAGATGCCGACGAACAGGAAGGCGATGACGTACGTCATCGGGCTCCCCCAGGCCACCTTCGGCGCCCGGCGCAGCGTCTGCGAGGACTTCGTGGGAGCTACGAGGAGCGTCGCCATCACTTCTTCCCTTCCGTGAGTGCGCCCTCGGTGTCCCGGCGCAGCACGTACCGCTGGTAGACCAGCGCGATGACGAGCGAGATGACGAACAGCACGACGGCGACGGCGTTGCCGTAGCCGAAGTTCCCGGCCAGGCGCCCGTTCAGGACCATGTAGGTCGCCATCGTCGACGTCCCCGCGGTCGCGGAGATGTACTGGCCCCAGATGATGTAGACGAGGTCGAACAGCTGGAGCGAGCCGATGATCGACAGGAACGCCCAGATGCGGAGCGTCGGGCCGAGCAGCGGCAGCGTGATGGTCCGCTGGATCTGCCAGTAGGACGCGCCGTCGATCGAGGCCGCCTCGGACAGCTCCTCGGGGATGCTCTGCAGGCCCGCGAGGAACAGGATCACGGCGAAGCCGATGTACTTCCAGCTGATGATGATCATCAGCGACCAGAGCGCGATCTTGGGATCGGACAGCCAGTCGACGGCCAGGAACCCGAGGCCCAGCTTCTCCAGCAGGTCGTTCACGGCACCGGCGCTCTGCAGCATCAAGCTCCAGCCGGTACCGACGATGACCTCGGAGATCACGTACGGCACGAAGATCAGGACGCGGATGATCGAGCGTCCACGGATCTTCTGGTTCAGCAGGAGCGCGAGCGCCACGGCGGCCGGCCCCTGCAGGATCAGGGACAGCACGACGATGTAGCCGTTGTGCAGGAGCGCCTCGTGGAAGGCGGTGTCCTGGAAGATCGTCAGGTAGTTGTCGATCCCGACGAACTCCGTCGGCGGCCCGTAGCCCTTCCACTTGAAGAACCCGTAGTAGGCCGCCAGGAAGACGGGGAAGATGACGAACGCGAGGAACACGATGATGGCGGGCGCCGAGAGCACGGTGATCTCGAACACCTTGCGCCAGTCGGTTCGCCTGCCTCGCCGCGGCCGGGGGGCCGGGGACGACGTCTGCACGCCACCCCCGGCCTCCGTGGGACCCTCAGGCGAGGCCGTCCGGGTTGCTGAGTTCTCGCCCAGGGACTGAGTCATCTGGCTCGTTACTCCATTGCGGCCGCGGCGTTCACGGCGTCGACGATGGTCTGCGGGGTGCCGTCGCCGGCCAGCATCTCCACGACGCCGGCGTTGAGCGCGTTGCCCACGTTCTGGCCGTAGAGGGTGTCCAGCCAGACGGACACGTACGGGGCCTCGTTGTAGGCCTTAAGGATGGACTGCAGCGCGGGCTCGGTCACGACACCCTGCGCCTCCTTGCTGGCGGGCAGCGTCACGAAGGCCTCGGCGTAGGCCTCCTGGTGCTCCTTCTGCATGAAGAAGTTCAGGAAGTCGGCGCACTCCGGCGGTGCCTCGACGAAGCAGGAGTAGCCGTCGACGCCGCCCATGAACGCGGCCGGGTCGCCCGCGCCGTCACCGGTGGCCGGGAACGGGAACCAGTTGAGGTCCTTGAGCGGCTTCTCGTCGGGGGTGAGACCGGCGATGACGCCCGGGTCCCAGGCGCCCATGAGCTCCATGGCGGCCTTGTGGTTCGCGATGAGACCGGCCGACGAGCCGGCACCCTGCTGGGCCGTCGCGGTGAGGTAGCCCTCCTGGAACGGCTCGGTCTCGGCGAGGGCCTGCAGCTTCTCACCTGCGGCCAGCCAGCACGGGTCGTCGAAGCTGCGGGACGCGGCGGCCGACTCCAGGGTGTCCTGCGAGCACTCGCGCAGCGCGAAGAAGTAGTACCAGTGCGCGGCGGGCCACGCGTCCTTGCCGCCCAGGGCGATCGGGGAGATGTCGGCGCTCTTGAGGGCCGACACCGCGTCGTCGAGCTCGTCGATCGTGGTGGGCGTCTCGGTGATGCCGGCCTCGTCGAAGAGGTCCTGGCTGTAGAAGATGCCGCCCGGGAGCACCGCGGTCGGCATGCCGTAGATCTTGCCGTCCACGGTGAAGGCGTCGAAGCCGGCGCCCACGTTGGTCTTCGTGGCCTCGTCCACCGAGTCGGTGAGGTCCATGATCTGGCCGGCCTCGACGACGTCGGCGAGCTTGCCGCCGCCGCGCGCCATGAAGATGTCCGGTGCGTCGCCCGAGTTGAGGGCGGTCTGCAGCTTGCCGTCCATGTCCTCGTTCTGGATGGACTGGACGTCGATCGTCACACCGGGGTTGGCCTCCTCGAAGGCGGCGACCGTGTCTTCCCAGTACGCCTTGCCCGGCCCGGTGGTGGAGTTGTGCCAGAAGGTCATCGAGACCTCGCCGTCCGAACCTCCCTCGCTGCCGCCGCCGGAACAAGCCGTGGCCAGCAGGGCAACGGTGGCACCCAGGGCAAGGATGCCCGTGGCCCGCGTCTTCCTCATCATTGTGGAACCCCTTGTAGTCGTCATCGACGGTCGGCAGGAGCCTGCCGGTTCGACGGACCACGGAGTCCGTCGATCAGGAGACTGGCAGTCGGGTCATGGTTTAGTCAAACGGTTTCGATATCGATTTCGAAACGAATGGGCCTGGCACACGCACAGCGTTGCCCGGATGTACTGTCTCTTCCGTGCACAGTGGGACAGACTCACCCGGGTCCACTGCCGGACCGGGTGGCGGCACGACGGACGGTCCGGGGTTCCCGGAGCCGGCCGTCGACGAGCGCGCGACCGGCCGCGCCACCATCACCGACGTCGCGCGCGTCGCCGGAGTCTCGGTCGCCACCGTGTCGAAGGTCGTCAACGGCCGGTACGGCGTGGCGGCGGCCACGGCCGAGCGGGTGCTCGGGGTCGTGGCCGACCTCGGGTACGAGTCGTCGCTGGTCGCGCGCAGCCTGCGCCGCCGGCAGACCAACGTGATCGGCGTGCTCGTGGCCGAGTTCGAGCCGTTCAGCACCGAGCTCCTCAAGGGCATCTCCGCCGCGATCGCCGGCACGGGCTACGAGCTCCTCGCCTACTGCGGCGACGCCGGACGGTCGGACCACGTGGGCTGGGAGCGCCGTTCGCTGTCCCGCCTCGCCGGCACGCTGATCGACGGCGTGGTCATCGTGACGCCGACGCTCGCCCTCCCGCAGCAGGACGGCGTGCCCATCGTCGCGATCGACCCGCACACCGGGCCCACCGGACCGGCCACCGTGGACTCCGACAACCTGGGCGGCGCCCGCACCGCGACCGAGCACCTGATCGGCCTGGGCCACACGCGCATCGGCTACCTGGGCGGACGCTCCGACCTGGAGTCGGCCCGCCTGCGCGAGCTGGGCTTCTTCGAGGCGATGCGGGCGGCAGGCCTGACGCCGGACCCGAGCCTGGTGCTGGAGGGCGGCTACCGCCCCGACCGCTCCGACCGGCCCACGCACGACCTGCTCGAACGCCCCGACCGCCCCACGGCCGTCTTCGCCGCCAACGACCTGTCGGCGATCCACGTCATCCAGGTGGCCCAGGAGCTGGGCCTGCGCGTGCCGGAGGACCTCTCTGTCATCGGGTTCGACGACGTCCCCGAGGCCGCCGGCTGCACGCCGCCCCTGACGACGGTGGCGCAGTCCCTGCACGAGATGGGCGCCGAGGCGCTCCGCATGGTCATCTCGATGCTGGAGTCGGGCCCGTCCGCCGGCCACCACACCCGGCTGCCCACGCGCCTGGTTCAACGTTCGAGCACGGCACCTCCGGGGGTGTAGGGCCTAGCCCGCCAGCAGCCCCGGCAGGACCGGGGCCACCAACCGCCGGGCCAGGTCCGGCTCGTCGGCGCTGCCGTCGCCCCAGAACGTGGCGAGGAA
>NZ_KI911634.1:2516-5337 GCF_000515355.1 Promicromonospora kroppenstedtii DSM 19349 | reverse complement strand
GACGCACCGGGCGAGGTCCGGGTCGCCGAGGCCACCGACGTCGCGGCCCTGTCCGCCGCGTTCGACGGCGTCGACGCCGTGGCGAGCTGCCTGGGCCCGGTTCCCGGCGAGTCGCCGCACGTGCTGCGGGACGGGATCTCGGCCGTCCTCGCGGCCATGGAGCAGGCCGGCGTGCGCCGCCTGGTCGCCATCAGCGCGAGCGGCTGGCTGGTCGACGGCGACGACCCGCTCTCCCGCTACGTCGCCAAGCCGATCCTCAAGCGGGTGCTGGCCGTGGCGAACGCCGACCTGGAGGCCATGGAGCAGGTGATCCGCGCGAGTCACCTCGACTGGACGATCATGCGCCCGCCGCGTCTCCAGGACCGCCCGGGCACCGGTCGCTACAAGGCCCGGCGCGACGGCAACGTGCGCTGGGCCTGGACGATCGCCCGCCCCGACCTCGCCCTGGCGATGCGCGACGCGCTGACCGACCGCACCGCCGTCGGGCAGGCCATCTCCGTGGCCGCCTGACCCGGCGCCCCGCACGCCGTCGATAATCTCTCGCCGCCCGGCGGCGTGCGGGGCACCCTGGTCGTATGACCTCCCCGACCGGCATCGCGCCCGAGCCGACGACCTGGCGCATCCTCGACGTGGCCCCCGCGCCGTCGGCCGACCACCCGGACGCCTGGGCCTACCACGGCATCGCCGCCGTGGACCGCGCCGTCGAGACAGCGAACCTGGGCTACGACGACCTCGCTCACACCGAGCAGCAGCTCGTCAGCAGCATGCTGCACCAGGAGTACGCCGAGAAGCGGCGGTTCGTCGCGGTCCTCGACCGGGCGGACGGCGCCGCGCCCACCGCCGACGACGTCGTCGGCTTCGGGCTGCTGGCGATGAACCGCGACCAGAACACCCACACCGCCGACGTCTACGTAGGCGTGCACCCCGACCACCGCCGGCGCGGCATCGGCAGTGCCCTCGCCGATCAGGCGGAAAGGGTGGCGGCGGAGGCGGGCCGGACCACGTTCTTCGGCTGGTCGCTGTCGGCCCGCGAGGCGCCCGAGGACGAGGAGGCCCTGGTGCCGGCCACCGGCGCCGGACGGCTGCCCGCCGACGCCGCCGGCGTGCGGTTCGCGCTGGGCCGCGGGTACACGCTGGAGCAGGTGGAGCGAATGTCGCGGCTCGACCTGCCCGCGGACCCGGAAGCGCTGGCCGCCTTCGAGACCGAGGCACGGGAGAAGGCCGGCCCCGACTACGTCACGCACACGTGGGAAGGCATCCCCGAGGAGTGGCACGAGGGGTACGCCCAGCTCATGACGCGGATGTCGACGGACGTGCCGCAGGGCGACCTCGACTTCGGCGAGGAGACCTGGGACGCCGCGCGCGTGCGGGTCTACCTCCAGGATCGTGCCGACAGCGGCCAGCGCCTGCTGACCACCCTGGTGGAGCACGTCCCGTCCGGCGAGATCGTGGCCGGAACCTCGTTCCTGCTGCAGGACGGCAAGCCGGCGTACGTCTTCCAGGAGGAGACGATCGCGCTCAAGGCGCACCGCGGGCACCGGCTCGGGATGCTCGTCAAGGCCGTGAACCTCCGTGAGCTCGCCGCCCGCTACCCGCGGACGGAACGGGTCCACACGTTCAACGCCGAGGAGAACGCGCACATGCTGGGCATCAACGTGGCCCTGGGCTTCCGCCCGTCGGGAGCGGAGGCCGCCCTGCAGAAGATCACCCGCGACGCCGGCTGAAGCGAGCGCCCAGGCGAGCGTTGGCGATCCTGAGCAGGCTGCCGACGCGTCGGTGCGTGATGCCCGAGCCAGGCTGGTACGGGAGGCGCTCCAGAGGCATCGCCATGGTCATGATCATGACGTCGTCGGACAGGCCGGCCGCCCGCAGCAGGGCCGTCACCGCGGGACCGATCACCGGGTGCGCCATCGCCTCGCCCACCGACGACTCCGGGGTGAGCGGCGCTGTGCCGGGATCGCCCGCCACCTCCACCTCGGCGGCGACGCGCAGGTCGCGGCTGGAGGCGCCCACCTCGACGCGGTAGGTGCCGCCCTCGACGCGCCACCGGTCGGCGCGGACGTCCCAGTACGCGAGGTCCGCCCGGTCCACGGCCAGCTCCACCTCCCGTGACTCCCCCGGCTCCAGGTCGACGACGGCGAACGCCGCGAGCGCGCGCGGCGCCCGCGGGACGGCGGAGCCCGGCAGGGCCACGTAGCACTGCACGACCTCGCGCCCGACGACGCCGCCCGTGTTGGTGACGGTCACGCGCACGGCCAACCCGCCGGCCGAGCCCGCACCGCCGGTAGAGCCTGTCGAGACCGCCAGCCCCGAGTACCCGAACGTCGTGTACGAGAGCCCGTGGCCGAACGGGTACTGCACCGCCAGGTCCCGCGCGTCGTACCAGCGGTAGCCCACGAAGATGCCCTCGCCATAGGTCACACGCAGCCCGGTGCCCGGAAAGGTCGTCCACGCGGGGGTGTCCTCGATGCGCAGCGGGACGGTCTCGGCCAGCCGCCCGGACGGGTTCACCCGCCCGAACAGGACGTCGGCGAGCGCCCCGCCGCCTGCCTGGCCCAGCAGCCAGCCCTCGACGATCGCGGGCACCCGGTCGGCGAACCCGGACAGCCGCACCACCGACCCGTTGGAGAGCACCACGACCACGCGGGGGTTGACCGCGAGCACCCGGTCCAGCAGGTCGAGCTGGTCCGCCGGGAGCTCGATGTGCGTGCGGTCGCGACCCTCGGCCTCGGCCGACTGCGGCAGCCCCGCGAAGAACAGGACGACGCCCGCGTCCAGGGCCGCGGCGACGGCCTCGTCGGCCAGCGCGGCGGTGGCACGC
>NZ_KI911634.1:0-2416 GCF_000515355.1 Promicromonospora kroppenstedtii DSM 19349 | reverse complement strand
CCTCGACGGCGGCCGGGTCGAACGCGCGCGGCAGGGCCGGCAGCCCGGGGTCGCCGGGGAACCGCCAGACGGCGACCGTCGCGTCGCCGTCGGACAGCGTGACCACGCCTGGCTTGCGACCGTCCCGTGCCCGGCCGACGCTCGCGCCCAGCGTCTCGGAGCGCTCCACGCCGTTCCAGCGCACGGTGGCGCGGTAGGCGACGGTCGTGGTCGAGCCGGGTCGGTGGTCCACCTGCCGCACCCGCCAGTCGACCAGCTCCCCGCCCGCCGTCGCCACGGCGGCGTCGAGGAGCCCCGCGGCGGACTCGCCGGTCAGCAGATCGAGGTGCGTGGTCATCACGTCATCCTCGCAGCCGGGCGGGGCAGAAGCGCCCCGATCCGGATGAGAATCCTCTAACCCTGCACGGAAGGCCCGGGGAGACGCGCACGTCTCCCCGGGCTCAGGCCGGCGTCGTCAGGCGCGCAGCTCGCGGTACTTCGCGATGAGCGCCGCCGTCGACGGGTCCTGCGCGGCGAGCGCGGCCTCGTCGCCGGCCACCGCCGGGGCGATCTCGAGCGCGAGCTTCTTGCCGAGCTCCACGCCCCACTGGTCGAACGAGTCGATGCCCCACACGAGACCCTGCACGAACGTGATGTGCTCGTACAGCGCCACGAGCTGCCCCAGCACGGACGGGGTCAGCGCGGGCGCCAGGATCGACGTCGTGGGCCGGTTGCCGCTGAACACCTTGGCCGAGACCAGGTCCTCGGCGACGCCCTCGGCGCGCACCTCGTCGGCCGTCTTGCCGAACGCGAGTGCCTTGGTCTGCGCGAAGAAGTTCGCGAGGAACAGGCCGTGCACGTCCGCCCCCGCGGCCACGGCTCCCCCGTCGCCCACGGCGTCGGCCAGCGGGTAGGCGGGGTTGGCCACGGCGATGAAGTCGGCCGGGATGAGCCGGGTGCCCTGGTGGATGAGCTGGTAGAACGCGTGCTGGCCGTTGGTGCCGGGCTCGCCCCAGAAGACCTCGCCGGTCTCGGACGTGACGGGCGTGCCGTCCCAGCGCACCGACTTGCCGTTGGACTCCATGGTGAGCTGCTGCAGGTACGCCGGGAACCGGTGGAGCTGCTGGGCGTACGGCAGGACGGCGTGCGTGTGCGCGTCACGGAAGTTCACGTACCAGACGTTGAGCAGGCCCATCAGAGCCGGCACGTTGTCCTCGAAGGGCGTGGTCCGGAAGTGCTCGTCCATGGCGTGGAAGCCCGCCAGGAAGTCGGCGAAGGCGTCCGGCCCGATCGCGACGGCGAGCGAGGTGCCGATGGCCGAGTCCACGGAGTAGCGGCCGCCCACCCAGTCCCAGAACCCGAAGGCGTTGGCGGGGTCGATGCCGAACGCCTCGACCTTGTCGAGGGCGGTGGAGACGGCGACGAAGTGCTTGGCGACGGCGTCGGCCCGGCCGTCCTCGGAGTCCTCGATGGCGCCGGCGGCGACCAGCGAGCGCCAGAGCCAGTCGCGGGCGAGCCGCGCGTTGGTGAGGGTCTCCAGCGTGCCGAAGGTCTTGGACGCGACGATGAACAGCGTGGTGGTCGGGTCCAGGTCGGCCGTCTTCTGGGCGACGTCGGTGGGGTCGATGTTGGAGACGAACCGCACCTCCAGGCCGTCCTGGACGTAGGGCTCGAGCGCCTCGTACGCCATGACGGGGCCCAGGTCGGAGCCGCCGATGCCGATGTTGACGATGGTCCGCACGGCCTCGCCGGTGACGCCGGTCCACTCGCCGGAGCGCACCTGCTCGGCGAACGCGTAGACCTTGGCGAGCTCGTCGGCGACGTCGGCCGCGACGTCCTGGCCGTCCACGGTGAAGGGCTCGTCCGAGGGGCGGCGCAGCGCGGTGTGCAGCACGGCGCGGTCCTCGGTGACGTTGATGTGCCGGCCGGCGAACATCGCGTCCCGGTGCTCCGCGAGGCCCACCTCCTCGGCGAGCGCGAGCAGCGCGGCGAGCACGTCGTCGGTGACCAGGTTCTTCGAGAGGTCCACGTGCAGGTCGCCGGCCTGGTGGCTCAGCCGGGCGGCCCGCTCGGGGTCGGCGGCGAACCAGCCGCGCAGGTCAGGGTCGAGGTTCTTGGAGAGCTCGGTGAGCGAGCCCCAGGCGTTGGTGGTGGTGGCGTCGACAGGCACACGGGCCGGCTCTGAGGTCATGACTCAACCGTAGTGCGGAGGGCGCCGGCCGCAGCCTCTGCCAGTGTCTGATCCGTCACCTCGTAGCCGGCGTCGCCCCCGCCGCCCGGCCCGCCGGCGTCGGCGACGGTCTTCTTCGCGGACAGGTGCACCGCGTCCACGCCCACGCCGACCAGGGCGGGGATGTCGGCGGCCGTCACGCCGCCGCCGGCCATGATCTCGATGCCCAGCTCCGCGCTGCGCTCGACCAGGGCGGCCAGCCGGTCG
>NZ_KI911633.1:39490-40297 GCF_000515355.1 Promicromonospora kroppenstedtii DSM 19349 | reverse complement strand
GCCCCACCACCCGGAGGTGAGCAGCGGCAGGCCGGCGAACCCGCCGACCAGCCCGGTGGTCCAGGCGTCGCCGGTCTGGTCGAGCGCGACCAGCGGCAGTGCGACGGCGGTGACGCGCTGGCCGGTCCAGGTGACGAAGGTCGTCGCGGTCAGCGTGACGAGGTGAGGATTGCGCACGCTGTCATCCTGCGGCCGGCCCTCCACCCGCCGGTAGACGGCCTCCCGGCATGAGCAGGCATAGGCTCACACTATGAGCTCATATCCCACGGTCGAGGACCTTCGGCTGGTCGAGGCCGTCGCGCGGCACGGGTCGCTGGGCGCGGCCGCCCGCGAGCTGCTGGTCAGTCAGCCGTCGGCCAGCCAGCGCCTGGCCGCGCTGGAGCGGCGCGTGGGCACCAGCCTCTTCGACCGCGACACCACGGGGGCGCGGCCGACGGCGGCCGGCCGCGAGTTCTGCGACCAGGCCACGCACGTGCTGGACCACCTGGGGTCGATCGTCGAGCGCACGCTGTCCGCGGCGCAGTCGCGCACCGTCTCCGTGGGGGCCTTCCCGAGCCTCGCGGGCACGCTGTTCGCGGCGCTCGACGTGCTGCTCGACGACGTCGTGGTGCAGCCAGAGGTGGACCACGGACCAAAGCTGCTGGAGCGGGTGGAGCGCGGCGCGCTCGACGCCGCGTTCACGGGCATCGCGCGGCAGGTGCCGATCCCACGGGGCCTCGTGGTCACGGAGGTCGGGCGGCACGACCTGGTCACGCTCCTGCCCGCGGGCGCCCCCGCGCCCGGCACCGGGCGGCGTCCCTACACGGG
>NZ_KI911633.1:38218-39390 GCF_000515355.1 Promicromonospora kroppenstedtii DSM 19349 | reverse complement strand
GCTCCCGGGCATCGTGGTCCCGGCCGCCCGCGCCCGCCTGCGCCAGCTCGTGGGCCACCTCGTGGCCGACGCCGGCAACGGCCTCACCGCGCACCTCGCCCGCACCCGGGCCGAGGGCTACACCCTGAACGTCAACCTGCTGGGCGAGGCCGTGCTCGGCAAGGAAGAGGCGGCCGGCCGCCTGGCCCGCACCATCGCGCTGGTGGAGCGCCCCGACGTCGACTACGTGTCGATCAAGGTCTCCAGCGTCGCCGCGCAGCTCGTCACCTGGGACCTCGACGGCTCCCGCGACCGCGTCGTCGAGCAGCTGCTGCCGCTCTACCGGTCCGCGCGCGACCACGGCGTCTTCCTCAACCTCGACATGGAGGAGTACCGCGACCTGGCCCTGACCACCGCGGTGTTCACCGACATCCTGGGCCGCGACGAGTTCCGCGACCTCGAGGCCGGCATCGTGCTGCAGGCCTATCTGCCCGACGCCCTAGGCGCGCTCGACGGCCTCACCGAGTTCGCGGCCAAGCGCGTCGCGGACGGCGGCGCGCGCATCAAGGTGCGCATCGTCAAGGGCGCCAACCTCGCGATGGAGCACGTCGAGGCAGCCCTGCACGACTGGGCGCAGGCGCCGTACGCCACCAAGCCCGACGTCGACGCCAACTACGTGCGCATGCTCGACCACGCCCTGCGCCCCGAGCGCGCCCGCGCCGTCCGCATCGGCGCGGCGTCGCACAACCTGTTCCACGTGGCGCTCGCGATCCTGCTGGGCCGCGCCCGCGGCGTCTCCGAGGCGCTCGACATCGAGATGCTCCAGGGCATGGCGCCCACCGAGGCCGCCGCCGTCCGCGACGAGGTCGCCAAGGACAACGGGCACGTGGTGCTCTACACCCCGGTCGTGCGCGACGAGGACTTCGACGTCGCCATCTCCTACCTGGTGCGCCGCCTGGAGGAGAACGCGACGGAGCAGAACTTCCTGCACGCGGCGTTCGCGCCGCCGTCCGCGTCGGCCCCGACGTCCGCCATGGACCGGCAGGAGGCCGCCTTCCGCGACTCCGTCGAGCTGGGTGTGCACTACTCGGCCGACGACGTCGCCCCGCGCCGCCGTCCGCGCACCGCGCCCGAGCCCGTGACCGGGCCGTTCCGCAACGCCGCGGACACCGACCCCGCCGTCGCCGCGAACC
>NZ_KI911633.1:33505-38118 GCF_000515355.1 Promicromonospora kroppenstedtii DSM 19349 | reverse complement strand
CGGGGGGCGGCGGCGCGGGCCGCGCCCTCGCCGGCGGTCTGGGCGGTGACGGCGACGGAGCTCATGCGTTCCCCCTGGTGATGCTCTTGCGCTTCGGCCTGCTCTTCGCGCCCGACGTCGAGATCTGGCGGGTGATCAGGAAGTTCACGACGCCGATCAGGACGATCAGGAGGAACAGCATCCAGGCCACCGCGGAGGCGCGGCCCAGGCTGTGCTGGTTGCCCCACGCGACGTCGTACAGGTACAGGACGGTGGTCATCCAGTTGCGGTCCGGCCCGCCGAGGCCGGTCGCGTCGAACATGCGCACCTCGTCGAAGATCTGCAGGCCACCGATGGTCGACGTGATGACCACGAAGATGATCGTGGCCCGGATCTGCGGCACGGTGATGGAGAAGAACTGGCGCACGCGGCCGGCGCCGTCGATCACGGCGGCCTCGTACAGCTCGCGCGGCACGGCCTGCATGGCCGCGAGGAAGATCAGCGCGTTGTAGCCGACCCACCGATAGTTCACGATGCTCGCGATGGCGACGTGGCTGGCGAGCCGGTCGCCGTGCCAGGCGATCGGGTCCATGCCGATGACACCGAGCATCGAGTTGATCAGGCCGTACTGGTCGGCGAAGAGGCGGCCGAAGATCATCGACACGGCCACGGGGGCGACCACGTAGGGGATCAGCACGCCCATGCGCCAGAACGTCGCCGAGCGCAGGTTCTGGTCCAGCAGGGCCGCGATGGTGATCGCGATGATCACCTGGGGCACGGAGGACAGCACGAAGATCGACAGCGTGTTGCCGAGCGACTTCCAGAACGTGGGCTGGGCCAGCACGTCCGAGAAGTTCTGCAGGCCCACGAACTCGCCCTGGCCGCCCAGCAGGCTCCAGTCGTGCACCGACACGTAGGCGGTGTACGCGAGGGGGAACAGGCCGGTCACCGCGAAGAGGATGAAGAACGGCGAGATGTAGAGGTACGGGGAGAGCTTCACGTCCCAGCGGCCGAGCCGCTGGGAGAAGCCGAGTCTGCGCGACTCGCGCTCTGGTGCACCGGACCCCGGTGCTGGTCGTTGTGGTGTCAGGACTGCCATGTCATGTTCCGCCGCGTCATCGTCGGGTGAGGGTCACTGTCGGTGCTTCGCCGCGCCCGGATCGGAGGCGACGGCAAGCGGTGGTCGAGCTTGCCGAGAACACAGGTCTCGGCAAGCTCGACCACCGGGTCACATCAGCCCCGTGGGGCTCAGGTGCGGCTCAGGGCGTCAGCCGAGGGCCGCGGCCTTCTCGACGGCCTCGTTCCAGGACTCCTCGGCGTCCTGGGACTTGGTGATGTCGACGCGGTTCAGCGCGTTCGTGACCTCGTCACGGATGGCGAAGTAGTGCGCACCCTTGTACGGGGCACCCTCGATCGCCTGGGCGCGGGTGGAGAAGATCTGGCCCACCGGGGCGTCGTTGAAGAACTCGTTGGTGAAGCCCTGGACGGCCTCGGACTCCTGCGCCTCGATCTGCGACGGGAACGTGCCCGAGGTCTCGAACGCCTTGGTCTGCTGCTCCGGGGCGGTGAGCCACGCGGCGAGCTCCTTGGCCGCCTCGGTGTGCGCGCCGGAGGCCGGGACGGTCAGGAACGAACCGCCCCAGTTGCCGCCGCCACCGGGGAAGACGTCAGCGACGTCCCAGCCCTCGATGCCACCGGAGTTCTGCTCGATCGGACCGGTCATCCAGGCCGGGCACAGCATGGTGGCGAAGGCGTCGTTCTGGAAGCCGGCGACCCAGTCGTCGCCCCACTGCTCCAGGCCGGCCGACAGGTCGTCGTCCACGGAGCCGACGATCTCGTCGTAGATGGCCTTGACGTCGGCGTTGTCGCCGAGGTCCTTGGCCTCGCCCGTCTCCGGGTCCTCGAACGCGGCGGGCAGCTGGTTGATCATGCCCTGGAAGGTGCCCGCGGAGCTGTCGTACCAGGCGGCGTCCGACTCCTTGACGAAGTCGCGGCCCGCGGCGAAGTAGTCCTCCCACGTGGAGTCCTCGCCACCGAGCAGCTCGGCGACCTCCTCGCGGTCGGTCGGCAGGCCGGCCTCCTCGAACAGGTCGGCGCGGTAGCAGATGGCCTCGGGGCCGATGTCCGTGCCGTAGCCGATGATCTTGCCGTCGGCCGTGGTCGCCTGCTGGACCTTCCAGTCCACCCAGCGGCCGTCCAGCTCGGGGTCGGCCAGGTCGGTGAACAGGTCGGGGTACTGCGACAGCTCGGGGAGCCAGTCGACCTCGATGGCCTCGATGTCGGCCAGGCCCTCGCCGCCTGCGGCGAGCTTGGTGGTCATGTTGCTGCGCGCGTCGTCGGTCGTGGCGGCCTTGACGTGCTCCACGGTGACGTTCGGGTGCTCCTTGGTGTACTCGGCGAGCATCTCGTCCGTGTAGCCGAAGTCGTTGAACGTCGCGACCTTCAGCGTGATCGGGCCGTCCTCCTCGGCGGATCCTTCGTCGGATCCACCGCCGCACGCCGTGAGCGCGAGGGCGAAGACGGCGGCACCGGCGGTCGCCTGGAGAGTACGGGCGGCGACGCGCCTCGTGGGTCGGGTACTGCTCAGCACTGGGGACTCCCTTGTCGTGCGGTCTGGGTCCTACGGGATCTTGCGGGTCGCGGTCGTGTGCCGGACGGGCACGTCAGCGGACCGGGGTTGGGAGCGCTCCCACATCTGGGGTGTGGGAGCGCTACCACGCGAACTGATCGTCGCGGTCGCCGCCCCGCCCTGTCAAGGCGGGCAGCGGGCGAACCGTGGTCGGATCACTCCTTGATGCGGAATGCTCCGACCGTCTGCACGGCCTGGTTCCAGGCGATCTCGGGGCTGTTCGTCCCGGCGTCGACGGCGGCCAGCGCGTTGTTGACCTCGTCGCGGATCGCGAAGTAGTACCGGCCCTTGTGCGGTGCCCCGTCGATGGACTGGGCCCGCGCGGTGAAGATCTTGCCCACCGGGGCGTTGTTGAAGAACGGGTTGACGTAGCTCTGCACCGCGTCGGAGTCCTGCGCCTCCAGCTGCGACGGGAACGCACCCGCGGTCGTGAACGCCTCCGTCTGCTGCTCGGGCGCGGTGAGCCACGCGGCGAGCTCCTTGGCCTCGTCGGTGTGCAGGCCGGCCGAGGGCACGGTCAGGAACGAACCGCCCCAGTTACCGCCGCCACCAGGGAAGACGTTGGCCACGTCCCAGCCGGTCACGCCCTGCGAGTAGGACTCGATCGGGCCCATCATCCAGCCGGGGCAGAGCATCGTGGCGAACGCGTTCTCCTGGAACCCGGCCGTCCACTCGGGCGTCCACTGCTCCAGGCCGGCCGAGAGGCCGTCGCCGATGCCGCCGGTGATCTGGTCGTAGATCGCGCGGACCTCGTTGTTGATCGCCAGGTCGGTCGGCTTCTGCGTGGCCGGGTCCTCGAAGGCGGCGGGCAGCTGGTTGACCATGCCCTGGAACATGCCCGTGGTGCCGTCGAACCACGCGGCGTCGGACTGTGCCGTGAACTGGCGGCCCACCTCGAAGTAGCGCTCCCACGTCGCATCCTTGCCGCCGAGGAGCTCGGCGACGGAGTCGCGGTCGGACGGCAGGCCGGCCTCCTCGAACAGGTCGGCGCGGTAGCAGATGGCCTCGGGGCCGATGTCGGTCCCGTAGCCCAGCACCTTGCCGTCCGTGGTCGTGGCCTGGGCCACCTTCCAGTCGACCCAGCGCTTGTTGACCTCGGGGTCGCTCAGGTCCTCGAACAGCTCCGAGTGCTCCATCAGCTCCGGCAGCCAGTCGACCTCGGCGGCGACCACGTCGGCGAGGTCCGAGCCGTCGCCCGTGGTGAACGCCTTGAGCATCTGCAGGCGGGCCTCGTCCGAGGTGGGGGCCACGATGTGCTCCACCGTGACGTTCGGGTGCTCCTCGGTGTACCGCGCGAGCAGCTCGTCGGTGTACCCGAAGTCGTTGAACGTGGACACGGTGAGGGTGATCGGAGCGTCGTCGTCGCCGTCGGAGCCCGTGGACTCCCCGCCCAGGAGCGAGCCGCATGCGGTGAGGGGCAGGACGAGAACCGCGAGCGTGGCGGCGGCCGCGCGGCGGCGGGTGGCGACGGTCCGGCTTCGGACCGGTCCGTGTTTGGTGGGCACTGGTACTCCTCGTGGTCGGTGCGTGTCGACGTGTGAAAGCGATATCAGAGCACAAACTCGTCCACGTCCGACACGAATGTTCGCTCAGGTTCTAGCACCTCGACGCCCGAAAGCGAACGAGATGGAACGAACGTAAAGTACCAATTGCGAAACGATGTCTGAAATGCCGCGCTCGTGCGTCGAAGGGATAAGGACTCGTCAGGAACCGGCAGGTGCCGCGCGTTCGATGCGGTGACCTGCGCAGTCCTGGCAGGGGTTGCCCAGGGGGCGTCCGGTGCGGGACGGCTCAGGCCGTCCCGGTGCGGTTGCCGGCGAGCCAGTCGCGCCCCGCCTCGGCCTCGGTCTCGAGCGTGGTGCGGACGGCGCTGACCGCCGCTTCCTCGATCACGGTGCCGAACAGCGGGACCGTCGCCCGGACGTCGCCCGCGTACGTGAGCCGCGTGCCGCCGTCGGGCAGCGCCGTCAGGGCCGCGGTGGCCGTGACCCGGACGGGCGCGCCC
>NZ_KI911633.1:30826-33405 GCF_000515355.1 Promicromonospora kroppenstedtii DSM 19349 | reverse complement strand
GCAGCTCCGGGCGGCGCAGCAGCGCGGCGAGGGGCGCGCGCACGTCGCCGAGGCGCGCCCCGGGCCGTACGAGCACGTCCTCGCCCGGGTGCAGGGTCACGCGTACGGCGCCGTCGGACGCCGAGGTAGCAGTCATGTCCCGAGCCTCCCCGCAGCGCGGTCAGGGTCAGGGTCCGGACCAGGGTTTCTGTGCACAAACCCTGTTTCCACAGGCCGTTCGTCGCGCTCTGTGGGGCACAACCCCTGGGGGACTGCCCCTACCCGGGGCGGACGAGACGTACGACCGGGGGATGACACGACCAGGGAAGGATCAGGCCGACGCCCGATGTTCACCCGGCCCCCGGCTCCGTAGGTTCGATGACGCCGGCCGAACCGGGGTCCATACCCGGGAAGGCCGGACCACTTCCGGGCCGTGCACGGAGCTCTCCGTGCCACGTCACCCGGTGCGGGACGCCTCCGGCGGACCGCCCGCAGCACCCCGCAGCGTCATCGACCGAGGAGAATCTCGTGGACACCACCGTGTACGTCCCGGCCGGCCGGCCGGCCCCGGCGTCGGGCCGCCCCCACGCCGTACGGGCCCGTAACCTGACCAAGACGTACGGCAAGGGCGAGGCGATCGTGCGTGCTCTGGACGGCGTGGACGTGGACTTCGAGGAGGGTCGGTTCACCGCGATCATGGGCCCTTCGGGGTCGGGTAAGTCGACGTTGATGCATCTGCTGGCGGGTCTGGACTCGGCCACGGGTGGGCAGGCGTTCCTCGGGGAGACCGAGATCACCGGGTTGGGTGACAAGGCGCTGACGAGGCTGCGGCGGGACCGGATCGGGTTCGTGTTCCAGCAGTTCAACCTGTTGCCGATGTTTACCGCGGAGCAGAACATCACGTTGCCGGTGGAGCTGGCGGGGGCGAGCACGGACCGGGCGTGGTTGGACACCCTGGTGGAGACGCTGGGTCTGTCGGGGCGGTTGACGCATCGGCCGGGTGAGCTCTCCGGTGGTCAGCAGCAGCGGGTCGCGATCGCGCGGGCGTTGATCGCGCAGCCTGATGTGGTGTTCGCGGACGAGCCGACGGGGAACCTGGACTCGCGGTCGGGTGCGGAGGTGCTCAGTTTTCTGCGGCGTTCCGTGCGGGAGCTGGGTCGTACGATCATCATGGTCACGCATGATCCGTCGGCTGCGGCGTATGCGGACCGGGTGGTGCTGATCGCGGATGGTCGGATCGCGGGGGACATCAGTGATCCGACGCCGGAGTCCGCGATGGCGGGGCTGGACGCGCTGCGCACCCTGGAGCCCGCCGTCACCACCGGAGCCATCAGCACGGTGTCCGGGACGGGTGCGTGATGTCCGCCTCCTTCCCCACCGCACGTCTCACCTGGGCGCAGATGCGCCGCAGCACCGGCCGGCTCGCCGCCGCGGGCGTCGCGATCGCCATCGGCACCGCGTTCGTCGCGGCCACGCTCCTGGTGGGAAACATCATCACGAGCACCACCTACGACCAGGTCTCCGCCCGGTACGCCGAGTCCGACCTCGTGGTGTCCGACGAAGCCACCACCCTGACGCAGGACGACGTCGAGGCCGTCCGGGCCACCGAGGGCGTCGCGGCGGCCGACGGGACCCTGAGCACCTATGTGGAGCTCAACCACGGCGGGAGGACGATCTACCAGTCGATCGTCCCGCAGGCCTCCGACCCGCGGCTCTCCCCGCTGGTCCTGACCGACGGGGCGTGGCCGGAAGGGACCGGCAGCATCGCCCTCCCGGTGGACGTCGCCGAACGGCTCGGCCTCGGGGTGGGAGACACGGTCTCCTCCAGCCGCTGGGTGCTGGACCACGAGCCGACCGTCGCGGACGACGGCACCAGCTACTACGACGGCCGGGAGGTCAACGAGAAGCTGACCGTCTCGGGACTGGTCGACGATCCGAGGCAGGCCTTCGCGCTCGCCGGCGGCATGGGCGTCGTCACCCCGGAGGCCATGGACCAGTGGCTCGCCGACGACCGGGAACCCGGTCAGACGGAGGTCCTCCAGGAGATCGTCGTGGCGCTCGACCAGCCGGGTGACCCGGCCGCGATCGAGGCGGTCCGGGACGCGCTCACGACGGCGGTCCCGGCGGCCACCGAGGTCATGACCACCCAGGAGTACGCCGAGGAGGTCGTGGCCGGGCTCACGGGCGGCCAGAACATCATCTTCCTGGTGTTCGTCCTGGGCTTCGCCGCCGTCTCGCTGGTCGTCGCGGGCCTCGTCATCGCCAACACCTTCCAGGTGCTCGTCGCGCAGCGCTCGCGCACCCTCGCCCTGCTCCGCGCCATCGGCGCGAACACCGGCCAGGTGTACCGCAGCGTCCTGCTCGAGGCGGCCATCCTCGGCGCGGTCGCCTCGGTGGCGGGCGTGCTCCTCGGGTCCCTGCTGGTGCAGGGGGGCCTGCTGCTGGTGCCGGCCTTCGACCTCGGTGTCCAGCTGCCCGCGACCATCACCATGAGCGCGCCCGTCGTGCTCCTCCCGCTCGCCGTGGGCGTGCTCGTGACCCTCGCGGCCGCGCTCGCCCCCGCCCGTGCGGCCTCCCGCGTGGCCCCGCTCGCCGCCCTG
>NZ_KI911633.1:29824-30726 GCF_000515355.1 Promicromonospora kroppenstedtii DSM 19349 | reverse complement strand
GCGCGCGGCGGCGACGGCGCGGTCGACGTCGGCCGCCCGGCCCGCCGCGGCCTTCGCGTAGACCTCGTCGGTCACCGGGTCGAGCACGTCGAACGTGCCGCCGTCGGCCGAGTCGACGAGCTCGCCGCCGATGTAGTGCTGGATGCTGCCCGGCAGGTCGGCGGGCACTCGGGTGGGGTGGTCGGTCACGGTGTCTCCGGGGTTCGCGAGTCGAGGAAGGCCTGCATGGTGGCCCAGCGGTGGTCCCGCGCGGCGATCTCGATCTCGAGCGGGTCGGCGCGGCGGGCGATCAGGTCGAGGATGTGGGCGTGCTCGGCCACGGAGTCGTGCGCCCGCCCCGGCACGAACGCGAACGTGGAGTCGCGCAGGCCGGAGAGCTGCGCCCAGCCGCGGTGCACCATGTCGAGCAGCAGGGCGTTGGGGCACGACTCGAACAGCACCGAGTGGAACTGCCGGTTCAGGGCGGTGAAGGCGTGCGGGTCGAAGTGGTCGAGCAGGGCGCGCAGCCGGTCGTTCACCTCGGCGGCCCGGTCGAGGTCCGCGTCCGAGATGGCGGGCGCCGAGAGGCCGGTCGCGGCCCCCTCGACCACCCCGAGGGCCTGCATGGCCTCGACGTAGCCCCGCTCGTCGATCATCGCGACGCTCGCCCCGACGTTGCGCTCGAACGTGACCAGTCCCTCGGCCTCGAGCCGCCGGATGGCCTCGCGCACGGGAACCACGCTCATGTCGAGCTCGTCGGCGACGCCGCGCAGCACCAGCCGGTAGCCCGGCCCGAGGTCGCGGCGCGCGATCCGGTCGCGCAGGTAGGTGTAGGCCACCTCGGACTTGCTGGCCGTCACCGGGACTCCCGCCATTCCTGGTAGCGGGCGAGCCATTCCGGGTTGGGCGGGAACAGCCCGTCG
>NZ_KI911633.1:29515-29724 GCF_000515355.1 Promicromonospora kroppenstedtii DSM 19349 | reverse complement strand
CTCGCGTCGGCCAACGCCCTGCGCAACCCCCGCGCACGGCGGCGACGTCCACGGCCCTGCTCATCGGCGTCACCCTGGTCTCCATGATGACGACGGGCGCCGCCAGCGCCCGTGCCGCCCTGGACGACGAGCTGGACGCGCGCTTCCCCGTCGACCTCCAGGTCACCAGCACCACGCCCGACGAGAACGGCGCACCCGCCCTCGTGCCC
>NZ_KI911633.1:23582-29415 GCF_000515355.1 Promicromonospora kroppenstedtii DSM 19349 | reverse complement strand
CGATGGTGCCGAGCGCGCGCTCGGCGGCGGCGGGGTTCGCGGCCGCGGCGTACCGGCCGCCGTCGGCCTGCGCGATGACCACGGACAGGGAGTGGGCCACGATGTCGTGCATCTCGCGCGCGATCCGCGACCGCTCGGCCGCGGTGGCGATCTGCGCCTGCTGGTCGCGCTCCACCTCGAGGCGTTCGGCGCGGTCACGCATGGCCACGAGCATGGCGCGCCTGGACCTGCGGACCAGGCCGAAGGCGAACGAGCACGCGAGCAGGGTCGTGATCAGGACGATCACCGGGATGGAGTTGACCAGCGACGCCGTCTCGTCCTGGGCCGCCAGCACGACGCCGACGGTGACCGGGCCCACCACCGCCATGCCGCAGGCCATCAGGTAGGCCCAGCGCGGGCCGTAGACCGTCACGCAGTACATGGAGACCAGCACCGCGAAGTCGGCCGGGAGCACCGTGGGGACGCGGAGCACGATCACCTGCAGCATGCAGATCACGAAGACCGCGACGGTCGAGGCGACGGGGTGCGTGCGGGCCCAGGGGAGCGGTGCGAGGACGGCCGCGGAGACGAGCATGGTCTGGAGCGAGCCGTGCAGGGTGGGCGCGTAGACGTCGCCCGCGAGGACCACCGCGAACAGGCCCACGAGGACGGTCAGCGCGAGGTCCACCACGAACCGGTACCGCTCGGACCAACCCGCCCACCGTTCGTACCAACCCATGCAGGTCAGAGTAGGTGTAACCGTTGCGCCGGCGCGTCATACCGTGGTAGCACTTGCGCCATGGCGGTGTCAGCCGAAAGGATTCGGTACGAGCCCTGTCAAGAGGCCTGACCGGGTAGCGCCAGAGCGTCGGTTATGCCCTACGATGGCGAAATGACTCACGTACTCCTAGCCGAGGACGACCCGGCCATTGCCGAGCCGTTGGCACGAGCGCTCTCCCGTGAGGGATACGACGTCGTCGTGCAAGGAACCGGCAAAGGTGCGATCGAGAGCTCGACCGGTGCGGACATCGTAGTTCTGGACCTGGGCCTTCCCGACATGGACGGGCTCGATGTCGCGCGCGAGATCAGGGCCAACGGCCTCACCGTGCCCGTCCTGGTGCTGACCGCTCGCGCCGACGAGGTCGACCTCGTCGTGGGCCTCGACGCAGGTGCCGACGACTACGTCACCAAGCCCTTCCGCCTGGCCGAGCTGCTCGCCCGCGTACGGGCGCTGCTGCGCCGCTCGCACGGCGAGACCGGCGAGGAGGAGGAGCTGCACGCGCAGGACGTCCGTGTCGACGTCTCGGCGCACCGCGCCTTCCAGGGCGACCGCGAGCTGCACCTGACCACCAAGGAGTTCGACCTGCTGCGCGTGCTCGTGCAGAACGCCGGCTCCGTCGTGGTCCGCGACACCCTGATGCGCGACGTGTGGGGCTCCGACCCGGTCGGTTCCACCAAGACGCTGGACATGCACGTGTCCTGGCTGCGCCGCAAGCTCGGTGACGACGCCAACGCCCCGCGCTACGTCTCCACCGTGCGTGGCCTCGGCTTCCGTTTCGAGATCGGGGCGAGCTAGCCAGATGCGCGCCCGCGTACTGCAGGCGACGATCGCCGCGGTTGCGGTCGCGGTCCTGCTCCTGGGCATCCCGCTCGCGATCTTCGGCGCCCGCTACATCTACGGCCAGGAAGTTCAGCGGGTCGAGACCCGGGCGCAGGACCTCCTGGCTTCGTCCGTCAACTCCTACGAGCGCAACCGCTCGGCCGCCGAGGCCGGGTTCGTCGACCAGTCGGTCGTCGACCGCGCCGTGCAGCCGCAGGGCAACGACATCGTCGCCTACGTGACGGTGAACCAGCCGAACGGCGAGCAGCTCGTCTCGGGCGAGCCCGTGGCCGGCGCCACCATCGACCGCGGGCTCACGTCCGAGGAGCAGCCCGTCATGGGCGTGGTGGTCTCCGTCTCGGCCTGGCCGGCGTACATCAAGGCGATCAACGTCGTCGTGCTCGTCGTGTTCGGCAGCGTGGGGGCGTTCGCCGCCGGCGCGGTCACAGCCGCGTGGCAGGCCAACCGGCTGGCGCAACCGTTCGTGTACCTCGCGGCGTCGGCGGAACAGCTCGGCGCGGGACAGGTGCGTCCACGATTGGACCCCTCCGGGGTGGAGGAGATCGACCTGGTGGCGGCTGAGCTGGCCCGCAGCTCGGACCGGCTCGCGGCGCGGCTCGCGGTGGAACGGCAGTTCACGTCCGACGCCTCGCACCAGCTCCGCACGCCGCTCACCGCGCTGACGATGCGCCTGGAGGAGATCACGCTCACCTCCAGCGAGCCCGAGGTGCAGGAGGAGGCGCGGATCTCGCTCGAACAGGTGGAACGCCTGGTCGGCGTGGTCGACGACCTGCTCGCCCGCTCGCGGCGCGCGCAGGGCGGCACCACGGAGTCCGTGGACGTCGCCGTCGTCTTCCTCCAGCAGGAGGAGGAGTGGCGCGAGTCCTTCGAACGGGCCGGCCGGCACCTGAACGTCGAGGACTCGGGCGGCGCCCGCGTCCTGGCAACCCCCGGTGCCCTGGCCCAGGTGCTGTCCACCTTGCTGGAGAACTCGCTCAAGCACGGCGGCGGCACCACGACCCTCCGGATCCGCGAGGGACAGCGCGGCGCCATGGCCATCGAGGTCACGGACGAGGGCGAGGGCGTGCCCGAGGACATGCAGGGCAAGATCTTCGAGCGGGGCGTCACGTCCGGCGCGGGGACCGGCCTGGGCCTCGCCCTGGCGCGCGACCTCGTCGCCGCCGACGGCGGGAACCTGCAGCTCACCCAGCGCACGCCGCCGGTGTTCTCGGTGTTCCTCTCGGGCGTGCCGAAGACCCTCGACCCGCACCAGGTGCTGCCGGTGGGGTCGAAGATCTCCACCCTCGGTCAGAAGAAGGTGCGCGGCCGCCGGTAGGCTTCACCGACGTGAGCGCAACAGATTCCAGTCAGTCCGGCCCGCCCGTCGTCGCCGTCGTGGGCGGCGGGCAGCTCGCCCGCATGATGGCCCCAGCGGCCGGTGAGCTGGGTATCCGGCTCCGCGTCCTGGTGGAGGACCCGGCGTCGTCCGCGGCGCAGGTCGTCACCGACGCCCCGGTGGGCGTGGCGTCCGACGAGGCCGCGATCCGCGCCCTGATCGCCCCGGACGGCGACCGCGCCGCCGCCGTGCTCACGTTCGAGCACGAGCACGTGCCGAACGCGCTGCTCACGGACCTGATCGAGCACGGCACGCCCGTGCGCCCCGGCCCGCACGCGCTGGTGCAGGCGCAGGACAAGATCGTGATGCGGCAGCGGCTGACCGAGCTCGGCGTGCCGTGCCCGCGGTGGGCCCCGCTGCCGGCGTCGTCCCCCGAGGAGGGGCGGGCCGCCCTGACGGCCTTCCTCGACGAGGTCGGCGGCAGCGCCGTGGTGAAGACCTCCCGCGGTGGTTACGACGGCAAGGGCGTGCGGGTGGTCACCTCCGCGGACGACGTCGCCGACTGGTTCGCCGCGGTGGCCGACGGCGGCCCGCAGCTCCTGGTCGAGGAGAAGGTGCCGTTCACCCGCGAGCTCGCGGCCCTGGTGGCCCGCCGCCCGTCGGGCGAGGTGCGGCCGTGGCCCGTCGTCGAGTCGATCCAGCGCGACGGCGTCTGCTCCGAGGTGATCGCCCCCGCACCGGGCCTGCCCGCCGAGCTGGACGCCCGGGCGCGCGAGATCGCGACCACGGTCGCCGAGGGCCTGGACGTCACCGGCGTGCTGGCCGTCGAGCTGTTCGAGGTCCCCGGGCCCGACGGGACGCCGACGGTGCTGATCAACGAGCTCGCCATGCGCCCCCACAACAGCGGGCACTGGACCATCGACGGCGCCGTGACCAGCCAGTTCGAGCAGCACCTTCGCGCCGTCCTGGACCTGCCGCTCGGTGCGGCCGAGCCGACGGCCACCTGGACCGTGATGGCGAACGTGCTGGGCTCCACGCTCGACGAGCTGACCGACGCGCTGCCGGACGTGCTCGCCGCGTTCCCCGAGGCGCGGGTCAACCTGTACGGCAAGGGCATCCGGCCGGGCCGCAAGCTGGGCCACGTGAACGTGAGCGGCGACGACCTGGCCGAGGTCCGGCGCCGGGCGGTCACGGCCGCGGCCCTGCTGCGCGGCGAGACGCCGTCCCGGGTCGAGCCCGTCTCGCGGGTCGAGCCCGTCGAGACCATGACCACCACCGAGGAAGGGGCGAACGCATGAGCACCAACCCGCAGGTCGGCATCGTGATGGGGTCGGACTCCGACTGGCCCGTCATGCAGGCGGCTGCCGAGGCGCTGGACGAGCTCGGCGTGCCGGTCGAGGTCGACGTCGTCTCCGCGCACCGCATGCCCACCGAGATGATCGACTACGGCCGCCAGGCCGCGGACCGCGGGCTGCGCGTGATCATCGCGGGCGCGGGCGGTGCGGCGCACCTGCCCGGCATGCTGGCGTCGGTGACGCCGCTGCCCGTGATCGGGGTGCCGGTGCCGCTCAAGTACCTCGACGGCATGGACTCGCTGCTCTCGATCGTGCAGATGCCGGCCGGCGTGCCGGTCGCGACGGTCTCGATCGGCGGGGCGCGCAACGCGGGCCTGCTCGCCGCACGCATCCTCGGCTCGGGTGCGGGCGACGAGGCGGCGGCGCTGCGGGAGCGCATGGTGGCGTTCCAGGCCGAGCTGAGCGCGGTGGCGCACGCCAAGGGTGAGAAGCTCCGCGCCCAGCTCTGACCCCCCCGGACATGTCAGACGCCCAGGTCCCTCGAGGGACCTGGGCGTCTGACATGTCGCGGCGAGGGCCGGGTCAGGAGCCCGGCATGCCGCCGATCTTCTCGCCGGCCGGGTACTCGCCGTCGCGGATCTTGGCCCAGAACTCGCCGGTCTGGTTCTCGTCCAGCAGCACCGCCGAGGCGCCCGACGGCGTCCGGTAGTTGACCGTCGCGATCGGCGGGGTGCCGGTCACGCCGTCCTTGCCGTTCGCGGACCGGAACGCGAGGCCCAGCTGAGCGACGTCGATGATGCCGGTGTTCGTGTCGGTCACCAGGGCGGAGAGGCCGGCGTCGGCGAGGCCGACCTGGTTGACCGGGTTGAGCAGGACACCGGGGTCGGCGACCTTCTTGCCGATCGCCCCGATGACCTGCTGCTGCCGCTGTGCGCGTCCGATGTCGCCCGTCGGGTCGGCGTAGCGCATGCGGGAGAAGGCGAGCGCGGTCTTGCCGTCCGCGACGTGGCAGCCCTTCTTCCACTTGAGCTTCGACTTCACGTCGTGCACGTCGTAGTCGAGGCACAGCCGCACGCCTCCGACGGCGTCCACGACACCCTCGACGCCGCCGAAGCCCACCTCGACGTAGTGGTCGACGGTCAGCCCGCTGAGCCGCTCCACGGCCTGGACCAGCATCGGCGCGCCACCGTAGGAGTACGCGGCGTTGATCTTGTTGCTGCCCGAGCCGTCGGGCATCTCCGCGAACGTGTCACGCGGGATCGAGATGAGTGCCACCGGACCGGACCGCGGCTTGTGCAGCACCATGATCGTGTCGGTGCGGGCACCGCTCGTGGAGTCGTTGATGCCGCCGCTGCCGCGCGCGTCGGAACCCGCGAGCAGGTACGTGGTGCCCGGCGTGTTGTCCGCGTCGGACAGCGCCTCGACGTGCTGGATCTTGCCGTTGGCCCAGATCAGGAGGCCGATGGGCCACGCGAGGATCGCCAGGAGCACCAGCACGGCGACGACGCCGGCCACGCGGCCCTTGCGGATGCGGATGTTGCCGTTCCCCCGGCCGCCGCGCCCGCCCGAGGCGAGGGCACCGGCGGGGTAGTTCCCGCCCCGGCCGTTGCCGCCGGCCGCGGG
>NZ_KI911633.1:21651-23482 GCF_000515355.1 Promicromonospora kroppenstedtii DSM 19349 | reverse complement strand
GGGCCCGCCCACGGCGGCGTCGGGCAGGGCCACGGTCGCGCCGGTCCGCCAGGCGGCCAGCGTCCACACCGCGGCGCGCCAGTGCACGGGCAGGTCGACGACGACGGTGGTGCCCGGGGCGGCGTCGAACTCCTCGACGAGCAGGTTGACGGTCTTGCTGGCCCAGTTGGCGAGCACGGCGCCGGACAGCTCGACCCGTTCGCCGTCGTCGCCGTACCAGGTCAGCCGGGGCCGGCCGCCGTCGGCGGCGAGGCGGGCGAGGAGCGAGGCGACGTCGGGCACGGGGCCGCCGCTGCGAGGCGCGATCTGCATGCGGCCAGCCTAGGTCGGAAGTCGCGGAGGGCGGCACGCGGGACCACGCCCGGCGTGCCCGGGCGCGGGCCGGCCGGAAACAGTGTTCCGGTGCGGGACTACGCCTCATTGCCCGCACGGCGTTCTCGGCGGCAGGCCGTGGGTGGCTCGCCGGCCTTTGTCGCGCGGGCGCGCGGATGGCCTCTCCGGCGTGTCGACTCGCCGGTTGTTTCGTGACCAGGAAAAGCGGCCGGCGAGTGAGACGTGCGCCACGACCTGCGGAAGGACTCGTGAATTACCCGTGGAACCCGTGGGCGATAGCACATTTCCGCTTGACGACTCCAGGCGACACGCGTGTAATTCCATGTATGCAGTTTTCGTAGCGAATACGCAACGGGGCCTGAAACTGCAGGTCTGGCCAGTCAGGCTTGATGGGTCGGTGGATCGGCACGATCTCCCGGCCAGGCCTCGGGGCACGGACACGGCATGGAGGGGCACGTCATGTGGAACATGCTGGAATCGGACGTGGAGTTCCCGACCGACGCCGAGAGCGAGGTGGCGCCGGTCGCACCGGTCCTCCCACTCTTCGGCGAGCTGTATGTGCTGAACGAGCCGGACGACTCCCTGCTCGGCTGGCAGGAGCGCGCCCTGTGCGCGCAGACCGACCCGGAGGCCTTCTTCCCGGAGAAGGGCGGGTCCACCCGCGAGGCCAAGAAGGTCTGCTCGGGGTGCGAGGTACGGGCGGAGTGCCTGGACTACGCGCTGGAGAACGACGAGCGGTTCGGGATCTGGGGCGGTCTCTCGGAGCGTGAGCGCCGCAAGCTCAAGCGCCGCGCCGTCTGAGCCGGAGGTGCAGCGCAGGGTGCGGGCCGAGGAACGAGGCACGCGCCCGGAGCGGAACCGCAGGCTCGGACGGCAAAAAGCAGAGTGTGAGCCGGAGGAGTAGCGCAGGGTGCGGGCCGAGGAACAAGGCATGTCGCCCGGAGCGGAACCGCAGGCCCACACGGCAGAAGACAGAGTCTGAGCGGCTGACAAGGACGCAGGACCGGGCCCACGCAACGGGCGCACCGTTCGGTGCCCACCCGGCGCGTCTGCGGCGTGTCGGCGCCGACTCGCCGCATGATGTGGAACGAGATGAGCGCTCCACGCACCGACAGCCTGTCGGCTCCCAGCCCGGACCGGGGGTCCCACACGACCCCGGCAGGACCGGTGTGGGCCAAGATCCCGGCCCAGCCCACCGTGCAACCGCCCGTGGCGGTCACGGTGACCGCCGTCGTGGTCACCCGCGGCAGCAGTCCTTACCTCGCCGCCACGCTCGCCGCGCTGCGCGCCCAGTCGCGCACCCCGGACGACGTGGTCGTGGTCGACGTCGACACCGCCCCTGCGACGTCGGGCCACCAGGACCTGCAGCTCGGCGGCGCCCGGTACGTCGCGGGCGCGGGTGCCCGGACCTTCGGCGACGCGATCCATGTCGCGCTCGCCGCGGCCGGCACCCCCGAGCACGGCTGGCTGTGGCTGCTGCACGACGACTCCGCGCCCG
>NZ_KI911633.1:20017-21551 GCF_000515355.1 Promicromonospora kroppenstedtii DSM 19349 | reverse complement strand
TGCTGGGCGGTCCACTGCACGGGGGCGAGCCAGGCGCGGTCGGGCCGCAGCTCCAGCCCGTCCTCGAAGACCGGCAGGTCGCCGTGCCACACCTGGTACGCGTAGTCGACGTGCGGGGGCTCGTCGCCGGTCGCGTACGGGGCGTCGGCGAGCGCGACGGTCAGGGACAGCAGCACGCCGCAGAGCACCGCGACCAGGACCGCCCGGCGCTCGGCGAGCACCGCGGTGTCAGGGCTACCCCGGGACGCGAACCAGGCCCGCACGCGCGGGCGCAGCAAGCGGGTCATGCGGTGCAGCAGCACGATCGGCCACGCGACGACCGGGACCGTGCGGGGTCGGGACACGCGTGCAGGGTAGCCACGGCAGGTTGACGTCCCGCGGCCCCCTGGTCACGGCGGGATAACAGTCATTGCAGGGCACGCGGTGTTCATGCCCTGGTCATGTGCCGCTCCTACGCTCGTGAAGCCAGTCACCGCTCCTTGGAACACTGCTCATCGAAAGCACAGGCCATGAAGCTGTTCGTGCAGATTCCCTGCTTGAACGAGGAAGAGACGCTTCCTCTCGTGCTCGCCACGATCCCGCGCAGCATCCCGGGGATCGACGAGATCGAGATCCTGGTCGTCGACGACGGGTCCACGGACCGCACCGTGGAGGTCGCGCGCCGGCTCGGCGTGCGCCACTTCGTGCACCACACCCGGAACATGGGCCTCGCCCGGTCGTTCCGTGACGGTGTGGACTACGCGCTGCGGCACGGAGCGGACGTCGTGGTGAACACCGACGGCGACAACCAGTACCCGCAGGAACGGATCGGCGACCTGGTGCTGCCCGTGGTGCTCGGCAGTGCCGACATCGTGATCGCCGACCGGCAGACCGCCACCATCGAGCACTTCTCGCCGCTGAAGAAGACCCTGCAGCAGGTGGGCAGCGCCGTGGTGAACTTCGCCGCCGGGACCGACCTGCCCGACGCCGCGAGCGGGTTCCGCGCCTACTCACGCCCGGCGCTGCTGCGCCTGAACGTCGTCACGCAGTTCAGCTACTGCATGGAGACGATCATCCAGGCCGGGCACAAACGGATGCGGATCCAGAGCCTGCCCGTCACGACCAACCCGAAGACGCGCGAGTCGCGGCTGTTCAGCAGCATGTGGCAGCACATCGCCCGGTCGGGCCAGGCGATCAGCCGGTCCTACGTCATGTTTAAGCCGCACACGGTGTTCGTCACGCTCGGGCTCCTGTTCGCCCTCGGCGCGGTGGTGCCGTTCGGCCGGTACGCGGTGCTCCTCGCCACCGGGACCGCCGGTCAGCACCTGCAGTCCATCGTGCTCGGAGCGACGTCGCTGGTGGGGGCGCTGCTCAGCTTCGCCCTGCTCGTGCTGGCCGACCTCCAGCGCACCAACCGGGTGCTGCTCGAGGAGACGCTGGAGCGCCTCAAGGAGGTGCAGTACGGCACGACCACGGGCCCGGTCGCGGCGGACACCGCCCGGAGCCGCGCCGCGTCGCCCGAACGGACCGCCACGCCGTCCACGGCCCCGGGCCG
>NZ_KI911633.1:19730-19917 GCF_000515355.1 Promicromonospora kroppenstedtii DSM 19349 | reverse complement strand
CTTCGGCACGTACGACGCAGCGCGGCACCCCCGCGCCGCCGTCCTGGTCGCCGGACTGCGCGCCCACGGCGTCAAGGTCACCGAGCTCAACCGCCCCCTCGGGTTCTCGACCGCCGAACGCGTGCGGATGCTGCGGCAGCCATGGCGGCTGCCCGCCCTGGCGGCCCGCCTGCTGCGCTGCTGGGCG
>NZ_KI911633.1:14897-19630 GCF_000515355.1 Promicromonospora kroppenstedtii DSM 19349 | reverse complement strand
TGCCCGCCGGCCGCGGCACCTCCGCCGTCCTCGACGACGCGGCGCACGGCGCCCGCGGCGAGCACCTGCTGCTGATGTCGGCGCGCCAGGGGTTCCGGGAGGGCACGCTCGCCGACTGGCGCGCGGCGCTCGCGGAGTCCGGCGCGGCCGTCGTCCACCCGCTCGTGCTGGGCGGCACCTTGCTGGTGCGCGACGCCGGTGTCGTCTACCCGCCGCACGGCAAGGACCCGGTGCCGTTCCTCAAGGGCGTGCACCCGGACAGCGTCGCGTGGCCCCGTCCGTGGTTCCCCGTGCCGGGCGCGCAGGTGCCGCTGCTCGCGCGCACGGCGGCCGTACGGGCCGTGCCGAGCGGGTCACGGACCCGGGCGCTGTGGGCCGACGTCGACCTCTCGCAGCGACTGGCCGCGTACGAGAAGCGGCCCGTCGTGGTGGTCCCCGACCTGGTCGCGACGCGTTCCGCGGGCGGCGTGCTCGACGACACCACCGAGCCCGAGCAGGACCTGACGGCGTTCCGGGAGGCCTGGCGGGACGTGCCGCCGGGCTCGGCCGACCTCTTCGGCACGTTCGGCCTGGCGCCCGTCTTCCAGGGCCTGACGGCGCTCAGCGCGCCCGACCGGCCCAAGAGCTGGACACGCGCGCTCTGGCTCGCGGTCCCCGACGGCGGCGGGCGGACCAGCGTGACCGAGGCGCCGCCCGCCCTGCGGTGGGCGATCAAGACCGCTATGCCGGCCACCGACCGGGCCCGCCAGTGGGGCGACTTCCACTTCGCGCACTCGCTGGCCGCCGCGCTGCGCGAGCTCGGCCAGCAGGTCGTGGTCGACTACTGGCCCAACGACGCCCGCGAGACGTCCTACCGGGACGACGTCGTCCTCATGCTCCGGGGGCTGCGTCCGGTCCGTGTGCCCGCGCACGTGACCAGCGCCGTGTGGGTCATCAGCCACCCGGAGGACGTCACGGAGCGCGAGCTCGCGACCTACGACCTCCGCTACGCCGCCAGCCTCACCTGGCCGCGGGACGTCTCCGAGCGGTGGGGCCTGCCGGTGCGGCCGCTGCTCCAGTGCACCGACCCGAGCCGGTTCTACGTCGACGACGAACCGGTCGAGGAAGTCGCGGGCAAGGCCGTGCTGGTGGGCAACTCCAGGAACCAGGCCCGCCCCGTGGCCGTGCAGTCGGTGCGGTCCGGCACGCCGGTCGCCGTCTACGGCGCGCACTGGGAGAAGTTCCTGCCGCCCGAGGTGATCGCCGGCACGTACGTGCCGAACGAGATCCTCCGCCGCTACTACCGCTCGGCGGCCTGGGCGCTCAACGACCACTGGCCCGACATGCGGGAGCTCGGGTTCGTCGCCAACCGCGTCTTCGACGTCCTCGCGTCGGGCGGCCGGCTGCTCACCGACGACGTGCAGGGCCTCTCCGAGCTCTTCCGCCCGCTGCTGCCCGAGCGGGGCCTGGCGACGTTCACCACGGCCGAGGAGCTGCACGCTCTGCTCGCCGAGGGCAGCGCCGCCTGGTACGACGACGCGACGCTCCGCGCGCTCTCCGAGCACGTCCGGACGGAGCACAGCTTCGCGGCGCGCGCGGCGGTGCTCGTCGAGGACGTGGCCGCCCACCGCGCTCGCGTACGCTGACGACGTGGCACTCGACCTCAGCAAGATCATCAAGGCGTACGACGTCCGGGGACTGGTACCCGAAGAGCTCTCGCCCGAGGTGGCGCGGGCCGTCGGCACGGCATTCGCACGGGTGGTGGTGCTGCCCGAGGTGGCGGACGACGCCCGCCCGGCCGTCGTCGTCGGGCGCGACATGCGGGACTCCGGGCCGGAGCTCGTGGACGCCTTCGCCGCCGGCCTGACGGCCGAGGGCGTGGACGTCGTCCGGATCGGCCTGTGCTCGACGGACGGGCTGTACCACGCCTCCGGGGTGCTCGGCCTGCCGGGCGCCATGTTCACCGCCAGCCACAACCCGGCCGCGTACAACGGAATCAAGCTGTGCCGCGCGGGCGCCCGCCCGGTCGGCGAGGCCACGGGCCTGGTGGCGATCCGCGAGACGGCCCAGGCCGTCCTGGACAGCGACGCCGATGCCGCCCCGGCCGGCGCCGCGGGGCAGGTGACCGACCGGGAGTCGCTCGGCGAGTACGCCCAGTTCCTGCGGGACCTGGTGGACCTGTCGGGGATCCGGCCGCTCAAGGTCGTCGTCGACGCCGGCAACGGCATGGCCGGCCTGACGGCGCCCGCCGTCCTCGGCACGGCCGCGGGCCTGCCCGAGCTGCCGCTCGACCTGGTGCCCATGTACTTCGAGCTGGACGGCACGTTCCCGAACCACGAGGCCAACCCGCTGGAGCCGGCCAACCTGATCGACCTCCAGGCGGCGGTCGTGGCGAACGGCGCCGACATCGGGCTCGCGTTCGACGGCGACGCCGACCGCTGCTTCGTGGTCGACGAGAAGGGCGTCGCGGTGTCGCCGTCGGCGATCACGGCGCTCGTCGGGCTGCGCGAGGTGGAGAAGGAGAAGGCGGCCGGGCGCACGCCCACGGTCATCCACAACCTGATCACCTCCCGCGCCGTGCCCGACCTGCTGTCGGCCGCCGGAGCGCGGGCGGTGCGCACGCGTGTGGGGCACTCGTTCATCAAGGCCGAGATGGCCTCGAACGAGGCTGTGTTCGGTGGCGAGCACAGTGCGCACTACTACTTCCGCGACTTCTTCTTCGCGGACACCGGCATGCTGGCCGCCCTGCACGTGCTCGCGGCCCTGGGCACGCAGACGCACCCGCTGTCCGAGCTCGCGGAGATGTACGAGCCCTACGTTTCCTCCGGCGAGATCAACTCCCGCGTTCCCGACGCCGCCGAGGCCACCGCCCGGGTGCTCGACGCCTACCGCGTCGCGTACCCGGGGATCGAGGTCGACACCCTGGACGGCGTGACCGTGTCCCACTGGGACGGCCACCCGCAGTGGTGGTTCAACCTCCGGGCGTCCAACACCGAGCCGCTGCTGCGGCTCAACGTCGAGGCCGCCGACCACGACATCATGGAGAAGGTGCGCGACGACGTGCTGTCGCTGGTGCGCGCCGGGACCGAGGAGCTGGGCAGCGACCAGCCGGAGACAGGAGAGACGGAATGAGCACCGAGCTGGAGCCGTGGGTCCGCGAGATCCTGCGCTGCCCCGTGACGGGAGCGGTCCTGGTGGACGGCACGGGACCCGGCGGTGAGCCGGAGCTGCACTCCACCGACCCGGACCGGCCGCTGGCCTACCCCGTGCGCGACGGCATCCCCGTGCTGCTGGAGGCGGACGCCCGGGAGCTGTGAGACGAGAGAAGACCGGCCGTGGCCCGAGATCATCGGGCCACGGCCGGTCTTTCGTGCGCGGAGCGGCCCGCGCGCGGGGCCGCCCTAGCGGGACAGCAGCGCCGTCAGCCGGTCGGTCAGCACCGGCACGGCCGACAGAGCGTACGTGTTCGTGATGTGCGAGCCCTGGCGGTAGACGAGCACCCCGCCGATCACCGGCGGGCAGACCTGGTCGTCGCAGAACAGGTCGGTCAGGTCGAGGACGTCGACCTGCGGCAGCCGCTCCGCGGCGGCCAGGAGGGCCGGCGTCCCGCTCGCGGCGATGCCGTCGGCCCGGCCGAAGGCGCAGTCGGAGAGCTTGTCGAGGCGCTCCGCCACGCACTTGTAGACCTCGTTGTCGCCGACCTCGACACCCGTCGGCGACGGGTTGTCGAGCAGCGCCACGACGTGGATGCCGGCCTGCCCGAGGCGGTCCCAGACCCGGACCAGGCCGTCGGTCATCGCGTCCTCGGTGGTCTCCCCGGTCTGCGGGTCGATGGCCGTGTCGTGCCGCTGCGAGACCACCACGACGTCCGGCTTCATCTCGATCAGGTCGTCCGTCAGGGCGCGGTTGTGCTCCAGGCACTCCTGGTAGTCCTGGCCGCCCTCGTTGCGCAGCACGTCGTACAGGCCGCAGGACGACTTGGTCGCGGTGACCAGGCGCCAGCCCTGCTCCTTGGCGAGTTCGTCGAAGGCGCCCGACCACTGCAGGGCCTTCGAGTCCCCGGCGAGCACCATCGTCCGCTCGCCGTCCGGGTCGCCGAACTCGCAGAACGTCGGGGTGGTCGCCTCCTGGCTCGCCTGGCAGTCCTGGCCGTAGGCGGCGGGCACGTCGTCGACCGCGTCGACCGCGCCCGGGACCATCGAGTCGACGGAGTCGACGTTCTCGATGCCGGTCGCCCTGCCGTTCGTGACCGTCAGGCTTCGCGCCCCCTCGGCGTCGGCCGCGTTGGCGGGCGGCCCCTGGGGCACGGCGAGCATGAGGACCAGGCCGGCCAGCACGCCGACGGCGGTGAGGTTGGCGCCCACCGACAGGGTCGTTCGGTTGGACTTCGCGAGCGCCTTCGAGAACCGGACGGGGTTCTCGACGAGCTTGAGCGAGAGCCACGCCGGGACGACGGAGACGAGCATCAGCAGCGCGCCCTCGAGCGGGCTCGGCGTGCCGTAGAGGTTCTCGTACCCGATGAGCACCGGCCAGTGCCACAGGTAGAGGGAGTAGGACAGGCCGCCGATCCAGACCATGGGCCGGGCCGAGAGCAGCCGTTGCACGCCCGACGTGCGCCCGGCGCCCGCGACGATGATCGCCGCGGTGGCGAGCGTGGGGACGAGCGCCCAGGCGCCGGGCCACGCGTACGTCTCGTCGAACAGCACCGCCGCCACCACCAGGGTGGCGAGGCCCGCCCAGCCGAGCACGCGGCC
>NZ_KI911633.1:12924-14797 GCF_000515355.1 Promicromonospora kroppenstedtii DSM 19349 | reverse complement strand
GAGCGCCGCGGTGGCGGCACCGGCGAGGACGGCGGCTGCCGCCGCAACATGGAAAAGGGACAACCGCGGCACGGGCGATCTCCGTTCGATCAGGTCGGGGCCGGGGCGGGTACTCCGGTTCGTGCTCGCAGGGTACCGGGCCTCCGGCGGCGGAGAGAAGCCGCGTCAGCGCGGCAGGATCCGGTTGATCCAGGCCGCCGGGACGTTCCCCTCGCGGGTGTGCGCGCCGACGAGCGTGCGGATGCGGTCGGCCTTGCCGGTCACCGTCCGCCGGGCCCCGCCGGCCGACGTCGCCACGAGCGTGCGGGCCTGCCCGCTGGACCAGCGCGAGGTGACCTTGATCGACCGCACGTTACCGAGGCCGAAGAGGTCCCGGGCCTGGGACTGGCTGATGACGCGGGTCCACGAGTCAGTCGGGTTGCCCGGTGCCTTGGCGCTGTACGGGTCGGGCTCGGAGCGCTCGTAGGGGAGCCGGGTCGTCCACACGTCCTCGGACCGCGCCGTCCGCCCGCCGCTGGAGGCGAAGTAGTGCGCCTCGACGGGCGCGCCCTGATAGGTGAGCACGCGTGCCGTGCGCGTCGAGGACCGGGTGGCGTTCACGGCGTCGCGCCAGTAGCTGCCGTACAGGGGCTCGGACTGCTTCTTCCAGCCGGTGAACTGCTGGTCGCGCACGTCGTCCACGAGGTGGCAGCGGCACCTCTGCTTCAGGTCACGGGCCTTGAGCACCGCGTACGAGCGGGCCACGATGGCCTGCGCCCGCAGCGCCTGCGCGCCGCCGGCCGAGCCCCAGGACGACGGCACCTCGGCCACGCCGTAGAGGTACTCGGTGTTCAGCCGGAGCTGGTTGACGATGTTCGGCACCCCGGAGATCGCGGAGAGCTGCATCCGGCCGTACCGGTAGGTGCCGTGCGCGCCGCCGACCGACACCGTCGCGCGCGCCACGCCGGGCTTGTAGAACGGGGTGCCCGACCACTCCAGGGCCAGGCTGCGGCCGCGGATGGTCCGGCCGTCGGCCTTCACCACGACGGACCCCTTCGACGCCGCGACCCGCAGGTTGCCGGGCGGGCCGGACTCGACCTGCCTGCCGCCCGACAGCAGGCTCCACCACCCGCCCCGCACCTTGATGGTGGTGGCCGAGCGGCGGTCGCCGTAGCCGGAGTACCCGTACGGGTCCGGGCCGTGCACCTGGACGGAGACCCGGGCCGGGGTCGACACGGCGCCCGCCCTGGTCCCGGCGTAGTAGTGCCGCAGGATCTTCGCCGCCGACGCCCCCTCGCGCGCCATCTGGTAGGCGCCGTACTGCGGCATCCCCACGCCGTGGCCGGAGCCGGAGCCCTTGATCGCGAAGGAGTCGGGCACCGCGGCCGACGCCGGGGCACCCGGCGTCAGGAGCGAGAGGACCAGGAGCATCACGCCCAGTGCGGCCCGGGCCGGCGTCGGGACGCCTCGCGGGATCGCGGAACGTCGCACCGCTGTTCGTCCGGCAGGCACGGGATCACCTCCACTGGCACCGTCCCTCCTCACTGTGCAGCACGGACGAGAGGGCAGCATCCGGGGCGCACCTCCGCCAGCAGGCCGTTTCGCCATCGGAAATTCCTGTGCGGGCGGGACCTGCCGCCCTCCGCGCGGTACGGGTTGCCCGTGGCTACTGTCGGTTGATGCGATCGACTGTGCGCTATGTCACATCACCCGCCCTCGTGCTCGTGCTGGCCGCCGCGGGGGTGATCGCCCCGGTCACGTCGCTGCCCACGCCCCAGGCGGTTGCTGTCTCGCCCGAGATCGACCGGGTCCGAGTGACCGGCGTCGACCCGGCCGCACGGCGCGACCCCTCCGCGCTCGCCGAGCCAGCCGGGCACGCGGAGGACGCCGACAC
>NZ_KI911633.1:9138-12824 GCF_000515355.1 Promicromonospora kroppenstedtii DSM 19349 | reverse complement strand
CAGCTCCGCGTCCACGATCGGTGACTTGCGGTCGTTGACCAGCGCGACCTTGACGGGGTCCACGTCCAGCGCGAACACCTCGTGGTGCTGGGAGAGCAGCACCGCGTTCGACAACCCGACATACCCCGTACCGACAACAGCGATCTTCACGACGAATCCCTTCGATTTCTGCGACGGGGCAGCCCGGTGCCTCCGGGAGCGTTGCCCTGTCGCGATGCTAGGCGGGCGGTGCACCGGATCAAAGCGCGGTGCCTTGCGGTCGGAACCAGGTCAGCCACCCACGGCGGTGGTGAAGGGCCGCAGCCGCTCCTCCAACCACGGTTGGAGTGTCCTGGCGAACGTGTCGGTCACGTGGCTGCTCCCGTCCCGGTAGACGAACACCGACCCGACGACGGCGGGGCAGTGCTCCTCGGTGCAGAAGCGGTCGCTCAGGTCGACGAGGGTCACGCCGTCCATGTCGCGCGCGGCCGCGTGGAAGTACTCGGGCAGGGAGAACGCCTCGGCGCGCTCCACGCCGCACGCGGCGGGGTCCGACGACGTCGTGACGCACTCGCGTGCCTCGTCCGGCATGCGCGGGGTGTCGGCGAGGACGGCGACGGGCAGACCAGCCGCGGTGAACTCTGCCCAGCGGTCGCGGAAGCCGCCGACCGCGGTGCCCCGGTCCTTCTTCCCGGAGGCGTCGTCGAACGTGTAGCCGGCCCGGGCGGACGTGACCACGGCGTCGTAGCCGCCGGTCAGGATCCGGTCGGTGACCTCGGCGTTCCAGGCGATACAGGTGGTCTCGTCGAAGGTGGAGTCGAGGTTCCCGACCGCCGCCGTGAACGGGCACGCACCCTTGAAGAACAGCGTGATGCGCCAGCCGTTGGCCTTGGCGATCTCGGACATCGGCGTCGTCCACTGGGCCAGGTGGGAGTCGCCCACCATGGCGATGGAGCGGTCGCCCTCCGGGTCGCCGAGCACGCATTCGCGCACGCCCTCGCCCTCGGGCTGGACGCGGCACTCGTCGGTGTAGACGGGCGGCAGGTCGTCCTCGGCCACCGCGGGCTCGGGCACGATCTCCGTGATCGAGTCGGGTGCGCAGAGGGTGCCGTCCGCCTGGATCGCCGCGGCGCCGAAGCAGTCCGTGCCGATCGCCTCGTTCGCGATCTGCTGGCTCTCGCGCTCCTGGGCGTTGATGACCTGGACACCCGCGACCGGGGCCACCAGGGCCACCACCGTGGCACCGACCAGCACGGCGTAGGTCACGCGCGGACGGCGCCCCGCGAGGGCCGGGGCCCGGCGGACCGGGTCCTCGACGTACAGCTTGGTCAGCCAGGCCAGGACCAGCGTCGCGGCGAGGATCGCGAGCTTGGTCCGCCAGCCGAGGTCATGGCCGATGACGTACGGCAGGATCACGATGGGTGGCCAGTGCCACAGGTAGATCGAGTAGGAGTTGTCGCCCAGCCAGCGCACCGGCGCCAGGTTGTACAGGCGCGTCGGGGCCAGCGGGTGGTTCGACTCGCCGGCCGCCACGACCAGCAGGACGCCGGCGACGGGCAGCAGGGCGGCATATCCGGGGAACGGGGTGGCGCTGCCGTAGGCGAAGACCGACACGACCAGCGCGGCCATGCCGGTCCACGACACGATCGCCGAGAGCCCGCCCCGGTTGGCCAGGGTGGTGCTGACGAAGGCGAGGAGCGCGCCGGCGCCGAACTGCCAGGCGCGGGTCGGCGTGACGAAGTAGGCGGCCGCCGGGTCCGTGAAGGTCAGCACGATGCCGTAGACCAGCGACGCGACGGTCACCACCACCAGCACGCCGAAGACGGCCGAGCGGCGGGACCGCCCGGTGCGGACGGCGAGCCAGGTGGCGCCGACGATCAGCAGCGGCCAGACCAGGTAGAACTGCTCCTCGACGCTCAGCGACCAGTAGTGCTGGACGGGCGACGCGGCGCTCTCGGCGGCCAGGTAGTCGACCGCCTGCGCGGCGAGCGCCCAGTTCAGCACGTAGACGATGGCCGCGATCGTGTCCTGGAGGAACGTCTGCCACAGCTCACGCGGCACGACCAGCAGCACGGCGACCGCCGAGACCACGGCCACCAGCATCGACGCGGGCAGCAGGCGCCGGACGCGGCGGGCCCAGAACTGGGGCAGGTCCACCTTCCCGGTCCGGTCCACCTCACGCAGCAGGTGCGATGTGATGAGGAATCCGGAGATCACGAAGAAGGCGTCGACGCCGATGTAGCCGCCGGGTACCTGCGCCGGCCAGAGGTGGTAGAGCACCACCGCCATCACTGCGAACGCGCGGAGCGCCTGGATGTCTCCTCGCACGCCTCGGGCGGCCTTCATACGATCGGTCACGTAATACCTTTCGGCTCGCGCGGAGCGCTGAGCCTTCGACTCTTTGCCGCCGGGGAGAGGGCCGTACGGGTCTCGGCGGCTGCGAGCATACCAACGGAGATCTGGTTCGATTCCCCACCTGCATCGTACGGAGCCGGGCGGGAACCGGCGGTCCCGGCAGGGTGCTCGAGGGACGTTCCCGGGCTCAGCCGAGGATGTCGCACGCGGCGGCGAAGACCGGTTCGACGAGCCCGTCCTGCAGCCCGAGCACCTCGCGGCGTACCTCGTCCTCCCGGGCGACGACGTCGAGCGCATGCTCGGCCAGCCGCTCGCCGAGATCCGGCAGGTCCGCCTCGTAGGCCCAGGCGGGGCGACCTATGTCATCGAGGAAGTATCGCATCTTGGGGTGGGTGACGATGCCCAGGACCGGCGTGCCCAGGCCGAAGGGGATCATGGTCGCGTGGCCGCGCATGCCGACCACCAGGCTCGCGTCGCGGTACACCACGAGGCTCTCGTCCAGGGTCCCGGCGTAGAGCCGCTCCACCGGCAGCTCGCGGTCGAACCCGGTGCGCAGGTCCTCGACCAGCCGCTCGTCGCTCGCGAGGTGCGCGGCGAAGGCGACGTCCGCCCCGCCGGCCCGCACGGCGTCGACGAACCGGGCCGTCTCCGCCAGGAAGTCCTGGTAGTTCTCCCCGTACCGCCGTGAGCTGCGGTCGAAGGCCGCGTTGAGCAGCACCCGGCCGCTCCCGGTCGCCGGAGAGCCCACGGGGTGGATCCGCGACAGGAGCGTCGTCGGGCACGGGACGTAGCGCACCCGGTCGTGGAGCGAGGGCGGCAGGAAGGACCGCACCCGGTCGATCGACCCGTGGTTGCGTAGGCCCAGGAACAGGGCCTTCTCGGTGAGCTTCGCCAGGCTCTCCTGGAAGAGGCTGTTCTTGAACGTCTGCCCCGGGAAGAGATTGTAGCCCACCGCGAACACGGCGAGCGGGGCCGTGATGCCGCCCAGGTGGGCGTTGTCGACGTTCCACTGCCAGCCCGAGCTGCCGTTGGGCGACGTGTCGGGCAGGAACAGGCCGCCGCCGCCCACGACGACGGCGCGGTGCGCGTTGAGCTGCTCGACGGCCACGTCGTCGACGACCTGGTGGGCGTGGTACGGGTGCCAGGTGAGGTCCGGCGTCCCTGTGGCGGTCTCGATCGCGTCCCGGACCGCGACGGGCAGGGCGACGTCGCCGAAGTTGCCGGAGGGCCCCGGGTAGAAGGCGACATGGGCGATGCTGCCGGTGAGGTCGGCGGCACCGAGCTCCCGGCCGCGCGCGGCCGTCCTGAGCTGCTCCAGCATCCGCGCGGCGGCGCGCCGCCCGGGGTCGGCG
>NZ_KI911633.1:6795-9038 GCF_000515355.1 Promicromonospora kroppenstedtii DSM 19349 | reverse complement strand
GGGCGCGCTCGGCGTCGGCGACGCGGGGGCGCTGAGGCTCGGCGAGGGGCTCGGGATGGGCGACTCGGTGGCGACCGCGGTGCCGGCAGCGGCGCCGGCGAGCACGAGCGACAGAGCCAGGGAGGTGGTGCTGATCAGAGCACGTCTCATGATGTCTTCCGGCTGGTAGGGAGCGGGGCCCGGATCCGGCCCCGGGCCGACGCTAGCCCTGCCCGTTCGCCGCAGCAACGAAGTTGCCGACCTGCCGGACGAAATCACCCGTGGTCCGGGTCGGGGGAGGCTCGCGGTCCGGGCGTGCCGGAACCCGCCCGAGAACGCCTCAGGCGGCCTCGTCCTGCGAGACCGCCTGAGGTGAACGTGCTCCGTGCCGAGGGCTACCGGCCCGCGAGCGACGGCACGGCGCCGCCGAACACCCGCTTGACGGGGCGGCCGACGACCAGCACGGTGCGGTAGAGCCAGCCGGGCAGCACCGACTGCAGCACCACCCGCATGTGGCGGGGCCACAGCCACGGGCGCACGTCGGGCATGGACCGCAGGGTGCCGTCCGCGCGCTGCGCCGCGAGGGACGTGACGAGGGCGGGCAGCTCGGACTCGGCGTCGTGCAGGTAGTTCTCGTCGAGCCATGCGGCGTCCGGCACGGGGCCGTTCTCGCGGAAGACCTTGCCCGCGTCCGCGAGCGAGACCAGGCAACCACTGCCCACGAACGGCTCGTTGAGCAGCTCCTCGGAGACGCCGAAGTCCTCCACCAGGGCGGTCGGCAGGTTCAGCGCGAGCGACTCCAGGGCCGCCGTCGAGCTCACGGTCGCCAGCGCGGTACCGGGCTGCAGCCATTCGGCCATGGGGCCGTCCACGAAGCGCAGGGCGCCGGCGGCGTGGCCGAGCCGTGCGTGCTCCGTCTCCCACAGGTCGTCGTAGGGGTGCTCCTCGTTGTGCGTCTGGCGCTCGCCCTTGCGGGCACGCAGCTTGACGATCACCTCGAAGCCCTCGTCCGCGACCTTCGCCAGGCTGTCGAGCAGCCGCACGCGCTCGGCGCGGCCGGCGGGCACCTTGGCCTGGGCGGCGAACACGACGCGGCCGACCGGCGCGGTCGCCATGGTGGTGTTCCGCTCCAGGAACGGCAGGTGGGTCAGGACGACCTGCGGGTGGACCTCCTGCGCGGCGAACGCGTCCTGGTAGGCCGTGCGCTCCCGGCGGCTGTGCACCACGAAGGCGTCGCACCAGCGGCGCCAGGCGGCGCCGCGCGGGGTCGCGGGCAGAGCCATGCCGGGCAGGCCGGTGACGAGCGCGGGGCGCCGCTTCGGGTCCGCCCGGACCACGGTGCGCGCCACCATCTCGGCGATCGGGCCGGTGGCGGCCACCAGCACGACGTCGGGCTGCGTCCGCCGGACGTGCTCGCGCAGTGCGCTCAGGCTCAGTACCTGGGGGCGCACCACGGTGGAGCCGGCCACGGCCGCCGCGATCTGGCTCGTCGTGGGCACGATGGGCGTGCGGACCAGTACGGCCGCGCGCTCCAGCGGGGCGTCGGGCAGGCCGAGGCTGTCGAGCGTGGAACATGCCCACTTGAGGTAGGAGTCGCTGTCCGCGACGGCGAGCACGCGGATGGTCATCCGTGGTCCTCCGGGTAGGTCGAGTCGGGTCCGGTCCTGGCGGCGCGGGCATCCGCCGCGAGCCGGAGCACGCTCGAGAGGTGCGCGCGCAGGCTTGGTGCGGCGCGATCGGTCCACCAGCTCTCCGGCACGGCCTGCGGCATGACTGCCACGCCCCGGGGGGCGAGGATCGTCGTCAGCAGCACGGCTGCCGTGGACGGGAGACTGACGACGCGCTGCGATGCCGTCATGCCGCGCAAGCGTAGCTCTACCGGGGCCCCCGCGGCGTCCAGGACCAGCCCCTCGATCGCGGCGAGCCGGGACAGCGCGGTGTCGGGCTCGCGGCGGTGCGGCAGGTAGCGCAGCGGGCCGTCCGCGGCGAGCGACCGGACCCAGCCGACGTAGGCGTCGGTGTCGATCAGCCCGTCGGCGGCCAGCGCCGACCCGATGACGACGGTCGGCTCGGTCGGTGCGCCCGAGGCGGGGGCCTGGGCGAGCCAGGCGAACTCGTTGCGCACAAGCTCGAAGCCCTGGGCGGTCAGGTGGTCGCGGACCACCGGGTCGATCGGCAGCGCGGTGAACAGCGTGGCCCGGCCGTCGGCGGCCAGGTCGCGCAGCCGACGGGCCGCGACGGTACCGAGCCGACGGCGGGCGGCG
>NZ_KI911633.1:3750-6695 GCF_000515355.1 Promicromonospora kroppenstedtii DSM 19349 | reverse complement strand
CAGGTCCTGACCACTGCGGACGGCGTCGTGCCCGACGACGGCTCGGCCGCCGTCCTGTCCGGTGACCGGCCGCTGCGGATCGCCGCGAGCCGCAGCCGCCCGCCCGCCTTCGTGGCCGCCCTGGCCGAGCGAGACGACGTCGAGCTCGTGCCGATGGGCTCCGCCGGGGTCAAGATGATGGCGGTGGCCGACGCTACAGTTGACGCTTACGTCCACGGGGGTGGGCAGTACGAGTGGGACTCCGCGGCGCCCGTCGCCGTGGCACGCTCCCGCGGCCTCGTCTGCACCCGGCTGGACGGATCGGAGCTCGAGTACAACCGGGAGAGCCCCTGGCTCCCTGACCTGTTCGTATGCCCCCCGGCACTGGCTCCGCGCCTGCGTGAGCTGCTCGACACCGTAGGTGTCGCGTCCGTGGTCGGGGCAGATAGCAAGGAAGGTGCCCAGTCGTGAAGAGTCACGTTCTGAGCCAGCTGCGCAGCCTGGAGGCCGAGAGCATCCACATCATGCGCGAGGTGGTGGCCGAGATGCAGCGCCCGTGCCTGCTGTTCTCCGGCGGCAAGGACTCCATCGTCATGCTGCACCTGGCCGTCAAGGCGTTCGCCCCGGCGCGCGTCCCGTTCCCGATCATGCACGTCGACACCGGACTGAACTTCCAGACCGTGCTCGACTGCCGGGACCGCTGGGTCGAGCGCACGGGCGTCCAGCTCGTCGTCGCCTCCGTCCAGGAGGGGATCGACCGCGGCCTGGTGCAGGAGGAGCCCAACGGCTCCCGCAACCGGATCCAGACGCCGGTGCTGCTGGAGGCCGCGGAGAAGCACGGTTTCGACGCCCTGTTCGGCGGCGGCCGCCGCGACGAGGAGAAGGCTCGCGCCAAGGAGCGCGTCTTCTCCTTCCGCGACGACTTCGGCCAGTGGGACCCGAAGAACCAGCGCCCCGAGATCTGGAACCTCTACAACGGCCGCGTCCACCAGGGCGAGTCGATCCGGGTGTTCCCGCTGTCCAACTGGACCGAGCTGGACATCTGGTCCTACATCGAGGCCGAGGACATCGACCTGCCGGACCTCTACCTCGCCAAGGAGCGTGAGGTCGTGGAGCGCAGCGGCATGCTCTACGAGGTCAACGGCTTCACGCCGCTCAAGGACGGCGAGACCGCCCAGGTCCTGTCCACCCGCTACCGCACCGTCGGCGACGCGAACCTCACGGCGTGCGTCGAGTCCGGCGCGGTCACGCTGCGCGACGTCGTCGAGGAGGTGGCGGCCGTCCGCCTGACCGAGCGCGGCGCCACGCGTGGCGACGACAAGGTCAGCGAGGCCGCCATGGAGGACCGCAAGAAGGAAGGCTACTTCTGATGACGACGACTCTCCCCGAGACCGGCGCCGCCGAGTCGCAGCACGAGGTCGTCAGCGGCGACCTGCTGCGGTTCGCCACGGCCGGCTCGGTCGACGACGGCAAGTCCACCCTGATCGGCCGGCTGCTGTTCGACAGCAAGTCGATCTTCGCCGACCAGCTCGAGTCGGTGGAGCAGGTCAGCAAGGACCGCGGCAACGACTACGCGGACCTGTCGCTCCTCACGGACGGGCTGCGCGCCGAGCGCGAGCAGGGCATCACCATCGACGTGGCCTACCGCTACTTCGCGACGCCCAAGCGCAAGTTCATCATCGCGGACACCCCCGGCCACATCCAGTACACGCGGAACATGGTCACGGGCGCCTCGACGGCCGACGTGGCCCTGATCCTCGTGGACGCCCGCAAGGGTGTCGTGGAGCAGTCGCGCCGGCACACGTTCCTGGCCACGCTGCTGGGCGTGCCGCACATCGTGGTCTGCGTGAACAAGATGGACCTGGTGGACTACGACGAGCAGGTGTTCGAGCAGATCCGCGCCGAGTTCACCGAGTTCGCCTCCCGGCTGCGTGTGCCCGACCTGACCTTCATCCCGGTGTCCGCCCTCGCGGGGGACAACGTGGTGACGCGGTCGGAGAACATGCCCTGGTTCGACGGCTCGCCGCTGCTCAGCCACCTCGAGCGGCTGCACGTCGCCTCCGACCGCAACCTGGTCGACGTCAGGTTCCCCGTGCAGTACGTGATCCGGCCCCAGCAGAACGACACGCGCGACTACCGCGGCTACGCGGGCACCGTCGCGTCCGGCGTCATGAAGCCGGGCGACCGGGTGCTGGCCCTCCCGGCCGGCCTGGAGACCACCATCGAGTCCATCGACACGGCCGACGGCCCCGTCGAGGAGGCGTACCCGCCCATGTCGGTGACGGTGCGCCTGGCCGACGAGATCGATATCTCGCGCGGCGACATGATCTGCCGGCCGAACAACGCGCCCACCGTGACGCAGGACGTCGACGCGCAGATCTGCTGGATGGACGAGTCGGCCTCCCTGGTCCAGGGCAAGAAGTACGCGATCAAGCACACCACCCGGTGGGCGCGCGCGATGGTGAAGAACATCAACTACCGCGTCGACGTGAACACGCTGCACCGCGACGAGGACGCGCAGGAGATCAAGCTGAACGAGATCGCGCGGATCCGCCTGCGCGTGACCCAGCCGCTCTTCGTGGACTCGTACCAGGCCAACCGCCAGACCGGCGCGTTCATCCTCGTGGACGAGGCGACCAACAAGACCGTCGCCGCGGGCATGATCGGTGGGCCCGCGCACCAGTTCTGACGCCGGGCGGAATGCGTCCGGAAAGTGACTGATGGCGTTGCGGAGTACTGCTACGCTCCGCAACGCTGGAGGGCCGCCGACCCAGGTCGGCGGCCCTCGTGCTCCCCCAGAAATGGTCCTTGGCCAGGACGATCACCGCGGTTCGTCCGACCGGTGCGCGGCCACGACCCCGCACGCCGAACCGGAGGTTCCGTAGGTGACCGTCGTCTCGACTCCGCCGCCCGTGTCCGGGCCGGCGGATCTGGGCACCACCGCCGGCGGGCGGCCCGCGCGCGAG
>NZ_KI911633.1:1524-3650 GCF_000515355.1 Promicromonospora kroppenstedtii DSM 19349 | reverse complement strand
ACCAGCGCCGTCATCGCGGCCGGCCGCACCTCCGGGCCGGGCTCGCTGCGCCGCATCGCCGAGTCCTGGGTGGTGCAGCGGGTGGGCGACGTGTCCTACTCCCTGTACCTGTGGCACTTCCCCGTGGTGGTCTTCTTCGCCGTCCGCACCGGGCGCACGCCCACGCTGCCCGACGCCGTCGCGCTGCTCGTGGTCTCGTTCGCCCTCGCGATCGCCAGCTACGTGCTGGTGGAGCGGCCGGTCCGCACGCTCCGGTGGTTCCGGGCCGACGGGCGCATGCTCGTCTCGGCCCTGGTCGCGATGGTGCTCGTCGCCGCCCTCACGTTCGTGCTGCCGCTGCGGGCGCAGAGCGTCATGGGGGAGTGGGACCAGCGGGCGCAGTCCGTGTCCCGGGACGTCGACGCGCGCGTGGCCGAGAGCCTCGCGGATGGCTTCGTGCCGTTCCTCGACGGCGAGCGGGCGATCACGCCCAACCCGCTCCGCGCCGCCGGCGACGAGTGGCCCGGGGCGGACCGGTGCCTCGCGCCCCAGGAGGACGACACGACGCCGGTCTGCGAGCTCGGCGAGACGGAGAACCCGGTGGCCACGGTCGTCGTCGTCGGCGACTCGCACGCCGAGATGTTCGCCGAGCCCGTGGCCGAGGTCGCGGCCGAGCGCGGCTGGAAGGTGGTCACCTACCTGCACTCCGGCTGCCCGTACAACGCCGAGCGCCGCATCAGCAACGGCCAGGTCCAGGGCTGCTTCGACGCGAACGAGAAGACGCGTGCCGCGCTGGCGGCGCTGAAGCCCGACCTCGTGGTCACCACGTCGTACGAGCACCTGCGCTTCGAGCGCCGGGGCACCGAGGAGGAGGCCGGCGCGGCCGGCTTCGCCGAGCTGTGGAACGAGCTCACCGCGGCCGGATCCCAGGTGTTCGTCATCCGGGACACCCCTAAGCCGTCCGACGGCCTCGTGACCTGCGTGACCGAGAGCTACGACGAACCCGAGGGCTGTGCCAAGCCCGCCGACAAGGCGTTCGACGACCGGGACGTGGTGCCCGCCGCGCTGGAGCAGGCGCCGAAGGCGCGCTCGGTCGAGTTCACGGACCGGTTCTGCGACGCCGAGTCGTGCCCGGCGGTGATCGGCAACGTGCTGGTCTACCGCGACGGCCACCATGTCACGCGCACCTACATGCGCACCCTGGTCGGCGAGCTGCGGAAGGCGTTGCCGACGGCGCTGTGAGCCCGACGGCGGGGCGAGGCCCGTCCGCGTGCCGGACTAGCCTCGCCCGGCCGCGACCCTGCCGTCGAACAGGCCGGGCAGGGCCGCGCGGAGCTGCCGGTCCACGAACGGCGTCAGCGTGCGCACGTAGGTGTTGGTCAGGTGGTCGTCATCGCGGTAGACCAGCACGTTGCCGACAACCGGGTCGCACACCTCGGGCCCGCAGATGACGTCGCTGAGGTCAAGGTGGACCGCGCGGCCGGGCACGCCGGGCGCCGTCGGCACGGGCGAGACGCCGGCGAGCTGCTCGGCGCGGGGCCGAGCGCAGTCCTCCCGGGCGGCGGCGCGGTCCAGGCACTCGGGCACGAACCACTCGAAGCGCGGGTTGTCACGGACGGTCACCACCTGGATCCCGGCGTCGTCCAGGGCACGCCACGCGTCGACCTGGCCGGGCAGCACCTCCTCGGGCGCGCCGTCCTCGTAGGTGCGGCTGCCCACCACGACGACGACGTCCGGGCGCACCGCCACCAGCGCGTCGAGCGCCTGCTCGTTCCAGGTGGTGCATGACGGCGGCGGCACCGGCCCGTTCGCACCCTCGTCGCCGCCCGGCACGGCCAGGCGGCAGCCGTGCTTGAGCATCTCCCGCAGCTCCCAGCCGTGCTCACGGGCGAGTGCCGCGAACGCCTCCTCGTACTGCTGCTCGTGGGAGGCCCCGGCGAGGTAGACGACGGCGGCCGGCTCGGCCTGCGTCACCACGACGCACTCCAGGAGCTCGGGGCGGTCGCCGCCCTGGGCGCAGTCGGGGCGGTCGGGATGATCGTCGTAGGCAACCCAGGTGGCGGGGCGGAAGGGTGCGGTCGGGGACGGCGACTGCGCGGTGCGGTCCGGCGCCGGGCGGGACCGGTCTGGGGCGAGCGCCGCGGCGC
>NZ_KI911633.1:0-1424 GCF_000515355.1 Promicromonospora kroppenstedtii DSM 19349 | reverse complement strand
CGGCCGCTACGTCGCCCGGCGGGAGCGCGGGCCCGCACCCACCCCCGGAGCCGACGGCCGCACCCTCGCCGACGACGTCAAGGAGCTCGTCCGGCGCCAGGGCCTGCCGACGCAGCAGCGCCGCGACTGCAGCACCGCCCTCGAGCTGGGCCTGATCCGGGCCCTGTCCGGCGTGACCACCAAGGGCAGCCTGATCGCGCTGCGCAAGAGCGGCGAGCACGTCATCAAGCTCGGGGGCCCGGACACGCGCGCGGCGCTCGCGGCGCGCGGCGTCGAGCAGCGGGTGATCGCGCGGGTGCCTGCCGAGCGACGCGCGTCGGCGTCGTCCATCTGGTCCAGCGACGCGGGGCTGGCGGCCGAGCGTCTGCCCGACGCGGTCGAGGTCGGGGAGCTGGTCTGCACGGTCTACTCCGACGTGCTGTGCGCGCCGCGGCAGGTGGCCGTCGCGGAGCGGCTGCTGCTGCCGACGTCGTACTTCCTGCCGGGCCGGTCGAGCCGCCGGACGCGCGGCATGCACTACTACGGCCCCGACTACTCCGGCCTGCTGCAGGACGGCGCCGAGCCCGAGGCCCTGTCCGGAACGTACTACCACCTGGACAACCAGATCCCCGGTCACTACGGGCACGTGATCACCCACGACCTGTCGAAGCTGTGGGCGTGGGATGCCGCGCTGGCCGAGCACCCGGACCTGCGGCTGCTGCTCAGCCCGCAGGTCGGGGGCGAGGACATTCCTGCCTATACGTATGATCTGCTCGAAGCATTCGGTATCGAGCGCGACCGGGTGCACATGATCACCGGCCCCGTGCGGGTCGAGCGGCTGATCACGGCGACGCAGGCCTTCCAGCAGCCGAACTTCCTGAGCCCGGTCGCGCGGGACGTCTGGGCGCGGGTGACGGCCGGGCTGCTGCCACGCGCGGGGCGGGACCCGCTGCCCGAGCGCGTGTTCGTCTCGCGCCGGCACGCGACCCGGCGGCGCTGCCTCAACGGGGACGAGGTGGAGCGGCGGTTCGAGGACGCGGGGTTCGTGGTCGTCTACCCCGAGGACCTCTCGCTGCCGGACCAGGCCCGGCTGTTCTCGCAGGTCACGGTGGTGGCCGGCTACGCGGGCTCGGGGCTCATCAACACGGTGTTCTCGTCGGGCCCGGCGACGCGGGTGGTGCTGGCCTCGAAGAGCTACTGGGCCACGAACGAGTACCACATCGCGGCCCTGTACGGCGGCGACCTGCACTACTTCTGGTGCGACCCGGTGTTCTCCTCCGGGCAGGCGGCCGCCGGACCCACCGGGCCGGTGACGGGCCGGTTCCACGCGGACTACGTGTTCGACGTCGACCGCGACGGGCCCGCGCTCGACGACCTCCTGGAGTCCTTGGGCCCGCCCGCGCGGCAGCCGGCACCGCGACAGCCGGCACCGCGACAGCCCGCAC
>NZ_KI911632.1:629-1657 GCF_000515355.1 Promicromonospora kroppenstedtii DSM 19349 | reverse complement strand
GGCCTGCCCGCCGGCGCCTGTCTGGTCGGCCCGGCGGGCTCGGACCGGACGCTGCTCGCCCTGGCGGGGCGGCTGGCGGGCTGACCTCCGACGCGTGGTGCCGGCGTCCGGTCGAGATGCGAGCCGCCGTCGTCGGCGGGACGGTGAGAGGACCGGTTACCGGAAGGCAGGAGAAGCATCATGTCGTACTCCACCGCACCTCGGCCCGCCCGCGGGGGCTATCAGTGGCTGGCACTCATCTTCGGCGCCATCTACCTCGTCGTCGGGATCGTGGGCTTCTTCGTGACGGGGTTCGACGGCTTCACCGAGCACGACCACAGCCAGACCCTGCTCGGCTTCGCCATCAACCCGCTTCACAACATCGTGCACCTGCTCATCGGCGTGCTCGGTCTCGGCCTGTGGAGCACCTCCGCGGGCGCGCGCACCTTCGGCTGGATCCTGCTGGTCGGGTACGGCGTGACGTTCGTCTACGGCCTGTTCGCGCTCGGCAGCCCGGACATCAACTTCCTGAACATCAACGTCGCGGACAACTGGCTGCACGGCCTGAGCGCGTTGGTCGGTCTGATCATCGCCGTCTGGCCGGCCCGCTCGACCGCGGTTCCGACGTACGGCGCCGCCACGACACAGCCCTGACCGAGCCCGGGCGACATCGCGTCGTCGAACGTAGGGTTGGTCGCGGTATGGAGCCTCGTGCGGCGACGAACCCTACGTTCGACGGCCTGCGGTCCGGGTGGGTGACGGTCGACGCGAAGGTTTACAGGGCTGAAACTCGTGTGCCGTTCGCAAATCGCGTTGAAACCGTAGATTTGTGTCATGGACCTCGCGACGTTCAACGCCCTGTCCCCGGCCGACGCCGCGGCGACCGTCCGCCCCTGTGCCGACATCGACTCGTGGGTCGACGCGGTGGTGTCCGGCCGCCCGTTCGCCTGCCGCGACAAGCTGCTGCTGCACGCCATGCGGGCAGCGGCCGACTGGACGGCCGCGGACATCGACGCCGCCCTGGCGGACCATCCGCGCATCGGTGAGCG
>NZ_KI911632.1:0-529 GCF_000515355.1 Promicromonospora kroppenstedtii DSM 19349 | reverse complement strand
CGGGCACGACCGCGTGGTGCTCGCCCTGACCGCGTCGCTGCCCGTGCCCGTGCTGGTCGAGGTGGCTCCGGGGGCGCACGACGACCTGGACCAGCTCATCGACCAGGTTGGCGGCGCCCACCTGGCCGGCTCGATCGGTTGGTTCGAGGACACCCACGGCACCGCCGACTGGCGCGGCGCGATGACGCGGCGCCTGGCGCACAAGGCGCTCGACGAGCTGGGCGGTGCGGTATGAGCACGTCGAGGTGGACATCTCGCCGTGGGGAAACGGGTTCTCCGCCAGGTGTGTTGCTCTGCGTCGACAATGTCGACGCAGAGCAACACACCTCGGAGAGATGCACTTACCCCGAGACGCTCCACGACCAGACGGGGTGCGGCGCATGAGGATCGACGGCGCCGACGTCACGGCCGTGCCCCGGCGGGCCAGTGCCTGCGTACCTACCTGCGCGAGCAGGGCACCACCGCCGGTGAAGAAGGGCTGCGACGACGGGTGACTGGCGGCGCGTGCACCGTGCTGCTCGACGGCGCC
>NZ_KI911631.1:1834-3967 GCF_000515355.1 Promicromonospora kroppenstedtii DSM 19349 | reverse complement strand
GGCCGCGATCGAGTCGCTGCTGTCGGCGCGGGTGGCGGCCACCATGTCCCCCGGCTCGGTGTACCACCCGGACCGCGAGCTCGTGGGGCAGGGCCTGGCCTCGCTGGCGTCGGGGCTGTTCGGCGGCATGCCCGCCACGGGAGCCATCGCGCGGACGGCCGTCAACGTGCGCTCCGGTGCCCGCACCCGCCTGGCCGCCGTCGTGCACGCACTCGTGATCCTCGCGGTCATCTACCTGGCCACCGGGCCCGTGGGGCGCGTCCCGCTGGCTGCCCTGGCGGGCGTGCTCATGGTGACGGCGTTCCGGATGATCGGCGCGGGCACCGTCCGCGCCGTGCTGCGCTCCACCCGCTCCGACGCCGTCACGTTCGTGGTGACAGCCGTCATCACCGTCGCGTTCGACCTCGTCGAGGCCGTGCAGATCGGGCTGGTCGTCGCGGCGTTCTTCGCGCTGCGCCGGGTGGCGCGCGCGTCGTCCGTGCACCGCGAGCCGCTGCCGGGCGCCGCGCACGAGGGCGACGAGCGCATCGCGCTGTTCCGGCTGGACGGCGCCATGTTCTTCGGGGCCGCCGAACGGATCCTCGGCGAGGTCACCGACGCCTCGGTGCGCGACGACGTGCTGGTGGTCGTCCTGCGGCTCTCGCAGCTCGGCATGGTCGACGCCACCGGCGCCCGGGCCCTGGCCGAGCTGGTCACCGCCCTGGAGCAGCGGGGCATGACGGTACTGGTCAAGGGCGTGCAGCCCCGGCACCACAGGCTGCTGACGACCGTCGGCGTGCTGGCGGGGCTGCGGCACGAGAACCACGTGTTCGCCACGCTGGACGACGCCGTCACGCACGCCCGCTCGCACGTCGGGCGCGCGGCGCAGGGCGTCGACGTGCCGCAGCTCGACGGGCGACGCTGAGCCGCGCCCGACGCCCGTCACGTCGTCGCCCCGCCGCGATCCGGTAGCCTCCGTGCCGTGCCCGTGATCTCGCTCCTTCGTTCGGCCTTCGCCGGCCCCCACCGGGGTCCGGTCGGGGCGCTGGCGATCCTGACGGTCATCGTCGGCGTGGTCACGATGCACTCGATGAGCGGGTCGCCGACGTCGCACGGGCACGCCGTGCCGCACGAGACCTCCGTGGTCGCCGTCGAACGAGCCGGCACCGCGCAGGCGGCCACCGGACCGGTCACGACCCCGGGCCCGGTACTGGCCCAGGTCCAGCCCCAGGCGCCGGACGGCCACACCGCCGGCGAGGGATCCTGCTGCGACGGCTGCGGCGGGCACGACGCCGCCATGGCGATGTGCCTGATGATCCTCGTCGCGCTGCTGGGCCTCGTGGCGCCCGTACGGCGCCTCCTGTGGCGCGCCCCGCTGGAGCTCGCGATGTCCCTGACCCCGGCGCTCGCCGTCGTCCGCGACCTCGCCGCGCCCAGCCTGCACGACCTCTGCATCTCCCGGACGTAGACCCGGGTCCGGCGCGCACCGCGCGCCGGACCCACGAGCGCGACCGTGCCCCAGCGCGGTCGTGCCGATGAGTGCTACCCGAGATCGAAGCAGAAGCAGAGGAAAGACCATGAAGCGCACCCTCATGTCCGCGATCGCCCTGGCCGGGGCCCTGGCCCTGACCGCGTGCTCAGGTTCCGAGCAGGCCGGCCACAACGACGCGGACGTCATGTTCGCGCAGATGATGATCCCGCACCACGAGCAGGCGATCGAGATGTCGGACGTCGTCCTGGCACGGCCGGACGCCGACCCGCAGGTGGCCGAGCTGGCCACGCAGATCAAGGCGGCGCAGGCGCCCGAGATCGAGGAGCTCGACGGCTGGCTCGACACGTGGGGCACCGAGCGCACCGCGGAGCACGACGGCCACGCCGGGATGGACGGCATGATGACCGAGGAGGACCTCCAGGCGCTGGGCGCCGCAACCGGCCCCGACGGCGACCGCCTGTTCCTGGAGCAGATGGTGGCGCACCACGAGGGCGCCGTGGAGATGGCGCAGGCCCAGGTGGAGTCGGGCGAGGACGCGGGCGCGGTCGAGATGGCGCAGACCATCGTCGACACGCAGGCGGCCGAGATCGAGACGATGAAGCAGCTCCTCGCCTCGATGTGACCGACCGGTGGTGCGCCGGCCCGAGCCGGCGCACCACCTC
>NZ_KI911631.1:0-1734 GCF_000515355.1 Promicromonospora kroppenstedtii DSM 19349 | reverse complement strand
GGCCCGGCGAGGTCGGCGGACCGCCCATGCCCCAGCCGGGCCAGGACGACGGCACCGGGACGCCCACCCTCCCGGCCGGCATCGGCCCCGGCAGCGCCGTCGTGCGGTACGCCGACGGCGGGCTCGTGTGGGCCGACCACATCACCACCTCGCTCGAACGCGTCGGCCTCGACGACCAGCAGGTCGCCGAGCTCACCGCCGTCCCCGCCGACGGGCTGCCGCACGACGTGCGGCTCACCGGCCTCGGCTCGTTCCGCGCCGTGCACCGCACCACCACCGACGGCCAGGCGTCCGTCGTCGCGACCAGCACCGCGACCGTCGACACCACCGTGCGACGGTACATCCTCGTGGAGGCCGCGCTCGGCGCCGTCGCGCTGCTCGCCGCCGTCGGCGTCGGCGCCTGGCTGGTGCGGCGCTCCCTGCGCCCCCTTGACGACGTGACGGCCGCCGCCAGCCGCGTCTCCGAGCTCGAGCTGTCCCGCGGAGCGATCGCCGCCATCCCGCGCGTCCGCGCCGACCTCACCGACGAGCGCACCGAGGTGGGCCAGGTCGGCGCGGCGCTCAACCGCATGCTGGAGAACGTCGAGGTCTCGCTCAAGGCCCGGCACGACTCCGAGACCCAGGTGCGCAGCTTCGTCGCCGACGCCAGCCACGAGCTGCGCACACCGCTGGCATCGATCCGCGGCTACGCCGAGCTCGTGCACCGCGCACCCGAGGACCTCGGGCCTACCGCCGAACGGTCGCTCGACCGCATCGAGTCCGAGGCCGTCCGCATGACGGGCCTGGTCGAGGACCTGCTGCTCCTGGCCCGGCTCGACGCCGGACGCCAGCTCGACCGCTCCCCCGTCGACCTGGCGGCGCTCGCCGTCGACGGCGTCATGGACGCCCACGCGGCCAGCCCGGACCGCACCTGGACGCTCGACCTGCCGGAGCATGCCGACGACCTCGTCGTCACCGGCGACGAGGCCGGCCTGCGCCAGGTCATGGCCAACCTCATGGCCAACGCCCGCACCCACACCCCGCCCGGCACGCACGTGCACGTGCGGCTCCGGCGCGACGGCGACGCCGTGGTCCTCGACGTCACCGACGACGGCCCAGGCATCCCCGCCGCGCTGCGGCCCGCGCTGTTCCACCGGTTCACGCGCGGCGACGTGGCCCGCAACCGCACCGGCGGCTCGACCGGCCTGGGGCTCGCGATCGCGGAGGCCATCGTGACCGAGCACCACGGCACCGTCGCCGTGCGATCGGCCACGGCGGACGAGGACGGTTCGCCGGGCACCACGTTCACGGTCCGGCTGCCGCACACGGCGTGAACGCCCCGCCGGTGCTAAGAAGGAACGGTCCGGTGGTCAGCGAACGCCCCGTGAGGAGTCCCGATGACGGAAAAAGCGAGCAAGCCGGTCGTGGTGGGGGTGGACGGTTCGGCGTCGAGCACGCAGGCCGTCCGGTGGGCGGCGCAGGAGGCAGTGCGCCGCGACGTGCCGCTGGTGCTGCTGAGCGTGTGGACGCCGATCCCCGCGGCCGTGCCCCACGCGCCGGCACTGTCTCCCTACGAGAACGAGCTGATCAAGGAGGGCCACCTCTGGCTGGAGGCCGCCGTGGCGACGGCGGAGGAGGCCGCGCCCGGCGTGCGCACCACGATGCTGCAGGCGACCGGCTCCCCGGCCGCGCGGCTGATCGGGCAGTCGGCGGCGGCGGACCTGATGGTGGTCGGCTCGCGCGGGCTCGGCGGGG
>NZ_KI911630.1:13774-13996 GCF_000515355.1 Promicromonospora kroppenstedtii DSM 19349 | reverse complement strand
CTCTGCCACCCGCCACTGACACTCCTCGGCCCCCGCTCGGGAGAGTGTCGGAGACGACGCGTAGCGTGTCTGCCATGACCCCGTACCGCGAGCTCGCGCCGCCCACCGGCCTGCTGCCGGTGGTCGCCTGCCTGTGGGAGCACGACGTGCCACCGGGGCACGAGCAACGGATCATCCCGGACGGCTGCGTCGACCTCGTGCGGCTCGACGGCGAGCTCGTGA
>NZ_KI911630.1:12146-13674 GCF_000515355.1 Promicromonospora kroppenstedtii DSM 19349 | reverse complement strand
TGTCGGCGGCCTTGCGGTGGTGCTGCGCCCGCTCCTCCGCGGCGCGTGCCCCCGCCAGCGCGCCGTGCGCCAGGTCGAGCTTCCACGCGTCCTTGAAGGTCTCCAGCGAGCCGCGCAGCGTCGCCGCGCGGACCCCGGCCGCCGACCCCTCGTCGTACGTCTTGGTCAGGGCGGCGAGCCGGCTCAGGTGGTCGATCTGCCGACGCGAGGTCTCGATGTCCGCGTACGCGCGCGCCACGTCCGCAAACTGGTCCACGGCCTGGGCCGCCAGCGCGAACGTGCCGGGCTCGTCCAGCATGTGCCCGCGGAACAGGTCGTCCAGGCTGCCCAGGTTCTTGGCCGACTGCGTGCGGTGCAGCAGCACCAGTGCCTGCTCCGAGCCGATGCCCAGGGCCTGCGTGAACGCGGCGGCGAACGGCGCGTGCCGCTCGCTCACGGTCGCGTCGGGCCAGGCGGCGGTCACGCCCGCGACGTCAGGGCCGGAGCGGACGAACCGCTCGAAGTCCAGCAGCCCCACCTCGCCGCGCACCACCACGTGCAGCGTCGCCGGCGCGGAGGAGCCGCGTGTGAGGTGGAACAGGCGCACGAGGGTCACGGTGCCGTCGTCGGCGTCGGTGCCGTTCGAGTACCGCAGCAGCACGCCCGACCAGGTGGCGCCCTGGCGCAGGTGGTCGGCCACCACCTCGCCCGTGCTCTCGTCGGTCCGGTGCCGCCACGCGCCGCGTACGTACGAGACGACGTCACGGTCACCCGCCTCGCGCTCCGTGGCGGCCGTGCCGGCCGCGGCCACGTTGAACCGCAGGTGCTCGGGCGGTGTCAGCACCGCGGCGACAGCGTCGACCAGCGACGACTTGCCCGAGCCGGAGTGGCCGGTCAGCAGGAAGCCCTCGCGCGGGACGGGCACCACGTGGTGCCCCGAGAAGGTGCCCCAGTTGACCAGCTCGATGCGCGCGAGGCGCCACTGCCCGGTGGGGGACGGGTGCGGGGTCTTCATGCGCTCTCCTTCGCCAGCCGGGCGTACTCGGCGCTCAGCGCCGCGACCTGGTCCGCTCCGAACACGGTCCGCAGCACAGGGGAGACCGTGCACCTGTCCCCGCTGAGCGGCTCCAGCATGCCCGACTCGATCAGTCGCGCCCACGTCGCGTCCAGCTGCCGGGTGAAGTCCATCGGCGAACCCCCGCCGCGCCGCCGGTAGACGGCGAGGTGGTCGGCCGCCTCGTCGCGGCTGACCGCCACCCGGCCGTCGGCCGAGTCCAGCAGGAGGGCGCGCAGGTGCAGCAGCAGCGCAGTGTCCAGGAACGTCAGCGTGACCGCCCGCACCACCTGCGGGGCGTCGGCCGCCGGCACGTCGCGCACGAAGGCGACCTGCGCGTCGCCGTCCACCACCAGGTCGAGGTACTGGTCGGCGAGGCGCTCACGCACCACGTCCTCGTGGGTGAGGAGCGCGCGCCAGGTGTCGGCGTCGGTCTCGGCGGCCAGGTAGGGGCCGCGCACGAGCCGCGCCAGCGCGAGGCGTGCGGCCGCGGGC
>NZ_KI911630.1:8748-12046 GCF_000515355.1 Promicromonospora kroppenstedtii DSM 19349 | reverse complement strand
GCTCGCCGCCGTGCTCGACGGCGGCGACTCCGTCCGCCCGCACCCACCACAGCCGGGACCAGTCGTCGTCGTACCGGTCCGCGAGGGCGGCGACGCGCGGGTTCGCCGCGATGTTGCGCAGGCGCTTCAGGTCCCGTGTGGTCTTCGGCTTGTGGTCGACGGCGACGACGATCTCGTCGGCCGGTGCGCCCGCAGCCGTGGCGCCGACGGCACTGACCAGCGCGAACGTGACCGGCACGAGCTGCGGCACGCCGTCGTCGTCGTTCGTGGCGAGATAGGCGTGCCGGGCCGCGGCGAACCGGGACCGGCAGGTGTCGGCATCGAGGCGCACGCTGCCATTCTGCCGCGCCGCGGGTGCCCGCCGGTTCGGTCGTTGCTCATACGCAAAGGTCGGCTGAGTAGATCGCGCATGCTGTTCCCATGACGGACAACCAGCGGCCCCGCCGGGTGCGCGAGCTCGGGATTCTCGTCGGGCCGCTCGCGACCGGCCCCCTGAACGCCATCACCGACGTGCCTGGTGTGCGGGTGGGGCACACCACGATCGTGGACCCGCCCCGCCTGCACACCGGGGTCACGGCGATCGTTCCTGACGCGTTGGGCGACGGCGGGCGCAGCCTGCCGTGCGGGCTGTTCGTCGGGAACGGGTTCGGCAAGCTGGTCGGCGCCACCCAGGTGGCCGAGCTGGGCGAGATCGAGACGCCGATCCTGCTGACGGCAACGCTGAGCGCGTTTCGTGCCGCGGACGCCCTGGTCACGCACGTGCTCGCCGGCCCGGGACACGAGGAGACCCGCACCCTCAATCCGGTCGTGGGCGAGACCAACGACGGCAGGCTCAGCGACATCCGAGCCCGGCCCGTCACCGAGGCGCACGTGCTGGCCGCCCTCGACGGCGCGGCCCCCGGCCTGCCCGGCGAGGGCTGCGTCGGCGCCGGGACGGGCACCATGGCGCTCGGGTTCAAGGGCGGGATCGGCACGTCGTCCCGCCTGGTCGACGGTCGGACGGTGGGCGTGCTGGTGCAGTCCAACTTCTCGGGCACGCTCACCGTGCGCGGCGTCCCGATCCGGCCGGTCGACGACGGCGCGAGCCCGGTCGGCGCTGCCGGCGCGCCAACGAACGCCACGAACCAGCCCGAGGGCAACTCCTGCATGATCGTCGTCGCCACCGACGCGCCCCTGGACGCGCGCCAGCTCGGCCGGGTCGCGCGGCGGGCCGTGTTCGCGATGGCGCGGGTGGGCTCCGACTTCGCGGGCGGCAGCGGCGACTACGCCCTGGCGTTCAGCACGAGTGCCGCCGCGCCGGGTGCCGCGCCGTCGAGCAGCGTGGCCGACGGCGACCTGGACCCCCTCTTCGCGGCGACGATGGACGCGACGGAGGAGGCCCTGCTCAACTCGCTGTTCATGGCGACGACCACCGTGGGGCACCGCGGCACGGCGACCGCCGTGCCCCACGACCTGGTGCTCGGCCGGCTGCGCTCCGCCGGGGTGCTGCCTCAGGCCTCGACGACGGGGCCCGTCTCGTAGTCGGCGGACACGGTGATCTCGACGTCGATGTCCCGGGGCTGCAGCTCGACCTGGGCGCCGCCGCCGGGGGCGGCCATCGCGCCGGCCCGCATGGCGTACATCGGGGTGTTTCCGCCGTCGTTGCCCCCACGCAGCCCCGCCTCGTAGATGGCGACGGGGGACACCGGGCCCAGGCCGAGCGCGTCGGCGTAGGACTGGGCGCGCACCACCGTCTCCTCGGCGGCCTCGACGCGGGCCTCCGCCTGCAGCGTCTTGCGGGTCTCGTCGGTCAGGGTCCAGTTCAGCCAGTCGATCTCGACGCCCTCGACGTCCATGATGTCGGCGAGCCACGTGGACAGGACCTCGAAGTCGCTGAACGTGACCGAGAGCCGCGCCGAGGCCCGGAACCGGCGGATGCGCTGCTTGCCGCCGGAGCCGGAGCTCTTGACCCGGTCGTCGTAGACGTACGAGTGCACGGAGGCGGAGTCCCACTTCTCCGCGGCGCCCGACTCGACGTGCGCCTTGGCCTGGTCCACGAGGATCGTGTGGGTCCGGGCCACCTGCTCCACCACGTCGTTGCGGAGGGTGCCCGAGAACGCGACGTGCAGGTTGACGGTCCCGCGCTCGGCGGGGTGGGTGCGCTTGGCCTGACCTTCGACGGCGATACGAGTCATGTGCGGAGTCTGCCCACCCGGGCGCGGACGACGCCACCCCGGCGCGCCGTACCGCGCGCTGCCCGTCGGCGGGTCAGCCGATGGTGCCCTTGCCCACCGGGCCCCGGGCCAACGTGGGTTCGAGGCCGCAGAACGCGCCGTACCGCCCGGCCTCGGCCTCCAGCGCCGACCACACCGCGGCCGACGGCTCGTCCATGAGCTCGACCGTGATGTCCACGGTCTGGGCCTTGAGCACCCGTGACCACCCGCCGGCGATCATCCCGTCCACCACGACGAGGCCGGTGTACAGCCAGCGGCTCGGCATGCCGTCACGGGTCAGGGACGGCCAGCTCTTGAAGTCGTGGCAGAAGAACTCGTCGTAGACCGACAGCAGGCGCACGGTGCCCGCCGGGGCCGGGCCGGGCAGGTCGCCGTCGGTCCAGAGCGTCAGACCCGCGATCTCGTGCGGGGTGAGCCCGGCGTCGGCCACGGCTGCCCGGGCCGTGGTCTTGGTCAGGGTGCCCCACCAGGCCACGTCCTCGGCGCGGCACGGACCGTGTCCCCGCACGTACGCGCGGGCCAGGTGGGCGCGGGCGGCGTCCTCGTCCCAGGACCGTTGCTCCGGCAGCAGCCGGTAGGTGGCCTGCTTGCCCCGCATCGGACCGCTCGCCACGATCAGGTCGAGCTCCGCGTGCATCATGAGCTGGCCCAGGTGCCAGGCGTCCAGCGGTGCGCCCTCCGCCTCGGCGAGCGCGGCGCCGATCTCCTTGCGGGTCAGCGGGCCGTCTGCCAGCGCGCCAGCGACGACGTCATGTCTGCGAGGGAGGGCCGCGTGGTCGAAGCCGTAGGACCGTTCCGTCGAGGCCATCGCCCGGCGGATCCGGGGCGCGGTGGCCGTCATCAGGGGCGCCAGGTCCTCGGGGACCACGTAGTGCCAGGTGGGCCGCAGGATGTGCGTGCGCAGGACCGAGCCGTCGGCCAGGGCCGCCTGTACCTGTTCCAGCGTGGCGGGTGCGGTCAGGCGCTGCGCCACGCCCCAGGCCGACGAGTGCAGCTCCTGCGACTGCACGGCACCGAGCCGGGCCACGACACCGGGCACGGCGCCGCCGTCGGCTCCGGCGCCCGGGGCTCGCAGCGCACCCAGG
>NZ_KI911630.1:1236-8648 GCF_000515355.1 Promicromonospora kroppenstedtii DSM 19349 | reverse complement strand
CCGCCGCCGTCGTGCCGGCGCCGCCGTGGTGGATCGCCGCGGCGAGGCGCGGGAACAGCCAGTCGTACGGGGCGGACTCGACGCGCAGCACGTGCTCGGGGAGCTCGCGGTCCCGGCCGAGGTCCGCCCAGCCGCCGATGAGGATGCCCCGGCGCCCGGTGCGGTCGAGGGCCTCCATGAACGCGTCCACCAGCCGGCCGGGCCGCGCCGTCGGCACGCTGCCCAGGCCGAACGACACGGGCGGCTCACCCGCGTCGAGGAACCGGACGAGTTCCGCCGGCGGTTCGCACCCGACCGGAGCGCTGGTGGGCAGGTACCCGGTGACCTGGATACGGGGGTGCCAGTCGGCAGGGCGGGGCAGCACGAGCGGGCTGTACGCGTAGTACAGCGGCATGTTCTGCCGGTCCTGGAGCACGCGGGCGTTGGTGCGCAGGGGCGGCAGGCCGAGCACCTCGCGCCGCTGCCGGTTCACGCCCGGACGCTGCATGGTGCGCCAGATCAGCTGGTCCGTGCCCCACCAGCCCGCCCGGTCCAGGACGGCGCCGCGGCTGCGGCCGTCGCCCAGGAAGAACGTCGGGAACGCGCGGGTGGGGGTGACCGGGAAGAACTGCAGGTCGGCGCAGGGGATACCGAGCTTCTCCGCCACGCTGTACCCGTACAGCGTGGTCGGCCCCTTGTAGAGCATCGCCTCGCTGTGCTTCGTGGCACGCCAGATGTCGTCGATGATCTGCGGCAGCATCTGCTTGCGGGTCTTGGCGCCGTAGGCCATGAACCGCAGCATGTTGCCCGACTCGACCAGCTCGACGAGCTCCGGGTTGTCCGCGTACCTGGGCAGCACCGGGCCGAACGACTCGAACTCGGTGCCGTAGGACGCCGCCAGCTCCGCGAAGTCCGGCGAGCCGACGACGGTGGGGTGGTGGCCCTGGTCGCGCAGCGCGACCGCCAGGCCGAGGAGCGGCTCGACGTCGCCCCGCGAGCCGGCGGTGAGGATCGTGATCTGCATGGTCGCCCTTCTTCGCGGGTGGGTGGGACGAGCTAGCGCTGGTCGAGCAGGCCGTCGAGGAGAGCCATGGCGGCGTCGGTGTCGGGCTCGTCCGGCGTCAGCATCCGGTCGATCATCTCGGTGACGGTGTCGATCAGGGCCTCCGGCGACGGGCCGTCCGGCTCGTCATGGTGCGCCCGGATCGCGGTCATGATCGCGGCCGTCAGCGACTCCAGGACGACGGCGACGGACGCGAGGTCGACGCCCTTGCGGATCACCCCTGCCTGCTGCTGCAGGGTGAGGAAGTTGCCGAGGAACGCCGGTCCCGCCGGGCCGGGCATGGTCGCCGCGGGGTCGCGCAGGTACCGGCCGAAGACGTCGCGGTCCCGCGTCGCGATGGCGGTGAGCAGCGGGTCGCGAGCCACCACGCGGAACCCCGCCCGATAGATGCTCGCGGGCGTGCCCGGTGTCGGCTCGTCGCGCAGGGCCGTGCGCCAGCGGACGGCGTAGTCGGCCAGGGCGCGGGCCGCGACCGCGTCGGTGAGCTCCCGCTTCGAGGCGAAGTGTCGGTACACGATGGTCCGGCTCAGGTCGGCGGCCTCGGCGACGTCGACCATGGTCAGCTTGTCGTAGCCCCGGCTCAGGAGCAGCCCGGCGGCGGCGTCGAGCAGGGCGTCCCGCCGTCTGCTGCTGTCGACCATGGTGCGCCTCCGGGTGTGACACTGTGACGATATCCGTCGCAGTGTCTCGCCTGGAGCATGCCCGAGTCAAGGAGCGATCGGCACTCCTGAGGGGCGCCCAAATTCGGTGACACGCGCGCCCTCACCTGACAGACTCGACGGCCCCGGGATGCGGAGGTATGTGTGTCGGACGTCGATCGCGTGGTGGGACGTGACTCGGGTGAGCCTGGCGTTGGTCCTGACCGGCCGGGCGCCGGGCCTGCCGTCTGGGCCTCCGTGCTCGTCGGCCTGATCTGCGGGCTGGCGCTCGTGCCTGCCGGGTTCTACTCGCTCCTGATGGCCTGGGATACGTCGTCGCTGGCGCCGACAGTGCTCGTCTTCGCCGTCTTCGTCCTCCTGCTGGCCTTCGGGTGTGCCGTCGTCGTGGGCGTGGCCGGCGGGAGGGCTGCCGTCGGCGCGCTCGCTCCGCTCATCGCCGGCGGGCTGCTCGCAGGCTGGTACCTGCAGGCGGACGCACTCGTGTCAGGGCCCGGAACCGCGATGCTCGCCACGGGGATCATCGGTGGGGCGACGGCGGCGGTCGGGCAGCCCAGGATCGGGACGATCGGCCGGCTGGTCGCGGGCGCCGTCCTGCTGAGCCCGGCACTTGTCCCGGCAGTCCTGTCCGCGTTCACGACGTTCGGCGACTTCCGGGAGCGTGCCGCGGCGCACGGTGTGCCGTACACGCTGGCCGGACCCGGCTACGAAGAGCAGTACATCGCGCTCGGTGAGGGATCCTCCGTCGCGGTGTACCAGATGCCGGACGGCGAGGAGGTCCACGTCAGCTCGACCGCGACGGTGCACGACGACCGTTCCAGGGACGGTCTCACGTTCGGGGAGTGTCACGAGAAACCGTTCGACAACGGTGAGGCGGCCCTTGAGTGCGTCGCGCACGGGCCCGGCTTCGAGGTGCGGCTCGTCAGCTTCGGCGCGGCCGACGAGGCCGACCTGGCCGAGGCGTTCGAGCACCTGCGTGCGATGTCGGACTGGACGTTCTACCAGGAGGCGAGACGGTACGTCGAGGTGCTGCCCGACTGAGCCCGCCCGTACCGCGGCTCGGCGGTCCCCGCTCAGCCAGCAGCCTTGGCGGCGGCCTTCTGGGCCTTCTTGAACGTGCGGACCTCCTGCAGCGTCTCCGCGCTGGTCACGTCCGCGATGGAGCGGCGCGATCCGTCCTCGCCGAACTCGCCCGCAGCCCCGCGCCAGCCCTCCGGCTGGACTCCACGCTGCTTGCCGAGCAGCGCCAGGAAGATCTTGGCCTTGCGCTCGCCGTAGCCCGGCAACGCGTTGAGCCGCTTGAGCACCTCGCGGCCGGTCGGGGCGCCACCATCGGCCCCGGGCGCGGTCCAGATCCGGGCGGCGTCGCCGTCGTACTCGTCGACGACGACGTGGGCGAGCTCCAGCACGCGACCCGCCATCGAGCGGCCGTACCGGTGGATGGCCGGGGGAGTGGTCGCCAGCGTCACGAACTCGTCCGGGTCGGCCTCCGCGATGGCGCGGACGTCGAACGTGCCCATGCGGTCACGGATCTTGCCGGGGCCGGCGAACGCGTGCTCCATCGGGAACTGCTGGTCGAGCAGCATGCCGACCAGCAGGGCGAACGGGTCGTCGCTGAGCAGCCGGTCCGTGTCGGGGTCGCCGGTGATCCAGAGGTCGGTAGCCATGCCTCCATAGTGCCCGATCCGTCCACCGTCGTCCCGGGCGCCCGCTGCTCTCAGCAGAACGCCCCGCCCCGTCGGCGGGGCCGCCCTACGCTCGAAGCCATGGCCGAGACCGCCCCGCCTCCGCAGCTCGTGCACGACGTGCCTTCGGACACCGACGCGCCGCCGTCGGCCCGGCCGACATGGACGAGACGCGAGCCCCTGTGGCGGCACCTGGTCGGGGAGCGGCTGCGGCAGCTGCGGCACGAACGCGGCGAGACCCTCGACCGGACCGCGCGCCGGGCGGGGATCTCGCCGCAGTACCTCTCGGAGATCGAGCGGGGGGTCAAGGAGCCGTCGAGCGAGATGATCGCCGCGATCGCAGGTGCCCTGGACATCACGCTGGTCGACCTGGTCAGCGCGGTCGCCGACCGGCTGGCCACCGTCCAGGGGGCCTGGGGGCAGCCGACCTGCCGGGCGGCGTTCGCGCTGGCGGCCTAGGTCGGACGGCGTCCGACCCAGGCCGCCCCGGTCAGCGCTGTTCGATCACGTGGTCCAGCAGCCCGTACTCCAGCGCGGCGCCGGCCGTGAAGATCCGGTCCCGGTCGGTGTCCGTGCGCAGCGTGCCGACGCTCTGCCCCGTGTGCCGGGAGAGCGCGGCCTCCATGTCGGCGCGGATCCGGACCACCTCGTCCGCCTGCAGGATCAGGTCCGGGATCGCGCCCCTGCCCTGTGCAGCCGGCTGGTGCAGGATGACCCGCGCGTGCGGCAGCGCCGCCCGCTTGCCCTCGGCGCCGGCGGCCAGGAGCACGGCGCCGACGGCGACCGCCTGCCCCACGACGGTGGTCGACACCGGCGACCGGATGTAGCGCATCGTGTCGTAGATGGCCATCCCCGCGCTCGGGTCGCCGCCCTCGCAGTTGATGTAGAGCTGGATGTCGCTTTCCGGGCTGCTCGACTCCAGGTGGATGAGCTGGGCGATCAGCGCGTTGGCCACCCCGGCGTCGATCGCAGTGCCGAGGTAGATGATCCGCTCGCTCAACAGCTGTGAGTAGACGTCCATGATGCGCTCGCCCCGCGGGTGCGCCGCGATGACGTTCGGGATCGTGTAGCTGCTCATCGTGCGCCCCCCTCGGTCGTCGCCGTGCTGAACCCGGTCCGGGCGCGCTCCCGCGGCCGGATGCCGTCGAAGCCGCTCACGATCGTGTCGATGAACCCGAACTCCAGCGCCTCCTCGGCCGTGTACCAGTGGTCGTGCAGCGAGTCGTCGAAGATGCGCTCGACCGGTTGCCCGGTGTCCTCGGAGATCAGGCGCAGCACGGTGTCGCGGGTGTGCCGCAGGTCGTCGGCCTGCAGCTCGATGTCGACGGCGGTGCCCGCGATCCCCGCGGACCCCTGGTGCATGAGCACACGTGCGTTCGGCAGCGCGCGGCGCTTGCCGCGCGTGCCCGCCGACAGCAGGAACTGGCCCGCGCTGTAGGCGATGCCCAGCACCAGCGTGGACACGTCGTTCGGGATGGTGCGCATCAGGTCGCGGATGGCCAGCATCGCCGGCACCGACCCGCCCGGGGAGTGGATCCACAGATCGATGTCCGACGCCGGGTCCTCCGTGGCCAGCGCGATCAGCTGCGTCATCAGCAGCGTGCCGTTGTCGTCGTCGAGTGGTCCGTCGAGGACCAGGACACGTCGCTCGTACAGGTCGCGGCGGGAGCGTTCGCCGAACTGGGGCGCCTTCGGTGATTCGGTCATGCGCCCACCGTGCCCCGGCGGGCAGCCCCCGGGGAGGCGGATCTGCCCTCAGCAGCACTGCTCAGAGCAGCGAGCGGTCAGTCCGTGATCCGCAGGGCGATCGCGAACCCGGTCGGCCGGCCGGCCGGGACCGCGCGGGCGACGTAGCGGACCCACCAGGTGTCGTCCCTGGGGTCGGGTTCGACGGCGACCAGCTCGGCCTCCGCCTGCACCACCGCCTCCAGTCCCGGCAGCGCCCAGCGGTCCGCCGCGAACCCGGCTGGGTCCAGGCCAGGGGCCCGGACCTGGAACGCGAGGGCGAGGTCGCCGCCGTCGTGCCGGTCGCAGGTCAGGGCCAGCGACGGCCCGTCGGCACGGGCATCGACGGCGAGGTCGCTGACCGGGCGGATCCAGCCGACGTCGGCAGCCCGCCCGGCATCGTCGCGGACCGCCCCGCCGTTGTCCGGCCCCGCCCCGATAGCCCAGTGCACCGTCGCAGGATGGAACTGGTCGGCCAGGTTCCCGCGCTCGCCCCCGACGTCCTCCGCGCCGACCAGCAGCCGCTCGCCGACCCACGACGTGGCGACCCGCCGTGGGTCGCGCACGATCACCTGGTCCACCTGGCGCTCGCCGCGGAATCCGGTCAGGTGGGCCAGGGCGTCGACCGGCACCTCGGCGCCCAGGACGGCGACGACCGGGCCGAGCGCGAGGTCCCACGCGTGCCGGAACGGCCGGTCGGTCTCCGGGAACGGCGCCAGGCCGCGCCCGACGGACGCCCAGATCCACAGCCCGATCCCCGAGGCGTACTGCCGCAGGTCCATGCCGTAGCTCCGGTCGTACGGTCCGGCCAGGTTGCGCAGGCCCGCGTGGTAGTGCCGCGCGGTGTCCTGCCACAGGCCCGCCTCCATCTCGGCGCCGGCGGCCCGCAGCAAGGGCTGGTGCGCGTACCGCCGCCACAGCGCCAGCGCGTACAGGTCGATGCCGTAGTAGGTGGGGGAGTTGTACTCGTCGAACGTCCCGTCCACCCGGAACCGCGCGAGCACCTGCTCGGCGAGCCGCAGGGCCGGGGCGTCCCAGGCGGGCTCGCCCAGGCGGACGGCGGCGTGCTGCAGCAGGAACGCGGTCATGAGCGCGATGTTCGTGTAGCGCGGGTCGACGCCGCGGGCCAGCGTGCCCTCAACCGCCAGGCGCAGCGCGGCGTCGACGCGGCGGCTCAGGTCGCCGTCCAGGGCCTCGGGGAACTCGGTCGCGACGACGACCAGCGTGGTGCCGATGAACTCGCGCCAGTTCGGGTCGTAGTCGCGCCACTCGACGGACCGGGCCGTCGGGCGCTGCTCGTGCGGACCGCGCAGCCACGTGCCGTGGAACCGCTCGCCCGGGGCGTCGAGCTGGTGGTCCAGGACGCGCCCGAGGGCACGCCGGGCGCGGTCGAGATCGGCCTCGACACCGTCGTCGGCCGGTCCCGAACCGGAGCGGGCGGGCAGGTTCCGCATGAGCAGGCCCAGCGCATACCAGCCGGTCTCGCGCACCATGTGCCCCACGGGCGCGCCGCCCCTGCCCCCGGGCTCCTCCGGTGCGCGCAGCAGGCCGGCCTCCGGGTCCCACTGCTGGTCCATCCAGTCCAGGGAGCGTGTCGTCAGGTCACGGGCATGGGGAGTGAGCCGTTCGGGTCGCATCGCCCGCCAGTATGTCGCGGCTGTGCGTCGGGGGCGGGGCGTCTCGCAGGGCGGTCCGTCCCGCAGGGCGGGCCGATGCCGGCGCTGGCTACTGTGACGGCATGCACCTGCGCACCGACGACGGCGTCCGCCTCGACCTCTCCGAGTCCGGCCCCGCCGGTGGCAGACCGGTCGTGCTGCTCGCCGGGTTCAAGGCGGCCGCCACCTCCTGGCGTTTCCAGGTCCCTGCGCTGGCGCGGGCGGGTTACCGCGTGCTCGCCGTCGACCTCCCGGGGCACGGCGCCACCGAGCCGATGGCGCCCGGCGCCACCATGCGGCGGCGCGCTCGCGACGTCGACGCCGTGCTGGAGCAGCTCGACCTGCGCGACGTGACCCTGGTCGGCGGCTCGATGGGTGGCAACACGGTGTGGGCGTACGTGGCCGAGCACGGCACCGCGCGCCTGCGCAGCGTCGTGATCGTGGACCAGACGCCGAAGATGCTCAACACCGCCGACTGGCCGTACGGGTACTACGGCTACGACGAGTCGAACCGCGACACGTACTTCGCGGCCGGCCCGCCGCCCACCGGGCACGGCCGCTCCGTCTGGCTGCGCGGCATGCGCACCGTGCGCCTCCTGCGGGCGATGGCCGGCGGCTCGCGCACCATCACCGACCCGGAGCTGGAGGT
>NZ_KI911630.1:0-1136 GCF_000515355.1 Promicromonospora kroppenstedtii DSM 19349 | reverse complement strand
GCGGCAGGTCGGTCGTGGCGTCCTGCTCCACGAGGGCGAGCACGCGGGCGCGCTCGCGGCGGGGCAGGGCGGCCAGGTCGGCGCCGTCGAACTCCAGGGACGGTCCGGAGGCCGATGGCGGCTCCACGTCGCCCGACCTGGCCCGGCCCGCCTGCTGCGCCCCCGCCAGCACCCGCAGCAGGGTCGACTTGCCCGACCCGTTCGGCCCGAGCAACCCCGTGACGGCGCCGCCCGGGGCGAGCACCCCGACGTCGTCCAGGATCGCCCGGGAGCCGATCTCCCAGGACACGCCGTCGGCGGCCAGCCCGGCGCCCGGCGATCCGGTGTCCCGCAGACGTTCGTCACTCACCGCTGGTTTCCCTTCCACAGGAGGAACGCGAAGACCGGGGCGCCGATCGCCGCGGTGACGATGCCGACCGGCAGCTCGCGGGGCTCGAACACGGTGCGGGCCAGGGTGTCCGCCCAGACCAGGAACGAGGCACCCGCCAGGGCGGACAAGGGCAGCAGAAGGCGGTGCCGCGCACCCGTGAACAGCCGCACGGCGTGCGGCAGGATCAGCCCGACGAACCCGATGGACCCGCTCTGCGACACGAGCGCCCCGGTCAGCAGCGCGACCCCGATCAGGAGGATCCAGCGGGCCCGGTTGACGGGGACGCCGAGGGCGGCGGCCGCGGTGTCGCCGAACGTGAACGCGTCGAGCACGGATCCGGTCAGCGCCAGGAGCGTGCCGAGCACCAGGACGGCGCCACCGGTGATCGCCACGGACGTCCAGGTCGCCGATGCGACCGAGCCCATCAGCCACGACAGCACCTCGCGGAACGCGTCGCCCTTTGCGGACCAGAAGATCACGAACGACACCGCCGCGGCGCAGAGCTGGCTGATCGCCAGCCCCGCCAGGACCGTGCGGGTGGGGGTGATGGTGCCCAGCGCGCCAGCCAGGGTGAGCGCGAGGGCCAGCGCACCGACCGCCCCGGCGAACGCGGCGACCGGCAGCAGCAGCGGCACGCCGGCCAGCAGCACCAGCACGGCGCCCAGCGACGCACCCGACGACAGCCCCAGCAGGTACGGGTCGGCGAGCGGGTTGCGCGTGAGCGACTGCATCACCGCGCCGCACACCGCCAGGCCGGCCCCGACCG
>NZ_KI911629.1:6191-6709 GCF_000515355.1 Promicromonospora kroppenstedtii DSM 19349 | reverse complement strand
CACGGGACGACGACGGGGTCGCCCAGAGCCCGGGCCGCCCCTCACCATCGAGGCCCGACTTTTCTTCACTTTGCGTCATCGCAAAGCGAAGAAAAGTCGGCCCTCGAAGGTGACGTCCAGGGCGAACTGCCGAAAGGGACGCCCATCGAGCCCAGCGGCCCTGTTGACCCCGGCAAGCCCGGCAAGCCCGGCGAACCCATCGAGCCCGGCGACCTGTTGACCCCGGACGCCCCAGGACGACCCTGTCGAAGGGTCAGCGCGCCTTGACGATCGGGATCGAGCCCGTCTCCGTGAACTCGCGCATACGCTTGCCGACCGTGGACCGGCTGACGCCGACCTCCTCCGCGATCTCCCGGTAGGTCCGCCCCTTGGTCCGCAGGTCGATCATCCGCTCCGCGTCCCGCGTGCCGAGCTGGGTGTTCCGGCGCGGCGTACGACGGCGCGGGATCGCGTCCCGGACGTTCGCCGTCGCCTGCGCCGCGGCCTCGGCCGGCTTCGCGGCCGGCCCCTCCGCGGCC
>NZ_KI911629.1:2494-6091 GCF_000515355.1 Promicromonospora kroppenstedtii DSM 19349 | reverse complement strand
GGGGCGGGCGGTGCGCGCCTCGGCCCGCTCCCCGCCCCGCACGAGCGCGGCCACCACCATGACGACGAGCCCAGCCAGGGTCACGAGGGCGCCGGCCCACAGCGGCGACGTGTAGCCGAGACCGGCTGCGAGCGTCAGCCCGCCCACCCAGGCACCGAACGCGTTGCCGATGTTGAACGCCGCGATGTTCGCGCCGGAGGCGAGCGTGGGCGCCGCCGACGCGTGCCGCATCACCCGCATCTGCAGGCCCGGCACGGTCGCGAAGCCGACGGCGCCCATCAGCACCAGGCTGATCATCGTCGCGACCTGGCTGGTCGCGGTCAGCGCGAAGACCGCCAGGACCACGGTGAGCAGCACCAGCAACGTCAGCAGGGTGGCCCCGAGGTTCTTGTCCGCGGCCTTGCCGCCCACCAGGTTGCCCACGAACAGGCCCGCCCCGAACAGGATCAGCAGCCAGGGCACGGCAGTGCTCGCGAACCCGCTGACCTCGGTGAGCGTGAACGCGATGTAGGTGAAGGCGCCGAACATGCCGCCGTAGCCCAGCACGGTCACGGCGATGGACAGCCACACCTGCGGTGCGCGGAACGCCGCGAGCTCGCCGCGCAGGCCCGGACCGGCCTGCCCGCTCGGCCCCGCGACGTCGTCGGGCACGCCCACCCGGGCCGGGACCAGCAGCGCGATGCCGACGAAGGCGAGCACACCGATGCCGGTGATGGCCCAGAAGGTGGAGCGCCAGCCGGCCACCTGGCCGAGCAGCGTGCCGAACGGCACGCCCAGCACGTTGGCGACGGTCAGGCCCGCGAACATGATCGAGATGGCGGCGGCGCGCCGGTCGCGGGCGACCAGGTCGGCCGCGACGACCGCGCCGATGCCGAAGAACGCGCCGTGGCACAGGGCCGCCACGATCCGGCCGAGCATCATCAGCTCGTACGTAGGCGCCATCGCGGACACCAGGTTGCCCGCGATGAACAGGATCATCAGGCCGAGCAGGGCCTTCTTGCGGTCCACCCGGGTCAGGGCGGCGGTGAGACCGACCGCACCGACCGCGACGGACAGTGCGTAGCCGGAGATGAGGTATCCGGCGACGGTCTCGGTGACGCCGAAGTCCGTGGCCACCTCGGGCAGCAGGCCCATGATGACGAACTCGGTGAGGCCGATCCCGAAGCCCCCGATGGCGAGGGCCCACAGGGCGACAGGCATGACAGTGCTCCTTGAGGTGCTGGGTGGTGCTCGTGTTCTGGGCGGTGCCGGCGGGGCTCGTCAGCCGTCGAAGCGGTCCGGGTGCGGACCGGTGCGGCCGTCCCGGTCGAGGGCGTCGATCGCGGCGACCTCCTGCGCGGTGAGCTCGAACCCGAGCACGTCGAGGTTCGAGGCGATGCGCGCGGGCGTGACCGACTTGGGGATCACGACGTTTCCGTGCTGCAGGTGCCAGCGCAGCACCACCTGCGCGGCGGAGACGCCGTGCGCCCGGGCGGCATCGGTCACGGCCGGTCCGTCGAGCACCGCGCCCTGGGCGAGCGGGCTCCACGCCTCGGTGACGATGCCCAGGCCCGCGTGGTGGGCGCGCAGCTCGCGCTGCTGCAGGGCGGGGTGCAGCTCCACCTGGTTGACGACGGGGAACACGCCGGTCGCGGCGACGATCGCGTCGAGGTGCGCGGGCTGGAAGTTCGAGACGCCGATCTCCCGGACCAGGCCGGCCTCGCGGGCCTCGATGAGCCCCTCCCAGGCGGTGACCGCCTGCCCACGGCCCGGTGCGGGCCAGTGGATCAGGTACAGGTCGAGGGCGTCGAGGCCCAGCAGCTCCAGGCTGCGCTCGAGGGCTGGGCGCACGGCGTCGCGCGCCATGGAGTCGGTCCACAGCTTGCTGGTGACGAACAGGTCGTCGCGCGCCAGGTCGGACTCCGCCAGCGCGCGGCCCACGCCCGCCTCGTTGCCGTAGATCGCGGCGGTGTCGATGCTCCGGTACCCCGCTTCGAGCGCGTGGCCGACGGCGCGGGTGGTCTCGGCGTCGGGCACCTGGAAGACGCCGAACCCGACCTGCGGCATGGTCGCGCCCGGGCGGGCGGCGTTGGGGAGGGCGACGGCGGGGGTCGGGACGGGGGAAGACATGAGGGCTCCTTGCTGTTCTCCGAACGGTGCCTGCTGCGCGTACGCGGACACCAGGCGGACGCATTTAGTTGCACGCGCCTCCTAGATAGTTGCACGCGCGCACTAGTTGCACAAGCGCTATAGTTGGAGACCGGAATCACGCCCGCGAAGGAGGGCCCATGGGAATCGCCGACGACGCCGTCGAGATCCGTGCCCAGGGCTGGCGAACGCTCGCCGCGCTGCACGGCATGATCGACACCGCGCTCGAGCGCGCGCTGCAGGCCGAGCACGACCTGTCCGTCGTGGAGTACACGGTGCTGGACGCGCTGTCCCGGCAGGACGGCTGGCACATGCGCATGCAGCAGCTCGGCCGCGCCACCGCGCTCTCGCCGAGCGCCACGACGCGCCTGGTCAACCGACTGGAGGACCGCGCGCTGCTCACGCGCATCCTGTGCCAGGACGACCGCCGCGGCATCTACACCGAGCTCACCGCGGCCGGGGAGAAGCTGCTGCTCGCAGCGCGCCCCACGCACGACCGCGCGCTGCACGAGGCCCTGCAGGAGGCGGAGCAGGTGCCGGAGCTGGCCCTGCTCGTGGGCACGCTGGGCGGCGCCGGGGTGACTGCGGCGGTCTGAGCCGGACCGGCTCGGTCGAGCACGTCCACACGTCGAGTGCGACGGCGGGATCCCGCCAGCATCGCGGCGCCCGGCCGGCAAGGCTCGTGCCATGACGAACACGCACGACGACAACGCCCCGATCGCCCTGGTCACCGGAGCGAACAGAGGACTCGGCCTCGCCGTGGCCCGGCAGCTGGCAGAGGCCGGCGCCACCGTGCTGGTGGGCGGGCGCGACACCGCCCGGGCTGCGGACGCGGCGACGTCCCTGCGCGAGGCGGGGTTCACCGCCCGGCCGGTGACGCTCGACGTGACCGACCACGCCCAGGTGGCGGTCGCCGCCGCACACATCGAGCGCGAGCACGGCCGCCTGGACATCCTGGTCAACAATGCGGGCATCCTGCCGGAGGCCACCACGCCTGACCTGGAGCGCCCGCTGGACCTGGCCGCGTTCCGCTCGACGTTCGAGACCAACCTGTTCGGGGCGGCGGCGGTGACTCAGGCGATGCTGCCCCTGCTGCGCCGGTCGCCGGCCGGCCGCATCGTGAACGTCTCGACCGCCATGGGCTCGCTGGCCGAGCAGCTCGACCCGGAGTCGCCGTACTTCGGCCTGGTCCTGCCCGCCTACCAGGGCTCGAAGGCCGCGCTCAACGCGCTGACCGTGGCCCTGTCCAAGTCGCTCGCGGACACGCCGATCCTCGTGAACTCGGTCTGCCCGGGCTGGGTCCAGACCGACCTGGGCGGTCCGGACAACCGGGCCGCGGCGCCGACCTCGCCCGAGGAGGCGGCACCGGTCGTGGCACGCATGGCCCTGCTGGGGCCGGACGGCCCGAGCGGGACGTTCGTCGACCGGGCCGGCCCGCTCCCCTGGTGACCCGACCGCCCCGCACGCCAC
>NZ_KI911629.1:0-2394 GCF_000515355.1 Promicromonospora kroppenstedtii DSM 19349 | reverse complement strand
CGGCCGGCCCGGCCGCCGGTCACGGCGGGCAGCTCACGCACCAGTCGGGCGGCCACGAGCTGGTCCACCAGCGTGGACACCGTGGCGCGGGCCAGACCGGTCGCGGCCGCCACCCCCGCGCGGGACAGTGGTTCAGGCCCCTCGAACACCGCGCGGGCGACGATCTCCAGGTTGTGCTCGCGCAAGGAGTGCTGGCGGGCCGCGGCGGGGCCCGTCCGCGTAGAGGTGTCGTGGGCGGTCCCGGCGGTGGTCACGCCTTGACTGTAGCCGAGGGCCGGGTAATAGTTCAGTCGTACAACTAATGCGGCGCCGCATGCCGGGGCCGCCCTCGACGAGGAGACCCCGTGAGCGACATCAAGTACTCGTTCGGCCTGTGGACCGTCGGCTGGCCCGGCAACGACCCGTTCGGCACGGCGACCCGGCCCGACCTGGACCCCGCCGAGTCCATCCGCAAGCTCGCGGACCTCGGGGCCGCCGGCTTCACGTTCCACGACAACGACGTCTTCCCCTTCGGTTCGGACGACGCCGCGCGCCAGAAGCACATCGACTCCGTCAAGAAGGCCTCCGCCGACACCGGCCTGGTCTGCACCACGGTGACGACCAACACCTTCACGCACCCGGTCTTCAAGGACGGCGCGTTCACCTCGAACAACCGCGAGGTGCGCCGCTTCGGCCTGCGCAAGGTGCTGCGCAACGTGGACCTGGCCGCCGACATGGGCGCCTCCACCTTCGTCATGTGGGGTGGCCGCGAGGGCACGGAGTACGACAACTCGAAGGACCTGCACGCCGCGCACGCGCGCTACGCCGAGGGCATCGACACCGTCGCCTCGTACATCAAGGAGAAGGGCTACGGGCTCAAGATCGCGCTCGAGCCCAAGCCGAACGAGCCGCGCGGCGACATCTTCCTGCCGACCATCGGCCACGCCATCGCGCTGATCAACTCGCTCGACAACGGCGACATCGTGGGCATCAACCCGGAGACGGGCCACGAGCAGATGGCGGGCCTCAACTACACGCACGGCATCGCGCTGGCGCTGTACCTCGGCAAGCTGTTCCACATCGACCTGAACGGCCAGCACGGCCCCAGGTACGACCAGGACCTCGTGTTCGGGCACGGCGACCTGCTCTCCGCGTTCTTCACTGTTGACCTGCTGGAGAACGGCTTCCCGAACGGCGGGCCGCGCTTCGAGGGCTACCGCCACTTCGACTACAAGCCGTCGCGCACCGAGTACCTCGACGGCGTGTGGGAGTCGGCCAAGGCCAACATGGAGACCTACGACATGCTCGCCGCCAAGGCGAAGCAGTACCGCGAGGACCCCGAGGTCCAGGCCGCCTTCGAACACGCCGGGATCATCGAGCTGGGCCAGTCGACGCTGGCCGAGGGCGAGTCGTTCGACTCGTTCCTCGCCGAGGCCGACCCCGACGTCGACGCCCTTGCCGAGAAGGACTACGGCCTGGTCCGCCTGCACCAGCTCGCCCTGAAGCACCTGATCGGCTGACCTGGCCTGATCGCGGCCGGCATCACCTCTTCGAGGCCCGGGTTTCTTCGCTCTGACACGGCTCAGAGCGAAGAAACTCGGGCCTCAAAGGGGAGCGGCCAAGACGTCGGACCGACGCTGTAGCGTGTCAGGCGCCTCTTCCTACGAACCACCCCCTGGAGCACCGATGCCCCTCGTCGCCGGCGTGGACACGTCCACGCAGTCCTGCAAGATCGTCGTGCGCGACGCCGACACCGGCGCGCTGGTCCGCACCGGTTCCGCCAAGCACCCGGACGGCACGGAGGTGGACCCGCAGCACTGGTGGGACGCCTTCCAGGAGGCGGCAGCCGCCGCCGGCGGCCTGTCCGACGTCGCCGCGATCTCCGTGGGCGGCCAGCAGCACGGCATGGTCACCCTCGACGCCGACGGCAACGTCGTGCGCCCCGCGCTGCTCTGGAACGACACCCGCTCCGCACCGTCGGCCGAGGCCCTGATCAGCGAGCTCGGCGACGGCGACCGCACCGCGGGCGCGCAGGCCTGGGCCGACGCCGTCGGCTCCGTGCTGGTCGCGTCGCTCACCATCACCAAGCTGCGCTGGCTGCGCGACAACGAGCCGGAGAACGCCGCGCGCGTCGCCGCCGTCGCGCTCCCCCACGACTGGCTGTCGTGGCGCATCGCGGGCTACGGCCCCGCAGGCGACCCGACCGCCCCCCTGGGGCCGCAGCTCGACAAGCTGTTCACCGACCGCTCGGACGCCTCGGGCACCGGGTACTACGACGCCGCCGTCGGCGAGTACCGGCCCGACCTGCTGGAGCGCGCCCTGGGCCGGACCGATGTCGCGCTGCCGCGCGTGGTCGGAGTGGCCGAGGCGGGCGCCGTCGCGCACCCGGACGTCGCGGGTTCGGCGGTCGACGGC
>NZ_KI911628.1:8256-10915 GCF_000515355.1 Promicromonospora kroppenstedtii DSM 19349 | reverse complement strand
GCCCGGAGCCGGGCAGCCAGCCTCGCGCGGCGAGCCAGTAGGCGCCGCCCTGGAGCAGCACCACGAGCAGAGGCGCCATCGCCCACCACAGCGCCCGCCCGCCGGCGTCGCCGAGCCGGGCGGCGACCACGGGCTGGGCGACGACGAAGACCACCACCGCGGCCAACTCACCCAGGCCGAGGCTCAGGTAGGTGCGACGCAGCCCTGCGCTGCCGTGGCGGGTACCGGCTCCGTCGGTCACCGGGCCAGCGTAGGGGCTGGTGGGCCGGCCCTCACTGATCGGACCCGGCGGCGTCCGCGACCGGCTGCCGGAGGATCGTCCGCTGCTTCTCGGGCGCGACCCTGCGGAAGTCGCTGAGGTAGATCTCGTGGTGCCGGCCGGTCCGGCGCAGCCCACCCGCGGGGATGAACTCGTCGTGCATCCGGGCGAGAGTCTCCGCCTCGGCGTCGAAGGAGCCGACGTGCAGCGTCTGCACGCAGCACCCCTCGGCCAGCGTCTCCAGGCGGACGTCGCCGAGCCGCGCGGGGCCGCCCTTCGCCCGGACCTGTGCCACCGCGGCGTCGAACATCTGCTGGTCGGTCCAGTCCGGCACCATGATCAGCAGGGTCCAGTCCCAGCGGGACTTGTCGCGGGCCGCCGTGAAGGCGTCCATGTCGTCGGCCCACCAGAGCCCCTCGAGCGGCATGACGACGTAGTCCCGGCCGAGCTCGCGCTTGCTCGCGAACTTGAGCGTGTAGGCCACGGGGTAGAGCGCCTCGACGGCGTCGGCGAAGGCCGGCGAGGTGTTCGGGTCGCCGTGCCCGTCGACCGCGAGGTACCGCAGCTCGGGCACGTCGACGATCCGGAACTGGTCCCGCTTGGCCTGGTAGGCGTCGAGAATCTTCTTGTGGTCGACCTTGTCGGCCATGGGCACCTCGCGGGTCGGTATCGGCGTCGGCTCCGTCAGCTGGACACTAGCCCGCCCGGCGGGCCGGACGGCGGATCGGCGCCGGGTGTCCGGCCGAGATCGAAGCGCTCCGACGAGCCGAACAGCGAAGGACGAGGTGAGCTGCCGGCCCGCTTTGGTCTCCGGGCCAGGATCGGTCTAGACTGACGGCGCTCGCCCACCTGGGCGAACGCAATTCGGGGCTGTGGCGCAGCTGGTAGCGCACCTGCATGGCATGCAGGGGGTCGGGGGTTCGAGTCCCCCCAGCTCCACCGGATGAAGGGCCCGGCCGACGGCCGGGCCCTTTCTCGTCGTCATGGATAAACTTCCCGCGCCATGACGACACAAGGACCTCCAGCAGATCAGCCGCGCTGGCGCGTGTACCCGGTGAGCCTCGCGGGGAGCCTCGTGAACGGCGCGATCAACGCACTCGCCCCGTTCCTCCTCGGCATCGGGGCCTCCTTCGTCCTCCTCCTGGCCGTCGCGATGGTCGGCGAGGAGGCCCTGTTCGGCGAGCCCGCCGTGAGCGGCGCGCTCGACCAGCTTGCCCGGGCCGGCATGCTGCCGGTGCTGGTGCTCGCCCTCGGCGCCGGGGTGGTGACCACCGTCCTGCTCGCGCTGCGCGAGGTGATCACCTCGCGTGCCCTCGTCCGGGCTGCCCGTGTGGGAGCGCCCAGAACAGCCGTGCCACACCCGAGCCAGGTCGACCTGGTGACGGCTCAGCCGCCGTTCCTCCCGTTCCTCGTCATGTCCGTGCTGGTCGCCGGGGTCGGCCTGCTGATGTCCGTGATCGCGGCCTTCACCGTCAACGGCAGCGAGCTGCCGATCCTCTGGGGGTTCCTCGTGGCCACGGGGGTCGGCGGGGTGTTCGTGCTGCTCGCGCTGGCGGGTCGTCCCGCGCACCACCGGCGTCGGCTGGAGATCGCCGCGCACTGGACCACCACCGACGAGCACGCCGCCTGGCGGCGCGCCGCCCCCGCGCGACCCGCTGAGGACGACGAGGCCGAGCTCCCGCCCGACCTTCAGCGCCTGCGACGACGAGCCACCTGGTACGAGTACGTGGGCATCGTGTGCTTCGCGCTCGGGTTCAGCCTCATGCAGCTCTGGCTGTTCGTCACCCACCCGTTCCGCTCCATGACCGACGCCGGTCCCCGCGTGGAGTACGGGGAGGGCGTCGAGGTGGTGCTCGTCGCCGGTGTCTGGGTCTTCGCGGCCCTCATGGTGGTGGCGGTCGCGCTCCTGGTGGTGGGCTTCTTCGCCGACTCGGCCGTGCAGCGGCGCGAGCAGGAGATCCTGCGCGAGGCGCTGGCGGACCCGGACGCTCCCCGCCCGCAACGGGTGCTGCTGCGCAAGTACGCCGACCATCAGCCGGTGGTCTTCGCGCAGGCCCTCGCTCTGATCGCCGCGCTCGGGACCACGCTCGGCTGGGCCGTGTACAGCCTCGGCACCGGCGGGATGGCGGACGTCGCGACGCTGTACGGCGACGCCGACGAGACCTTCGGCGGCTTCGTGCCGCAGGCGCTGGTGACGCTCGCGGGCTCGGTCGCCGTCGTGGTCGCCGCCGTCGTGTGGGACGGAGTGGCCGCCGCTCGTGGTGACGAGCTTCGTGGGCGGGTGGTCGAGCGCTGGCCCATCAAGCCCGCGCCGCGAATGATCGGGGAGGACGGCAAGAAGCGACCGGACCCGGCGTCGACCGGGCCGTCGCTGACGCCGAAGCCGCCGAAGCCGCGGGC
>NZ_KI911628.1:5374-8156 GCF_000515355.1 Promicromonospora kroppenstedtii DSM 19349 | reverse complement strand
ACCGTTGCCGGCAGCGGCGGCCGCAGCGGCCTCACGCTCGCGGATCTCGCGGCGCGTCATGGGACGACCCTTGTTGTCACTCATCGTGAAGACCTCGATACAGTCCGTGCTTGGCGATGTACTGGACCACGCCGTCGGGCACCAGATACCAGACCGGCAAGCCCTCCTCGGCCCGACGACGACAGTCGGTCGAGGAGATTGCTAGTGCAGGGACCTCGAGCGTCGTCACGCCGTCCCGAGGAAGCCCGTCCACGGTGAGCATGTGCCCAGGCCGTGTGACAGCGACGAAGTGTGCCATGTCCCACAGCTTCTCGGCATCCTTCCACGAGAGAATCTGCTGGATGGCGTCCGCTCCCGAGATGAAGTAGAGGTCCGCGTCCGGGCGCTGCCTACGCAGGTCCCGGAGCGTGTCCACCGTGTAGGTGAGGCCTTCGCGGTCGATGTCCACGCGGCTCACCGTGAAGCGGGGGTTGGACGCCGTGGCGATCACCGTCATGAGATAGCGGTGCTCCGCGGGAGTGACCCGCTGCTTCTGCTTGAAGCCCGGCCGGCCGGTGGGAACGAAGACGACCTCGTCCAGCTCCAGCTGCGCGACCGCTTCGCTGGCGGCGACGAGGTGACCGTGGTGGATGGGGTCGAAGGTGCCGCCCATCACCCCGATGCGCGGCCTGGTCCCAGCGGGGGCACTCATGCGGTGCGTGGGCTCATCTGGTCGTCAGGCTCCCGTTTCGACGGCTCAGTGCCGGTTGCCGACGTTGCGGAACGCGTACGTGACGAGCAGCGCGGCGACGAGCGCACCGAAGGCGATCAGGCCGAGGGCGATCGGGGCGATCGGCTCGTTGGCGTGCTCCGTGGCGGCCTCGGCGGCCAGGACAGCGGTGTGCAGCACGGGTGGTTCCTCCCAGTCGAACGTGCTCAGGTGGGCTTTAGTCTCTCACGGACGAATTGCGGCGGGCACACCGCGGCACTGGGTCGCAAGGAGATCCTGCGGAGGTCTCCCGGACGCCAGCGAGCCGTCACGGCTTGACGTGACCGTCGCCCGTGACGACCCACTTGGTGGTGGTGAGCTCCGTCAGCCCCATGGGGCCGCGCGCATGCAGCTTTTGCGTGGAGATGCCGATCTCGGCACCGAGGCCGAGCTCGCCGCCGTCGGTGAACCGGGTCGACGCGTTCACCATCACCGCTGCGGAGTCGACCTCCGCCACGAACCGGTCGGCCGCGGCGATGTCCCGCGTCACGATCGCCTCCGTGTGCCCGGAGGACCAGGTGCGGATGTGCTCGATCGCCTCGTCCAGCGACGGCACCACCCGGACACCCAGCTCCAGGGCCAGGTACTCCGTTGCCCAGTCCTCGTCCGTGGCAGGGACGGCCGTGGCTCCGGCGGGCGCAAAGGACAGGGCTGCCGCGTCACCGTGCAGCACCACGCCGGCGTCGGACAGCGCCGCGAGCGCCGCCGGGAGGAAGGCTGCGGCGGCGTCCTCGTGCACGAGCAGCGTCTCGGCCGCGTTGCACACGCCGACGCGCTGGGTCTTGGCGTTCATCACGATCGCCACCGCCATGTCGACGTCGGCCGTGGCGTCCACGTAGACGTGCACGTTGCCGACACCGGTCTCGATGACGGGCACCAGGGACTCGCGCACGACCGTCTGGATGAGGTCGGCGCCGCCACGAGGAATGAGCACGTCCACGAGGCCGCGGGCGCGCATGAGCGCGACGCCGCCGGCGCGGCCGTAGGCGTCGATGGACTGGACCAGGTCGGCGGGCAGGCCGCGCGCCTCCAGCGCGCCGCGCATCACCTCGACGATCACGGAGTTGGACGACGCCGCGGCGCTGCCGCCGCGCAGGATCACCGCGTTCCCGGACTTGAGGGCGAGGCCGGCGGCGTCGACGGTCACGTTGGGGCGGGCCTCGTAGATCATGCCGACGACGCCCATCGGGACGCGGACCTGGCGCAGGCGCAGGCCGTTCGGCAGGGTCTGCCCGCGCACCACCTCGCCGACCGGGTCGGGCAGCCCGGCGACGTCGCGCAGCGCGGCCGCGATCTGCGCGATCCGCTCGGGGGTGAGGGCGAGTCGGTCCAGCAGACCGTCCGTCATCCCGTTCGCGCGGCCGCGCTCCAGGTCCTCGGCGTTGGCCGCGACGATCCGGTCCGCGTCGGCCACCAGGGCGTCGGCGACGGCGCCCAGGGCGTCGTCCTTGGTCATGCGGTTGGCCGTGGCCAGCGTGCGCGCGGCGACCTTGGCGCGCCGGGCGACGTCGTGCACGGCGGTGGTGACGTCCGTGCCCGTGCCCTCCGTGCCGGTGACCTTCGTGGTGCCCGACGGCGGCGGGGTGCCGGCTCCCGCGGAATCGCCTCCGGCAGGGGTCGCCTCGAACTGGCTCACGATCGTCATGCGTCGAGAGTACGTCGGGTGCGGGCGGATGCCGAGGTCGATTCCGTGGTGCGGACGGACACTGCCGGTCACGCGGTGCAACCGACCGAAGTCGAACCTGCCCGGGCTAGGGGTCCCAGGTCGTGCGCTGGTCAGGCCTTTGGCTGGTCCAGCACCAGATCGTCCCGGTGCACGACGACGCGGTCGTACCCCTCCCCCAGCTCCTCGCGCAGCGCGTACGTGGACCGGCCGAGCAGGGCCGGGAGGTCGCTCGCGTCGAAGGCGACGAGCCCCCGCCCGACGACGACGCCGTCGGGCGCGACCAGCTCCACCGGGTCGCCCGCGTCGAACTGGCCCTCGGTCCGGGTGATCCCGGCGGGCAGCAGCGAGGCACGGCCGCCGAGCACGGC
>NZ_KI911628.1:4575-5274 GCF_000515355.1 Promicromonospora kroppenstedtii DSM 19349 | reverse complement strand
CGGGCGGCGTGCGCGATCCAGAGCCGGCGCGCCGACGTGCGGCGTCCGGTCGCGGCGAAGAACGTGCCGACGTCCTCGCCGGCCAGTGCGGCGGCCGCGTTGGCCGTGAGCGTGAGGACGGCGGGCACGCCCGCGCCGGTCGCGATCCGCACCGACTCCAGCTTGGTGACCATGCCGCCCGTGCCGACCGAGCTGCCGCGCGCGGTCACCTCGACGCCGGCGATCTCCGTGAGGTCGTCGACCAGCGGGATGCGGCGCGCGCCGGGGCGCGACGGCGGGGCGTCGTGCAGGCCGTCGACGTCGGTCAGGAGCAGCAGGGCGTCCGCCCGCACCAGGTGCGACACGAGCGCGGCGAGACGGTCGTTGTCACCGAACTTGAGCTCGTCGGTGGTGACGGCGTCGTTCTCGTTGATGACCGGCACCACGCCCAGGGCGAGCAGGCGCTCCAGCGCGCGCTGCGCGTTGCGGTAGCGGTGGCGGCGCACCGTGTCCTCCGCGGTCAGCAGGATCTGACCGATCTGGATGCCGAACGCCCCGAACTCCTCCTGGTAGCGGCCTGCGAGCTGCCCCTGCCCCACTGATGCCGCGGCCTGCATCGTGGCGAGGTCGCGGGGCCGGGTGCCCAGGCCGAGCGGCCCGATGCCCGCCGAGACGGCGCCCGAGGTGACCAGCACGACCTGGGCGCCGGCCGCCTGCCGG
>NZ_KI911628.1:831-4475 GCF_000515355.1 Promicromonospora kroppenstedtii DSM 19349 | reverse complement strand
CCCGCCGCCCGCCGCCCGGTCCAGCCCGCTGCTCCGGGCCAGCGCCGCGACGAGGGCGTCGGCCTGCTCCGCCGTCGGGACCGGGTAGTACGGGCCGTCCCAGCGGTGCCACTCGTGCTCGGGGCGCAGCCATCCACGGGCCGCGTCGAGGTCGTGGGCGGTCCAGCCACGCAAGGTCACGGCCGTCCCGGAGGGGGTCACCCCACGGGCGTAGGTCTTGGCTGTCACGCCCTCGATCCTCCCTGGGCAGCGCCTACCGGCGGAAGTCCTTTTCGACCGTGCGGTCAGGCCTGCATCCCGGACGCGACGCAGCCTGACCGCAGGCCCGAGGCGGACCTTCACGCCACGACCCACCCGCTGCTACAGCACGCGCGCCACGCCCGGGATGCGACGCAGCAGGTAGGCAGCGCCCCAGCAGAGCGGCACCGACAGCACGAGCAGGATCAGGAACTTCACGCCCGCCGGGGCCACGAGTGGCGCGAACAGCATCGCCACGCCCACCAGCACCAGCGGGTGGATGACGTACACCGCGAAGGAGTGCTGGGCTGCGAACCGCGCCCAGGCCGGCTGGCCCGAGAACCGCTCCCGGAACAGCACCAGCAGGCCCACGGCCGCACCGATAGCGACCACGTTCTCGGCGAGGCTCTGGGCGAGCAGCACGACGATCCCGGCGTCGGGCGCGGACGCGAGGGCGGACGCACTGAGGGCCGCCCCCATCCCGACGAGCGCCACGATCAGGGCGACCCGGCCCTGCCGCACGGTGAGCGTCGTCAGCCAGCCGCGGCGCGTGGCGAGCACCCCGGCCACGAAGAGCAGCACGTACTGCGGCAGGTAGGCCGGCGTCGGGAGGCCGACCCCCGGCCAGTACGTGCCCAGCGGCACGGCAAGGCGCCAGAGGTACGTCACGACGGTCAGGACCGCGACGAAGGCGGCGATCGCGCGGAAGGTCAGAGGGTGGGCGACCAGGGGCGTGGCGGTGTCGCTGGCGACGTCGGTCCCGGGCACGGCACCGAGACGAGCGGTGGAGCGTGCCCGCAGGGCCCGGAACGCCGCGTAGGCGAGCGACAGCACCAGCAGCACCTCGACGAACCACATCGGCCCGGGGTCGCCCGCGCTGAACCAGAACCGCAGGAACGACTCCCCCTGGTCGCGACGCTCGGGCCAGCCCGCCAGCGACAGCACCGGCCGCGCGACCAGCCAGAACACGATCAGCGGGACGCCGAGCCGGACGAGCCGGTCGCGGGCGAACGCGCCCGGCCCCTTGCGGTCCACCGAGCCGGGCACGAACAGGCCGGAGAGCAGGAAGAAGAAGCCCATGAACCAGAACTGGTTCGCGACGACGAACGCCACGAGCGCGAGCCCGGACAGGCTCTCGCTGGGCTCGGTCCAGTACCACATCGGCAGCGCACCGTAGGTCAGCGCGCTGTGGTGGGCCAGGACCAGCACGGTCAGCAGGATCCGCAGGTTGTCGACGTACCCCAGGCGGGTGGTCGTCGGCCTCGCGGCGATGGTTGTCATCTCGGTCTCCGTCGTCTCGGTCACACCTCGTTGGTTCATTACTCGACTAATGAACCATAGAACGTGAGGCGCCCGCAAGAGGTTTGCCCGGGGAAGACCGGGGGCGCCCGAGCCGGCAGTTCCCGGGCACAAAAAACGAGGGCCGCCACCTCGCGGTGGCGACCCTCGTCGGGATCAGGTCAGCGGCCCGTCAGCCACGCCCAGAAGCCCTTCTTCTGCTCAGGCGACCTCGTCGCCAGCTCCTTTGGGCGGTTCCGGCTGCCCAGTGCCGGAGCCCCCCTCCGGCGTGTCGTCGGTCGACGGCGCGGTGTCCGCCGACGAACCGGCGTCGGCGGGCGAGCCCGCGGGCTGCGGCGCGTCACCGGACACCGGGGCGGCCTGGCCCGACGAGCCGGAGCCCGACGAGGGCAGCTGTATCTCGTCCAGCGTGGCAGGACCGTCCTCGGCGGCGTCCTTGGTCTCGTGCGCGTGCTGCGCCGCGGCGGCGATCGTCGCGAGCGTGGCCTTGACGGCCTCGCGTGCCTCGGACCGCTCCTCGGGCAGGCTGGCGACGGGCGCCACCGGCTCCTGTGCGGGAGCCGCCTTCTCCTTGGCCTCCTTGCCGCGCTTGCGGCGCGAACGCGCCGTACGCGGGCTCTCCTCGACCGCGGCGGGCGCGCCCGAGCCGGAGCCGGAGCCCTGCTTCTCGATCGGCTCCTCGTGGACGATGAAGCCGCGGCCCTTGCAGTGCTCGCACGTCTCGGAGAACGCCTCGACCAGGCCCTGACCCACGCGCTTGCGCGTCATCTGGACCAGGCCCAGCGACGTCACCTCGGCGACCTGGTGCTTGGTGCGGTCCCGGCCCAGGCACTCGACCAGGCGACGCAGCACCAGGTCACGGTTGGACTCGAGCACCATGTCGATGAAGTCGATGACGATGATGCCGCCGATGTCGCGCAGGCGGAGCTGCCGCACGATCTCCTCGGCCGCCTCGAGGTTGTTCCGCGTGACGGTCTCCTCGAGCGTGCCGCCCGCACCGGTGAACTTGCCGGTGTTGACGTCCACGACCGTCATGGCCTCGGTGCGGTCGATGACCAGCGAGCCGCCCGAGGGCAGCCAGACCTTGCGGTCCATGCCCTTGGCGAGCTGCTCGTCCACGCGGTGGACCGTGAACACGTCGGTGTTCTCGACCCACTTGGACACGCGCTCGCGCAGGTCGGGAGCGAGCTCCTCGACATAGTGCGCGATCTCGTCCCACGCGCCCTCGCCCTGCACGACCAGCGACGAGAAGTCGTCGTTGAAGATGTCGCGGACCACGCGGATCGCCATGTCCGGCTCACCCTGCAGCAGGGCAGGGGCCGACGCCTTCTTCGACTTGGCCTGGATGGCGTCCCACTGGCCCTGCAGGCGCTGGACGTCGGCGCGCAGCTCCTCCTCGCTCGCCCCCTCGGCGGCGGTGCGCACGATGACGCCGGCGCCGTCGGGGACCACCTCGCGAAGGATCTTCTTGAGGCGCGACCGCTCGGTGTCGGGCAGCTTGCGGCTGATGCCGGTCATGCCGCCGCCGGGCACGAACACGAGGTAGCGGCCGGCCAGGGTGACCTGGCTCGTCAGACGCGCGCCCTTGTGGCCGATCGGGTCCTTGGTGACCTGCACCAGCACCGAGTCGCCCGACTTCAGCGCCTGCTCGATCCGGCGCGGCTGGCCCTCCAGGCCCGCCGCGTCCCAGTTGACCTCGCCCGCGTACAGCACGGCGTTGCGGCCCTTGCCGACGTCGACGAACGCGGCCTCCATGGAGGGGAGCACGTTCTGGACCCGGCCCAGGTACACGTTGCCGGCCATCGACGCCTGCGACTGCTGCGAGACGTAGTGCTCCACGAGCACGCCGTCCTCCAGCACCGCGATCTGCGTGCGGCCGTCCTTCTCGCGCACGATCATCGACCGCTGCACCGACTCGCGGCGCGCCAGGAACTCGGCCTCGGTGATGATCTGACGGCGACGGCCGTGGTCGCGACCCTCTCGGCGACGCTGACGCTTCGCCTCCAGGCGCGTGGAGCCCTTGAGCGCGGTGACCTCGTCGCTGCGGCTCGTGCGAGCGGCGGCGGCCTCGGCCCGCTCCCCGCGGGTGCCCCGGCGACGGCGCCGAC
>NZ_KI911628.1:0-578 GCF_000515355.1 Promicromonospora kroppenstedtii DSM 19349 | reverse complement strand
GCCCGGCCCCGCGGCGGCGTCGGGCGGCGGGAGCGGGGCGAGCCCGGAGGCCGAGGTCGCGACCCTCGCGACACGCGGCCTCGACGCGCTGGAACCGTACCTGGTGCGGTACGTGCCGCAGCTCGTGCTGACCGCCCTGGTCACGCCCGCACTCGTGTGCGTGGTGCTCGGCCTGGACTGGGTCTCCGCCCTGATCGCGATCGTGACGCTGCCGCTCGTGCCGATGTTCATGGTGCTCGTCGGGCGCCTGACGGCCGGGATGTCGCAACGGCGGCTCGCTACCGTGGAACGGCTGGGCGCCCAGGTGCTCGACCTGGTGGCCGGGCTCCCGACGTTGCGCGCGTTCGGCCGGTCGTTCGGGCCGGGCGAACGGGTGCGCGCGCTGGGCGACGCCTCCCGCCGGGCCACGATGGGCACCCTGCGCATCGCGTTCCTGTCGTCGATGGTGCTCGAGCTGCTCACGACGCTCTCAGTGGCGATCATCGCCGTGGGCGTCGGGCTACGGCTCGTCGAGGGCGCCATGGAGCTGCAGCCCGCGCTGGCGGTGCTGGTGCTGGCCCCCGAGATCTACCTGCCGA
>NZ_KI911627.1:19014-20321 GCF_000515355.1 Promicromonospora kroppenstedtii DSM 19349 | reverse complement strand
CAGCAGAGCGCCCCGAGCGCGGCGAGCTGACCGTGACCCGCCCCGCACCCGACGGCCAGCCGCTCCACCGGCGCATCGGCAGCGAGCTGCGCGCCCAGATCCTGGGCCGCACGCTCGCGCCCGGCGCGCAGGTACCCACCGAGGCCGAGCTACAGGAACGCTACGGCGTCTCCCGCTCCGTGGTGCGCCAGGCCCTGGCGTCGCTGGAGCAGGAGGGACTCGTGGAGCGCCGTCGGGGGCGGGGCACGACCGTACGGGAGCGTGGCGAGCTGCACCGCCTGGTGCAGCGCGTCCCGGGCCTGTCGACCCAGGTCGAGGGCGAGGGCGTGCACGTGACCACGCACGTCCTGGAGCTCGGGCTGGAGCCCGCGTCCGAGGCGACCGGCGAGCTCGCCTCCGAGCGGGTGCTGCGCCTGCGACGCCTGCGCAGCGCCGGTGACGAGCCGCTCGCCCTCATCGAGACCTGGCTGCCCGAGGAGCTCGGGGACCTGAGCGCCGAGGAGCTGACCGACACGTCGCTGCACGCCACGATCCAGCGCCGGTTCGGCACCCACGTGGTGGCGGGCCGGCGGCAGGTCCGGGCCGTGGGCGCCGACGCCGACACGGCGGAGCTGCTCCGGGTGACCGCCGGGACGCCGGTGCTGCTGCTCGAGGGCACCAGCACCGACGAGGCCGCCCGGCCCGTCGAGGTGTTCCGCACCTGGCACCGCGCGGACCGCGTGGTCTTCGACATCAACGTGATCCAGGAGCCCCGGACCTCCACGGGCAGCCTCCGCGAACGCCTCGACGCCCTCGGCCGCGAGATGCTCGACCTGGCCCGGGAGCTGGAGAGCGCCGAGGGCCGCTGATCCCCGCCGCCACCCGACCCTCAGACGGCTGCGACCACCCAGTCCTCGTCGTCCAGCACCCACTCCGTCCCGGTGCCCTCCGGCTGCACGGTGTCGATGAGCCAGTACGTCTCGTCGGGGTTCCACCCGGCGATGACGCTCGCCACGCCGTCGTCGACCGGGATCGCCGTGCCCGCGGCCACGAGGTAGGCGGCGGGGGTGAGGTGCACCGCGTCGTGCACGGCGGCGACCGCCGCCCAGTCCGGCAGCGCCCAGCGCCCGACGCGGCCGGTGGTGCTGTACCAGTCGTGCCGCTTCTGGGCGGTCACCTCCAAGGGGTACTCGCGGCACAGCGCCGCCCAGGCCGCCGGGCCGTCCACCTCCAGCACGCGCGCGCCGGCGGGGACCGCCACGCGGTGGGTCACGGCCCGCTCCCACCCCATGTCGTCCTCCACCAGCCGCAGGCCCACCGGCCCGTGC
>NZ_KI911627.1:15817-18914 GCF_000515355.1 Promicromonospora kroppenstedtii DSM 19349 | reverse complement strand
GGGCGGCCACGGGCTCCGCGGCCGCGGCGGGCACGGCGGCACCACCCACCGCGGCGGAGGTCGCGAGCAGCCCTGCGGTCCTGACGAATGTCCTTCTGTCCATGGGCACCACCGTCGCAGCGCGGGCCCGCCGTCGCGCCCGGGGGCATCCCTGGTGTGCACACCAGGGTGTCCCCCTGGGGCGGCCCGGGCACCCGCCGAGCAAGGGTGTGCAGCATGAACAAGCTAGCCATCATCATGACGGCGCTGGTGTCGGTGTCGGCCGCCGGGCTGCTGCCCATGGCGGCGCCGGCGAGCGGTCCCGCCGAGGGCGCTCACCCCGCGTCGTCGGCGTGCTCCGCCGTGCCCGTCTCCGCGCCGCGTGGTGCCCACGTCGAGTCCGTGACCGCCCAGGCGTACCCCGCCGGGACGGTCACCTTCCCCGAGGCCACGCCGCCGCTGCAGACCCCGGCCCCGATCGCCGACGTGCCCGCCCGCTGCGAGATCACGGTGACCCTCACGCACGGCCGGGCCGGCGACCACGAGACCGTCAAGGTCGCGCTGCCGCAGGACCGGGCCGCCTGGTCGGGCCGCTTCCAGGCCACCGGCGGCAGCGCATACCTGGCCGGCGACCTGGGCGCCACCCTGGTGGCGGCCGTGAAGAACGGATACGCCGCGGCGGCCACCGACGCGGGTATCGGCCAGTCCCCGGCCGACGTCAGCGGCTGGGCGCTGACGTCGGACGGGCGGGTGAACGAGCCGCTCCTGGAGAACTTCGCGTCACGTTCGGTGCACGACCTCGCGGTGGTCGGCAAGTCCGTGACCAAGGAGTTCTACGGGCGCAAGGCCACCTACTCCTACTGGAACGGCTGCTCCACGGGCGGCCGCCAGGGCTACGTGGCCGCGCAGGAGTACCCCACGGACTTCCAGGGCATCCTGGCCGGTGCGCCCGCGGTGAGCTGGGACCGGTTCGCCGTGGCCACGCTGTGGCCGCAGGTCGTGTTCAACGAGGAGGACGTCGCCCCCGCGCCGTGCGTGCTGGAGGCCTTCAACACCGCGGCCGTCGAGGCCTGCGACACCGCGGACGGCGTACGGGACGGCGTCATCGACGACCCACGCGACTGCCGGTGGGACCCCCGTGAGCTGGTCGGCACCCGGGTCGACTGCGACGGCGCGACGCACACCATCACGCCGCAGCTGGCCGACGCGGTCCGCAAGATCTGGCAGGGGCCGGTCTCCAGCAGCGGGCGTCCGCTCTGGTACGGGCCGAACAAGGGCGCCGCGTTCGGCTGGCTCGCCAACCCCGGCCAGCCCTTCGTGGTGGCCGACCAGTGGGTCAGGTACTTCGTCGCGAAGGACCCGGGCCTGGACACCACGCACCTGACCTACGGGCAGTTCGACCGCCTCTTCGCGACGTCCCAGCGTGACTTCCACACGGTGATCGGCAGCGACGACCCGGACCTGTCCGCGTTCGCCCGCTCCGGCGGCAAGCTGCTGAGCTGGCACGGCCAGGCCGACCAGCTCGTGCCCACGCAGGGCACGGTCGACTACCGGGAGCGCGTCAACCAGGCCATGGGCGGCAACGCCCGGGTCGACTCCTTCTACCGCCTGTTCCTGCCCCCGGGCGTGGACCACTGCGGTATCGGCACCGACCCGCTGGGCTCCCTGGTGGAGTGGGTCGAGCAGGGGCGGGCCCCCGCGACGCTGCCGGCCGTCGTCACCGACGGTGACGGCAACGCCGTGACGCGCGAGGTGTGCCGCTACCCGCAGGTGACCCGGCGGGTCGGTACCGACGTCCGCTGCGTCAGTGGGTCAGCTTCAACCCGATAACACAGCCGATCAGGCCCGCGATCAGCAGGACGCGGACCACGGAGAGGGGTTCGGCGCCCGTGGCCATCGCCCAGGCGACGGTGGTCGCGGCGCCGATCCCCACCCAGACCGCGTAGGCGGTCCCGACGGGCAGGTCGCGCAGCGCGAAGGCGAGGCCGCCCATGCTCGCGACGAGGGCGACGCCGAACACGATGCTCGGCACGACGTTGCTGAAGCCCTCCGACCGGCTCAGGGCAGTGGCCCAGACGGCCTCCAGCAGGCCGGACAGGACAAGGACGATCCACGACACGGTGTGCTCCTCAAGATGCCGTCTTGTCGCACACCGGGTACGGCAACCCTCGTCCGGGAGCCCCTGTGGGCTCTGCCTCGATCTTCGCACACACTGGGGTGCATGACGGAGCAGATGACGGGCATGCGGCGGCTGAGCAGCGTGCTGGACGGGCCGCACGCCGTGCGGATCGTAGCGTCGCTGCTGGTCGGCGCCCTGCTCGGCTGGCTGCTGGCGTGGGACTCCACGGCGGCGGCCCTGCTCGGCGGCTGGGCCGCCGCCGGGCTCGTGTTCGTCGGCTGGACGGCACTGGTCATCGTCCCGATGGGCCCGAGGGCCACCAGCGAGCACGCCGTGCGCGAGGAGCCCACCCGTGGCATCGCGCACGTGATCGTGCTGCTCGCCGCCGTGGCGAGCCTGGGCGGGATCGTCGTCGTGCTCGTCGGCGGCGTCCGGGCCGACGGCACCGTCACCACGGCCGCCGTCCTCACCTCGGTGGTGGTGTCCTGGGCCTGCGTGCACACGGTGTTCGCGCTGCACTACGCCCGCGTCTACTACACGGCGCCGGCGGGCGGCATCGACTTCCACCAGACGGCGCCGCCCCGGTACACCGACTTCACCTACCTGGCGGTGACCGTCGGCATGAGCTTCGCCGTCTCGGACACCGACCTCGGCTCCTCCGAGATGCGCCGGATCGCGCAGGTGCACGCGCTGCTCGCCTACCTGTTCGGCACCGTGATCGTGGCCCTGCTGATCAACCTGGTGGCCGGGCTCGCGAACTGAGGTGGCGGGGCCGCCGTCCGACGTCGGACGGCGGCCCCACCGCCATGGATCAGCCGACCGGCTCGAAGCTGCGCCCGTCGAACCCGATGAAGCTGTGGATGTCGCTCGCCGGGAAGGTCAGCGCCCGGCCCGTGCAGTCGGTGCTCTCGTACACCCGGATGCCCGTCGCGGTCTCGTTGAGCTCCGCGTGCACGACGAACGGCAGGGTGGTGCAGCCCGTCCCCGCGTCGGGGTACG
>NZ_KI911627.1:14906-15717 GCF_000515355.1 Promicromonospora kroppenstedtii DSM 19349 | reverse complement strand
GGCCGCCGCCAGGGCGGCGGCCGCGAGACGCTTCTTGGCACGGATCATGGTGTTCTCCTTCGAGAAGGTCGGAGTCATGAACGCGACCGCACTCGGCGGTCACTGCGTACGACGAGGCCGGAGGGCGAAAGGTTCACCCGATTCGGGTGAATGTCCGTCGCCGCCCTCGCCTTTCGTACCCTCCCGGCCCGACGTCGCCGGTCAGCGCGGGCGCAACCCGGTCCTCGCGGTTACTTTGAAAAGACGGATCGGGCATTCCACCGGTGCGTTCCGAACCATCGGATGGCCGTCGAGAACGGGGCGAGTCATGGATTTCTGGGATTTCTTCTGGCTGATGGTCTACAGCTTCTTCTTCGTGGCGTACCTGATGGTGCTGTTCCAGATCATCGCGGACCTCTTCCGCGACCACGAGCTCTCCGGCTGGTGGAAGGCGCTGTGGATCATCTTCCTCATCTTCCTGCCGGTCCTCACCGCGCTCGTCTACCTCATCGCCCGCGGGCGGGGCATGGCCGAGCGGCACGCCGAGGGGATGGCGCAGGCGCAGAAGGCGACCGAGACCTACATCCGCGAGGTCGCGACGGGTCCCTCGCCGGCCGACCAGATCGCGAGCGCCAAGGCGCTGCTCGACGCGGGCACCATCTCGCCGGCGGAGTTCGAGCGGTTGAAGTCCAAGGCGCTCGTCTGAGGCAGGAACCGTGAACGACGCCGGACCGCCCGGCCCGCCCCACGCGGCGGACCCGGCCGCCCGGCTGGCCGCCCTGGAGCGAGAGAACGAAGAGCTCCGCAGGCGGCTGGCCGGGGTGGCCGGGGC
>NZ_KI911627.1:8972-14806 GCF_000515355.1 Promicromonospora kroppenstedtii DSM 19349 | reverse complement strand
CGCGCTCGGCATGGGCTTGGCGCTGGCCTGGCCCACCGTGCCCGGCACGATCGCCGGGTTCGCCGCCGCCGGGTTCGGCAGCGCGACGCTGATCCCCGCCGCCATGCACGAGGCCGACGAGCTGCCAGGCCTGCGCCCCGGCACGGGCCTGACCGTCGTGTCGTGGCTGCTGCGGCTCGGGTTCCTGTTCTCCCCGCCGCTGGTGGGCCTGGTCGCCGACTCGGCGGGTCTGCGCACCGGCCTGCTGGTGGTGCCGATCGCGGGGGTGCTGGTCATGCTGCTGTCGCCGGTGCTGAGGGGCCGGGTCGTCACTCGACCGTGACCGCCTCCTCCCCTTTGAGGCCTAGGTTTCTTCGCTTTGGGCCATCCCAAAGCGAAGAAACTTAGGCCTCAAAGGGGAGATTCGTCGACCGGTCAGAACCGTCGGGCGGTCAGAACCCGTCCGCCGGTCAGGACCCGTCGAAGAGCGCGTTGACCTGCTCGTTCGCCTCGGTCAGCGAGCCGACGTCGGCCTTGCCGCCCAGCACCTCGTCCATCGCGGGGGTCATGATCGCGTGCACGTCGGAGGCGTGGTCGGTCACCGGGAAGAGGAACGTGGTGCCGTCCTTGACGTGGGTGGTGAACGGCGAGACGTCGATCCCCTTCTCGGCGAACGCCTCGGTGGCGATCTCAGCCGAGCTGGTGATCGCCGGGAAGACGACGCCGGCCGCGCCCACGAGGTCCTGGCAGTCGGTCGAGCCCAGGAAGGCGACCCACTTGGCCGCGCCCTCGGGGTTGTCCGTGCCCGCCCAGACGGAGTCCGCCAGGCCGTTGAACATGCTCGCACGCTGCCCGTTGGGGCCGGTGGGCGTGGGCGCCAGGCCGACGTCGACGCCGTCGTACCCGAAGTACGTGGAGAGCATCCAGTCGCCGCTGATGTTGATGGCGGACTTGCCCGCGCCGAAGTTGTCGTTCACCGAGGCGCCGATCGTGGTCTCCAGCGGCGGCGCGTACCCCTTCTCGATCAGGGAGTACCACCAGGCGATGGTGTCCTGGAACCGCGGGTCGTCGTAGTTGTACTGCGTGCCCCAGGGGTTCTCGTCCGTGTGGGTCCAGCCCGTGGTGGCGGTGTACATGCTCCACTCGGTCTGGCCGTTCTCGTACCCGGCGCCGGGGATGCCCAGGCCGTAGACGGCGACGTTCTCCTTGTCGAAGCCCGGCTCGTCGCCCCGCACCCCGTTGGCGTCGACGGTCAGGCGCGCGATGGTCTCCTCGTACGTGCCGCCGTCGTCGGGGTTCCAGTCGAGGTCCTGCATGCCCTTCTCCGACAGACCGGCGTCCTCGACCATCTTCTGGTTGTAGAAGATCGCGACGGTGTCCCAGTCCTTCGGCAGTCCGTACCGCTTGCCGTCCTGCGCGACCCACAGGTCGGCGAGCCCGGCCGAGTACTGGTCGAGGTCGACGTCGGCGATGTGGTCGTCCAGGGCCAGGAGCTGCCCGTTCGCGACGAACTCGGGGTACTTGGACACGTGGTCGGTGAACACGTCCGGGCCGGTGCCCGACGAGAACGCGGTGGTCAGCGCCGACCAGTAGTCGTCCCAGCCGCGCTGCGTGATCTTGACCGTCAGGTCGGGGTTGGCCTCGTGGAAGGCGTCGGCGCACTGCTGGTAGGCGGGCTGCTGGTTCGAGTCCCAGAGCCAGTAGTCGATCTGGCCCTCGGCCTCGGCGCCGCCCGAGCCGCCCGCGCAGGCGGTCAGGGACAGGGACGCGAGGGCGACGGCGCCCGCGAGCATCTTTCGCTTCATGGTGTTCCTTTCCGCCCCGGCTACTTGATGCCGGAGAAACCGATGGAGTTGATGACCCGGCGCCCGAAGACGGCGTACAGGATCACGATGGGCAGGGCCGCGACGAGGGACGCGGCCATGAGCCCGGCCCAGTCGGGCGCGCCCTGCGGCGTCTGCGAGCGGAAGACGCCGAGAGCCACGGTGAGCACCTTGGACTCCTCCGTCTGGCCCACCAGGAGCGGCCAGAAGTAGTCGTTCCAGGTGTTGATGAACGTGAGGATGCCGAGCGTGGTGACCGGCGCCGCCGAGATCGGCAGGATGATCCGGAAGAAGATGCGCCAGGGCTTGGCGCCGTCGATCATCGCCGCCTCGTCGATCTCCTTCGGGATACCGAGGAAGAACTGCCGCATGAAGAAGATCGCGAACGGCGTCATGAACAGGCTCGGCAGCATGATCCCGGGCAGCGTGTTCAGCAGGCCCAGCGACTTGATCGTCAGGAAGTTCGGCAGCGAGGTGAAGATCGGCGGCACCAGGAGCGCCCCGAGGAAGACGGCGAACCACGCGTCCCGCCCCGGCCAGCTCAGCCGCGCGAACGCGTAGGCCGCCATCGACGAGAACAGCACCTGGCCCACCGTCACGGCGGTGGCGACCACGAGCGAGTTGCGCAGGTAGAGCCAGAAGCTCAGGGACGCGCCCGAGCCGCCCTCCGCCATCGCCTCCTCGGGCGTGGCCAGGCCGAACACCCGCTTGAACGGGCCTAGCGTGAGGTCGGCGGGCAGCAGCGAGAAGGACTGGGCGGCGAGCGCCTGGTTGTCCGAGAACGCTGTGCGCAGCATCCAGTAGAACGGCAGCACGGTGGCCAGCACGAAGAACCACAGCACGACCCAGGCGAGCAGCCGGCCCCAGGTGATCCGTGTACGCATGTGCGCTCCCATCAGGTCAGGTCGGACTCGCCGGCGCGCAGCAGTCGCATCTGCGCGAAGGCGGCCCCGGCGAGGACGAGGAACAGGACCACGGACATGGCGGACGCGTAGCCGAAGTGCCCGCGGGCGAACGCCTGCTCGTAGATGTAGAGCTGGAGCACGCGGGAGGCGTTGCCGGGTCCGCCGGCGGTGGTCACGGCCACCGTGTCGAAGACCTGGAAGGCTCCCGTGACGGTGATGACCAGCACGAGCACGAGCACGGGGCGCAGCAGCGGCAGGGTGATGCGCCAGAAGGTGCGCCACTCCCCTGCCCCGTCGACGGCGGCAGCCTCGTAGACGCTGGCCGGGATCATCTGCAGGCCGGCGAACACGAGGAGGGCGGTGTACCCGAGGTGCCGCCAGGTGTTGACGCCGGCGATGGTGGCGACGGTCCACGCCTCGTCGCCGAAGAAGGCGACCTTGGGCAGCCCGACCGCGTCGATCACGGCGTTGACGATGCCGATGTTGAAGTCGAGCATCCAGAACCAGAGCAGGGCCACGACGACGTTGGCGATGAGGTACGGCAGCAGCAGGCTGCCGCGGATCAGCACCGACTTCGTCAGCCGGTGCATGAGCACCGCCAGCCCGACGGCGAGGACGGTCTGGAACCCGATGTTCAGCACCACGTACAGGAACGTGACGCGGACGGCGTTCCAGAAGACGTCGTCCTGGGCCATGTCGACGTAGTTGCGCAGGCCCACGAAGACGGGGCTGCCCAGCACGTTGTACTCGGTGAACGACAGGTAGGCGCCGCGCAGCGTCGGGTAGAGGTAGAAGACCAGGAACCCGAGGGCCGCGGGGGCGATCATCCCGAGCGCGGGCAGGAGCTGGTTGCGGGGCCGTCGGGCGACGGCGGCGGTGGTCATCGGTCGGCCTCGATCGCGTAGACGCGCACGTCCTCGCCGGGCACGACGGCGCGGAGCCTGCCCGCCGCCCGGCTCTCCTGGCCGGTCCAGAGCTCGGTGACGTCGTACCGGCCGCCGTCCAGGCCCAGGTCGCGCAGCGCGAGGTCGGCCCGGCGCGACGTCGCGCCGTAGTTGAACGCCGCGACGTAGGTGGTCCCGCCGTCGTGCAGCACGAACGTGTCGGCGGCGGTGAAGGCGTCCGGACCGGCCTGCACCGGGGCGAACGACCGGCCGAGCTCGGCGAGGTGGTTGATGCCCGGGTTCTGCAGCAGGTCGCGGGCCCGCTGCTTGATGACGGGGTGGCCGGTGCTGGTGAGGTCCTCGCTGACCTGGTAGATCCCCGTGATGGCGGCCGAGGTGACGCGCGCCCGGTTCTGCCCCTCGGGCCAGATGCTCGGGTAGGGGTCGTCCAGCAGGTAGGCGTTGGCGTCGCCGTCGTACTCGTAGTTGCCGAACTGGACGTGGTCGCCGTCGTTGAAGGCGTAGACCTCGTCGAGCCACCAGCCGTAGGTCAGGGAGTTGAGCAGGTACTCGGTGCTCTTCTGGTAGCGGTCGGGCTGCGTGGGGTGCCAGTTGTTCAGGGCGCCGTGCACGTCGCACGAGATCCGGCGGGCGTGGGCGAACTCGGAGGCGAACAGGGGCGAGATGGCCAGGTCGACGAACATGTCGTCGCCGACGACGTCGACCACCTGCGCCATGCCCTGGCGGAAGGCCTGCTGGCCGGTGTGGACTCCCGTGTCGTACCAGTCGTCGGCCTCGACGTAGCCGTGGGTCAGGAAGTCGAGCTTGACGTAGCGCACGCCGAGCTCGCGGAACTTACCCAGCGCGATCCTGGCGCGATTCTGCACGCCGGGGTTGGTCGGGTCGAGCGCCCAGGCGCCGTCAATGTTCACCGGCACCCCGTTCACCGTGAGCGCCATCTCGCGGTAGGTCTGGTTCTCGCAGGTGTCGCAGAGGGCGGTGCCGCCGATCTTCTCGTCCAGGCCCTCACGCCAGAAGTTGGCGAACGGCTGGAAGTACAGCGCCGGCTCCTGGCCGCGCGCCTTCACGTCGGCGACGTACCGCTCGAGCTCGGCCCAGGAGGTGTTCGGGTCCTCGAACGCGTACTCGGGGGCGAGCATCTTGTCCCAGTAGGAGTCGACGCCCACGTACGCGCCCTTCGTGGACCGGGTGTTCCGGAACCCGGGCGTCTCCTCGGCGAGGAACCGGGAGACCTCGCCCATGACGTCGGCGTCGCCGCCGCGGGCGCCGAGCCCGCCCCAGCTGTTGAAGCCGAAGGGCGCGCCCTCGTCCCAGGTACGGGAGCCCGCCGCCTGCGCGGCGGCCTTGCCGAACGTCTCCATGCCCTCGCGCCAGTCCGGGAACAGGCCCACGAACATGCGCGGGGAGCGCACCGTGGTGCCGCTGACCTCGGCGTGCGGCTTGAGCTCGCGGTTGAACTGGTACTTGTTCATGCCGTCGCCGTAGTCGTAGCTCCAGTCGGTCAGGCCGGCCGCGGCCTGCAGCCGGTCCAGGCCCCCGCTGTCGTTCCCGTCGGCCACCACGCCGGACTTCCACGTGTCGCGGTCCAGGGAGCCGACGACGAGGCCGCGGCGCGAGGCGTCGTCGACGAACGCGGTGACCTCGAAGCTGCGCCGGGCGGGCGTGACGTCCTTGATCGCCGGGGTCTCGTAGCGGACCCAGTGGTCGTTGTCGAAGGGCACCAGCACCATGCGGTTGTCACCGTTGCGACCGAGGTCCACCGAGCCGCGCCGGTCGGTCATGACCGGGACCATCATCGAGGTGGCGACCGGGCCGCCGGTGCCCGTCACGTCGAGCCGCACCGAGAACGAGCGGTCGCCGTCGAACGCGAACTCCTGGCGCAGCGTGGGCAGGCCCTGCTTGGCGCAGGTGACGGTGGTGCGGCCGGTGAGCCGGCAGGCGCCGTCGTACTGCTTGGTGGTGACGAACTCGTCGCCCAGGCGCACACCGCTGTAGAAGCCGGTCACGGCCTCGCGCCCGCCCCAGCGGACGTCGGCGGTGCCGCTGGCGAGCGAGTAGTCGATGACGACGTCGCCGCCGCGGAGGACCGCGCTCCTGCCGCCCGGCTCGACCCGGGTCGGGTCGACGGGCACGGGGTCGGCCGCGTCGGGGTCGGTGAGCGTCCAGTCCTTGGCGGTCGCGCCGGCGACGTCGACCCGGTCCAGGTCGGGGCCGAGCGCACC
>NZ_KI911627.1:3111-8872 GCF_000515355.1 Promicromonospora kroppenstedtii DSM 19349 | reverse complement strand
CGGCCGTGGCGGCGTCGGCTGCCGCGGGCACCACCCCCGCCGAGGCCACGACGGCGAGCGCCAGGCCGGTCGCGAGCCACGAACGGGTGGCGCGCCGCTTCTGGTCGGGTTCGGGCTGGACTGACATGGAGGCTCCTCCGGCGTCGTTGCTGGGTGCGGACACTCAAGCGTCTTTTTTTGTTGCTGTCAATTAAGTGGCGCCGATAGAGTCATGACATGTCCGCGAGAACTGCCGCACCCGCGCTCAGCCCGGCGGGGACGCGTGTCTTCCAGCAGCTGGTCCGGAGCGGGGACGCGTCGCGCACCGCCCTGGCCCGCGACACCGGCCTGACGCCGGGCGCGATCACGCGCGCCGTGCGCCCGCTGCTGGAGGCGGGGCTCCTGCTGGAGACGGGTGACCGGGCGTCCACCGACGGCGCGCTGGGGCGGCCCGCGACGATGGTGACCGTGCAGGCGGGGGCGCACCAGGTGATCGGCGTCAAGATCACCGCGGACCAGCTCTTCGGCGTCGTCTGCGACCTGCGGTGCCGGGTGCTGGACGAGGTCACCGTGCCGGTGGCCGACCACGCGCCCGACGCGATCGTCGGACAGATCGTGGACCTGGTCGACGGCCTGCGGGCGGGGCGGCCCGAGGTGGGCAGCGTGGGCCTGGCCGTGTCGGGCGACGTCGACGCCGCCTCGGGGCACGTGGCCTACTCACCGTTCCTGGCCTGGCACGACGTGCCGCTCGGCGAGCTCGTGGCGCAGCGCACGGGCCTGGCGACCACCGTGGAGAACGACGTGCGCGCCCTGCTGACCGGCGAGCGCTGGTACGGCGTGGGCCGCGGCATCTCGTCGCTGGCGCTCGTCACGGTCGGCACCGGCATCGGGTGCGCGCTGCTGGTCAACGGACAGGTGGTGCACGGCAGCTTCGGCGTGGCCGGCGAGGTGGGTCATGTGCTCGTGGACCCCGAGGGGCCGCTGTGCCACTGCGGCAACCGGGGCTGTGTCGAGGCGATCGCGGGGTCGGCCGGCATCCTGGAGCGCATGGCCCAGGCCGGGTTCGAGGGGCTCGGCATCGGCGACGTCGCCGAGCTGGCACGCTCCGGGCAGCCCGACGCCGTACGGGTGCTCGCCGAGGCCGGCCGCGCCGTCGGCACGGGTATCGCGACGATCGCCAACCTGCTGGGGGCGCAGCACATCGTCATCACGGGCGAGGCGATCGGAAGCAGCCTGGGGGCCGGGGTCGGCTCCGGCGGCGAGCAGGACTACGACGTCATGGACCCGCACGTCCGGAGCGCGTTCGAGCAGCGGGCGTTCGGGTCAGCCGCGCGGTCAGAGATCGAGCTGCGACCGCTGCGGTTCGTCGACTGGGCCCGCGGTGCGGCGGCGTGTGCCGTCGAGGACTTCGTGACGCACTACGGCAGGTCCTGAGACCTCGTCGCGGCCGGCGTGCGGTCGGCCTCCCGGTCGAGGTCACCGAGCGAGACGATCCCGACGGCGACCTCGCCGTCGACCACCGGGATCCGCAGGGCGCCGGCGGCGTGCATCACGCCCGCCGCGACCTCAACGGGCACGTCGGGCCCGATCGTGACGAGGTCCTCGCTGGCCACCTCGCCGACCATCGCCTCGAGGCCGAGCCCCTCGGCCAGACCCCGGACGACGAGGTCCCGGTCGGTGACGATCCCGATGACGGTGGAACCGGCGCAGACCACGAGCGCGGTCACGTCCTGGACCGCCATCGCCCGGGCCGCAGCCTCGAACGTCTCGGACATACCGATCGTCGTCGGCGCCGGTGTCATGACATCGGCGACTGTCTGGACCATGTCGCGCTCCTTCCTCCTCGGGGCCGGCGTCCGGTCATCGACACCAGCAACTCCCAACGTGCACCGCGGTCCAGCCACTCGCATCCGATTGACGCGGGATCCGGGCCGGGGGCACCGGGACCGGCGTCCGGGCAGGTCAGCACGCGGCATGTGAGGCAATCGTCCGGGCGCCGCTCTCACTTTCGCGAAACGGACGCAGGCGTCCGTTAGCGTCCCCGGCGAAGCACCGGAACAACGCACGGAGACGAATGATGCGCGCAGTGACGATCCAGGAGTTCGGCGACCCGAGCGGGATGGTGGTCTCGGACCTCCCCGCGCCGGTACCGGAACCTGGGCAGGTGGTCATCGAGAACGAGGCGATCGGGGTGGGCGGGGTCGACGCCGTCATCCGGCGCGGCACCCTCGGCGAATGGGGCTTCAGCACCGGGCTGGTGCCCGGCAGCGAGGTGGCCGGGACCGTGACGGCGGTCGGTGCGGGAGTCGACGGGTCGTGGGTGGGCCGCCGGGTCTGGGCGTTCACCGGCACGAGCGGCGGTTACGTCGAGCAGGCGGTCGCCCGGGTGGACGACGTCGTGGAGCTGCCCGCCGGGCTGTCACCGACCGACGCGGTGACCCTCGGGAGCTCGGCGCCCGTGGCGCACTTCGCGCTCGCGCACGCCCACCTCGCCCCCGGCGAGTCCGTGCTGGTTCGCGGTGCGGCGGGCAGCATCGGCATCGCGGCGGTGGAGCTCGCGGTGCGGGGCGGGGCGAGCGCGGTGGCGGTGACGACGTCGTCCGCGGAACGAGGCGACCGCCTCCGCGAGCTGGGCGCGACCCATGTGCTCGACCGGTCCGGAGATGGTGACCCAGCGGCACCGGCGGCCTACGACGTGATCGTCGACATCGTGGGCGGGGCCGGCACCCCGGAGTTCATCGACCGGCTCGCGCCGAACGGGCGCATGATCGTGGTCGGGGCGATCGCCGGGATGCCGCCGGCCGACTTCGGCGGGCGGCTGCTGGCCGCGTTCCAGCAGTCGCGCACGTTCGGCACGCTGAGCCTCGACTCGGTGTCCGCCCCCGCCCTGGCCGCCGTCCGGGCCGAGCAGCTCGTGGCCGCGGCGCGCGGCGAGCTCCACGCGGTGGTGCACGGCGTGCTGCCGCTCGACCAGGCAGCCGAGGCACACCGGCAGATGGACGCGGGGACGGTGTTCGGGCGGATCGTGCTGGTGCCGTGAGGTCACGACCGCTGGACCCTGAGGCCCAGCAGGAGGCTGTCGAGCGCTCGCTCGGTCTGGGCGAGCGCGTGCGGGCCCGGTGACCTGGCCAGCCACAGGGCCGCCTCGTTCATGGCGCCGGAGAGCAGGCGGGTCAGGGGCTCGACGGGCTGGTCCTCGATGACCCCTGCCTCGACGAGGCCGGTCAGCGCCTCGGCGAGGTGGCGGGCGGAGGAGTCCTCGTCCATCGCGCGCCACTCGTCCCAGCCGAGGACGGCCGGGGCATCCAGCAGGACGATCCTGCGCACCGTCGGATCGTGGCCGGCGGCGAGGAAGGCGTGGCAGCCGGCGCGCAGCTGGTCCCACGGGTCGGTGTGCGTCTCGGCGGCCGCTGCGACCCGCTCCCCCAGCTCGTGCTGCACCTCGGCGACGACCGCGCGGAAGAGCCCGGCCTTGCTCTCGAAGTGGTGGTAGGCGGCCCCCTTGGTCACGCCGACCGCCTGCGCGACGTCGGCGAGGACGACGGCGTGGTAGCCGTCGGCGGCGAACCGCCTGCGTCCTTCCGTGAGGAGCGCCTGCCTCGTCGCCGCTCGCTGCTCCGCCCTCGTCATCCTCGCCCTCTCTCGTTCGCATACCCTGGGTATGTTACCTTCACATACCCAGGGTATGCTAACCCGGAGAGTCGAAGGAGACGCGACATGACCACGCTCGGAAGCTTCTACCCGGTGATCGCGACGCGCGACGTCGCCACCGCGCGCGACTTCTGGACCCGGCACCTCGGGTTCGAGGTCACCTTCGAGGCCGACTGGTACGTGAGCCTGCACCGGCCGGACGCCCCGCAGTACGAGCTCGCTCTGCTGGACCACACCCACCCGACGATCCCCGAGGGACATCGCGCCCCGATCCAGGGCGGGCTCCTGCTCAACTTCGAGGTCGACGACGTCGACGCGGAGCACCGGCGGCTCGTCGGCGAGGCGGGGCTGCCGGAGCTGCTCGGCCTACGCACGGAGGCTTTCGGGCAGCGGCACTTCATCGTGGGCGGGCCGGACGGCGTGCTGATCGACGTGATCACCGTGGTGCCGGCCGATGCGGAGTATGCGGAACAGTACGCCGAGGGGCATGTGCCGGGATAGCCGCGCGCCGCCTTGACCGTGCCCCCGGGGCACGGTCTGAACTGGTGCGATGGACACCAGAATCAGGACTGACCGGCCCGGCTGGCTCGAGATCGTGGTGGGCATCGCCGGGATGGCCGTGGTCGGCTTCGTACTCCCGGCCCTGCTCAGCGACCAGATCGACTTGACGGGGGCGGTCGGGGGCGCGTTCCTGGCCTGCCTGTCGGGCATCGCGGGGGTGGCCGGGTTCGGCGTGGCGGTCCTCGTGCGCCGGCGGCCGGTGGAGTCGTTCGGCGTCCGGCGGACCAGCGCGCGCTGGCTCTGGCTGGGCGTGGCGGGTGGTGTGGTCGCACTGCTCGCCAAGGGTGTGCTGGTGCCGCTGTTCATGTGGCTGACCGACGCCCCGACGGACACCCAGGCCGGCTACGCCGCCGGAGCGAGCGGCGGTATCTGGCTGCTGGCGGTGACCGCGATCGGGCTCGTGGTGCTCACCCCTGTCGGCGAGGAGCTCCTCTTCCGCGGCGTGGTGACCACCGGCCTGCTCCGGTACGGGCCGGTGATCGCGACGGTCGGCAGCGCCGTGATCTTCGCGCTGCTGCACGGCATCAACGTGGTGCTTCCGGCCGCACTGGTCGTCGGGATCATCACCGCCGAGCTCCGCCGGCGCAGCGACTCGGTGTGGCCGGGCGTGGTGGTGCACGCGTTCAACAACTCGATCACGGTGATCGCGTACGCGGTGGCGCCGGAGATCGCAGGCTAGTCAGGCGGGATGGATCCAGGAGTGGTCGGGTCGACGCACCCGGGCGCGGGCTCGACCAGGTGGCCGACCAACTGGCGGGGGGTGTTCCGGGTGTGGTTGGCGGGGTGGTGGGCCCGGTCGGTAGGCGATGGGGCCGTGGGCGGGTGTTGTGTGGCAGCCGATCGAGTAGCGGCTGCGTGGGGTGCGGCCGGGCGCGGGGCCGGTGATGCCGACCGCGGGGGTCCAGGGCGGGGGCGTGGTGCGGTCACGGGTCTGAGTGACGTCCAGTACCTGGTCGGGATCGCCGGACGCCGACGCGGGAGGCACCGTTGCGGGATCTTCGGCCGGGTCCGGGTCGAGGGCGGGACCCGACACAGCGGTTGCTGGCGCGCCGGTGGGCGTTTCGGCATCGGCGACAGGTGCGGGCCCGCCGACAGACGCGTTGCCGAGCCCGGTCGAGCTCACGATCGATGCCACCTCAGAGGCCGAGGCGGTGGCACGTACCGAGGGCGCGCCAGGAACGGCGAACGCGCCACGCGCGGGTGTCGTGTCCCGGCCCGGTGTCGTGTCCCGGGTCCTGGCCGGGGCTGGTGGTGTGGGCGCGACCGAGACGTACGTGTGCCCGGTCGGGGTGATGGTTTCGACGGCGTGGAGGCCGTTGAGGTGGGTGGTCTTCTGGGACCAGCCCGCTGCCTGCTTCGCGTGATTACACCGGGCACACAAGCCCTGACCGTTGTCGAGACTGGTCGGGCCGCCCTCAGCGTGCGGGGTGACGTGGTCCGTGTGCCGGACCGGCGCGTCACACCAGACGGTGGCACAGACCCCTTGCTCCCGGGCCCGCAGGAGGCTCGACAACCCCGGTGGGTGGAACCGGGACGTGGAGGTCGTGGCCAGCAGTCGCCCGTGGGGGTT
>NZ_KI911627.1:1219-3011 GCF_000515355.1 Promicromonospora kroppenstedtii DSM 19349 | reverse complement strand
CCCGCGGCCGGGCGGCCGTGGGACCAGTGCGCGAGGAACCGGTGCGGCTCGGCCGGCGCGTAGCCCGTCGCGTCCAGGAACGCCGCGAACTGGGCGTTCGTCACCTCGGACTCCGCGACCGCGACCGGCGTCGGGAGGACGCCGTCGCGCTGCAGGGTGCGCGCGTCGTGCAGGCGCGGCGGCAGCGGCTTCCACTCGTCCACGTACGGCGCGCCCTGGTACATCCCGGTCTCGCGGGCGCGGTAGCGGACGGTGAGGACGTAGTCGCCCGCGGGGACGACGACGGCGTCCGGGTCCGCCCCCGACGTGTCAGACGTGTGGGTCGCCCGAGGGAACTGTGCGCCTGACCGGCCCACGCGGCGCGCCAGCCGGTGCGGGAACCTGGCGTCGGGGTCGTGCGGCGTCTCGCGCAGGGCGTCGAGCAGACCCGGCAGCCAGGCCGGGTCCGCGACGTCGTCGGCGATGTGCAGCAGGGCTGCGATGCCCCGCCCGGGCACGATCACGTCCGTCGCGTCTGACACGTCCGAGAGCGGAACGAGACGTCCGTTTGCCCGCTCCGCGGCAGCGGCGTCCAGCACCGGCCCCGCGTAGTCCGTCTCCCCGCGGTTCACCAGCGTCCACAGCGTCACCCCGCCCAGCGACCACCGTGACGCGTACACGCCCGCGGCCTCCGCCTCCGGGGCCAGAGGCGCCAGCGGCGTCCACCCGCCGTCGAGCAGCAGGTCGCCGGCGGCCCGCTGGACCGTCACCATGCGGCGGACGGTCGCCGCGTCGCGCCGGGACCAGCCGACCCACACGCCGAACACGACCTCCCACACCATGACACCCACGCCGTTCAGCCACGCGGACTGCAGCTCCTCGGAGTGGTCGCGGTGCCAGCGCCGCACGTGGTGCTGCATGTGCCGGCGCTCGTACCAGTGCGCGCGCAGCACGCCCGGCACCGGCGAGTCGGCGAAGAACTGCGCCCACGACGACGAGTGGTCCTCGATGCGCTCCACCGGCAGCTTGGACTCGCCCTCCAGCACGATCCCGGGCCGCGCGGCCTCCAGGCGCGCGACCAGCTCGGGCTCGGCCTTCTTCAGGGTGTCGAGGAAGACGCCGTCCGCCCCCAGCTCGCGCACCACGGCGGCGAGCTCGGTGAGGTCGTCCGCCCCGCGCTGGGTGCCGACGTCCCACGGGTTGTAGTCGACGAACACGTGCAGCCCGGCCTCGTGGAAGGCGCCCACGAGGGCCACGAGACCCGGCACGTCCCGGTAGAAGTCCCACTGGTTGCGGTCGTCCAGCCCGATCACGGGGTAGGCGTGCCAGAGGACGACGGCGTCGAGCCCGCCGAACCGCTCCCGGGCGTCGGCGAGGAACACCTCCGGTGTGAACCGGCCCTCCTCGAACGAGTAGAGCAGCTCGTCCCACAGCCAGACCTGCGCCACGGTGCTGCACCGCGCGGCCCAGGCGGCCTCGGGGCGCTCGTAGGCGGCGCCGGTGTAGCCGTGCCGTTCCCGCGCGTCGGCCCGCCAGGTGTGCAACATCTCGCGCCAGGCCGGGCGGTCGGCCGGGTCGGCGGGCCCGGAGAAGATCTTGGCCTCGTCCAGGGCCGCGCTCCGCTCGGCGGTCAGCCCGACGACGACCTCGGTCGGCCGGTCGATCGGCCGCGGGACCAGCGGGTCGAAGGTGTAGCTCATGGTGCCTTTCCCAGTTCTTCTGCCAGCGCGACGACGTCGGCGGCGTGCGGCACGGCGTCCTGCGCGCCGGGTCTCGTGACGGCGAGCGCCCCGGCGGCCCCGGCGAGCCGGGC
>NZ_KI911627.1:0-1119 GCF_000515355.1 Promicromonospora kroppenstedtii DSM 19349 | reverse complement strand
GGCCGTTGACGAAGCCGATGCGGCGGCGGCCGATCTCCACGAGGTGGGCGACCGCCTGGCCGAGGCCCGCGGCCGAGTCCGTCGAGACGGAGTCGATCCCCTGCTGCTCCAGCGAGCGGCCGATGACGACGACGGGCACGGGGGCCTGCCGGATCGCCTCGACGAGCGCGTCGTCGGTGCGCAGCGGGCTGACGATGAGGCCGTCCACGAAACCGCTGCCGAGGCTGCGGACCAGGTCGACCGTGGAACCGACGGTGTGCCCCGTGGACATGACGACGACGCGGTACCCGTGCGGCGCGAGCACCTCGTGGATGGCGGTGAGCATCTCGACGTAGACCGGGTTGCCGATGTCGGCGACGGCGAAGGCGACCTGGAACGTGCGCTTCATGCGCAGCGACCGGCCGATCGCATCCGGGCTGTAGCCCAGCTCGGCGGCGGCCGCGCGGACGCGGTCCACCATCTTGCTGCTCGCGCCCGTGCCGTGCAGCGCGCGCGAGGTCGACGCGAGCGACACCCCGGCGCGCTCGGCCACCTGCATCAGGGTGGCGCGTGATGACGACACTGTCACTCCACTTCTTCGTGAGGTCCTGCCCGTGCTGGAAACGTTTCCAGCTTTCGCCCGGGCGATCGCTGGAAACGTTTCCGGCGATGGGCGTCAGTGTTGCACCGGGGCGCGTGAGCCGTCAAGCAGCGGCCCGAGCGGGGGCGCGGGGGTGCCGCGTCGGCGGACGCGCCAGGGGGCCGCGGGGCCGGGTGCGCGCCGAGCACGAGACCGGTGTCGGAGAGTGCGCTTCTACCCAGTCATCGGGCCCGGGAACAGCCCCCGCTTCGGGCCTGATCGCTGGGTAGAAGCGCACATCCGGGCGCTGTGGGTCACGCGTGCGACGTCGTCGGGGTCGGGGTCGACGTGCGGTGGCGGGAGCGGTAGGCCGAGACCTTGACCCGGTTGCCGCAGGTGCGCATGGCGCACCACTCGCGGCGGTGGCCGCGCGAGCGGTCGAGGTAGACCTGGGTGCACTCGGGGCGGCCGCACTCGCGCAGGAGGGCGGCGTCGGGACCGCCCAGGATCTCGACGGCCTCGCGGGCGACAGCGGCGAGGCCCTGCGCGGCGGCGCCGGT
>NZ_KI911626.1:2082-2182 GCF_000515355.1 Promicromonospora kroppenstedtii DSM 19349 | reverse complement strand
CTGGGACCGGCAGGACCGACAACACCGACAGCACCGACACGAGCACGGCTGCCCCTTACGGCCGGGGCATCCACGCGACGGAGCCAGGCCACACGACCTT
>NZ_KI911626.1:0-1982 GCF_000515355.1 Promicromonospora kroppenstedtii DSM 19349 | reverse complement strand
CTCCGTCGTCGGCTGAGGCGCCGTCGGCTGAGGCGCCGTCGGCTGAGGTGCGTCGGCTGAGGTGCGTCGGCTGAGGTGCGTCGGCCGAAGGCTCTCCGAAGGTCCGCCGCGAGCAGGCGGTTCGGCCGGGTTCCGGACTCGGGACCGGGCCCGACCGCCTGCTCGCGGCGGACCTTTCCCGGCGTTCCGGGGGCCAAAGGTAATCTTCCGACATGAGCCGGGTGACCCTGCAGGACGTCGCGGAGCACGCGGGGGTCTCGATGAAGACCGTGTCGAACGTCGTCCGCGGGTACCAGCACGTCAGCCCGGGGATGCGCGAGCGGGTGCAGGCCGCGATCGACGAGCTCGGCTACCGACCCAACCGCACCGGCCGCAGCCTCGCCACGGGACGGTCGAGCATGCTCGGGCTCGCGTTCCCGGACCTGCGCCGCCCGTACTTCGCCGAGCTCGCGCACGTCTTCGCGCGGGTCGCCGAGTCGCGCGGCTACCGGCTCCTGCTCGCCGAGACGGGTGCGACGGCAGACGGCGAGCGCTCGGTGCTGCGCGACCGCGAGGCCGGGATCATGGACGCGATGGTGATGCAGCCGCAGGTCCTGCCCGCCCGCGAGCTGGACGGCGAGCGGCACGGCATGCCCATCGTCTTCCTGGGCGAGGACCCGCAGCCCGACGGCGCGGACCAGGTCGCGATCGACAACGTGGCCGCCGCCCGGGACGCCGTCGGGCACCTGGTGCGCGCCGGACGTCGCCGCATCGGGTTCCTCGGGCACGAGACCGACCGGATGTCGTGGACGTCCAGGCTCCGGATCGAGGGCTACCGCCGGGCGCTCGCCGACGCCGGCCTGTCCGCCGACCCGGAGCTGCTCGTGATGCGACGGCAGGACGGCGACGCCCGCGACGCCGAGGAGGCCCTCGACGCCGCGCTGACCGCCGGGCTCCAGCTGGACGGGCTGCTGTGCCGCGACGACCTCGCAGCGATCGGCGCGCTGCGCGCCCTGCGGCGGCACGGCCTGGACGTGCCGGGCGACGTCGCCGTGATCGGCTGGGATGCGATCGAGCTCGGCGCGAGCACCGCGCCGAGCCTGACGTCGGTCGCCCCGGACACCCGGGCGCTCGCCGAACGAGCGCTGGACCTGCTGCTGGAGCGCCTGGAGGGCTACGCCGGCCCGGGCCGGCACGTCACGGTGGGCCACACGATCGAGTTCCGCGAGAGCGCGCCGGCGGGCAGTGCGGTGGCGGGCGGTACTGCGGCGGGCGGTGCGGTGGCGGGCAGTGCGGTGGCGGGCGGGGCGGTGGCGGGCGGTACGGCGCCCTGATCTCGCCACCTTGCCCCGGAGCACTCGGCAGTTCGCCCAGCTGATCGGCACTTGGCACGTGGCCGATCGGCAGGTGGCACCCGGCGTTCGGCACTTGGCAGTGAGCGGTCGGCAGGTGGCACCCGGCGTTCGGCACTTGGCACTGGGCGGTCGGCACTTAGCATCGAGATCGGCTCAGCCCTGGACCGATCTCGGTGCCAACTGCCGAGCACTCGGGCAACGTGCCGATGTCGCCGCCCCGCAGCCACCCTGCTGCTCGGCAGTCCGCCCTTGCGCTTGGCATTTCGCCCCGCTGCTCCGCAGTCCGCACCTGGTACCTGGCAGTTGGCACTTGGCGTTCGGCAGTTGGCACCTGGCGCTCGGTAGTTGGCACTTGGCGTTCGGCAGTGGGCATCGAGATCGGCTCAGGGCTGGACCGATCTCTGTGCCAACTGCCGAGCACTTGGGAGATGTGCCGAGCTCGGTGTGCAGCACGAGCGCCCGCCTGCCGGGATCCGGATCAGCGCGCCGGGTCACCACTCCGCAGTTCACGCCGGTGCTCAGTAGTCCGCACCTGCAGCTGGCACCTGGCAGCTGGCACTTGGCGGTTGGCCGCTGGCGGTCGGCGGTCGGCGGTCGGCGGTCGGCCGCTGGCGGTCGGCAGTCGGCGGTCGGCGGTCGGCGGTCGGC
>NZ_KI911625.1:52276-52798 GCF_000515355.1 Promicromonospora kroppenstedtii DSM 19349 | reverse complement strand
CGGCTCCGGAGCCGACGGACGAGGCGACCGCCTCGCCCGAGGCGGCCGAGGCGACGTCGGACGGCGAGACCGAGGCGACCGAGGACGAGGACGAGGCCGAGGAGGAGGACGAGCCGAAGCGCGAGCCCACCCGCGAGGAGCGGGAGGAGGCGCAGGAGGACCTCGTCGAGATCCCGAACATCACGTTCGTCACGGACAGCGCCGAGCTGACCGAGCACGGGCGCAAGGTCGTGCGCAAGGCCGCCGAGGTGCTCGCGGAGCACCCGGAGGTCGAGGTGCGCATCGAGGGCCACACCGACTCGGTGGGCACCGACGAGCACAACCAGGAGCTCAGCGAGCGCCGGGCGGAGACGGTCGTCGACGAGCTGGTCCACCAGGGCGTCGAGCGCGACCGCCTGACCTGGAAGGGCTTCGGCGAGTCGGATCCGCTCGTGGTGCCGCGCACGTTCGACGACCTCGAGAAGAACCGCCGCGTGGAGTTCGACGTCACGAACTGACCGGCGCTCGCCGGTCGAGCGACCG
>NZ_KI911625.1:50174-52176 GCF_000515355.1 Promicromonospora kroppenstedtii DSM 19349 | reverse complement strand
CGCGCCCGTCGTCAGCCGCGCGCCGGCGCAGCCCACCCGCACGGCCTCCGGGTCCGTCGCGGTGCACGGCGGCCGGGCCCGCGTGGCCCGCGGCAGCCGCATCTGGGTCGAGGGCAAGCACGACGCAGAGCTCGTCGAGAAGGTCTGGGGTGACGACCTCCGCATCGAGGGCGTGGTGGTCGAGATGCTCGACGGCGTGGACAACCTCGCCGAGCGGCTCGCCGAGTTCGGACCCGACGCCGAGCGCCGGGTCGGCGTGCTGGTGGACCACCTGGTGCCCGGGTCCAAGGAGCAGCGCCTCACCGACGAGGCGCTGCGCACCGTCCCCGCGGGCACGGTGCTGGTGCTGGGCCACCCCTACGTGGACGTGTGGCAGGCCGTGCGCGCCCAGCGGCTCGGCCTGGAGCGCTGGCCCGTGATCGACCGCGGGACCGAGTGGAAGCTCGGCATCCTGCGCTCCCTGGGTTGGCCCGCGGAGACTCAGGCGGACGTCGCACGCGGCTGGCAGCGGATCCTGGGCTCCGTGCGCGACTTCCGCGATCTGGACCCGGCTCTGCTGGGCCGGGTCGAAGAACTTATCGATTTCGTGACCTCGGCGTAAGGCGCAGCCTCTACGGTTGGTCATATGTCCGAAAACTCGCAGGAGCCCGAGACTCCTCAGCAGCCCGGCCCGGCGCCGCAGCAGCCCGGCCCCGCGCCCCAGCAGCCGCAGGGCGGCCCCGCCTACGGGACGCCGCAGCCCGCCCAGTCCCCCTACCAGGGCCCGCCGCAGGCCGGCCAGCCCTACGGTCAGTACCAGCCGCAGCCGCTCACGCCGTCGGACGAGCGCCTGTGGACGGTCCTCGCCCAGGTCGGCCCGTTCCTGCTGTCGTTCATCCCTCCGCTGGTGATCTGGCTCGTGCTCAAGGACCGCAGCCAGTTCGTGGAGCAGGAGGCCAAGGAGTCGCTGAACTTCCAGATCACCCTGGCCATCGCGCAGGTCGCCGCGGCGATCATCACGGCGATCACGTTCGGCATCGGCGCGATCGTGTACCTGGCGTTCATCGCCGCGATCGTGTTCATGATCCTGGCGGCCGTGGCCAACGGCAAGGGTGCCCCGTACCGCTACCCGGTGAACATCCGTTTCATCAAGTAGGGCCCGCAGGACAGCAACGACCATGCACCTGCTGCCAGCCGGATTCCGGGACTGGCAGCAGGTGCATGGTCGTTCCTGCGTGGGTCGACGTCAGGCCACGGCGGGACCGGCCGGGGCGGGACCGGCCTCGATGGCCGCGACCGGGCCGCCGGTGATCCGGCGGAACGCGAAGGCCAGCGCCAGCAGTGACAGCGGGATCGTGACGAACAGGCCGAGCCCGCAGACCAGCGCGCCCACGATGTTGATGCCCAGGAGCGCGAGCTCCAGCAGGAACACCGCGCCGAAGTTCTGCCCCACCAGGCGGAACGAGCCGGTCAGCGCGTCCCAGGCGTTCAGGTTCCGGTCGACCACGTTGTGGTACGTGAACGGCGCGAAGATCGCCAGGGCGATGAGGCCCAGGCCGCACAGCAGCGCACCCACGAAGCCGGCGACCAGCAGCAGGAGCGCCGTCAGGATGATCATCGGGTAGCTGTTGACCTTGAAGAGCGTGCCCCAGGTCGCCTTGTAGCCGGTGGCCTCGCGCAGCGCGGCGTTGATCCCGAGGGCCCCGAGGATCGAGTTGATGATTCCGCCGAGCAGCCCGAGCAGCGAGCTGCCGAACGACACCCCGGTGGCGGTGGAGGTGCTGATGTCGCCGCGCATAGCGGCCTCGTTGATCTCCTGGTAGTCGCCGAAGCTGCCGGCGTTGAAGATCGCGCCGACGGCGAAGGACAGCAGGACGAACAGCACCCAGAAGAGCCAGTTGCCGGTGAACCGCTTCCACCCGTAGCCCAGCGCCTCGCCGACGGCAAACGTCGCGGCCGGCTGCGCGCCGTACGGCCCGCCCGGACCACCGTAGGCCGGCGGCTGGCCGGCGCCCCCGTAGGC
>NZ_KI911625.1:47138-50074 GCF_000515355.1 Promicromonospora kroppenstedtii DSM 19349 | reverse complement strand
CGGAGGCGCGGGACGCCTCCTGCACCTGCGCGGCCGTGGCCCCGTGCCCGACGGCGGACGGCGCCGCGTGGTCGGCCAGCAGGTCCTCGACCGTCAGGCGGCGCAGGTCGAGCGCGCCCGAGAGCTGGTCCGAGTAGGCGACGTCGAGCGCGCCCACGCTTGCCGAGTGCTCCACGAGGTGCCGCAGGTCGTCCGGGCCCTGCCCGGAGGCGACCTGGTCGGCGGGCTCGACGCCCACGCGGCGCAGGCACCAGTTCGCGGCGCCGTTCAGCGCCAGGAGCACGGGCCGGGTCACGACCATGAACGCCCGCATCGGCAGCGCGAGCATGGTCGCGCTGGCCTCGGGGTGGGCGATGGCCCACGACTTGGGCGCCATCTCCCCCACCACCAGGTGCAGGAACGTCACGATGACCAGCGCCAGCACGAAGCCCGCGACGTCGGCAGCCCAGTACGGCGCACCCCACGTCTCGAACAGCGGCGTCAGCCAGTGGTGCACGGCCGGCTTGGTGATGGCACCGAGCGCGAGCGTGCAGACGGTGATGCCGAGCTGTGAGCCGGCCAGGAGCACGGTCAGCTCGCCGGAGCTGCGCAGCGCGGCCCGCGCCGAGCGGCTCGTCGGTGCGGCGTCCTCCAGGCGGTGCCGCTTGGCGGCCAGGAGCGCGAACTCCACGGCCACGAAGAACGCGCTCAGCGCGATGATGACGACGGTGGCGACGAGGACCACCCAGGGGTTGCTCATCGGGCCTCCTCGGTCTCGGTGCCGCTGTGGTGGTCGGTGGAAGTCTCGGCCTGCGCCTCGGGGGGTGCCTCGACGACGGTGACCCGGACGTGGGACGGCACGTGCCGCTCCACGTCGAGCACCTCGATGCGGAGCACCTCGGCCGGCGGCGGCTCGGGCGCCACCAGGGTGGCCGGGTCGATGGGCAGCGGTACGTCGACGACGTCGCCGGCCGCAGGCAGCGAGCCGTGCACGGCGATCGCGAGGCCCGCGATCGTCTCGTGGTCGCCCTCGGGCAGGTCGCGCTCGACGGCGCGCTCGACCTCGTCGAGGTGCACGTCACCGGCCATGACCCAGACGCCGTCCGACGCCGCGGTCACGGGGTCGATCTCGTCGTCGTGCTCGTCGGTGATCTCGCCGACGAGCTCCTCGGCGAGGTCCTCGACGGTGAGCACACCGGCGAACCCGCCGTACTCGTCCACGACGCACGCCATCTGGTTGCGCGTCGCCGACAGCTCGCGCAGCGCGTCGGGCAGCGTCATCGAGGTGGGCAGCACGAGCGCGGGCCGCAGCAGGTCCGCGACGGTCGTCGCCTCCGCCCCTGCGGCGAGCAGGTCGGTCAGGTGCACGACGCCGGTGACCTCGCCGTCGTCGTCGACCACCGGGTACCGGGAGTGGCCGGCCGCCATGAGCTCGCGCACCTGCGCGAGCGTGTCGTCGGCGCGCACCACGCCCACGCGGGCGCGCGGGATCATGGCGTGCTCCACGTCCTGCCGCGGGAAGTCGAGGATGCGGTCCAGCAGCACGGACAGGTCGCCGGGCAGGTCGCCGCTGGCGCGCGAGTCCGCGACGATGTGCTCCAGGTCGCGGGCCGTGGCGGAGTGCTCGACGTCGTGCACGGGCTCGATCCGCAGCAACCGCAGGAGCGCGTTGGACGCGGCGTCGAACACCTTGATGAGCCAGCCGAAGACGGCGAGGTACACCGTGGTCGACCGGGCCAGCCAGAGCGCGACGGGCTCCGGCCGGGCGATCGCCAGGTTCTTCGGCACGAGCTCGCCGAACAGCATCTGGACGAGGGTCGAGAAGACGAGGGCGAGGACGGTGCCGATGGCGACGCCGGTGCCGACCGGCACGCCGACGCCGCCCAGGGCCTCGCCGAGCGCCTCACCGACGAGCGGCTCGGCGACGTAGCCGACGAGCAGGCCGGTGACGGTGATGCCGAGCTGTGCGCCGGACAGCATGAAGCTGGTGCGCCGGGTCACACCGAGCGCGCGACGGGCGCCGGCGTCGCCGGACTCGGAGCGGGAGGCGAGGCGGGCGCGGTCGACCGCCATGTACGCGAACTCCTGCGCGACGAAGTAACCCGTCACGGCGGTGATCGCCAGGATCACCACGACCCCCAGCAGGAGGGAGATCACCCAGGTCAACGCATCCACCTCCTCTCGGTGGTGCGGAGACGTGCGTTCGGGCCGGGACTATGACTGTCGGGGTCCATGATCCTTCACTGGTGGTGCGGTCTGCCTCGGGCCGAAGGTCTCCGGCCGGATGCGCCGTGCGCATCGCGTGGAGAACGACGGAGGTGGTCCTACGGTTCCACGGCGTGCGGCAGCCGTCATCCGGAGCGTGGCACCGGGATGCCGGTGGGGCGCGGTACCTTTCCGCACATGACGCTCGACCACCTGTCGCTGCTGGCCACGTTCCAGGGCGACTTCCTCGCCGCGGTGCCTGCCGCCGACGCCGACGCGAAGGTCCCCGCCTGCGGTGACTGGACCGTGCGCGGGCTCGTGGAGCATCTCGCCGGGGTGCACCACTGGGCCGCGGGCAACGCCCGAGGGACCAAGGGACCCGCGCTCGGCGACGGCCCGTTCGACCTCGCGCCGCACTACGCCGCCCAGGCGGCCCTCCTGCGCGAGACGCTGGCGGAGCTCGACCCCGGATCCGACTGCCGGGTCCTGACCCATCCCGACCCGCTGGGCCCCGGACCCGTGCGGTTCTGGCACCGACGGCAGACCCACGAGACGCTCGTGCACCTGCACGACCTGCTGGCCGCCTCCGCGGGCGGGGCCGCGGCGGGCCTCGTCGGCGCGGCCCCGGAGGTGTGGGCCGACACGGTCGACGAGGTCGTGTCCGTGCTCCAGCCCCGGCAGGTGGGCCTGGGCCGCATGGCGCCGCTCCGCTTCCCGGTGGTGCTCGTGGCGACCGACATCGCCGGGGCGCC
>NZ_KI911625.1:43407-47038 GCF_000515355.1 Promicromonospora kroppenstedtii DSM 19349 | reverse complement strand
CACCGTAGTAGCGGTCCACGGTGGCGGCCGTGATGGTGCCGGTGGTGTCGGCGATGAGCTGCGAGCACGCCGCGGCGAGCTCGCGCAGGTCGCTGCCGAGGGCGTCCACGAGGGCGCGCACGCCCTCGGCGTCCGCCCGGCGCCGGGCCGCCTTGAACTCGCCCACCACGAACGACGCCTTCTCGGCGTCCTTGGTCACGGGCTCGCAGACCATGACGGGCGCGCCCGAACCGGTGATCGTGTCGAGCATCTTCTTGCCGCGCTGCCCGCCGCCGTGGACGACGACCACGGTGGTCTCCGGGTCGGGCGCGCCGACGTAGGCGATCAGGTCGGCCATCAGGTCCTCCGTGCCGGACTCCGTCGAGCGGACCACGACCACCTTGGCCTCGCCGAACAGGGACGGGCTCGCCGCGACCATGAGCTGGCCGGTGCCGTAGGTGGCCCCCTCCAGCTCCACCTTCTCGACCTCGGGGTCGCGCTCCCGCACGAGCCGCACGACGCCGTCGACCGCGCGCTCGGTCAGGAGCGGCTCGGCGCCGCGCACCAGCACGACGGGAGCGACCGTGGGCTCGTCCCAGCTGCGGCCGGCGGGAGCGGTGGCGGTACGGCGTCGGGTAGCGGGAGGCACGGACACAGCCTGCCACGCGCCACCGACAAGGGGCGGTCACGCCGCGATGTGCCGTGCGCTACTCCCAGTGCAGGTCCGTCAGCGCGATCCGCCCGCCGTCGGTCCAGGCGTTCGCGACCACGCACGCACCCTGCACGGCGCAGTCCGCGACTCCCCCGCCGACCAGCTCGATCTGCCGCTCCACGCGGAGCCGGGTGACCAGGGTGCCCGCACGGTCCGCGATGACGCGCCTGCCGTCGTCGTACAGGCAGTTGTCGCCGTCCACCCCGCCGTCCGAGGTGGTCGCGCACTGCACTATCCGGACGGTCGAGCCCGCGGCGAAGCCGGCGCCGGTCACGGTGACCCGGCCGGCGTCGGCCTTCAGACTCGGTTCGGACAGCTCGAGCACGGGTGCGTCCGGCGGCTCGGAGCCGCCGGGCAGGGGCGCCGGGACGGACACGAGCACGCGGTCCGACAGGTCGGCGACGGCGAGCGTGCACGGGTCACCCGTGCAGTCCACCTCGGACACGGCGCCCACGTGGACGAACGCCCGCGCCTGACGTGTCTCGGAGATCCGCCCGTCGCCGTCGGCGACCACCTGCTCGCTGGTCGACATGTCGCACTCGTCGAGCGCGCTCGCCCCCGTCGCGGTGCCGGCGGTGCACTGGACCAGGTACTGGTTGCGACCCGCGTACCCGGTGCCGCGCACGATCCAGGCGCCGCCTGCGGACCGGACCGTGAGGGTGGGCTCCTCCCCGCCGTCGGCACTGCCCGTGCCGCCGTCGGCGCGGCTCGTGCCGCCCGCACCACCCCGGCTCTCCTGGCTGGGTGACGGGCCCGCCCCGCTCCCGCGCGCGGAGCCCGAGCCCTGACCCGCCGGCTCAGCGGTGCAGCCGGCGAGCAGGAGCAGAACCGTCGCGAGGACGACAGGGCCGACCCGCCGCGCGCGCATCACGGGTATCCCATGTACACGTCGATGGCCCCGGCCAGGCGCCAGCTCCAGGAGTCGCGGTCGTTCATCCAGCTCACGCCCCGTCGCCAGACGTGGAAGTCCTGCTCCAGGTAGCAGGCGACGGCGTTGGTCTGGTTCAGCTCGCCCAGGTCGGTCCGGTACTGCCGGGTGTCGTTCGTGCCCGGGCTGCTGGCACCCACGCGCTGCACGATCTCGGCGGCGCACGCCTTGCCCGCCTTGGACACGTACAGCACGTGCGTGCCGTACCTGGACGCGGGCTGCTTGGACTCGCACGCCGCGCTGATCGCGTTCGAGTGCAGGGGGACGTGCAGGTCCGCGCCGACCCGGTTCGAGCTGGCGATGTTCTTGCGGGTGAGGTCGTTGCCCCGCACCACCTTGTAGCCGCGCTGCAGGAGGCTGAGGTGGTTGGTGCCGCCGCCCCGGATGGTCGACATCGCGAGCCGGTAGGAGTTGCTGTTCTCGCTGAAGCCGCGGCAGCCGGTGTTGTCGTGGCAGACGGTGTCCCCGCGGTCGTGGCACGCCTGGGACAGGTAGATCACCTTGCCGTTCCAGTCGTCCGGCACGTAGGTCACGTCGGCGGCGGCCGACGGGGCCACGGCCACCAGACCGGCGGCGCCCACGAGCAGGGCGGTGAGCACGGCCAGGAGCCGGCGGAGCATGGTGTGCATCGCGGCCCCCTCAGCCCAGCTCGATCGGCAGGTCGGTCGCCGCGCACATGTCGCCGCCCGTGGCATAGGCGAAGGCGAGGCAGTCCCCGTCGAGCGTGAACTTCACCGAGTCGACGGCGCCGTTGCTGTACGCCGTGAACAGGAGCGCCTGCCAGACGTCGCCCGGGTAGACCCCGGCGTCGGACAGCGCCTGCTCGAACCCGGCGGCGACGTCGACCGTCGCCTCGCCCTTGGTCAGGCGCACCTTGGTGGCCGCCAGGCCCGCGTCCGGCAGGTAGGAGGCCAGGACCTCGTCGACGGCGGTCGCCAGCGTCCGGGAGGGTCCGCCGCGTGTCACGCGCTTCGCTCCCGCGGTGAGCTGGACGTCCTCGCCGGTGCCGCAGCCCAGGACCGGCGTCGTCGAGCCGTCCTTCGAGCGCTTGCCCTCGGGGACGTCCGGGCACGTGGCGTCCGGTGCGACGTCGTCCGCGGACGCCTGCGCGTCGAGCTCTGCGCGCTCCTCGCCGGTGCGGGAACCCGTCCCGCCGACGACGACGGTCCAGCCGTCGAGCACGTCGGCCGACTCGTCGAGCCACTGCTCGGCGGCCGCCGGATCCTGCGTGGTATCGACCCGGACCACCTGGTCCTCCTCGGAGACGTCGGTGACGACCTCCTGGTCCAGAAGGTCCTGCCGGAGCTGAACCTGCGCGGAGACCTGGTCCCGGCCGGCCGCGCTGAACGCCGCCGCCGGGACGAGGAGCGCCACCGCTGCTGTCACCGCGATCATCCGGCGGTGCCGCCGGGCGGTAAGTCCTAGTTCGACCACGTTGCCCCCTGATAGGTGCCGAAAAAGCTCCTTCGTCTTTCACCCACGTTAGGGCCGTGGCCGGGATCCGCAACGTTTCGCGAAAGTGTGGCGCTGACTTGCGTCGTCGTGCGTGGGCAAGCGCTTGCCTGAGCACTAGCAGCCCGCGAGGGCCATCTCACCTCCGCGGACGACGAGCGCGACGGTGCCGCACTCGTCCGTGCGCACCACCGCGGCGCCGACGCCCGCGTACAGGTCGAGCGCCTCGTCGGTGGGGTGCCCGTACTCGTTGTCCCGCCCTGCGGACACGAGCGCGACCGCCGGACGCACCCGCTCAGCGAGCTCGCGGGACTGCACCGCTGACCCGTGGTGCGCGATCTTCACGACGTCGGCGCGACCTGTCAGCGGCACCAGCGCTGCCTGGCCGACGTCCTCCAGGTCGCCCAGGAGGAGCACGTCCAGTCCGGCGACCCGGGCGGACAGCACCACGCTGGAGTCGTTCGCGCCCGTTCCCGCGCCCGCCTGCAGCACCTGCCACGCGAGGGTCCCGGCCGTCCCCCGGTCGCCGGACCCGGCGACCCGCACGGGGACGCCGGCCG
>NZ_KI911625.1:36260-43307 GCF_000515355.1 Promicromonospora kroppenstedtii DSM 19349 | reverse complement strand
ACGACGAGCCGGCCCGGGGCGAGGCGGCGCCCCAGGGTTACGCGGCCGAGGTCGCCGCCGGATATGCCGCGGAGGCCACGCTGCCGCTGGGCGCCCTCCTGGAGGGCGAACCGGGCGGCGAGGCCACGCCCGACCCGCGGGTCCAGGTGGGCTTCGCCCTGTCGATGCTGAACCGGCATGGCCTGGTCGCGGGCGCCACGGGAACCGGCAAGACCAAGACGTTGCAGGGCATGGCCGAGGGCCTGTCCCTGGCCGGGGTCCCGGTCTTCCTGGCCGACGTCAAGGGCGACCTGTCGGGCCTGGCGCTGCCGGGCGCGGACAACCCGAAGGTCGCGGCGCGCGCGGCGAGCATCGGCCAGGAGTGGACGCCCACGCGGTACCCGGTCGAGTTCTACTCGCTGGGCGGCCTGGGCAAGGGGGTACCGATCCGGACGACGGTCACCGACTTCGGGCCGATCCTGCTGTCCAAGGTGCTGGGCCTGAACGCGACGCAGGAGTCGAGCCTGACCCTGATCTTCCACTGGGCCGACAAGAGGGGTCTGGCGCTGCTGGACCTCAAGGACCTGCAGTCGGTGATCGCGCACCTGACCTCGGACGAGGGCAAGGCCGAGCTCAAGGGGATCGGCGGGGTCTCGGCGGCGACGGCGGGCGTCATCCTGCGCGAGATCGTGGGCCTGGAGGGGCAGGGCGCCGACGTGTTCTTCGGCGAACCAGCGTTCGAGACGTCGGACCTGATCGCGACGCGGGGCGACCTCGGCGTGCTGAGCGTGCTGGAGCTCCCCGCGGTCCAGGACCGCCCGCAGCTGTTCTCGACGTTCCTCATGTGGCTGCTGGCCGACCTCTTCCAGGAGCTGCCCGAGGTTGGCGACGCCGACAAGCCCAAGCTCGTGTTCTTCTTCGACGAGGCGCACCTGCTGTTCACCGGCGCTTCCAAGGACTTCCTGCAGCAGGTGGTGCAGACGGTCCGGCTGATCCGGTCCAAGGGCGTGGGCGTGTTCTTCGTGACGCAGTCGCCCAAGGACGTGCCGTCCGACGTGCTGGCCCAGCTCGGCAACCGGGTGCAGCACGCGCTGCGCGCCTTCACACCCGACGACGCGACCGCGCTGCGGGCCGCCGCCCGCACGTTCCCGAAGTCGCCGTACGACCTGGAGCGTCTGCTGCAGGAGCTCGGCACCGGCGAGGCCGTGGTCACAGTGCTCACGGAGAAGGGCGCGCCGTCCCCGGTCGCGTGGACGCGGGTGCGGGCGCCGCAGGCGTCGATGGAGCCGGCGGGCGACGCGGAGATCGACCGGGTGGTCGCGGCCTCCGCGGGCCAAGCGAGGTACGGGACGGCGGTCGACGCGGAGTCGGCGTTCGAGCTGCTCCAGGCGCGGGCACAGGAGCAGGCCGCCGGGCAGGCGGCCGCGGCGGGCGAGGCGTCCGCTGCCGAGGACCAGCGGGAGATCGCCAAGGAGCGTGCCCGCCTGGAGAAGGAGGCCGCGACCCGCGAGAAGGCGGAGGCCCGGCACAAGGCGCAGGCGGCCCGCGACCGCAACCGGGTGGTGAGCTCGCTGGCCAGGACAGCGGGGACGGTCCTCGTCCGCGAGCTGACCCGTTCGCTGTTCGGCACCCGCAAGCGCTGACCCGTTCTCCCGTCGAGTGCTGGCTATTTGTTGCCTCTGGCCGGGTTGAGCCCACAAATGGCCAGCACTCAACGGGGTGGCGGAGTGGGGGCTGTGGATAGGGAGCGGCCCGCTCCGAAACCATCGAGCCTCGACGTGTGGCACATGAAATCTTCACGGTCTCAGAGGGGCTTTCTCGTGGAATCAGCGCCCAAGCGCTGAGATCCAGACGGCTCTCGGCTCCGACGTCCGGCGTACGCATCGACGACCCCGACCCGTCGTTGATCGACCGGTGCCGCGCGATTGCACGGGTCGTGCACCCGAACGCCGCCTTCGCTCGTACAACGGCGCTGCGGCTGCTCGGCGTGGAGCTTCCTTGGCAGCTCGAAGAAGATCACGCGATCCATGTCGTGACTCCGCGCAGGGGTGAGCGCCCCCAGCGATTCGCGATCAGGCCACACTTCTGCGGGCAGAAGAAGCTCGACGTCGTCCATCGGCTCGGGCTTCGGATCACCTCGGCACCACAGACCTGGCTCCAGGTGTCGCACGGCTTGACCAGGGACAGCCTGGTCGGCCTCGGCGACGCCATGACGCGGCGCAAGAACCCGCTGACCACGGTCGACGAGCTGGAGCTGCTGCTTCGCGAGACCTTCAAGATGCGAGGTCTCGCGCTCTGCCGGGAAGCCGTCGAGCTGGTCCGGTCCGGGACGGACTCGTCGATGGAGTCTCGGCTGCGATTGATCATCATCGACGCCGGACTGCCCGAACCGCTGGTGAACGTGCCCGCCCTGGACGCGACGGGGCAGTTTCTCGCGCTCCCGGACCTGTCCTATCCGGAGCTCAAGATCGCCGTCGAGTACGACGGCGACCATCACCGCACCGATCCTGCAACCTGGCGGCGCGACGTGGAACGGCGCCAGCTCCTCGAGGGTGCCGGCTGGCTGATCATCACCGCAACGGCGGACGACGTGATCCGCTACCCGGACCGGCTGATCCGCCGGATCCGCGCCGCGATCAGGGCTCGCAAGATCCAACAAGAACGTTGAGTGCTGGGTATTTGTTGGTCCAAGGCTCCTTGGACCAACAAATACCCAGCACTCAACGAAAGGCGGCTAGGCCGGGACGATGTTGACCAGCTTCGGGGCACGGACGATCACCTTGCGGACCCCGCGGCCGTCCAGGAACTTGACCACGTTCGGCTCGGCCAGGGCCGTCGCCTCCAGCTCCTGGTCGGAGATGTCCGGGGCGACCTCGAACTTGGCCCGCACCTTGCCCTGCACCTGGACCACGCACGTCACGGTGTCCTGCACGAGGTACTGCTCGTCGGCGGCCGGGAACGGCGCGTGCGCCAGCGACTCCTCGTGGCCGAGGCGGGACCACAGCTCCTCCGCGATGTGCGGCGCGATGGGCGCCGTCATCAGGACGAGCGGCTCCACGGCCGAGCGCGGCACGGCCGGCAGGCCCGTGAGGTGGTTGTTCAGCGTGATGAGCTTGGCGATCGCGGTGTTGGGCCGCATGTTCTCCATCTCGAGGCGCACGTCGGCGATGGCGCGGTGCACCGCGCGCAGCGTCGCGGTGTCGGGCTCGTCGTCGGTGACGGTGAGCTCACCGGTCTCCTCCGAGACGACGTTGCGCCACAGCCGCTGCAGGAACCGCTGCGACCCGACGACGGCCCGGGTCTCCCACGGACGCGACAGGTCCAGCGGGCCCATCGACATCTCGTAGACGCGGAAGGTGTCGGCGCCGTACTGCTCGTACATCTCGTCAGGCGTCACGACGTTCTTGAGCGACTTGCCCATCTTCCCGTACTCACGGTTGACGGGCTGGCCCTGCCACGTGAAGCCGGTCTGCTCGTCGCCCTCGACCTCCTCGGCCGGCACGTACTGGCCGCGCGAGTCGGTGTAGGCGTACGCCTGGATGTAGCCCTGGTTGAACAGCTTGCCGAACGGCTCGACACCGCTGACGTGGCCCAGGTCGAACAGGACCTTGTGCCAGAACCTGGCGTACAGCAGGTGCAGCACGGCGTGCTCCACGCCGCCCACGTAGAGGTCGACGCCGCCGGCCGGGCCGGACGTCGGGTTGTGCTGCGGGCCCAGCCAGTAGTTCTCGAGCTCGGGCAGCGCGGCCGCCGTGCTCTCGGCGGGGTCGAGGTAGCGCAGGTAGTACCAGCACGACCCGGCCCAGTTGGGCATCGTGTTGGTGTCGCGGCGGTACTTCTTGGGTCCGTCGCCGAGATCGAGGGTGACGTGCACCCAGTCGTCGTTGCGGCCCAGCGGCGCCTCGGGCTCCGAGTTGGCGTCCTCCGGGTCGAAGGTGCGCGGCGCGTAGTCGGGCACGTCCGGCAGGTCCACCGGCAGCATCGCGTCCGGGATCGCGACCGGGCGGTCGTCCTCGTCCCACACCACGGGGAACGGCTCGCCCCAGTAGCGCTGGCGGCTGAACAGCCAGTCGTTGAGGCGGTAGGTGGTGGTGCCCTCGCCGATGTTCCGGCTCTCCAGCCAGGCGATGATCTTCGCCTTGGCCTCGACGACGCCCAGGCCGTCGAGCGAGATCTCGTCGTTCGAGGACCGCACGGCGACGCCGTCACCCGCGTATGCCCCGGTGTGGCCCTCGGGCAGGCCGCCCTCCGGCTCGACGGTGTGGATCACCGGCAGGTCGTAGGCCTCGGCGAACGCGAAGTCGCGCTCGTCGCCGCCCGGGACGGCCATGATGGCGCCGGTGCCGTAGCCCATCAGCACGTAGTCCGCGGTGAAGACCGGGACCTGCAGACCGCTGACCGGGTTCACGGCCAGGTGGCCCGTGAACACGCCGGTCTTCTTGCCGGCGTCGGCCTGCCGCTCGACGGCGGTCTTGGCGGACGACTCGCGGCGGTAGGCGGCGACGGCCTCGACGGGGGTGTCGTACCCGCCGGTCCATGCGGAGCGAGTGCCGTCGGGCCAGGCCGTGGGGACCTCGTCCAGCAGCGGGTGCTCGGGGGCCACCACCATGAACGTGGCGCCGAACAGGGTGTCGGGTCGGGTGGTGAAGACCTCCAGCGAGCCCGCCGCGCCGGCCGGGTCGCCCTCGGCGGTGCCGACGACGTCGAACCGGACGTTGGCGCCCGTGGAGCGACCGATCCAGTTGCGCTGCATGGACTTGACCTTCTCGGGCCAGTCGATGAGCTCCAGGTCGTCCGTGAGGCGGTCCGCGTAGGCGGTGATGCGCATCTTCCACTGGCGGAGGTTGCGCTGGAACACGGGGAAGTTGCCGCGCTCGGAGCGGCCGTCGGCGGTGACCTCCTCGTTCGCGAGCACGGTACCCAGGCCCGGGCACCAGTTCACCGGCGAGGAGTCGATGTAGGCGAGCCGCTGGCCGTCGACGACGTCCCGCTGTTCGAGCTCGCTCAGTCCGGCCCAGACGGCGCCGCCCGTGTTGTCGCCGTCGTGCCCGGGGACGGGCCGTGTGCCCGCGGCGAGCTCGGCGCGCAGCTCCGCGATCGGGCGCGCGCGGCCCTTGCCGTCGCCGGAGCCCGTGACAGGTCCGGGGCGCTCGGCGTCGGCGTCGTACCAGGACTCGAAGATCTGCAGGAAGATCCACTGCGTCCAGCGGACGTACTCGGGGTCGATCGTCGCGAAGGTGCGGCGCGGGTCGTGGCCCAGGCCGAGGCGGCGTAGCTGGCGCCGCATGTTGCCGATGTTGGCCTCGGTCGTGGTCCGCGGGTGCTGACCCGTCTGGACGGCGTACTGCTCGGCGGGCAGGCCGAACGCGTCGTAGCCCAGCGCGTGCAGCACGTTGTCGCCGCGCATGCGGCGGAAGCGCCCGGTGACGTCGGTGGCGATGTAGCCCAGCGGGTGACCCACGTGCAGGCCCGCACCCGAGGGGTACGGGAACATGTCCATGATGAAGTACGGGTCACCCTGCGCCGGGCTCCCGCCCGGCCCCGTAAGTCGCCCCTGCGGGTTCGCCGCGTGGAACGTGCCCCGCTCCTCCCAGATGTCCTGCCAGCGCAGCTCGATCTGCTGCGCGAGGGCGGGGGTGTAGCGGAAACGGGGCTCGTCGGGAGACGTGGTGCGCTCGGGTGCGTCGGGCATGGTCACCCGGCCGAGTCTACCGACCGCGCGAGGAGGCGGCCCTCGTTCGTCCACAGGCTCCAGGGTTCATCCGACATTCGCCCCCCGCCTCCCCCGAAGTTCTCTGCCCGGGTGCTCGAATTGCGCGCATGATGCCTTTGTTGCGAAAGATCCTCGCCGTCAGCATCGTCGCCGCCACCGTGTGGACGGCCTCGACCGCCGCCGCCGCTCCGGTGCCCGGCACCCCACCCACCACCGCGACCGCCGGTGAGAGGACCAGGACCGCCACCATGCCCGCGAGCCCGTCCGCCGGCCGTGCCGACCACGTCGTCCTCCTGGCCCTGGACGGGTTCGACGTCGAGTACCTCGACCTGGTGCGCGACGGCGCCGGCTCTCCCGGCTCGGCCGAGATGCCGAACCTGCGCGCGCTGCTGCGCGAGGGCAGCGTCACCACCTCGTCGGGCGTGATGACGTCGATCACCAACCCGTCGTGGTCCTCGGTCGCCACGGGCGCCTGGCCCGAGACGCACCGCAACACCGCCTACTGGTTCGACGCCGCGAGCAACACCGCGCGCGGCCAGCAGCGCGACCTGGCCGTGCCCACGATCGCGCAGTCGATCCGGGAGCAGGGCGGCACGGTGTTCTCCGCGCAGTGGTTCATCCTGCAGAACTACGGGGTCACGTTCGGCGACCCGGACGGCCTGTACACGCAGCCCGGCGGCGACTGCGCGCGCCGCACCGACGACGCCGTCTCGGTGCTGCGCGGCGAGCCCGTCAGCTCGAACGGCCAGCTGGTGCGCACCAACGGGATCCCCGACCTGATCACGGTGTACTGCGACACGCTCGACGCGATCGGGCACGCCGGCGGCGACGCCGACCCGCGCATCCCGGGCGCGCTGGAGGACATCGACCGGCAGATCGGCCGCATCGTCGCCGCCACGAAGGAGGCGGGCGTCCACGACGACACCGCGTTCGTCGTCACCGGCGACCACGGCATGACCACCTTCGACAAGGGCTTCGCCGCCGAGGGCCTCGCCGCGATCGAGGCCGCCGGCTTCACGCCGCAGGTCCTGACCAGCGGGCAGACGCCCGCGGCCGGCACCGACGTCGTGATCGTCGTGGGCGGGGTCGCGGACGTGCGGATCATCGGCGAGCGGGCGGGCGACCGCGCCGCCGTCCGCCGGCTGGAGCGGGCGCTGACGGCGCTGCCGCAGGTGCGGAACGTGTTCGACGAGGCCGACCAGCGCCGCCTGCGGATGAGCCCGAACTACGGTGACCTCGTCGTCGAGCCCGAGCCGGGCTGGTCCTTCGGTGCCACCCCCTCCGCCCCGGCCGGGCGGCACGGCGCGACCACCGAGCTGCGCGTGCCGCTGGTCCTCGCCGGGGCCGGCGTGCGG
>NZ_KI911625.1:30726-36160 GCF_000515355.1 Promicromonospora kroppenstedtii DSM 19349 | reverse complement strand
GGCGCGCGTGGCCCCCGGTCCGCTGGCCTGGGCGCACTCGCGGGTGATGCGCGCGGGGGAACAGGGCCTGGCGGCCCACCTGGGCGCGTGACCCGGGCCGGTTCGGCCGGTGCGGCTCAGCCGGTCTTGCGGGACTTCTTCGCGTCCGCGACGGAACGCTTGAGGGCCTCCATGAGGTCCACGACCTCGGCGCCCCCACCCTCCTCGGCCTGCTCGCCGAAGGTGGCCGCCGTGTCGACGCTCTCGCCCGCCTCCAGCTTCGCGTCCACGAGCTTGCGCAGCTGCACCTGGTACTCGTCCTCGTAGTCCTCGGGCGTGAAGTCCGCCTCGAAGCTGGCGACGAGCTGCGCCGACATCGTCAGCTCCTTGGCGCTCACCTTCGCGGGCTCGTCGAGGGACGGGAACGCGGCCTCGCGGATCTCGTCGGCCCACAGGAGGGTCTGCAGCACCAGCACCTCGTCCCGCACGCGCAACGCCGCGAGCCGAGTGCGTTGCCGGAGCGCGAACTTCACGACCGCGGTGCGGTCGGTCTCCTCCAGCGTGCGGCGCAGCAGCACGTACGCCTTCGTGGACTTGGAGTCGGGCTCCAGGTAGTAGGTGCGGTCGAACATGATCGGGTCGATCTGGTCGCTCGGCACGAACTCGACCACCGAGATCTCCCGGTCCCGCTCGGCGGGCAGGTCGGCGAGGTCCTGCTTGGTGAGCACCACGGTGCGCTCGCCGTCGTCGTACGCCTTGTCGATGTGCTCGTACGGCACCACCTCGCCGTCGATCTCGCACACGCGCTTGTACCGGATGCGTCCGCCGTCGGCGTCATGCACCTGGTGCAACGGCACGTCGTGATCCTCGGTCGCGCTGTAGACCTTGACCGGGACGTTGACGAGACCGAAGGTCACGGCACCCTTCCAGATGGCCCTCATCCTTCTATGGTGCGCCCCAAGCGCACTACATGCCCAGGTTTACCCCTGGGCCGAGGTCAGAGGCCCGCGCGGTCCAGCTTCTCGCAGAGCTCGGCGTTGGTGGGCTCCACCAGGTGCTCGCCGTCCGGGAAGACCAGCACCGGGATCTGCTTGCGCCCGGTCAGCGCCTCGGCCTCGTCGGCCCGCGCCGGCTCCGCGACGAGGTCCACGTACACGTAGTCCACGCGGCGCACGTCGAGCACGGCCTTGCTGCGGCGGCAGTCGCGGCACCACTCGGCGCCGTAGACGGTGAGGCGCTCGGGCCGGCGCGTCGACGGCACGTCGCCGGCCACCGTCAGGGGCGAGGCGAACGCGGCGGTCGAGATGTCAGAAATCACGCGCCGGAGCCTAGCGGAGTTCTTCACCCCACCACGACCCCGTTCGAGTGATCTCGCCGACTCCGAGCGCACACGCCCTGACGGCGGCACGATGGTGGGATGGCGACGACGCACACGGTCACGGTCGACGGGCACCGCCTGCGCCTGAGCAACCTCGACAAGGTGCTCTACCCGGCGTCGGGCACCACCAAGGGCGAGGTGCTGCACTACCTGGCCGAGGTGGCGCCGGTGCTGCTGCCGCACGCGGCCAACCGGCCCGTCACGCGCAAACGGTGGCCGGACGGCACCGGCGGGCAGATGTTCTTCCAGAAGAACCTCGACGCCTCCACCCCCGACTGGGTCAAGCGGCGGTCGATCCAGCACAAGCAGTCCGCCAACGACTACGTGCTGGTCAACGACCTCGCGACCCTGACCTGGCTGGGCCAGACCGCAACCCTGGAGCTGCACACGCCGCAGTGGCAGTTCGGCCGCACCGGGGCCCGGCTCGACCCCGACCGCCTCGTGCTCGACCTCGACCCCGGGCCGGGCGCCGGCCTCACCGAGTGCGCGCAGGTCGCCCGCTGGGCCCGCGAGATCCTGCGCGGCATGGACCTGGAGCCCTACCCCGTCACCTCGGGATCCAAGGGCATCCACCTCTACGCCGCCCTCGGCAAGGCCGCCGACACCCGCCTCGACTCCGACGCCGTCTCCGCCGTCGCGCACGAGCTCGCCCGCTACCTGGAGGCCGAGCACCCCGACCTGGTGGTCAGCGACATGAGCAAGGCCCTGCGCTCCGGCAAGGTGCTCGTCGACTGGTCGCAGAACAACGGCAGCAAGACCACCATCGCGCCCTACTCCCTGCGCGGCCTCGACCGGCCCTGGGTCGCCGCACCACGGACATGGGCCGAGCTGGAGGACCCGGACCTCGCCCAGCTCACCTCCGACGACGTGCTGGCCCGCATCGCCGCCGACGGCGACCTCCTCGCGCCGCTGCTGGAAGGGCACCTCGCCGCCCTGGAGCCGACGACGGAACGGCTGGCCACCTTCCAGAAGCTGGAGACCTACCGCGCCAAGCGGGACCCCGCCAAGACACCGGAACCGTTCGGACCGCGCGGCGACCCCGAGCCGGAACCCGCCGCGGAGGTCGAACCCGCCCCACAGGCCGAAGCCACCCCGCCGGCCGAACCTGTCGAGACCGACCCCACCTTCGTCATCCAGGAGCACCACGCCCGCCGCCTGCACTGGGACTTCCGGCTGGAGCACGAGGGCGTACTCGTCAGCTGGGCACTCCCGCGCGGCGAACCCACCGACCCCGCCAAGAACCACCTGGCCGTGCAGACCGAGGACCACCCCCTCGAGTACGGATCCTTCGAGGGCAGCATCCCCGCCGGCGAGTACGGCGCCGGCGACGTCACCATCTGGGACTCCGGCACCTACGACCTGGAGAAGTGGCGCGACGACGAGGTCATCGTCACCCTGCACTCCGCCGAGCGCGGCGCCCGCCGCCTCGCCCTGATCCGCACCGGCGGACGCGACGGCGACGCCGAGAACAACTGGCTCATCCACCTCACCAAGGCCCAGCCCGGCTCCCCCGCGCCGTCGAGCACCGAACCCGCGGCACCGTCCGCGACCCCAGAACCCGGTACCCGCCGCGAGACGCCGCCGGGCGGCCGGTGGCGCGCCATGCTCGCCACCGCCGCCACCCCCGGCGACCTCACCCGGCCCGACGACTGGGCCTTCGAGATGAAATGGGACGGGTTCCGCACCCTCGCCCACGTCCAGGACCCCGACACCCTCCGCCTGATCAGCCGCTCCGGCCAGGACCTCACCGTCACCTTCCCCGAGCTCGCGGCGCTCGCAGGCCAGGTCGACGCCGCCCGCCTGCCCGTGGTGCTCGACGGCGAGATCGTCGCCCTCGACCGCGCAGGCCGGCCCGACTTCCGCCGCCTGCAGCACCGCGCCAACCTGCGCAAGGAGCACGACGTCGCCCGCGCCCGCGCGCAGGTCCAGGTGGACCTCATGCTGTTCGACGTCCTGGTGGCCGACGGCGAGGACGTGACCGGCCGTACCTATACCGAGCGGCGCGAGCTGCTGGAGTCCCTGGTCGCGCCCCGCCCGCCCGTTCACCTGCCGCCCGCCTTCGACGGCGACCTCGACGCCGCCGTCCGCACCTCGCGCACCCTGCGGCTGGAGGGCGTGGTCGCCAAGCGTCGCGCCTCCACCTATGCCGGACGCCGCTCGCGGGAGTGGCTCAAGATCAAGCACCAGGCCATGCAGGAGGTGGTCGTGGTGGGCTGGCGCCCGGGCCGCGCCGACGCGTCCGTGATGGGCTCGCTGCTCATGGCAGTGCCCGACGGCGAGGGCAGCGGCCTGCGCTACGTCGGCCGGGTCGGCACGGGGTTCAGCGAGCGCGAGCGCCGGGAGATCACCGCCCGGCTGCGGGGCATGGAGCGCAAGACGCCGGGGGTGTCCGGGGTGCCGCCGGAGGACGCGTCGGACGCGCGCTGGGTCACGCCGAGCCTGGTGGGCGAGGTGACGTACGCCGACTGGGTCGAGGGTTCCGACGGTGCCTCGGGCGAGCGGCGCATGCGGCACTCGGTGTGGCGGGGCTGGCGCCCGGAGAAGGCGGCGCAGGACGTGGTCGCGGAGGTGCCGCCGCCCGCATGACCGATGTCCGGCGCCTGTTGATGTGCGCTTCTTCCAGCGATCGCGCCGGGATCTTGCCGATTCCGGGCGCGATCGCTGGGTAGTAGCGCACCTTGGGTGCTGCGCGCGGCGCTTGGCACACTATTAGTGATGGGACGGCGCACAGTGTGCCGCGGGCCACCCGGCGGGCGCGGAATACCCGCGTCCGCAACGGTGGTTGTCGCCTGCATGCGAGCGATCACGTATGCAGAGTTCGGCAGCACCGACGTCCTGGAGCTCACCGAGCAGCCCGACCCCCACATCGGCCCCGACGCCGTCGTCGTCCGGGTGAGGGCGGCGTCGGTCAACCCGGTCGACTGGAAGATCCGCCAGGGGTACCTGCAGGGCCTCATCGACACGGACCTGCCCGCGATCCCGGGCTGGGACGTCGCCGGCGTCGTCGAGCAGGTCGGCCTGGACACCCCCGAGTACCAGGTGGGCGACGAGGTCTACGGCTACGTGCGCAAGGACACCGTGCGCGGGGGCACGTTCGCCGAGCTGGTCGCCGCGCCCGTGCGCACGCTGGCACGCAAGCCGGCGTCGCTGAGCTTCGAGGAGGCCGCGGCGGTGCCGCTCGCGGGCCTCACCGCGTACCAGGCGATCCAGCGGGCCGGCGTCAGGGACGGCCAGACCGTGCTCGTGCACGCCGCGGCCGGAGGCGTCGGCGCGTTCGCCGTGCAGATCGCCAGGGCGCTGGGCGCCCGCGTCATCGGCACCGCGAGCGAGCGGAACCACGAGTTCCTGCGCGGGCTGGGCGCCGAGCCCGTCACCTACGGCGACGGCCTGGCCGACCGCGTACGCGCCGTCGCGCCCGACGGCGTGGACGTCATCCTGGACTTCGTGGGCGACGGGGCCGTCGCGGCCAGCGTCGAGAACCTGGCCGACGGCGGCACGGTCGCCTCGATCGCCGACCCGACCGCCCGCAGCGAGCACGGCGGGCACTACCTGTGGGTGCGCCCCTCGACCGCCGACCTGGACGCGCTCACCGCGCTGTTCGACGCAGGCAAGCTGTCCGTCGAGATCGCGCAGGTCTTCGACCTGGCCGACGCCGCCGAAGCGCACCGCGCCAACGAGTCCGGCCATACGCGGGGCAAGGTCGTCGTCCGCGTCTGAGGCCAGGGCGGGCTGCGGGCTGCGGGCTGCGGGCTGCGGGCTGCGGCGAGCCTATCCGGGTGGTCGGCAGAATGTCAGGTGGTCGGCAACTCGGGTTGCCGACCACCTGACATTCTGCCGACCACCCAGTTTGGCGTAGCCCACCACGGCGCCGTCGTACACCGCCACCAGCGACAGCGCCGGGCGGTAGATCCAGGACTCACGGATGGGGTCGACGCCGTCGGCGAACCGGTCCTCGCCGAACGCGGCGACCTGCACCGTGCGGATCGCGGGAAAGTCCTCCGGTGCCCCGGGCCGGATCAGCCAGTCGCTCACGCGTCGGCCGGCTCGGTCGTGGCGGCCGGCTCGGTCGTGGCGGCC
>NZ_KI911625.1:21857-30626 GCF_000515355.1 Promicromonospora kroppenstedtii DSM 19349 | reverse complement strand
GGCTCGGTCGTGGCGGCCCGCCCGGTCGTGGCGGCGGCCTGCCCGGCCTCCTACTCAGCCGCCTCCTCGGCCGCCGCGAGCTCCGCCCGCGAGCGCAGCACGCAGAACTCGTTGCCCTCCGGGTCGGCGAAGGTCACCCAGCCCGACCCCGGCCCGTAGATGCCGCGGTGGTCGTTCACGACGGTGGCGCCGAGCCCCTTGACCCGTTCGATCTCGACGTCGCGCAGGTCCGCACGCGGACGCAGGTCGAGATGCACCCGGTTCTTGACCGTCTTGGCCTCCGGCACCTCGATGAACAGGACATCGACCCCCTTGCCGTCGGGGTCGACGATCATGCACTCCTCATGGCCGGGCAGGTTGGGGTCGCCGGGCACGTCCTGGTATCCGAGCACCTGCTTCCACCACTCGGACAGCGCGTAGGGGTCGGACGAGTCCACGGTCACGTGCGAGACGAAAGAAGCCATGCCCGGGACCCTGACACAGCCGCCCCGGACAGGCCCAACGCATTAAGACCTCAGGGTGGTCGGCAGGACGTCAGGTGGTCGGCAGCCCGGAATGCCGACCACCTGACATTCTGCCGATCACCGTGCGCCCGCCTTGCGGGCTGGACGGGCGGGGCGTGCCGGGCGAACGGGCGCGGGCGGGACGACCGGGTGGTGAGGCGGCGGCGGGAGGAGGTGCAGGGGTGTCAGTGCCTTGCGGGTGGCAGGCGAGAGGTGGCGGAGGACGCGGTCTTCCGCCTCGGCGGGTGTGTCCGACGAGGTCACGCGGACGACACCCCAGTCCTCCTCGCGGAGGTGGTCCTCGCGGCGTTTCTCGTCGAACAGCGCGCGGTCGGCGTCGTGACCGGGGCCCAGAGCGCCTCGGGTGTACTTGACGCGCCCGTCGAACTCGGCCAGCAGCCGGAACTCGGCCCAGCCCAGATCGGCACGGTAGTCGCCGTGCGGCGTGTGTACCTGGAGCTGTGTGGTCGGTCGAGGCAGGCCGGCCCGCAGCACGATGTACCGCAACCAGGTCTCCCACGCGGATTCCGCCCCCGGGTCCGCCAGCTCGAGCACCAGCCGTGCCCGACGCCGCCCGCGTGGGTCACGCCGGGCGTCCAGCACGGCCAGGGCGGCGGCCCGGTCCGTCCCGAGCGCGAGCGCGTGGTCCGCGATGACGAGCGCGAGCAGCGGGTGCAGCGCGACGCAGCAGTCGACGACCGTACGCTCCAGGCTCGTGGTCGCCACGCCGTCGATCACGACCTTCTCGTCGTCGGTGAGGCCGAGCCGGTGGCGTGCGATGTCGCCGGCCGAGGCCGACGACGCACGGTACTTCTGCACGACGTGGACGCGGTCGGGCGGCTGCCACAGCCGGAGCCCGTGCAGCAGAGCGGCCGACTCGTGACTCACCCACGCATCGCGAAGCTGCGCGGAGACCGCCAGCGTGCGCGCCAGGGCCTGGTCGTCGGCATCACGGAAACGGTCGCCGGTCGACGGCTGCCGAGAGCGATAGGCACCTCGGCGGACCTTCTCCGCCCGGTTGGCGCGAAGCGCCCGCCGCAGTGCTTCTCGGTCGTGGTGGCGAGCAAGGACGATCCCCGTCTGGTTCATGCCTCGACGGTGCCGTACATCCGCATGCCGCGGCGGCCGCGTTTCCTTCTCCTGTGCACGAACCCCGAAAACCGGCACCTGTGGTCGCGCTCCCCGTAGCCCAGCCCCTCACTGAGGGTCTCGCTGCGCCGCGAACGATCTGCCCTGCGCCCGGCATCAGCGTCGGCGTCAGCGTCAGCGATCAGCAAATGGTCGACAGAGCGTCGAGCGGCCGGCGCGGGCCGGGCGCTCGGCGGGGCGAGCCGGTCGGCAGAACGTCAGACGGTCGGCAGAAGGTCAGATGGTCGGCAGCTCGGAATACCGACCATCTGACATTCTGCCGACCACGCGGAAATGCCCTGCCGCAACCAGGCCTCAGCAGGCCCCAGCACCCGGACCGCCCAACGGAACGGTCAGCTCGGAGCGGCCTTGCCGTGCCGCCAGTAGCCCACGAAGTCGACGTGCGACTTGGGCACCCCGCGCTCGCCCACGAGGTGTCGGCGCGCACCCGTGGCCAGGGCCGACTCACCGATCGTGAAGGCGTAGACGTCGCCGCCGTGCGCCGACAGGTCCAGGGCGCACAGGTCCGCGAGCGCCGCCTGGCCCGGGACGGCCTGCGCGCCGTCCGGTCCGGCCGTGCCGTCCCCGGCAGCCTCGGACCGCACCACCCAGCGCACCTCGACGCCGGACGGCGCGCGGAACTCCTGCTTGTCCGCGGCCGTGGGCACCTCGACGACGGCGACGCCGCGGGCGTCGTCGGGCAGGGACTCGCAGATGCCCGCGACGGCGGGAAGGCCGGACTCGTCGGTGACCAGGAGCGTCCAGTCGTGGTCGTGCCGCGGGTTGTAGGCGACACCCTGGTCGAGCAGGCCGACGCGCAGGCCCTGCTCGGCGGCCTGGGCGAACCCGGCCCCCGGCCCGGAGGCATGCACGGCGCCATGCCCGACGTCGTGCCCGCCCGCGGCGTCGTCGTCGCCCGCGTGCAGCACGAAGTCGACGTCGAGCTCGTTCAGGTCGGGGCGCGCTGCGCGGACCGTGTAGTTGCGCACCCAGGGTCGGCGGGCCCTGGGCGTGGTGAGGTACTCGGCGTACCAGAGCCCGGAGGTGCGCGTCGGCAGGCGGAGCATGTCCTGGCCGGCGCGCGGCAGGAAGAGGCGGAACCACTGGTCGTAGCCGGCGGGCGTGAACCGGTCGAGCTCGTCACCGCCCAGGGTCACGCGCATCATGTTCGGCGAGACCTGCTTGGTGCTGATGACCTCGGCCATCACGACGTGCGGGTCGACGGCCCTGCGCCCCTTGTATGCCATGCACTTAGGTTAGGCATACCTAACTGGTTTTGACCAGGTTTGCGTCGGGATCTACCCCACGCACGTTGCGGATGCCCACCAGGGACAGCAGCCCGCCGAGCACGAGCAGACCCGCGGTGACCAGGAACGCCCGGTGCAGCGAGGCGACGTCGAGCACGCCGCCCGTGATGATGCCCGCGAACGCCACGGTCACCAGGCCCGCCACCCGCGCGACGGCGTTGTTCACGGCGGAACCGATGCCGGCGTCGTGCGTCGGGACGGCGCCGAGGATGGCGGCCGTGAGGGGCGCGACCGTGATCGAGAGGCCGAGCCCGAACACGAGCTGACCCGGCAGCACCTGCGTGACGTAGGCGGCGGTCTCGTCGATCGAGAGCATCAGGAGGAAGCCGATGCCGGCGATGATCGGCCCCACGGTCATGAACAGCCGCGGCCCGTACCGGCCGGCGAGTGTGCCGAACCACGCGGACAGAGCGATCATCGCGATGGTGGTGGGCAGCTGCGCCACCCCCGACCATGTGGCGGAGTACCCGGCGACCTGCTGCAGGAACAGGGTGAGCACGAAGCCGCCCAGGGACAGCGCGCCGTAGATGGCGGTGGTGGCCAGGTTGCCCCAGGCGAAGTTGCGCGCGCCGAACAGGCGCAGCGGCAGCATCGGGTCGGCCGCGCGCCGCTGGTAGAGCACGAACGCCACCAGCAGCACGGCGCCCCCGATGATCGACGTGAGGATCAGCGGCGACGTCCACCCCAGCCGCGCCCCCTCGATCAGCCCGAACACGACGCCCGCGAGGCCGAGCGCGGCCAGCACCGCGCCGGGCACGTCGATACGCCGGCCGGGCTCGCCCTCCGCGGCGGGCACCCCGCGCAGCAGCCAGAGGGTCACGACGATGACGGGCACGTTGATCCAGAACACCCAGCGCCAGGACACGAAGTCGACCAGCATGCCGCCCACGAACGGGCCGACGATCATCGCGCCGGTGGTCAGCGACGTCCACCGGCCGATCGCGCGCGACTGCGCCTCGCCGCTGAACGTCGCGATGATGAGCGCCAGGGAGCTCGGCACCAGCAGGGCGCCGCCCACCCCCTGCAGGGCACGCGCGAGGACGAGGACCGGCCCCGTCGGCGCGAGCGCGCACAGCACGGAGGCGACCCCGAACCCGACGAGCCCGATCGCCAGCACGCGCCGTCGGCCGTAGACGTCGGAGACCGAGCCGGCCACCAGCATCAGCGCGCCGAGGGTGATGAGGTACGCGTCCACGACCCACTGCTGCAGGGGCAGCGCCTCCATGCCGGGACTCGCGAGCTCGTCCGCGATCGAGGGCAGGGCGACGCTCACCACCGTGCCGTCGAGGAAGGACACGAAGGAACCGAGGACGGCGACGACGAGGACTCGTCTCTGGAGCGTGGTCACGGCATCACGCTATGCCCGGCCACCCACATCCGCCCCGGGCGTCGCGAGGATTTCGCCCACCCTTTCCTGCGCCGCTCACTACGCCGCCCCGCGCATCGGGCACGATCGGCACATGGACCTGACCATCCGCCCTGGGACCGCCGACGACGCGGCCGCGTGCGCCGCCATCTACGCCTTCTACGTGCGCGACACCCACATCAGCTTCGAGGCCGAGCCGCCGGACACCGCCGAGATGGCGCGGCGCATCGCGAGCTGCTCGGAGCGCCACGCCTGGCTCGTCGCCGTCGATGCCGACACCGGCGCCGTCGTCGGCTACGCCTATGCCGCGCCCTACTCGCCGCGCGAGGCGTACCGGTGGGCGGCCGAGACGAGCGTCTACCTGGAGCACGGCCGACGCCGGACCGGCGCGGGCCGTGCCCTGTACGAGGCCCTCTTCGAGCGGCTCGCCGAGCGTGGCTACCGGCGCCTGGTGGCCGGCCTGGCCCTCCCGAACGAGGCGAGCATGGGTCTGCACACCGCGCTCGGGTTCGAGGTGGTCGGCACGTTCCACCAGATCGGCTGGAAGCACGACCGCTGGCATGACGTCGCACGTCTACAGAAGGACCTCGCGCCCACCCTGGGCGAGGCCCCGCCGTCGGGCGAGCCAGGCTGATCTACCTGGTCAGACGGTCGCCGTCAATTCCGCGCTGCGATCATCGCGCCCGTCCGGAACACGAAAGGATCCGGGCATGGACAGCATCGTCCGCGTCGCGACTCCCGACGACGCCGCAACCTGCGCCGCCATCTACGCCCCCTTCGTGGCCGACTCGGCGGCGACGTTCGAGACCCGCCCGCCGGACGCCCGCGAGATGACGCGGCGCATCGAGCGGTTCTTCGGCCGCGAGACGTGGCTCGTGCTCGAGTCGCACGGCGAGGTGGTGGGGTTCGCCTACGCCAAGCCGTTCGCGGACCGCCCGACGTTCCGCTGGACGCTCGAGACCAACGTGTACGTGGCGACCGACCACCAGCGCGTGGGCGGCGGGCGCGCGCTGTACGAGGCGCTCCTGACGCGGCTCGCGCGCCGTGGTTACCACCGTGTCGTGGCCAGCATCGTGCTGCCGAACGACCCCGCGATCGCACTGCACGAGGCCGTCGGCTTCCACCGCGCGGGCTCGTTCGAGAAGATCGGCTGGAAGCTGGGCGCGTGGCGCGACGCAGTCCTCTTCCAGCGCGACCTGGTGGCCGACGACGGCCTGGCCCCGGGCAACCGCACCGCCGACGCCGAGCTGCAGGGCCTGCTCACGCCGGAGCCCCTGGAGGTCACGCGCACCCCGCTGCTGCGCCCGCACCCGGCCGAGGACCAGGTCGCCTACTTCGGCGACTGAGCCGCAGCTCAGGCGCCAGCCGAGCAGAGCCTGAGCCCGTACCCGCGTTTTTGCGCTCGCCCCCTCCCCCGCCGGTTGCCTAGGGTCGCCTGCATGACTCCCACCGTGCGCCGGATCGAGTACACCGACCAGCCCGACTACACCCGGCTGGGCGGCGAGGCGTTCGGTGTGCCCGCGGCCGCCCCCACGGTGCCGACGAGCGAGGAGTGGGCCGCGTCGGGCTTCCGCGAGTGGGGCGCGTTCGACGACGACGGCCTGGCCGCCCGCCTGCGGGTCTACGGGTTCACGTCGTGGTTCCACGGCGAGCGCGTGCCGACGGCGGGTTTCGCGGGCGTGGCGGTGGAGCCCGAGCGGCGCGGCTCGGGGCATCTCGCGCGCCTGTTCGACGCCGCGCTCGACGAGGCCCGGCAGCAGGGTGACGTCCTCTCGACCCTGTTCCCCTCGGCGCCGGGCATCTACCGGCGCCTGGGTTACGAGGTGATCGGCTCGTTCGACGACGTCGACGTGCCGCTGCAGAACCTGAACCGCGTGGCCGCCCCCGCGGGGGTGACGACGCGCCGGGCCGGTACCGCCGACTTCGACGCCGTCGTCGCCGTGCACCGTCGCTGGGCCGCCGCGCAGAACGGGCCGGTGTCGCGGGCGGAGAAGCCGTTCTGGACGCCGCCGGAGAGGTTCTTCGCCGACTACACGGGCGTGACGCTGGCCGTCGACGCGGCGGGCGAGACGGTCGGCTTCGCGAGCTGGAACCGCGGCGAGGGGTACACGCCGACCACGACGGTCATGGAGATCGACGACCTGATCGCCCTGACCCCCGACGCGGCGCGAGCCCTGTGGCGCACGCTCGGCAGCTTTTCGACGGTGGTCGGCACGGCGCGCGTGGCGACGTCGGGCCTGGATCCCGCGTGGCTGGTGCTGCCCGACCTGTCCACCAGCGTGCACGCCGCGCACCCGTACATGCTGCGGGTCCTGGACGTCGCGGGTGCGCTCGGCGGCCTGTCGTCGGTGCTGGAGGGCGCGCGCGTGCCGTTCGCCGTCCGCGGCGCGGCGGACCTGGCGGGCGCGTGGACCCTCACGGTGTCGGACGGCGTCACGCACCTGGAGCGGGACGTCGTCGCCGTCGAGGACGCGCACCACGAGCGTCCGGTGCTCAGCCCCAACGGCCTGGCGCTGCTGTACGCGGGCGCGCAGTCGGCGGCGAACCTGCGGATCGGGGGCCACCTGACCGGCCCGGCCGACCACGACGCCGTCCTGACGGCCCTCTTCGCGGGCCGCCAGCTCCACGTCCGCGACTACTTCTGACGGGGCCCGCCCGGGCCGGGCGGATAATCGGCACGTGGAGATCCCTGTCGCCTGGTCCGTCGTGCTCATCGTCACCGCCCTGTGGAACCTGCTCATCTGGCCGCGGTTCTGGCAGCGCATCGTCGCTGACCCCCGGTCGCGGGACGCCGACGGCCGCCCCACGAAGTTCCTCACCGTGCACTCCGTGCTGATCGCCGTCTCGCTCGTCCTCGGGCTGGCGGTCGGCGTCCTGGGCGTGCTCACCCTGCTCTGACGCGCCCCGTCCCGGCACGTCACCGGCCTTTTTCGGTTGTCACCATACCTGGAGGTAGGTATGGTGCGGGCATGAGCACCACCACCTCCGCGCGCGACCGCCTCGTGGGCGCCGCACAGGACCTCTTCGCCGCCCAGGGCGTCGGGCCGACGAGCCCGCGCGCCGTGCTGGCGGCGTCGGGCGTGGGGCAGGGCAGCCTCTACCACCACTTCCCCACCAAGCACGACCTGGCCGTGGCCGCCGTCGGCGCCACCGTGGACGACGCGCTCACCCGCGCGCTGCGCACGCTCGGCGGCGACTCCCCCGCCGTCGAACGGCTGGTCGCCTACCTGGAACGGCCGCGCGACGCGCTGGCCGGCTGCAAGATCGGCCGCCTCACCTCCGACCAGGCGGTGATGGACGACGACGGCCTGCACGACGTGGTGACCGCCTACTTCGTGCGGCTGCTCGGCACGCTCACCCAGGTCCTGCGCGAGACCGGGCTGCCCGACGACGCCGCCCGCGACCGCGCGCACGCCGCCCTCGCGATCGTCCAGGGCGGCTACGTCCTGGCCCGCGCCACGCGGGACCCGGACGCCCTCGCCGCAGCGGTGCGCGGGTTCGTCGGCCTGCTGACCCACGACCTGCCGGACCAGAACCCACCGACCCAGGAGAACAACTGATGACCTTCCGCGAGCGCCTGCGCGCGCTGCCCGCCTTCGCCCGCACCGGCCTGCCGGCCTTCGACACCGCGGCCGCTCCCGCCGCCCCGCACGACCTGTTCGTGGCGTGGCTGGAGGGCGCGATCGACGCCGGGATCCTGGCCCCGCAGGCCGCGACGCTGTCGACGGCGGACGCCGCCGGGCGGGTGCACGCCCGCACGCTGGTGCTCAAGGAAGTGACGGCGGACGGCTGGTGGTTCGCCTCGCAGTCCTCGGGGCCGAAGGGGCGCGACCTGGCGGCCAACCCGCACGCGGCGCTGACGTTCTTCTGGCCGGAGCTCGGCCGGCAGGTGAAGGTGACGGGCACGGCGGCGTCGGCGGGGCCGGAGGCGAGCCGGGCCGACTTCCTGGCGCGGTCGGACCTGTCGCGCGCGTCGGGCCTGGTGAACCGGCAGAGCGAGCCGCTCGGCTCCCAGGAGGAGTACACGGACGCGTTCGCCGAGGCGCTGCGCGCCGTCACCACCGACCCGGAGCTCGCCGCCCCGGACTGGACCGCGTACGTGCTGGCCCCGACGTCGGTCGAGTTCTGGCAGGCGCCGGACGACGGACCGCACACCCGCCTGCTGTACACGGCGGAGGCCGATGGCTGGTCCAAGGGCCTGCTCTGGCCCTGACCCCTCTCGTGCCAGACGTACGGATCACTCCGGTGACCGGTACGTCTGACACATCGCGCGCGACCACCCGACGAAGGGAACCCCCTGTGACGACCCCCAGCACACCCTCCACCGCCACGCCCGGCGCTTCCGCACCCACCGGCGCCGACCTGGTCGACCACGCCCGCACCGACTCGGCGACCGGGCTGGACGCCCTGCTGCTCGCCGTCGGGCGGCTGACCGCCGACGACCTCGCCGGCCCGTCGCCCCTGG
>NZ_KI911625.1:17570-21757 GCF_000515355.1 Promicromonospora kroppenstedtii DSM 19349 | reverse complement strand
GCCGGCCCGCTGAGCCCGGCGAGCCGCCCCGGCGCCCGGCGCCCGTGTCGGACGCTCGGTTCACAGAGTGTTCCGAGCGTCTGACACGTCCGGGGCGCTCACGGGCGCTCCCCCACGGCGGCGTCGAGGCTGTCCCCGGTGAGGCGCTCGGAGAGCTCCCACACCCGCGCGGCGTCCTGCGGGCTGCGCAGCGGCGCGTACATCCGCTGCTCGGCGGGTGCGCCACCGAGGTTGCCGGGTCCGCTCGGGCCGTAGAGAGCACCGGGCCGGGCGGTGGGATCGGTCGCGGCCATCAGCGCGGGCAGGCCGGCCGTCCGGGCGGTGCCGAGCAGGATGCCGTGCTCGGACAGCCACCGGATCAGCCGGATCTGCGGCGTGTCCTCGCTGCGCCCGAGCTCCGGGCGCGCGGCGAGCAGGCTGGTCGGCGCCACGCCGGGGTGGGAGAGGTTGCTCGTGATGCCCCAGCCGGCCGCCGCGCTGCGCCGCTGCAGCTCCAGGCCGAACAGCCCGAAGGCGATCTTGGACTGGCTGTAGGCGCGCATGCCGTCGTACCCGCGCTCCCAGTTCACGTCGTCCCAGTTGATCGAGCCGCTCCGGGCCGCGACGCTGACCTGCGAGGTCACGCGGGCACGGCCGGCGCGCAGGAGCGGCAGCACCGCGCCGACCAGGGCGAAGTGGCCCAGGTGGTTGGTGCCCGTCTGCAGCTCGAACCCGTCGGCGGTGGTCTGCCGGCTCGGCGGCCGCATCACGCCCGCGTTGTTGATCATGAGGTGGATCGGCTGCCCGTCGGCGCGCAGGGCCTGGCCCAGCGCGGCGACCGATGCCAGCGAGGACAGGTCGAGGCTGCCCGGCACGAGGCGTGCGTCCGGCACGGTGCGCCGGATCGTGGCCATCGCCGCCTCGCCCTTGCGCTGGTTGCGCACGGGCATGAGCACCTCGGCTCCGGCCGCGGCCAGACGGGTGGCCATGACCAGACCCATCCCGTCGCTCGCGCCGGTGATCAGCGCGCGCTTCCCGGCCAGGCTCGGCACGGTGATGTCGATCGGTGTGCGTGACATGGTCCCGCTCCTTCGTGTTGGCGACGTTGGACCCGATCCTCAGCGGCCGGCCGGGACCTATCCAGGGCCTGCCGATCACAGGCTCGGCGGGTCACGGGTCGGCCCCGTAGAGGGGGATCGGCGGGCCGTGGCTCCGCCGTCGCGCACACGGTAGAAAGAGCGGGACTCAACACAAGGGGGCACCGTGATCGATCGCACCGGGTTGGCGGAGTTCCTCCGCCGACGCCGCGAGCTGCTGCAGCCCGAGGACGTCGGGATGCCGCGCGGCCGGCGCCGTCGCACCAGCGGGCTGCGGCGCGAGGAGGTCGCCGTGCTGTGCAACATGTCGACCGACTACTACTCGCGCCTCGAGCGGGAGCGCGGGCCGCACCCGTCGGAGCAGATGATCGCCTCGATCGCGCAGGGGCTGCACCTGTCGCTGGACGAGCGTGACCACCTGTTCCGGCTGGCGGGGCACCAGCCGCCGGTGCGCGGCACCACCAGCGAGCACATCAGCCCCGGGCTGCTGCGCATCCTGGACCGCCTCGACGACACCCCCGCGGAGATCGTCACCGAGCTCGGCGAGACCCTGCGCCAGACGCCGATGGGCGTCGCCCTGACCGGGGACACGACCGGATTCACCGGGCCGGAGCGCAGTATCGGCTTCCGCTGGTTCACCGACCCCGCCACGCGGGAGCTCTACGCGCCGCAGGAGCACGAGTTCCTGACCCGCATGTTCGCCTCGGGCCTGCGTCAGGTCGCGACCGTCCGCGGGCCGGGCTCCCGCGCCGCGCACTACGCGGAGCTGCTCCTGGACCGCAGCGCGGAGTTCCGGCGGGTGTGGGAGGAGCACGAGATCGGCGTCCGCCCGCACGAGGTGAAGCACTTCGTGCACCCCGAGGTCGGGGCGCTGGAGCTGACGTGCCAGTCCCTGCTCGACCCGGACCAGTCGCACCGGCTGCTCGTCTACACGGCCCTGCCCGGCAGCGAGAGCCACGAGAAGCTGCGGCTGCTGTCCGTGCTGGCCCCGCAGGCGGTCCGATGAGCCAGGCCGCCGCCCGTGCCCATACCGTGAGCGAGGTCACGGGACACATCACGTGATTCATGCCACAGCGCTCGTTCCTCTTTTCACAAGCGCGCTATCTTTCAGAGCGTGACTTCTTACCTCCAGACAGCCCCTCGTCCCTCCGAAGAGGTCGACGTCGCGCTGATCGGCGGAGGGATCATGAGCGCCACCCTCGGCGCGCTGCTCACGATCCTCGAGCCGACCTGGCGTGTCGGGATCTACGAGCGCCTCGACGAGGTGGCCCTCGAGTCGTCGAACCCGTGGAACAACGCGGGCACCGGCCACGCCGCCCTCTGCGAGCTGAACTACACCCCGGAGCGCAAGGACGGCTCCGTCGACATCTCCAAGGCGGTGAAGATCAACGAGCAGTTCCACACCTCCCGCGAGTTCTGGAACCACCTGCTCACCGCCGGGCTGATGGAGGGCACCGACTTCATCAACGTCACGCCGCACATGACGTTCGTGCGCGGGGCCGAGAACGTGGACTTCCTGCGCCGTCGCTATGACGCGCTGAGCGCCCACCCGCTGTTCCGCGACATGGAGTTCAGCTCCGACCCCGCCGTCATCGGCTCGTGGGCCCCGCTGATGACGCTGGACCGCGACGCCGACGAGCCCATCGCCGCCACGCGCGCCACGGCGGGCACCGACGTCGACTTCGGCTCGCTCACCAAGAAGCTGATCGGCTTCGCCACCTCGGGCAACACCGAGCTGCACGTGAACCACGAGGTGCGCGGCCTGAAGAAGCTGCGGGACGGCCGCTGGCGCCTCACCCTGAACGACCGCTCCTGGAACGCCGGCACCCGGCGCCGCACCGTGACCGCGAAGTTCGTCTTCGTCGGCGCCGGCGGCGGCGCGCTGCCGCTGCTGCAGGCCTCGGGCATCAAGGAGGCCCGCGGGTACGGCGGCTTCCCGATCTCGGGCGAGTTCCTGCGCACCGCGAACCCCGAGATCGTGGCCCAGCACAACGCCAAGGTCTACGGCAAGGCCGACGTCGGCGCCCCGCCGATGTCCGTGCCGCACCTGGACACGCGCATCGTGGACGGCAAGAGCTACCTGATGTTCGGCCCGTACGCCGGGTTCAGCCCCAAGTACCTCAAGAAGGGCAAGTACCTGGGCCTCATCACGTCGCTGCGCCTGCACAACGTCTTCTCGATGCTCGGCGCCGGTGTGAAGAACCTCGACCTCACCGGCTACCTCGTCGGTCAGGTCGCGGCCGCCCCGGAGACCAAGTTCCACGAGCTGCAGCGCTTCATGCCGACGGCCCAGCCCGCCGACTGGGAGAAGATCACCGCGGGCCAGCGCGTGCAGGTCATCAAGTGGGTCAAGGGCAAGGGTGGCGTGCTGGAGTTCGGCACCGAGGTCGTGGCGTCCGCCGACGGCACCATCGCCGGCCTGCTGGGGGCGTCCCCGGGCGCGTCGACCGCCGTCGCCGCGATGACCGGCCTGCTGGAGCGCTGCTTCCCCGCCGACTACGCGAAGTGGAAGCCGCAGCTCACCTCGATGATGCCGAGCCTCGGCGGCGTCGACTACGACGCGGCCCAGCTCGCCAAGGCGGAGACGGTCCCGGCAGGCGCCTGAGGCCGCACCGGAGCAGTCGAACGTAGGGGTGGTCGCTCTCTCAGCCCCGAGAGAGCGACCACCCCTACGTTCGTCGGGATCGGCGAGGCCGACCGCGGCAGCGGGACCGGTCAGCCGCCCAGCGGGCCCACCGGAAGCTCGCGGAGGCGCGCCAGCGGCGAGACCAGGATGCTCCACGTGGCGAGGCAGTGGACGGCGGCCATGAGCAGGATGGTCTCGCGGACCCCGAGCACCCCACCCAGCCAGCCCGCGACGACGCCGGCCACCGGCATGGTGCCGAAGTTGACCACCTGCATCACCGTCATCACGCGCCCGCGCAGCCCGGCGGGCACGTAGCGCAGGCGCCACGCGTTGCGGACCACGTTGCCCGAGACCACGCACAGGCCGACCAGGAAACCGCCGGCCCCGCTGATCGCCGCGCCCCACCCCGGCAGGCCCGCGCCCACGAGCAGCGCCGTGGGGCCGGAGGCCACGAGCAGCACGGTGGAGGCGCGCCCGCTGCCCAG
>NZ_KI911625.1:16619-17470 GCF_000515355.1 Promicromonospora kroppenstedtii DSM 19349 | reverse complement strand
GCCGGGTCGCTGCCGCCACCGGGAGCGGCGGGCACCACGGTGGCCAGCACGCAGTGCGGCCAGGCGGTCGGGGAGACGTCGGCGAGCAGGCTGGGCAGGAGCGCAGCGACCTGGTCAGCGCTCAGGTCGCCCACCACCAGGTCACGGATGGCGACCGCCTCCGCGGGGGCGGTCACGCGGCGCCAGCCGGCTCCGGCGTCGCGCGTGACGGTGGTGCGCAGCACCTCGTGCCTGCTCACCCAGGCGTGGATCGCGCGGCGCAGCGGCTCGGGCTCGTACGGTCCGGGCACCCGCAGCACCGACCCGATCCAGGACCCGGGGGCGGAGTCGCGCAGGTGCGCCTCGTGCCCGGGGGACAGCGCGCGGGGGTCCTGCTGCCACCGCCCGGCGTCGGCGCGTGGCGTCCAGGACGTCACGGTTCCGGCGGGCAGGTCGTAGGCCGACAGCTCGGTGTATTCCATGCGTGCGCGTCCCTCGATCGGTCTGTGGGCACGGCCAGCACGACGTCGGACGAGTTCCGCGGTCCCCTTGCGGCGACCTTTATACCGGATTCGCCGGGTGAAAGTTAGTCCCCCCGTAATGCCCGGTATGGTCACGTGCTGAAGCCCACGGTCCCCTCGGGACCGGTATCCGACCCGGGAGACGAGCGTGACGGACCCGCCACCCGCACTGCGCCTGCAGTTCGCCGACGACATGTTCCTGCGCCGCCACGAGGGCGCCACGAGCCCGGCCGTGAACCAGGTGCTGTGGCGCCTGGACGGCCCGTTCGACGCCGACCGGCTGCGTGACCTGGGCGGCCGCCTCGCCGCGGGGTCGCTGCACCGGCGCGTGGTGAGGTCCCGCGTGCCGGG
>NZ_KI911625.1:15985-16519 GCF_000515355.1 Promicromonospora kroppenstedtii DSM 19349 | reverse complement strand
CGCCACGGCGCGCAGCGCCCGCACCCGGCGCACCGGGTGGGCCGACCGCATGTCGCGCCGCACCAGGTCAGAGCCCAGCAGGGCCGCGGAGTCGATGCCCAGCGGCACCGGGTCCAGGCCGAGCCGGACGGCCAGCGGCACCAGGTTCGGGGCCACGCCGGTCACCACCTCGTGCCCGCGCCGCCGCAGCTCCAGGGCCACCGCGAGGGCCGGCTGGACATCTCCTCGACTGCCCACCAGGGCGAAGACATGACGCACGCGCGCACCCTACCCACCAGCCCGGCACCGGAGATCCCTTGACCAGCCCAGTGACCAGCCCGCCGAACAGTCCGCCGACGACCCGCTCCCCCGTGACGAGCAACCGCCTGACCTACGACGACGACCTGTTCCTGCGCACCCGCCGGGTGCTCGGGGTGGCCGTGGTCAACCAGACCGTCTGGCGCATCCCGGCGCCCCTCGACCTGGACGCGCTGCGCGCCCTGCACCGCGCCCTGGCCGAGGGCCCGCTGCAGCGCGTGGTGCGGCCGGGCCGCC
>NZ_KI911625.1:15690-15885 GCF_000515355.1 Promicromonospora kroppenstedtii DSM 19349 | reverse complement strand
CCTGGTGCACGCGACCGGCCGGTTCCTGGGCGAGCCCGTGCCCGTCGCGCTGCCCGTCTCGACCCGCGACGCCGACGACCCGCGCGCCAACTCGACCAAGATCGCCCGGGTCACCATCCCGGCCGACGTCCTGGCCCACCGCGACCTCGGCTGGGTGCGGGCCGCCGCCAAGGAGGCCTACACCGCCGTCGGGCA
>NZ_KI911625.1:12671-15590 GCF_000515355.1 Promicromonospora kroppenstedtii DSM 19349 | reverse complement strand
AGGCCGCGTCGGGGAAGCCCGCCCTCGCCCCGGCTCCGGCCGCCACGGCGACCTCGTAGCCGAGGCCGACCAGCCGGCCGGTGGTCGCGGGGGTGGCGGGCACGAGCGGCCCGCCGTCGTCCGGTACGCCTATGCGCATGTGACCCTCCTTGCTCACCCACGCAACCTACCGCCGGGACCTCGCCGTCGGGCACTACCACCTGCCCAGGGGCCCGGTGTTATGTCTCGGGCCCGGCCTTCTCGACGGGCACGGGGAAGGTGACGGGGATGCTCGCGGGCTGGCGGATCCACAGGGTGGGGTCCCAGCGGACGTCGGCGGCGGGGATGCGCAGCACCACGTCCAGCCGGCGCAGGATCGTCTCGACGGCGATCCGGGCGATCACGCGCGCGGTACGCGGGGCCGGGCAGGCGTGCGGACCGGTGCCGAACGACACGTGCGCCCGGCTGCCCACGTGGTCCCAGGGGTCGCCGGTGTCCATGCGGGGGTCGGTGTTGGCGGCGTGGATCGCGAGGATCAGGGGGTCGCCGGCCGCGACGAGCTTGTCGTCGAGCACGACGTCCTGGCGGGCGAACCGGGGCAGGCTGTGGATGGTGGGCGTGGAGCGCCACAGCACCTCGTCCATGGCGCTGTCCAGGTCGATCCGGCCGCCGTGCAGGCGCCCGGAGAACCGGGCGTCGGTGAGGGTGAGCAGCAGGGTCTGGGCCACCCAGGCCGTCAGCGTCAGGTTGCCCGAGTAGGCGACGGTGAGCAGGGTGTGGGTGACCTCGACGTCGTCCCGCATGCCCGGGTGGGCCAGCAGCGAGCTCGCGAGGTCCCGGCGCGGGTGCTCGCGGCGGAGCGCGACGAGGTCGCCGAGCATGCGGTCCACCTCGTGCACGGCGGGCGCGGCGTCGGCGCCGCCCCCGGCGACGCGGCGGGTCAGGTCGAACAGGTGCTGTCCGTCCTCCGGGTCGAACCCGATCATGTCGGCGATGACGAGGAACGGGATCACCGACGCGTACTCGAGCATGAGGTCGGCGCGGCCCCGGTCCTCGAAGCGGTCGATGAGCAGGTTGCAGAAGGAGCGCACCTTGGCCGCGGTGATGGGCTCGGAGAGCTGCTCGAACGCGTCGTCGAGGGGCTCGCGCAGGCGCTGCCGCAGCGCGCCGTCGGCGTGGTTGGCCGAGAACCGCTGCTGCGAGGTGAAGGCGGGCCGCAGGCCGGACGTCCGCGGCAGGCCGCCGCGCGCGTGCCCGTTCCACAGCTGCGGGTTGGTGGCGAACACATGCTCGTTGCGCATGATGTCGAAGACCCGCCGCTGGCCCATGACCAGCCAGGCGGGCACACCGGGCTCCAGCTCGACCGGGGCGATCTCGCCCCACTGCTGCTCGAGCTCGTCGTAGAGCTCGCGCGGGTCGGACAGCGCCGAGGCGCCGACCAGCGGCGTCAGGCGGGAGACCGCGCCGAGCCGCAGGGGACGGGTGCCGCGCCAGGCCCGGTCGTGCGTGTCCTGTACGTCATCGAGCATGGGTCACTTGTCGGGTATCGCCCGGTTCAGGTATTTTCATAGATTCATCGTCTCTGTGCAGTCGCCCTTGATCGCGCAGGGTGAACACACCCGTGTTACAACCGAGTTCCGTGACCTTGGCCACACCCGTGGCTAACATGTCTGCTAGGGCAGACAAACTGTCGCACCCTCGCACCACCCTGTCGATACCCATACGGTTACGATCATCGTCGCAAAAAGGCACCGTCGGCCTCCACCGACGAGCAAGGGGGGCACGTGACTCTGGACTCCGAGCGGGAACGCCCGGACGACCTGGTACAGAGCGTTGCCCGCGCCTTCCGCGTCCTCGAGGTCGTCACCCGGTTCCCCGGGCTGCCGGTCAAGGCGATCGCGAGACGCAGCGGGCTCAACCTCTCCACCACGTATCACCTGGTGCGCACACTCGCCTACGAGGGGTACGTCACCCGGCTCAAGGACGGCACCTACGACGTCGGCGAGCAGGTCAGCCACCGGTTCTACGAGCAGCTCGGCTCGCTCGGCCGGGGGCCCAACACCCGCGAGGTACTGCGCCACCTGGCGCAGAGCAGCGGCTACAGCGCCTACCTGGGACGTATCAGCGCCGGCCGTGTGGTCGTCGTCGACTACGCCGAAGCCCCCGGCTCGCCGTACATCGAGGACCTGGAGCGCGGGCTCGACGTCTCCGCGCACGCCACCGCGCTCGGCAAGGCCCTGCTGCTCGGCATGTCCCGCCGCGACCGCCACGAGCTCGTGGTCGACGCCGGGATGCGCAAGTTCACGCCGCGGACCGCGGCCGACATGAACTCGCTGGACGCCCAGCTCTCCCGCCTGCGACCCGACGCCGTCGTCGAGGAGCACGGCGAGTTCCGCAACGACATCGCCTGCGCCGCCCACCTCGTGCCCCGCCGCCCCGGCGACGACACGGCGTGGGCAGTCGGGCTCAGCATCCCCGGCGAGGTCGTGCCCCCGCACGCGCGCCGCGAGCTGAGCCTGGTCGCTGGAGACCTGACGGGGATCTGACCGGAGGCTGGGCCCGGCCACGCGGCCTGGCTCAGCCCGGTAGCCGGTGCAGCCCGGCCAGGCGCTCCGGGTTGCGGAACACCATGACCCGCGCAAGCAGGCCGCTCTGGTCCCCCGTGCCGTACTCGGCGACGGTCGCCATGGCCGGCTCGCCGCCGAGCAGCGCGAGCATCCCGAGCGCCCCGTTGATCTCCACGGGCACCCACTCCATGCGGCCCACCGTCGCGTCGCCGGCGAAGGCGACCAGGGCGCGCGAGACCTTGTCGGCGCCCCGGATGACCCGCCGGGCCGCGCGGACGACGCCGCCGCCGTCGGTCACGAGCTCCACCTCGGGGGCGAGCGCCGCGAGCACGCCCGCGACGTCGCCGGTGAAGCACGCCGCCAGGAACCGTTC
>NZ_KI911625.1:10271-12571 GCF_000515355.1 Promicromonospora kroppenstedtii DSM 19349 | reverse complement strand
GGGGCGACCCTGCCGGGCGCTACCGACGCCGTCGGGCACGGGATCGCGGGCACGGAGCACCTGGACGTGACGCGCGCGGAGGTCGAGTGGGCCGTGACGCACGAGGGCGCGCTCGACGCGGACGACGTGCTGGACCGCCGCACCCGGATCGGGCTGGTCCCGGCGGACCGCGGGGCGGTGCGCGAGGTCGTCGGGGAGCTGGTCGGGGACGCTCTGCAGCGGCTCTGAGGCGCCCGCCCCAGCGGAACTGGGGACCTCATGGTTCAAGCGAGTCGCTCGTCCTCGTGCTCGTGCTCGCGCTCGCGCTCGCGCTCGTGGCGTGCGTATCGGTTCGCTGCCGGGCCCGCTTGGTGACGTAGCGCCGCATCTTTTCCTGCGTGCCGCAGTCCTCCATCGAACACCAGCGGCGACTGCCGTTCTTCGTCGCGTCGAGGAAGACGAACCCACAACCGGGGCAGATCTTCAGGCGCTCGGTCGGGCCTCCACGAAGGAGGTCGGTCGCCGCGGTGGCCAGCTTCCACACCGGGGCGTCGGCGGTGGGTTCCCAGCTCCACACGATCCGGCCCTCCACCAGCACGGGCACGGCCCGTGCGACAGCGTCGGCCGTGGCTGACCGCAGCGTCGACAAGGCGTCACGGTCGGCATCACGGTGTTCCGCGACCGCTTCGACAACGGCGCGGACCGCGGCGCGGAGCACAGCGGCTGTCGCCAGGAGCCTCCGGCTCTGGTCATGGGACAACCCGTTCGGACCGGCCTCGCCCGCCGCCAGGCCTGCGTACGCGCACCAGGCCAAGAACTCTCCCGCCGATCGCAGCACATCCGTCGAGCGATCGGCCTCCGCCACGATATCGGTGTTGACGAAGTCGAGCGCTATGTGGCCCCCCACGGACCGCGGCCAACGTTCCGCTTCGGTCATCCCGCTGCCCTCCCACGGTTACCAGTAAAACCACTATAGATCGCCACCGGAGCGTGTTACCGTCTAAACGAGGATAGCCAGCAACACCGACGAGGGGCGATGGAGCCATGGAACCGGGACTGGTAGCAGCGATGATGACGAGAGCACGCAGGGGCGACCCGCGTCGGTACGACGGGTGCGTGATGCTCAGCGCCCTGCCGGGCGCTCCGACCGTCGAGTGGAAGCCTCGGAAGCAGGTCAGGAGCCGACGTCGCCGTCGGACTCGACGAGCGGGTTGAACGCGCCACCCCTGGGTCGGGCCTCAGCTCGGCGACGACCCGGCGAGACAGGCCCTAGGCCGGGGGTGCGGGCGTGCCCGGCGTCGCGGGCGCTGGTTCTCGTTCGCGACGCGGCGCGCGCAGCACCGAGAGCGCCACCATGCAGGCGATGAAACCGAGCAGCCAGCCGCCGGGGATGTCGCTGAGCCAGTGGTAGTCCAGCCAGGACATGAGGGCGCCCGCGATCATCACGATCACGGCGACCACGGGGATCATCTTGCGCAACCTGGACACGCTCGGGAACAGCCCGTTCTGGGTGAACAGCAGGCACAGGATGAAGAAGCCGGTGAAGAACGTGTTGGCGGCATGACCGGACGGGAACGCCTGGCCGCCGGCGTGCAGCACGTCCATGTTGTGGTGCGGGCCGGTGCGGCCCAGCCCGAACTTGGTGCTGTAGCCGATCAGCGCGATGGTCGCGAGGCCGGCCAGCACGGCGAGCACCGGACGGCGGGTGAGCAGGTTCCGGAGGGAGCCGGGGCCACCCTGCTTGCGGGCCACGTACAGGGCGGTACCGCCCACCATCGGGATGGTGAACATGCGCTCGCCCGTGATGCTCGCGACGATGTCGAGGAAGGCCTTCTCCCAGCCCACGGGGTGGTGGGAGTCCACGTAGTAGTGGAACTGCCAGTCCCAGGCGATGAAGGGTCCGCGGACCACGACCTGCCAGATGCAGAGGCCGAAGACCAGCAGGGCGATGACGGCGGCGACCACGGAGCTGCGCCAGGTCGGACGGGTCGCCGGGTCGAGCAGAGCCCCTGTCGATTGTGACTCCACTCGGGTATCACCCCTGCCCTCTGATTGCGCCATCGAGCCGATCCTACGGGTCTCAGGGTGAATGTTCGGTACCAGAATCGTGTCCGGGATACGCGGCCGGTGACGATCCCGGCACGGTCACGCCGGCCCAGGAGCGACCGTACCGCGTCAACCTGGACCGGTCACCCAGGCCAGGCGCGTGCGGCCCCTCGGCGCGGCCCGCCAAGGCCCGTCCCGGCGGCCGCGCGGTCACCTCCCGGACGTGCGCAGGGTCACGTCCGCGTTCACCCGCCGCGCCGGAGCGCTCACCCCCG
>NZ_KI911625.1:9185-10171 GCF_000515355.1 Promicromonospora kroppenstedtii DSM 19349 | reverse complement strand
GTTGCCGTGCACGCGCGCGCCCAGGCCGGCGCGGAGTCCGGCGCGCAGGACGGCGCGGGCCTCGTCCTCGTCGAAGGCCGTGGGCGCGGCGGGCTCGCAGAAGACGTCGATCCAGCGGGCGTGCGGGGCGCAGGCGGCGAGCATCGGCCCGGTCACGAGGTCGACGTACCCGGCGCGGTCGTCGGCGTACTCGGCGGGGACGGTGTGCGCGCCGAGGTACGTCGTCTCCGGGGTGAGCTCCCGGGCGATCCGCAGCGTGCGGGCCTCGGTCGCGACGTCCTGACCGTAGCCGCTCTTGATCTCGACGGTCGTGGTGCCCTGCGCGAGCATCTCGCGCACCAGCGCGGCGCCGCGCGCCCGCAGGGCGTCCTCGCTCGCGGCGCGGGTCGCGGCGACCGTGGTCGCGATACCGCCGCCGGTGTACGGCTCGCCGGTCATGCGCGCGGCGAACTCCGCCGAACGATCGCCCGCGAACACCGTGTGCGAGTGCGAGTCCACGAATCCCGGGAGCACGCAGCGCCCCGCGAGGTCGACGGCGTCGTCGGCCGCGGGGGCCGACGCCGCCGGGCCCGTCCAGGCGATGTGCCCGTTCTCGACGACGACGGCGGCGTCGGGGACGAGTCCGAGACCGTCGGGCACGATCCCGCTGCCCGCGGACGACGTCCCGGCCGAGTCGACCCTGCCCGGCCCCGTCCCACCGTGCTCCGGGTCGTTGGTGACCAGCTCGCCGATGTTCGTCAGCAGCACGCTCATGCGTCGCTCCCCCTGGTGAGGTCGTGCGTCAGGTCCCGCTCGATCGCGGCCGGCCCCGCGGGCCAACCCGTGTCGTGGTCCCGCTCCACGGCGGCCCAGATCTCGTCGATCGCCTCGGCGAGCAGGTGCGCGACGTCGCCGGCCCGGTGTACGCCGTCGCACACCACGAGCTCACCACCCGCCACGACGTCCGACACGTCGGAGGCGCCCGCCACCAGCACCACCTGCGCGGG
>NZ_KI911625.1:8901-9085 GCF_000515355.1 Promicromonospora kroppenstedtii DSM 19349 | reverse complement strand
CGTCGGTGGCTGGCGCCGTCGGTGGCTGGCCCCGGGGGTCAGCCGGGCCCTCTCGTCTTTGAGGCCTAAGTTTCTTCGCTTTGGGGCGACCCAAAGCGAAGAAACTTAGGCCTCGAAGGAGAGCACCCGCGAGCGCCCCGGCCGGCGCGCGGTCCGGGCGCTCCGCGTCGAACGTAGGGTTGGT
>NZ_KI911625.1:3068-8801 GCF_000515355.1 Promicromonospora kroppenstedtii DSM 19349 | reverse complement strand
CCGGGCCAACCCCCAGGAGGCCGCCCCGTGGGCACCAGCAGCGCCGTTCCCGCCGCGCGCCACACCGCGCGGCTGCTCTCGTTCCTCGCGGCACAGCCCGGGCCGGTGCCCGCGGGCGCGATCGCGCACGGCATCGGGGTGCCCCGGTCCAGCGTCTACCACCTGCTGTCCGTGCTGGGCGACGAGGGCTTCGTGCGGCACTTCCCCGACGAGCGCCGCTACGGCCTGGGCGTGGCGGCTCTCGGCCTGGGCAGCGCCTACACGCGGCAGGCGCCGCTGACCCGACTGGCCGCACCCGTCGTCGCGCGCCTGGTGGAGGCCGCAGGCGAGAACGGGCACCTCGCCGTCCTGAACGGCCGGGAGGTCCTGTACCTGGTGGAGCAGCGGGCGGCGGGACGACCGCCCCTGGTGACCGACGTCGACGTCCACCTCCCGAGCCACCTCACCGCGAGCGGGCGGGCCGTGCTCGCGCTGCTCCCGCCGGCGCAGGTGCGAGCGTTGTACCCCACGCCGGGGTCGTTCACGGACCTGACCGGCTCGGGACCGCGCACCCTGCGCGAGCTCCGCGACGTGCTGCGGCTGGCGCGCGAGCGCGGCTTCGCGGTGGAGGACGGCGAGGTGACGACGGGCTTCGCATCGGTGGCGGCCGCCGTCGTCGACCACACGGGGCGGCCGGTGGCGGGCCTGGCGATCACGTTCCGCTCGGACGCCTACGACGACGCCGCCCGCGCCGGCCTCGCGGAGCAGGCGACCAAGGCGGCACGCGAGGTCAGCCGACGGCTGGGGGCAAGGTGAGGTTCGCTCGCGGGGCCGGTCGGCACTCTGCATCGAGATCGGCACAGGCCTGGACCGACCTCGATGCAGAGTGCCGACTTCGCGAACAGCGGCGGGACATCGCCGCGAAAGGGGCCTCTGAACTGCAGCAATGCGTCGCCCTGCCGGCAATCCGGACAGCAGGGAAATGCATATTCTCCGGCGCCCGGGTCACCGCTCGAGACGCCGTCCGGAATTCACGCCGCCGCGACGATCACCGGGCACTCGGCGCGGGCGACAGGGCTCATCTCATCGAGAGGTCGACCAGCGGAACGGTGAATTCTCGGGACCGCAGCGGGCCGGGAGCCACCACCACGGCCTCCTTACCGGCCCACCCCTGCCGGACGGTCTTCACGACGCCCTCGGAGCCGCGCTCCGTGCTCGACATCCCGGTCACCCTCACGTAGACGCCCGTGGCGATCACGCCGGCCATAACCTTCTACTCTCTGTCGCAATTCCGAGCCAGGGCCGACCGATTTCAACGTTCGTCTCGTGACCATTTGGCACCCAGATCGATGGGTGGCCGAGATCCTGCCAGCAATTGCGGAGAGCCGTCAAGACAAATGCAGAAGTAGAAATAGAACACCTTTCCAGCATTCATGTCGGCACATTTCTTTACTCAGGAGCCGGTCTCGGTAGGTCTGCGCCAGGCCCTCCCCGGCCTGCGCCGTGCGGACCCACCCCGACACGCTGACCTGGGACTATCCGTACCTCACTGGCGAAGCGGGCGACCGCCGCAGACCCCCTAGAGTGGGCATCACACCCCTTCCGCTGCCGTCCTGGGAGATGTCTCGTGAGTTCACAGCCGTCCGAGTTCCGACTTCTGGTCACCGGTGGCGGGACCGGCGGCCACACCTACCCGGCGCTCACGACGCTGCGCGCGCTGCAGGCGCGGCTGGCCGGGACGGGTACCGCGGTGAGCGCCCTCTGGGCGGGCACGGCGAACGGGCTGGAGGCCCGGGTCACGGCGTCCGAGGGCATCCGGTTCGTGCCGGTGGCCACGGGCAAGCTGCGCCGGTCGAGCAACCCGCTGGGCATGCTGTCGGCGAGCAACATGAAGGACATGGCGCGGGTGCCGCTCGGCGTCGCGCAGGCACGGTCGATCGTCTCGGAGTTCAAGCCCGATGTGATCCTCTCGACCGGCGGCTACGTCGCCGTACCGGTCGGCATCGCGGCGGGGCTGCTCCGGCGTCCGCTCGTGGTGCACGAGCAGACGGTCCGGCTGGGCCTGGCCAACCGCCTCCTGGCCAAGCGGGCGACGCGGGTCGCGGTGTCCTCGCCGTCCACCATCGAGCTGCTGCCCGAGGCGGCGCGCGAGCGGGCCGTCGTGACCGGCAACCCGGTGCGCGCCGAGGTGCTGACCGGCGAGCCGCTCAAGGCTGTCGACGCTCTGGGCCTCGACTCGTTCGACCCCGACCTGCCCGTCCTGTACGTCACGGGCGGCGCGCAGGGGTCGGTGCAGATCAACGACCTGGTCGCCGAGACGCTGCCCTGGCTGCTCCAGCGCGCCAACGTGATCCACCAGTGCGGGCCGAACAACCTCAAGGAGATGTTCGAGCGCACCGCGAGGCTCGGCCCCGAGCTGGCCCCCCGCTACCGGGTGCTCGGGTTCGTCGGGGCGGAGCTGCCGGACGTGCTGGCGCTGGCCGACGTCGTCGTCTCCCGGAGCGGGGCCGGAACCATCGCCGAGCTGACGGCGCTGGGCAAGCCCGCCGTGCTGATCCCGCTGGCGTCGGCGGCCGGGAACGAGCAGGTGCTGGGCGCCCGCCGCCTCCAGGACCTGGGCGCGGCGGTCTCGCTGGAGGGCGACCTCACCTTCTCCGACCTCCGCGGGTCGCTGGCCGGCCTGCTCGACGACGCCGGACGGCGCGACCGCATGGCCAAGGCCGCGCGGAGCAACGGGGTGCCGGACGCGGCCGAGCGGCTCGTCGACCTGCTGCTCGAGGTAGCGAAGCCTGGGGCGTGAGGCTCAGCTTCGCTCAGCCGAACCGCTCCCGGACGACGACGTCGGCCAGCCGTCGCACGGGCCCGTCGATCTCCGGGTGCGCGCCGATGTCGACCAGCCGCAGGTACTTCTGGGCAGCGGCGAGCTGGGCCACCGCGCCCGACCAGGTGCCGAGCACTCCGGCGAACTCGGCGCGGACCCGGGCGGCGACGTCGGGCTGAAGGACGGCGGAGCAGGCGAGGACGGCGGCGTCGTACCCGGCGGGCGCCCAGCCCCAGTACTCCCAGTCCAGGATCGTCAGGCGCGGGCCCGTGAGGTTGCCGAAGTGCAGGTCGCCGTGGGCCACCTCCCACTCGACGCGGCCGAGGTCGATCTCGACGCCGAACCTGGCGCGGATCGACTCCTGGAGCTCCTCGGGCCGCAGCACCCGCCGTTCGGTTCCGGTGGCGGCGCGCAGCGCGTCGAGCCCCGTCCGGAGCGCGGTCCACCAGGTGTCGGGCAGCTCGACCGGGTGGTCCAGCACGAGGCCCGAGCCGACAGCGGGCTCGTCGACGAAGGTGAGGAGGTCCGCCCGGACGACCTGGCCGCCGTCGGCCCACTCGGCGGACCGCAGATGCCGGGGCATCGGGACGGTGTCGAACGGCGCGCCCGTCGCCGTCGCGACGCCGTCCCAGTACTCGCCCCGCGCCCACCGCGGCTCCTGGGCCGTGACCCGCAGCCACGCGGGCCCCGACGTCCGGACGGCGAGGGTGCGGTCGTAGGACCCGCGCACCGGATCGCCGTCGAGCGTCACGCCGAACCGGTCGGCGGCCGTGGCGAGGTGCCCGGCGAGCCAGTCCCGGCGTTCGTCTGACATGTGTCTCCCCTGGTGTCGCGGCCCGCCCGCGATCCTGACCGGGGCTGGTGCCTCCGGCAAGTGCAGATCCCCACTGGTCTGGGACGATGGCCGTCCTGCCCGGAAGGAGTCGCATGACGCAGCGCGGAAACTGGACCAACGACATCACCGAGGCCGATCTCGTCGCCATCGGAGACCCCCGCCTCCAGGCCCCCACCGCCGAGATCGAGGCCCCGGAGGCGCGCGACGTCCTCGACGCCCTGACCACCCTGCTCCGCAGCCTCCACGGCGCCGGGCTCGCCGCACCGCAGATCGGCGTCTCGGTCCGCGCCGCGATCGTCGAGGTCCGCAAGACCGAGGTGTTCCCCGACCGGCCCGAGACCGGGCTGATCCAGATCCTGAACCCCACGATCCTGGAGCGCTCGGCCGAGACAGCGCTCGACTGGGAGGGCTGCTTCAGCGTGCCCGGCTACATGGGCCTGGTGCCCCGGTCCGAGAGCATCACGGTGCGGTACACCGACGAGACCGGGCAGACGCTGACCAGCGAGGTCACCGGGTACGCCGCCCGCGTCTTCCAGCACGAGATCGACCACCTCGACGGGCTGGTCTACCTCGACCGGATGCCCGACATGACGACCCTGACCACCACGCAGAACTACCTGGACCACCATCGGCCGGGGGCAGCCTGAGGTCCGTCATGCGCGGATGCAGGCGGCGATGCCATCGAGCTGTTCCGGCGGATCGGGGTGCCCCTCCGCGGTTCCGTCGGCTACCCGACGAGCAGTCCAGCACGCGACAGCCGCGTCGAGCACGTCGTCCGCTCCGGCCACGTACCCCGGTCGGCCAACGTCCGCCGGCGGAGCGAGCCCGACCTCGGCGAGCAAGGCCCGTCGATCCTCCAGCCCCGCCCAGGTCGACTTGGGTGCGGGTAGGTGCCGCCCCGCCAATGTCGCGAACGACAGCTCCGGATGCACCTCTACGATGCGCCGGTCCACCGATCGCACCACCTGGTCCACCTCAAGGATCCGCGGGCCGAGCGCCCACGCCTGCCGGCTGAGCCCTCTGCCCGCCACCCGGCGAGCCGTCTCCAGCGCCGCGGCGTAGGACCCCGCTTCCAGCGCAGCACGCGGCGGGGTCATGAACACGGACGGCCACCGCGGCCCGACCACCGCACGGGCCGCCACGTCGGCCTGGCGGTACCCGGCGCCGTCGGGCATGCCGATTGGGATGTCGATGCCGATCACCTCGACCGGGCCGTCCGCGTCGGCGGCCTCGAGCAGTCCGGCCAGCGTCGGGTCCGCGTAGACGCGCAGGTCGCTGGCGACCGCGACCCAGTATTTTTTCGCGACGTCGACGCCCAGCACCCGGACCATCAACTCATCGTCTCCGACATCGCACGGCAGGGCACGGCGTCCGAAGCGCCAGAGTGCCGGAACGAGCCGAGCCCGACCTATAGGCGATACTGGGATATTTCACCCAGTTACGGGAGGCTCTCATGATCCTGGTCGGCCCGCTCGCGGCAGGGAAGTCCACGCTCGGCGCACTGGTCGCCGAGCGGCTCGGTCACGCGTTCGTCGACATCGACGACATCGCGTGGTCCTACTGCGCCGAGGTCGGCTGGAGCCTCGGCCGGCTGCTGGAGCGCGACGACGCCGTCGGCTGGGCCGCCGCGGAGCGCGAGTGGGAACCCGCCCGCGCGCACGCCGTGCAGCGGGCCGTCGCGGAGCACCCGGACGCCGTCATCGCGCTCGGCGCCGGCTACACCAGCTTCACCGACCCTGCGTGGGCCGAGGAGGTGCGGCGCACCTTGGCACCCGTCCCCGACGTGATCCACCTGCTGCCCAGCCCCGACCCGGAGCGGTCGGTGACCGTGCTGCGCGAGCGCGCGATCTCAGCCCGGGGCAAGGACTGGATCATCGAGGGGCGCGACTGGATCGCAGCCTGGGTGGCCGACCCCCTGGCCGCCGAGGTCGCCGCCGCTACCGTCTTCACCGACGGGGCCGTCCCCGCCGAGTCGGCCGACCAGCTCGTGGCGCTCCGGGAGTGCTTGCTCGCGGAGCTGGCGGCCTAGCGACGGCGACCACGCCTCAGAGACGGCGACCGCGGATCACGCCGTCGCCAGCAGCCGCTCCAGCGAAGC
>NZ_KI911625.1:1271-2968 GCF_000515355.1 Promicromonospora kroppenstedtii DSM 19349 | reverse complement strand
GCCCTCGCGCAGGCGCCGGTGGCGGGGCTGCTGCTCGTCGGGCTCGCCGCCGTCCTGCTCCGGGTACGGCGGTGAGGCGACGATCTCAGCCGCGCGGGGGGATGAGATCGGTCGGCCGTCCTGAGACCGGTCCGACAACTGACCGCTCTCGATGCAGGGGACCGAAGTCGATGAGTTCGGTCGCCTGATTGAACCGATCCGCCATTTCGCCCGTAGTACCGGGCAGAGGCTGATATCCGGTCGGCCTGCGACGAGAGGGGCGGAACGTGCGCAGAGGGACCAAGGTGGCGGTGGGCGTCGGCGCGGCGGTGGTCGTGGTGGGTGCGGCGGCCTGGATCTGGGGGCCGGGCCTGTACGCGGACCGCGCGAACGAAGCAGCGGCGGAGGCACCGAGCCTGTCGACGTCGGCGGCCCCGCTGCCCGACGCCGAGGCCGCGGCCGGCACGTGGACCGTGACCGACGGGTCCTTCGCGGGCTACCGCGTCGACGAGGTGCTCCAGGGCGAGGACGTGACGGTGACCGGGCGCACCGAGGACGTCACCGGTTCGGTCACCGTGGCGGACGCCGCGATCACGGCCGCCGACATCGAGGTGGACATCGCGAGCGTGGCCACGGACGAGGCCAACCGCGACGCGTACTTCCGCGACAACGCGATGGAGGTCGGGCAGTTCCCGACGGCGACGTTCACGCTCACCGAGCCGGCGCCGATCGAGGAGGGCGCCACGTCCGTGGCGCTGACCGGCGAGCTCACCGTGCACGGCGTCACGCAGCCGGCCACGGTCGACGCCGAGGTGGCGGGCGACCCGACCAGCGGCGACCCCGTGCAGGTGGTGGGCAGCGTGCCGGTCACGTTCGAGGACTTCGGCGTCGAGGCACCGGACCTGGGGTTCGTGACGGTGGAGGATGAGGGCAGCATCGAGTTCTCGCTGCAGCTGGCCCCGGGCCAGTGACGCGGTAGCCGGACCGGACGGGTAACGAGAGCACACGGAGGGAGCCGCTCGTGGGTGCCGAGGACGAGCTCCTCGAGGCGGTGCACGACACGCACGCCGACGCGCTGTACCGGTACGTCGTGCGCCGCACGGGCGACGAGGAGGAGGCGCGCGACGTGGTGCAGGAGACCCTGCTGCGCGCCTGGCGGCACCCCGAGGTGCTCGAACGGTCCGAGGACTCGGTGCGCGCCTGGCTGTTCACGGTGGCGCGCAACCTCACGGTGGACCACCTCCGCAGCGCCCGGCGCACCCGCGAGCACCCCACCGGGCACGTGCCCGACCGGGAGGGTCGCGACACGACCCAGGCCGTGCTGGACTCGTGGCTGGTCGCCGACGCGCTGCTGTCGCTCTCGCCGCCGCACCGCGCGGTGGTGGTGGGCGCGTACTACGGCGGCCGCTCGGTGGCCGAGCTCTCGGCCGAGCTGGGCGTCCCGGCCGGGACGGTCAAGTCCCGCCTGCACTACGGCCTGCGGGCGCTACGGCTGGCGCTGCAGGAGAAGGGAGTCACGGCATGATCCCGGCGGGGACAGGAGACGGCGACGAGTTCGCCGAGTGGGACGCGGCCTACGTGCTCGGCGCCCTGAGCCCGAGCGACCGGCGCGCCTACGAGCGGCACCTGGCCGGGTGCGCCGCGTGCCGCTCCGCCGTGGCCGAGCTCGCGGGCTTGCCTGGTCTGCTCGGCACCATCAGCCCCGCGCACGCGCGGGC
>NZ_KI911625.1:0-1171 GCF_000515355.1 Promicromonospora kroppenstedtii DSM 19349 | reverse complement strand
GTCGTCGGCCGCCGCGTCGCTGAGCACACCCCCCGGAAGCACGGCCGCCGAGGCCCGGACCATCGAGCTGCGGCCCGTCGACGGCGCCGACATGCGGGCCGAGGTGGTGGCGACGCCCACCACCTGGGGCACCAAGTTCAGGTGGAGCTGCCACTACCCGCCCGACCCGGGGCAGCAGCCGCCCGAGAGCGCCTACGTCCCGCAGGAGCCGATCAGGTACGAGCTGGTGCTCGTGGGCCGGGACGGCGCGCGGACGGTCGCGGCCACGTGGTCGTGGTCGGGCGGCGAGACGACGGGCCTGGACGCGTCGACGGCGGTGTCGCTCACGGAGATGGACCGCATCGAGATCACGCTCGATGGGCACGAGGAGGCGCTGGCGACCGCCACGCTCTAGCCCCAGATGGCGTCGGCCCACTCCGGGTGGTCGATGAACGGGTTCCGGTTGTGCTGGAACTGCTCGTAGACGACGTCGTTCCGGTTGGCCTCGAACGCCGACACCGGGTCGGCGTCGTTCCACTCCAGCAGCGTGGAGAGCTTGCCGTGGTACGGCGCCGAGCCGTTGTTCACGGTGTCGTTGGGCTCCAGGTCGGCGAAGCTGTCCTCACCCTCCCAGCGCACGGCCATGTACAGGATCATCCGCGCGACGTCGCCCTTGACCTCGTCGCGGGGCTCGAACGAGTCGGAGTCGGTGTAGTTGCCGGGTGCGCCGGAGACCGCGCTGCCGCCCTCGTCGAAGTCCTTGTTGCCGCGGATGCTGTTGACCTGGACGTCGGTGGGGCGCAGGTGGTGCAGGTCGGTGCCGGGCCCGGTGGCCGTGCCGAAGTCGCCGTGCGACTTGGCCCAGACGTGCTCGCGGTTCCAGTCGCCGACGTCGCCGCCGTTCAGGTTCTTGGCCCGCGACTCGCCCGTGTACAGGAGGATCACGTTGTCCGGGTTCGCCGGGTCCTCGTCGCTGGCCATCAGGCCGTCCCACACCTCGCTGTACGTCACCGGGTCGCTCACGCTGATGATGTCGTTCAGCTCGGCCTTGAGCGCCTCACCCGTCAGGCCCTCGACGCTGTCGTAGTAGCCGGCGGGGACGTCGGACCCCACGACGTCGGACGCCGTGCCGGCCACCGCCGTACCGGCCACCGCGCCGTCCTGCGCGACCGCGCCCGGCGCCACGACCAGC
>NZ_KI911624.1:29257-30285 GCF_000515355.1 Promicromonospora kroppenstedtii DSM 19349 | reverse complement strand
GCGACGGCAGCGGCTGCGGCGGCGCCCATGCAGGCGCCGAGGTGCGCGGACATGAGCGGCCACTCGGCGGGATCGGGGAACTTCCCGCGCAGCGCGTCGACGAGCTCCGACTGGGCCCGCTGCAGCCGCACCACGAGGGACGGCGGCAGCCCGTGCGCCGCGGTGATGAGCTCCGCCCGCAGGTCGGCCAGCTCGTCCGTGCGGGCCCGCGGGTCCTCGAACAGGTCGACCAGCACCGCCATCACGGCGCGCACACCGGCCGCACCGTTGTCGGCGCCGTCGGACGCGCCCACCGGCAGGTCGTCGAGCGCCGCGACCGCGCGGCGGACGTGCCCCTCCAGGTGGTGGAAGAGCACGTCCTCCTTGGCCGGGAAGTGCAGGAAGAACGTGCGCCGTGCGATCCCGGCCGCGGCCGCGATGTCGTCGATCGACGTCCCGCTCACCCCCCGCTCGAGGAACAGGCGCGTCGCCGCGATCACGACGGCGTCCCGGGTCGCCGCCCGCTTGCGCTCCCGGATCCCGCCGCGCTCGTCCGCCGTCACGCCTCTCCCCTCCCGACCGCCGTGTGCCCTGCCGCACAGCATAGCTCAGCCGATGCACTAGTGTACTGATGCACTAGTGCATCCAACCCGGAGGAGACCCATGCCCGAGCACACAGGTCGCACCTATGTCGTCACCGGCACCGACTCCGGGATCGGCGCCGCCGTCGCCGAACGGCTCGAGCGGGACGGCGCGCGCGTGATCCGCTGTGGCGTCACCGAGGCCGCCGACGTCCGCGCCGATCTCACCGACCCGGAGGCCCGCGCCGCCGCCGTGGAGCAGATCCGGGCCCTCGCACCCGCACCCGCACGCGCGTCTGCACCCCCGGACACACATCCGGACGCACCCTCACCCGCCCACGCCGGGATCGACGGCGTGGCACTCGTCGCGGGGAGCGCGGACCCGGCGGTCGCCGTCGGCCTCAACCACTTCGGCACCGTCGCGCTGCTCCGGGCGCTGCGCGACGACCTGGCGCGCGCCCGGGAGCC
>NZ_KI911624.1:25305-29157 GCF_000515355.1 Promicromonospora kroppenstedtii DSM 19349 | reverse complement strand
GGTCGCGCGCGGCTGACCGCCCGGCAGGGGTAAGGGCAGGCCCTCACCCGTCGCCACGCTCATCCGCGCAACGCGTGTTGAATGGGGGCATGCGAGGAGCAATCATTCACGGGGCCGGGGACGTCCGCTTCGAGGAGCGGGCGGACCCGGTCGTCATCGAGCCCACCGACGCCGTCATCCGGACCGTCGCCGCCTGCGTCTGCGGCTCGGACCTCTGGCGGTACCGCGGGGTCTCCCAGGTCAAGCGGCCGACGCCGATCGGCCATGAGTACGTCGGCGTGGTCGAGCAGGTGGGCGATGCCGTGACCACCGTCAAGCCGGGCGACTTCGTGGTCGGCGGGTTCCTGCACAGCGACAACACCTGCGCGGTGTGCCGCAAGGGCATGCAGGCCAACTGCCTGCACGGGGGCGGCTACGACGGCTGCCAGGCCGAGAAGATCCGCATCCCGAACGCCGACGGCACCCTGCTCGCGACCCCCGGTGAGCCGGACGCCGACCTGATCCCCAGCCTGCTGAGCCTCTCCGACGTGATGTGCACCGGCTGGCACGCCGCGGTCTCCGCCGGCGTCGGGCCCGGGTCGAGCGTCGTGGTGGTAGGCGACGGCGCCGTCGGGCTGAGCGGTGTGCTGGCCGCCGCCCAGCTCGGCGCAACGACGATCATCGCGATGAGCCGGCACGAGTCCCGCCAGAAGGTGGCGCGGGAGTTCGGCGCCACCCACGTGATCGCCGAGCGCGGCGAGGAGGGCCTGGCCCAGGTGCTGGAGCTGACCGAGGGCATCGGCGCGGACGCGGTGCTGGAGTGCGTCGGCACCGCGGAAGCCCGGGCGCAGTCCGTGGAGCTGGTGCGGCCCGGCGGCATGATCGGCATCGTGGGCGTGCCGCACGGCGACCTGCCCGTCGACTCCCTGTTCTGGGGCAACAAGGGCCTGCGGGGTGGCGTGGCGCCGGTGCGGGCCTACCTGCCGCACCTCCTGGACCTGGTGTGGAAGCGCGAGATCGACCCGGGCAAGGTCTTCGACCTGACCCTGCCGCTCTCGGAGGTCGCCGAGGCCTACCGCGCCATGGACGAGCGGCGCGCGATCAAGGTGCTGCTGCAGAACTGACGGACGGCGCTGGCGGCTGGCGCCGGGCCCTGCCGCTGGTCGCTGCCAGCGACCTCTGCCGCTGGTCGCTGCCGACGACCTCTGCCACTGGCCGCCGCGCGCCGGCGGTAACGACCATGCACTTGCTGCCAGCCGGAAGCTTCGGCTGGCAGCAAGTGCATGGTCGTTTCCCACGGCCCGGCCGGCGCAGATCCGGATGCGATGATGATCGCGCGAGTGGAACACCCCGTCCGTTTCGGCGAAGCGAGAGACATGACCCAGCACCCGGACACCGCACACCACGAGACCGTCCCGCCCGAGGCCCTCGAGTCGCACCCGGCGCGGGAGCTGCGGTCGGACGCGCGCGACAACCGGGAGCGCATCCTCCGGGTGGCGCGCGAGACGTTCGCAGAACAGGGCATCGACGTCCCGATGCGGGAGCTGGCCCGGCGCGCCGGCGTCGGCCCGGCCACGCTCTACCGGCGCTTCCCGACCAAGGAGGCGCTGGTCACCGAGGCGTTCGGCGAGCAGATGGCGACGTGCACCTCGATCGTCGAGCAGGGCCTGGCCGACCCCGACCCCTGGCACGGGCTGACGACCGTGATCGAGGAGGTGTGCGTCATGCACGCCGTGGACCGTGGGTTCACCGCCGCGTTCGTCACCGCGTTCCCCCAGGCCGTCGACTTCGCCCAGGAGCGCACGCGCGCCCTGCGTGCGCTCGGCGAGCTCATCCGGCGCGCGAAGAAGACCGGCGACCTGCGCCGGGACTTCGTGCTGGACGACCTGATCATGCTGATCATGGCGAACTCCGGCATCCGCGCCTCGTCCCGCAAGGGCGCCGTGGCCGCCTCGCGCCGGTTCGCGGCCCTGCAGATCCAGTCGATCAGCGCCCGGCCCGACGTCGCGCCCCTCCCGCCGGCGGTCCGGCTGCCGTTGCTCGCCGCGCTGTAGGTGCCCCGCTGGGATCGCGGCCTACGACCGGGCCTGCCCGACGAAGGACTCGACTCCGTCCAGGACCCGCGACAGCCCGAACTCCCAGGCGCGCTCGGCGTCGTGCAGGCCGCCGTACCCGGCGGTCGCCGCCGCCCCGACCCGGGCCGCCAACGCGAAGCGCTCTCCCAGCACGCGTGCCATGTGGGGCTCGTGCGCCGCCCACCACTCCGCGTCGCCCTCGCCTGACCGTTCCGGGAGCGACCGCCACGCGGCCAGGCCGGCAGTGGCGTCGCGGACGTAGCCGAGCACCAGGGTCAGCACGAGGTCCATCTCGACGTCGGTCAGCCCGATCCCGTCGACGGCGCGCAGCTCGGCGTCGTACTTGGCGATCGTCCCGGGTCCGAGCGGGGGCCGGCTCTCGAAGCGGGCCAGCAGCCACGGATGCCGCTCGTAGAGCGCCCGGTTCGCGCGTGCGACCCGCTCTAGCCGCGAGCGCCAGCCGTCCCCGCCAGGACTGCCCGTGCCGCCCTCGCCGTGGTCGTAGCGAACCTCCGCGAGCACCCGGTCGACCATGAGGTCGAGCAGCTCCGCCTTGTCCTGCACGTGCCGGTAGAGCGACATGGCGCCGACCCCGAGCCGGTCCGCGACCCGCCGCATAGAGAGGCCGTCGAGGCCCCCGTCGTCGGCTGCGGCCACGCCGGCCGCCACGATCTGGTCGAGACCGAGCCCGGGCTTACGGCCGAGCCCGGAGGCAGCTCGAGTACCCCACAGCAGGTCCAGCGTGCGCACCCGGTCGCGCTCGCCCCCGGAATCTCCCACGCACTGCCTCCTCAAGAATGTGCCGCCCGGACGTCCGCCGTCACGCCTGCCTGCAGCGCGAGGCTCCGCCCCGGCCCGGCCCGGCCTGACCCGGCCGACGTCGACTATAGTTTGCGTACGCCGTACCCAAATGATGCGGCGACACCGGACACATCACACCTGGAGGCACGAGTGGTTGCAGCAGCATTCCGCGTGGGCCTGCGCGTCGGCGACGTGGTCGCCGCGGCACGCCTCTACCGCGGGTTCGGATTCGACGACGTCGGCACGATCCCCGGCCCTGACGGCACCCCGGTCATGACGATCCTCGCGCGCGGGGAGGTCCAGCTCATCGTGGACGCACTGGCCGGCATACCGTTCCCCGACACCGAGCGCGAGCGGCTCACACAGGGCGGCCCCCGCGGCCTCGGCGTCGCTGTCGGGTTGGGTGTGGACGACCTGGCCGCGAGCTATGACTACTGCCGCTCGGCGGGGTGCACCATCACGTCCGAGCCGGCCGACGAGGCGTGGGGCGACCGCGTCTTCGAGTGCGTGGACCCGTTCGGGTACCAGTGGGAGTTCTCCCAGCCCCTCAAGGACTGGGACGCCGCCTCGGGACTGGACGCCGCACAGGAGAGCTGGTTCGGCGCTCAGGCCTGAGCGCGCAGGGCCGGCCGGTCCGGCGCCGGGTCGTCGTCGAGCGCGCCGCGCACCTCACGCACGATGCGCGCCATCGCCTCCTCGGCAGCCTCGGCGTCGCCCGCGGCGACGGCGCGCGCCACCGCCTCGTGCGCCTCGAGCGCCTCCGGCACGGGGTAGGCGGGCATCAGACCCAGGTGGATCCGCCCGGAGATGACGACGGCGACGACGTCGGCGAGCGCGCTGAACAGCTCGTTGCCGCTGGAGCGCATGAGGAGCTCGTGCATCCGGATGTCGAGCGCCAGGAATTCCGCACCGTCGCCCTCGCCGGCCTCGCCGAGCTTGCGCATCTGGCTGGCGGTGGCGACGAGCTCGTCGCGGACCGCCGCCGTCGCGCCGCGGG
>NZ_KI911624.1:24105-25205 GCF_000515355.1 Promicromonospora kroppenstedtii DSM 19349 | reverse complement strand
TCCGCAGCAGCGGCCGCCGCAGCGGCCGCCGTCTCCTCCAGGAGGTCGGCCAGCCCGCGCAGGTGCCGCGCGACCCGCTCCCCCAGCGGCGTCAGGCCGTACTCGACACGCGGCGGGATCGTGGTGACGACGTCGCGCGTGACCATGCCGTCGCGCTCCAGGGCCTGCAGCGTCTGGGACAGCATCTTCTCGCTGACCCCCTCGACCCGGCGGCGCAGCGCGTTGAACCGGTAGCTGCCCTCGCCGAGCGCGAGCAGCGCGAGCGAGGCCCACTTGGACGTGACGACCTCGAAGGCGGCCCGCGACGTGCAGCCACGGGCGAAGACGTCGGTCACCAGCTCCTGCGGCGGCCCGTCCGGGCCGCCGCCCGGCAGGTCGGCGGACTCCGGGCCGTCGGGGTGGAGGTCCGTGATGCTCACGACCCGAGGATACCGCGCGCACTCGGAATGTGGTGTACTTTCGATTCGTTAGTGCTATCCGTTGGCAACTGGCCAACGCCTCGCTCGACACACACAGCATCGCGAACTGGGAGAGAACCATGACCACCTACGCCGTCACCGGAGCGACCGGACACCTGGGCCGACTCGTCGTCGAGGAGCTGCTGTCCCGCGGCGTACCCGCCGCCGACGTCGTCGCGATCGCGCGCACGCCCGAGAAGGCCGGCGACCTCGCCGAGCGCGGCGTCCAGGTCCGCGAGGGCGACTACGACCGCCCGGACACCCTGCCCTCGGCCCTCGACGGCGTGCAGCGGCTGCTGCTGGTCTCGGGCAGCGAGCCCGGCGTGCGCGTCCCGCAGCACACCGCGGTGATCGACGCCGCGAGGGCAGCCGGCGTGCGGCGGATCGCCTACACCAGCATCCTCAACGCCGACGACACCACCAACCCGCTCGCCGGCGAGCACCAGGCCACCGAGCAGGTGCTGCGTGCGTCGGGTCTGGCGGTCACCCTGCTGCGCAACGGCTGGTACACCGAGAACTACACCGACCGGATCGCCGAGTACGTCGAGCGCGGCGAGATCGTGGGCGCCGCGGCGGACGGCAAGGTCTCGGCCGCCACGCGCGCCGACTTCGCCGGTGCGGCCGCGGGCGCGCTGCTCGCCG
>NZ_KI911624.1:12563-24005 GCF_000515355.1 Promicromonospora kroppenstedtii DSM 19349 | reverse complement strand
CGTCGCGCCGCGGGCCGCACCCGCCGCGGCGCGCGGTTCGACCGCCTGCCGTAGCTCGGTCAGCGACCGCAGCTGCGACGTGCGGCCCGGACCATCGAGGCGCCAGGCGATCACCCGGGGGTCGAGCACGTTCCAGGACGAGTGCGGCAGCACGACGATCCCCACCCGGGGTCCGGACCGGACCAGCCCGAGGCCCTCGAGCAGGCGCATCGCCTCGCGCGCGACGGTGCGGGACACCCCGAACTCGGCACCGATGCCGTCGAGCGTCAGCGCGGCACCCGCCGGCAGCTCACCACCGGTGATGCGCCGGCCCAGAGCGTCGAGGACGGGGCTGTGCAGCACTGGGGGCATGCTCACAGGATAGTTGGCGGCACATCGACCGGCCGGACGGCCCCCCAGCCGGCCGCCCACCTCCCCGGCGGACCCGCGCGCCATTGGTCACACCATTGGTGACATGAATCACGCGCGAATGGTGTCATCAATGGGTGAAGATAGGTGCCATGGACACAGACGTCACCGGGACAGAGATGTTCTCGACCCAGACAAGCAGCGGCGAGGCCAGCCCCGCCGGGACCGACCACCCACCACAGGCCATCGTGGTGATGGGAGTGGCCGGATCGGGCAAGACCACGGTCGCCGCTCTCCTCGCCGGGCGCCTGGGGGCGTCGTTCGCGGAGGGCGACGACTTCCACTCCCCCGCGAACGTCGCCAAGATGGCGGCGGGCCATCCCCTGGACGACGACGACCGCTGGCCCTGGCTGCGCGGGATCCGCGACTGGTTCGCCAAGGAGCTGAACGAGGGCCGGAGCGCCGTCGTGCCGTGCAGCGCCCTGCGCCGCAGCTACCGCGACCTGCTGGAGACCGCCGGCAGCGAGAGCACGGGCCCTGTGCGGTTCGTCCACCTCACCGGCTCGTACGACCTGCTGCGTAACCGCATCCAGGGCCGCGCCGGGCACTTCATGAAGCCGGAGATGCTCGACAGCCAGCTCGCCGCCCTGGAGCCGCTCGAGGACGACGAGCCCGGGTTCGGCGTGGACATCACGCCCCGGCCCGACCAGATCGTCGACGAGATCCTGCGCCGCCTGGGGGAGGACGACTGATGCTGAACGCCGCTGTTTCCTCCGTCCTGCCCACCACTCTCCCCGCTGCCCTCCCCGTCGCCGCCGCGGCCGCGGACGCCGAACCGACCGCGTCGACGTCGCAGCTCGTGCTCGCCGCCGTGATCGGCATCGCCGTCATCGTCGGGCTCATCGTGTGGCTGAAGATGCACCCGTTCCTGGCCCTCGTGCTCGGTTCGGGCGCGCTCGCACTCGTGGCCGGGACCGGCCTGACCGACACGTTCACCAGCTTCACCGCGGGCCTCGGCACCACCGTGGCCGGTGTCGGCGTGCTCATCGCGCTCGGCGCGATCATCGGCAAGCTGCTCATCGACTCGGGCGGCGCCGACCAGATCGTCGACACGATCCTCGACCGGACGCCCGCGAAGCGTCTGCCGTGGGCCATGGCGCTCATCGCTTTCGTCGTCGGCATCCCGCTGTTCTTCGAGGTCGGCGTCGTGCTGCTGATCCCGGTCGTGATGATCGTGGCCCGCCGGATGCGCGCCAACCCGATCCTGGTCGGCATCCCGGCGCTCGCCGGGCTCTCCGCCCTGCACGGCCTGGTGCCACCGCACCCCGGACCGCTGCTCGCCATCGACGCGCTCGGCGCCAACCTGGGCCTCACGCTGGGCCTCGGGCTGCTGGTCGCCGTCCCGACGATGATCATCTCCGGGCCGCTGCTCGCCATCCCGCTCACTCGCTGGGTCCGGCTCGACCCGCCGACCACCGTCCTGGGCGTGCCCGACGACGTCACGGGCGGCACGGGCTCGAACGGCACGGGCAGTTCGGGCTCCGGCTCGGGCTCCGGGTCAGGCAAGGGCGACGCCGGGACCGCCACGGCCACCGCGACCGGCAGCACCACGGGCACGACAACCCTGCGCAAGCCGTCGTTCGGCATCTCGGTGCTGGTCGTGCTGCTCCCCGTGATCCTGATGCTCGCGCGTTCCGTCGTCGAGGTCGCGGGCGCGACCTCGACGGGCTACGGCACGATCCTTGAGTTCCTGGGCGAGCCCCTGGTCGCCCTGCTCATCACGTCGCTGTTCGCGCTGGTGGCCTTCGGCACCGGAGTCGGCCGTACGCTGCAGCAGGTCGGCGACCTGGTCGGTTCGTCGTTCGCCCCGATCGCCGGGATCCTGCTCATCGTGGGCGCCGGCGGCGGCTTCAAGCAGACGCTCGTGGACTCGGGAGTCGGCGACGTCATCGCGTCCGGCATCGCCGACGCCGGGATCACTCCCCTGCTCGCCGGCTGGCTCGTGGCGGCGCTCATCCGCATCGCGACCGGCTCGGCCACCGTCGCGACCATCACCGCCGCAGGCATCATGGCGCCGCTCGCCGCGGGCCTGGAACCCACGCAGGCGGCCCTGCTCGTGCTCGCGATCGGCGCGGGCTCGGTGTTCCTCTCCCACGTGAACGACGCCGGCTTCTGGCTCGTCAAGGAGTACTTCGGCATGACGGTCGGCCAGACCTTCAAGACCTGGTCGCTCATGGAGTCCGTGCTCTCGGTGGTCGCCCTGCTGGTGGTCCTGCTGCTGGGGATCTTCGTCTAGCGCGGAGCCCGCGCCGGCAGAGTCCCGCAGCATGTGTCGGACCCTCAGGTCACCGTGGTGACCTGAGGGTCCGACACATCAGCCGAGATCTGACAGGCCTCGGTCACCAGGTCAGGCGTGTGTCCCCCTTCTCGACCCGGAACACGCGCGGAGCCTTGCCCGGCACGGTCACCGTGATCGTCGTGCGCGACGTCGCCGTGACCTCCATGCCGTTCCTGTCGCCCGAGCCGCGCGCGGCGTCGAGCACCACGTTCCGGGCGACCACCCGGCCGCCCACGGCGCGCACCACGGTGCGGCCGTCCCGCTCGAGCGTCGTGGAGCGCGGGCCCGCCGTCACGGACCACGCGTGCCCCTTCAGGGGCACCTCGGAGACCGTGTTGGTGCCGGGCAGGCCGAGCGTGCCGAAGCGGAAGCCGGCGGGGTCGCCCCACGGCTCGTCCGCGATGAGCTCCTGCGTGCTCATCAGGGGCATCAGGTTGGACCACGAGTAGGTGCGCCACGCGGTGTCGGTCGCGACGTTGTTGATCAGCTGGCCGGGCTCGGGGTCGAAGTACTCCGGGAACCAGCCGATCTCCTCGTACGAGGTCAGCCACATCCTGGTCGACTTCGTCGCCAGCTCGGCGGCGGCCTCGTCCAGGCCGTACCGCTTGAGGCCGTCGTAGACGGTCGCGTTCATCGGCGGCCAGGCCGCGCCCTGCCACTCCTCGCAGGAGTCCTCCTCGCCGGGCGACTGGAAGTACCGGTATGCCTCCGTGGACGGGTTGGCCCGCCCGGCGCAGAACGCCGGGTCGTTGCGCGCGACGCTCGGGATCACGAACTCGCCGCCGTACTCCTCGGGGTTCTGGAGGTGGTCACGCACCAGGATCTCCGCGCGCTCCGGCGTCGCCAGCCCGCCGAACAGCGGGTAGAAGACCGTGGGCGTGTTGGTGGGTTCCCACGTGCCGTCGAGGTACCGGTTGAGGTAGAGGCCGCGCTCCTCGTTCCACAGGTGCTCGTTCATGCGCACCTCGAGCCGTTCGTGCAGCGCCGCGTACCGCTCGGCCCCGGCGGCGTCTCCGAGCTCCGTGGCCATCTGCGCGAGGTTCTCGGCCATGAGCCCGTAGTAGGAGTTGAGCGCGACGTCGGTCAGGTTCGTGTTCTCGCGCGTGTCCGTGCCGCCGTCACGCGGGATCTCGACGTAGTTCCAGTACTGCGGGCTGTCGTCGAGCCCGAGGTGGTTGCCGCGGCCGCCGCGGCGGTCCTCGACCCACGGGCTCTCCAGGAGCCCGTCCTGGTCGGTGTCGAACTCCGGCATCCGCTCGATGTACTGCGTCATGATCGGGTAGACGAGCTCGAGGATGCTGCGGTCCCCCGTGCGCGTGTACGCCCGCCAGGCGGCGTAGGTGTGCATCGGCCCGGCGTGGAGCTGGTCGTAGCGTGGGCCCTGCTGGTCGTAGAAGTCACGGATGTGGTCGAGCGCCGTGGCCGGGTCGACGCTCAGCTCGGTGATCGCGTCCCAGGCCGAGTCCCAGCCGAGGAAGATGTCGTCACCGCCACCGCCGAGGCCCCACATGACGAACGACCGGTCGTACTTCTCGTCCCAGTTGTCGTTCAGCGACATGGCGTCGCGCAGGTAGGTCGCGGCCCTGCCGGTCGGACCACGGCCGTTCAGGTTGCCGTCGTCGGCCCGGGCCTCGGCGCGGTCCAGGATCCGCGTCACGTCCCGGGTGCTCAGGTGCGACCGCGGCGGAGCCTCGGTCGACACTGCCGCGTGGAAGGCGACCGTCTCGCCCTTGTCGAGCGCGTACCGTTGCGCGACGGCGCCCTCGCCCGCCGCGTACTCCTTGCCGGCCAGGCCCTTGAGCAGCTCCGCGACGCTCGCGTAGCCGGTGGTCTCCTCAGGCGTCACGGTGGAGTCGAGGCGGAAGCTGCCCACCTGGGACGCGTCGCGCACACCCGCCGACGTCGCGACGATCGAGCGCTCCCCGTCGGGCCGGTAGGCGCTCGGCTCCGACCACGGCGGACTGGCCTGCAAGAACACCTCGGTGTCGTCGGTGAGTGCGGTGGCCGAGCCCACGATCTCGCCGTCGTCCGTGGTGGAGAACCGCAGCCGGACAGTCCGGGTGTCACGCAGGACGGCCGCGTACGCGGCCTCCTGGACCGGCAGCTGCTCGCGCGCCTCGGCGACCTCGGCCTCCGACCAGTCCTCGGGATGGGCCAGGACGGCGCGCAGGGCGCCGATCGTCTCGGGCGTGATGTTGCGGTTGTCGGTGGTCATGTCGATCTCGTAGTACGAGCCGTCGGGCGTGACCGTCCCGATGCGCTTGATCCACGGGACCATGTTGTCGTCCAGCACCCGGCCGGCCGGTGTCACCATGTTGAACGCCAGCGAGAACCGGGCATGCCCCTCGCCGACCAGGAGTGCGCCGTCGAACTCCTGCTCCTTGAAGCCCGGCAGGGCGAACGGGAGGGAGCGCGGGGCGTACTCGTCGTCCGCTGAGCCGGCACCGGTGCCGGCGGCTTCCGCGGACTGCGTGACGGCGGTGCCGGTGCTGGCGCCGGCGGCCAGCGCGCCCGCCGAGAGCGGGACGGTGACCAGGGCGCCGGCCATGAGGGCGGCTGACAACCTGGCAGTCGTTCGTCGGCTCATCAATGAACCCTTCACGTCGATGTGAACGCTAACAACGAGAACAGTAGATGCTGGTCACATGACATACAAGTGCAGAGTGCGTGGAAAGGGACGCCGACGATCCCGGACCCGCAGACGGTGCGCCTGCGCGGTGTCAGCCGACCGGGTGGGCCTCGGTGAGGCGCAGGAGGAGACGGGCCAGCTGGAACCGCGTTCGGCCCTGGAGCGACCGCGGGTCGTAGCCCAGCTCGGTCGTCAGAGCATCGTGGCGCGCCTGGAGCGTCGAGTGGTGCACGCCGAGTGCCGACGCCCCGGCGCGTACGCTCTCCGCAGCGGCCAGCTCGTCGAGCACCGCACGGGTCCGCGCGTCGAGCCGCGCGAGGGCGACGACGTCCGGCTGCTGGGCCGCGACGGGTTCGAGCGCCTCGACGGCGGCCAGGACGACCCCGAGGTCTTCTGCGTCGACCACGGCGCCGCTCCCCGAGGACAGCCGGAGGGCGAGGAGCGCGGTCCGGAAGGACTCCGCGAGGCGGTCGGCGGGCTGCACGAGCCCCAGACCGGCAGGCCCGGTGATCTCGGTGTCCCGGCCGAGCACCACGGCACGGACCAGGCCGTCGGGCGTCGCCACGACGGTCGACGGCGCGCCCGACGCCGTTCCCGACGCGCTTGCCGACGCCGTTCCCGACACCGCTCCCGACACCGTTCCCGACGGTGCGGCCGCCACGTCCCGCGAGGCCGGGAGCGCCGCGACCCGGTACGCGCGCGCCGGGTCGAGCCTGAGCCGGGACAGTGCGATCCGGCGCTCGCCGACGTCCCGGGTCTCGTCGATCAGCGTCGCCAGGGAGCTGCCGGACTCGCCGTCGTGTCGTGCCCGGACCAGGTCGACGGCGAGCGCCAGCCGCTCGACGACCATGTCGTCGTTGGCGTGGGCGGAACCCGCGCGCTCGATCCAGACACGTCCGTCGGCGACCGGGCGGGAGAGCCGCTGCTCCGGAGGACTCGTGGTCGCGGCGGGAGCGGCGGGAGCAGCGGCAGGACCCACGACGGCGCCCTCAGGCAGCCGGCCGCCGTCGGGCCCCACGCGGTACGTCCGTTGGCCGACGACGGCGCCGGCGACCGCCCCGCTGAGCACCGCCGCCCCACGCAGCAGCGCCGGGATCCCGACGCCGCCCGCGACGAGCACGTCGAAGTAGGCCACGACCTTGAGGGACTCGCTGGCTTCGGGGTCCAGCGCCGTCAGACGACCCACGAGTTCTTGCATCTTCGCTCCATCGCGCGTGTGGACCACACACTAGCGGGACGCACGAGCGGCACGCGGGCGTCGGACACGGGTCAGACGCCGAGCGTGCGCGCCACCCAGGAGTCGCGTGCCGCGCGCATCGCCTGGGCGAGGACGGTGTGCGGGGCCATGAGGTCGAAGCCGTGGAACCCTCCGGGCCACACGTGCAGCTCCGCCTGCACGCCGGCCGCCCAGAGCGCCGTGGCGTAGGCGACGTCCTCGTCGCGGAACACCTCGGCGCTCCCGCAGTCGATGAAGGCGGGCGGCAGGCCGCTGAGGTCGGTCGCCCGCGCCGGCGCGGCGTACACGGAGACGTCCTCGGTACCCCTCCGCTCGCCGAGCAGCGCGGACCACCCGGTGACGTTCGAGCCGCGGTCCCAGACGCCGACGCCGTCGATCTGCGCGCTGGACACCGTCTGGTCGCGGTCGTCCAGCATGGGGTAGATCAGCAGCTGGCCCGCGAGCGCGGGGCCGCCCTCGTCCCGGGCGAGCAGCGCGGTACCGGCCGCGAGGCCGCCTCCGGCGCTCGCGCCGGCGATGATCAGGCGGCCGAGGTCGATACCCAGCTCCTCGGCGTGCTCGGCGGTCCACCGCAGGCCCGCGTAGCAGTCCCGGACGGGGTACGGGTCGGGGAACTCGGGCGCGAGCCGGTACTCGACGGTGACGACCACCGCGTCGAGGTCGGTGATCCAGCCCAGCAGCTGGTCCAGCCCGACGAACCGGTCTCCCATGATCATCCCGCCGCCATGCGTGTGGAAGACCCCGGGCCCGATGCCGGTCCGGCCCTCGCGGCTGAGCACGCTCACCTCGATCGCGTCGCCGTCGTGCCCGGGGATCGTCACGTCCCGCCGCACGATCCCCGCCGTCGCGAGCACGTCGTCCACGCTGACGTCGGAGACCGGTGCCGCCTGGCGCAGCAGGGGGATCATCTCGGGCGTGATGGTCGGCGGCATCTGGTCGGACAGCAGCGCGAGGACCGCCTCCAGCTCGGGGTCGAAGGGCGGCCTCTTCACGGTCTTGGTCATGCGAACTCCCTTGTTCAGCGACGGTTCTTCCGTTCACGGTGCTTGCGCGACGCGGTAGAGACCAGTCTCGGCTCCGGGCCACCCGGATGACATCCGCCGAACGAGGCACTCTCACGGCCCCGCACCCGCCGTCCGGCGGGCGGGCAGGAGGGGCCGGCCCGCGACCCGGACCGGCCCCTCCTCCCGTCGGCCTGTGTCAGCGACGGCCCGCCGTCACCTCGTGCGCCGAGGAGCCGCCAGCGGCGACACCGTGATCCGGTCGACGACCGGTGCCCACCGCGACCGCAGCGGGAAGTCCGGCCAGACGTCGGAGGCGTAGGTGGTGCCGTCGAAGTTCGGCGCCTCCTGCGAGCTCAGCGTGATGCTGTTCCGGCCCTCCTCCAGGCCGAGCACGACGGTCTTCTCCCAGAAGTTGTTCTCGTGGAACGTGTGGGGGAAGAGCACCCGAACCGATGCCCCGCCGTTCACCGAGACGTCCGCCCGCCGGGCGATCGGGTCGGGGTTGTAGTGCGACGCGGGCGACTGCTCCGGGTTGGAGTACCGCAGGACGACGGCGTGCGGACCGGTCCGGTCCGCGTCGACCCGGAACGTCAGGGTGCTGCCGTTGCCCGGATCTCCCCCCACGTCGGTCACGGCCCTGCCGCCCTCGGCGAGCGACAGGTCGACGACGGTCGCGGACCCGGCGAGCTCGGCGTCCTCGGCCTGGTAGTCCGTCGCCCCGAGCACACCGGTCCCGGGCGTCGTGGTCAGCCGGTCGACGACGACGCCGTGCCTGCCACCGGTGACGACCACCTTGTTCACGCCGCCGTTCAGGTGCGCGGCCACCTCGTCCGCCCGCGCGAGGTCGAGGACGTCGCGGCCGTTGACCGTCAGCGAACCGCTGCTCCGCCCACCGCCGCTGCTCTTGCCGCTGCCGCTGTTCTTGCCGCTGCCCCCGCCGGGCCCGGCACCCTTGCCCTTGCCGAACGTGTCGACGTCCAGCGTCGCCTCGCCGTCCTCGGCCGCGTAGACCCAGAACGTCGCGGTCTCGCCCCTGCCCAGCGCGACGCCGCCGGCGCCGGACACATCTGCCGGGCGGACGCCGCGCGGCGCCTCGTACAGCGCGCGCCCGCCGTCGAGCGTGGCGTGCTCGGCCTCGTACACCGAGGTTCCGGCGTCCGGGCTCGGCAGGGCCAGGGTGATGCGGTCGAGGATCGCGTCGCCCCGGGTGACCCCGGTGCCGTCGAGGCTGCGCGCCGCGAGCGACAGGGTGTGGGTGCCCGCCGTGAGGTCGACCGTGGTGTCGGCGTGGTCCCAGACCACCCACTTGTAGCCGAGCGGCAGGTGGAGCTCCTGCTCGGCAGCCCCGTCGACCCGGACGAACACGTTGGTCGGGCCCTGCTCGGCCACCGCGTCGTACGTGTTGAGGCTGTTGGCGAAGACCGACAGGTCGTACGTGCCGTCCTGCGGCACCGTGACCTCGAAGTCCAGGACGCCGTCCGAGCCGGTGCGCAGCCCGCCCACGTCGTACCCGCCCGAGGTGTAGAACTTGCCGACGTCGGACGGCGAGCCCTCCGGGCCGTTCAGGCTGTAGCCCGACCCGGTGTAGATGGCGTCCTCGGCCTCGTAGCTGCCCTCCCACGACGTCGGCGCCGTGCTCGTGGCCGTACCGACGCCCGCGGGCGTCATGACGATCTCGTACGCCGACGACTCCTTGAGGGGCGGCAGCGAGGTGCCGTCGAACTCCACGGCGACCTTCCCGTCCGTCACGGGGAGGGTCAGCTCGGCGAGGTGGCGCGGCTGGGCTGAGTCCCCGAGCTGCCCGGTCCAGGGGATCTCGCGCACGGTGACACGCACGTCGCCGCCGAACACGGCGTCGGGGACGTTCACCAGCTCGACCGGCGCGGCGCCGTCGGCCCCGCCCACGATGGTGCGCGAGATCGCGCGGTCGCGGTCCACCGTGGACACACCTTGCAGCGTGTAGTTCTCCCCGGGGAACGGCGGCGTGACCTCCACCGTGTTCCCGCTCATCTGCCTGTACGCGTTGAACAGCCACCACTGCCCGTTGCCGCGGTCGGACTGGACGGCCGAGTCGGAGAGGTTGCCGTCGATGTTCCAGTACGCGATGTCGGCGTCGACCTTGGAGTCCTCGATGGCCGAGATCCACTGGATCATCTGGCCGGGCACCGAGGTGTGGTAGTTGAACGCGTACTCGTTGATGTTGATCGGCAGCTCGGTGCCGGCCAGGTCGGTGCCGGCGAAGACCTCGGCCTCCCAGCCGCGGTAGGTCGCCACGGACTCGCGGATCTTCTCCGGGTGGGACAGCTCGTGCCAGGTGATGACGTCGGGAACGGTCCCGGCCTCCACCGTGTGCTCCATGAAGCCCTTGACCTGGCTGTACAGGATGCTCGTGTTCGGGCCCGCGATACGCGCGTCCGGCATGCGCTCCTTGATCAGCGCGTGCACCCGGTCCCAGGCGGCGAAGTAGTCGGCTCCGTCGTCGAGCCAGGAGGTGCCGTCGTAGCTCCACTGGCCGGTCCCGAACATGTTGCCCTCGGGCTCGTTGAACGGGACGAAGACGACGTTGTCCTGGTACTCCTCCGGCAGCTCCAGCACCTGGTCGACCTGGATCGCGATCTTGTCGACGAACGTGTCGAGCTTCTCCTGCGGGGTGTCGCCCGGCCACTCGTACGGGAAGCCGCGGTGGATGTCGGTCATGTAGACGTAGACGTCGCCGTCCGTGGCGTCGGCGAGCGGCCGCACCACCTCGAGCGCGTCGGCGCCCGGGTGCTGGGGCCCGTCCTGCGCCTTCGTCGAGACCGTCCGGATCCCCATGCCCTCGATCAGGTTGTCGCTCGGCAGGCCGTCGCCGTACAGGCCGTACAGGGTGCCGGACGCGCCGCCGTGGAACGGGCCGGTCTCGGCGCCGAGGTCGACCCGCAGCTCACCGCGGTGCACGGTGACCGTCGCGGTGACCGGTGCGCCGGCGGCGACGCCGGCGACCGTGAACTCGCCCGGCTGCGCGTACCGCGCCGGGTCGATCTCGTCCCAGGTCACCGGCACGTCCCGGTCGTAGCCGTCGCTGAACGACGCCCGCACCGCCGCGGGCAGGTCGGGCGCTGCCGCGACCGTCGTGCGCACCTCGAAGGTGTCGTTGGTCAGCTCCACCATGTCCGGGGTTTCCTCACCCACGAGCTCTGCCACCTGCTCCGCGCTCAGCGCGGCGCGGTACAGGCGGAAGTCGTCTATCGCACCGTCCAGGAGCGGGTCCGGGTAGAACGACCTGCCGATGTAGCCGGCGGACCGCGCGGCGCCCGTGAGCAGATCGCCGGCCGGCACCGTCGACCGCGCCGAGCCGACGGCGACACCGTCGAGGTAGGTCGTCAGCCGGTCCGCCGCCGTGTCCAGGGTGACCGTGAGCGTCACCCATTCCCCCGCGCGCAGCGGTCCGTACCCGCTGACCTGCACCTCGCCTCCCCCGCCGTTCGTCGTCAGCGCGGTACGCAGGCGGCCGTCGCCGTTGGAGGGCGTCGCGAACAGGTAGCGCGTGGAGTCCGTGCCCAGGTCGAAGAGCCGCTGCCACGCCCCGCCCGTGCCGTCCCAGCGCACCCGCGCCGAGACGCTGAGGTCGGTGGCCCCGTCCAGGGCGGCGCGCGGGAGCGTCACGTAGCCGCCGCCCTCGCCGCCCGGCAGATCGAGCGCCGTGCCGCCGCCCTCGACGTCGACCAGGTTCGTGGTGCCGGTGATCGCGCCGTCCAGGCCGTTGCCGGAGGAGTCCGGGACGACGGCGCCCGTGACGTCGTCCATCGTGTAGCGCAGGTCGGGGGCGGGGAGCTGCTGGGCGGCGGTGGTGGCGGCGGCGGTGGTGGCGGCGGTGGTGGTGGCGGGGGTGGTGGCGGCGGCGGTG
>NZ_KI911624.1:12021-12463 GCF_000515355.1 Promicromonospora kroppenstedtii DSM 19349 | reverse complement strand
CGCCGGCTGTGCCGCCGGCAAGCGCCAGCGCCGCGAGCGCCGCGACCGCGGTACGTCGCGTCCTGCGCCGGGCCGGTGCGCTGGTGGGCGCTGGTCCGCTACGCGAACCGCTCTGCCATGAAAGTGTCGTGCTCATCGGCGAGTGCCTTCCCTCTCATCGTGGGTGGAACGGGTACCGGGGTGTGAGTGGAACGGGTCCAGGGGATGTGAACGGGGCTCAGCTACGGTGCTGGGTTCGCCGAGATCGGTCCACCGGGTGCGGCCGCCGCATCAGCGAACCGGTTCGACAACGCTCAGCCGGACGACGCTCCGGACGCTGATCCCCCGAGGTCGGCAGTTCGCTGACAGCCACCCGCGAGGTCGGCAGTTGGCATCGAGATCGGCTCAGCGCTGGACCGATCTCGATGCCAACTGCCGACGTCGCGCGCAACTGCCGACCGCT
>NZ_KI911624.1:9565-11921 GCF_000515355.1 Promicromonospora kroppenstedtii DSM 19349 | reverse complement strand
TGCCCCGCCCCTCGGCGCCGAACTCGCGGCACACGTGGTCGGCGGCGCGGCGGGCGACGTCGACCAGGGCATCGCCCGCCCCCACCGTCCGGACCCGGGCGACCGCTGCCTGCAGCAGGTGGCCCGTGACGTACAGCTCGTGCCCGGTCGACAGGTCGGAGTACCGGCCGGCCTGCCCGGCGTGGCCGAAGCACGTGTTCAGGTAGCCGTCCGCGTCCTGCGCCGCGGCCACCCGGTCCACCACCTTGCCCAGCAGGGCGTCGACCGCCGGGTCGCCCGTGCGGCCGTACTCCCAGGCCATGGCCTCCAGCAGCTTGTACACCTCGGAGTCGGAGAACTGCCAGCCCGGCCGTTCCCCGCCCGTGGTGCCCGCTGCGACGCGGTCGAAGTTGCCCAGCCAGCCCAGCTGCTCCATCCAGTCCAGGCAGTGCCGCAGCGTGGCGCGCGCGTTCGTCTCCTGGAGCGTGCCCCAGAATCCGCCGTCGAGCCGCAGCTCGTCGACGCCGAGCCCACGGCGCGGGCCGGGCGGGACGACGGGCGACGCCGGGGGCGTCGAGAGATGAGTTGTCACGGGGTTCCTTCGTCAGTCCTTGACGGCACCGGCGGTGACGCCCGCCGCCACGTAGCGCTGGGCCACGACGAGCAGGATCGCCGCGGGCACCGACGCGACCACGGCCGTGGCCATGATGGCGTTCCACTGCGTGGTGTTGTTGCCGATGTAGTTGTAGATGCTCAGCGTGATCGGGATCAGGTCGCCGTTGCGGTTCAGGGTCGAGGCGAAGATGAAGTCGGACCAGGCCCACAGGAAGGCGAACAGCGCGACCGTGAGAGTCGAGTTGCGGCTCACCGGCAGCACCACCGAGCGGAAGGTGCGCCAGGCGCCCGCGCCGTCCACCCGCGCCGCCTGGAGCAGCTCGCGCGGGATGCCGGACATGAACGCCGTGTAGAGCAGCACGCCGAACGGCACCGCGACCGTCGAGTCCGCCACGATCAGCCCGCCCACCGTGTTGAGCAGGCCGAGGTTGTTGTAGACCGCGTAGAAGCCCATGGCCATGACGACGGCGGGGATCATCTGCGCGACCAGCAGCAGGAAGTTCAGCGTGCGCCCGCCACGCAGGTGCAGCAGGGCCAGTGCGTAGCCGGCCGGTGCCGCGATCGCCACGGTGAGCACCACGCAGCCCAGCCCGATCAGCAGGCTCGTCCCTAGGGCGGGCAGCTGCTGGGAGAACACGGCCTGGTAGCCCTCGAACGTGGGGTCCCACGGGAACCAGTGCGGCGGGTCGGCCCGCAGGTCACGGGTCTGGGTGAACGAGACGTTCACCATCCAGTACACGGGGAAGAGCATGACGAGGGTGAAGAACACTCCGAGCGCCGTCTTCCACGCGGGCTTGCGTGCTGTCCTCCGCACGGTGCTCCTCGTCGGGGGTGTGGGCCGGCTGGTCATGAGTCCTCCTGACGGTGCTGGAGCCGCAGGTGCAGAAACCCGAAGACCAGCGCGATGAGAATCAGCAGGTTGCCGACCGCGGCGGCGGGCGAGAAGTCCGGCTGACCGGTCCCGAACGCCTCCCGGTAGGACCAGATGGCGAGGGTGGTGGACGCGTCGCCCGGCCCGCCCGTGGTCATGATCCAGATGACGTCCACGACCTTGAGCGTGTAGATGAGCCCCAGCAGGAGCGTGATGGCCGACACGGGTCGCAGCAGCGGGAACGTGATGCTCCAGAACTGCTTCCACGGGCCCGCGCCGTCGAGCGACGCCGCCTCGTAGACCTCGCCGGGGATGTTCTGCAGCCCGGAGTAGAGGATGACCAGGTTGAACGGGATGCCGAGCCAGATGTTGGCGATGGTCACCGACAGCAGCGCCGTGTCCGGCGAGGTGAGCCAGTTGATCTGCTCGACGCCGAACGCCCCGAGCACCGAGTTCACGATGCCGTTCTCGCTGTTCAGCATCCACGCCCACGTCGAGGCGGACACGATGAGCGGCAGCAGCCACGGCACGAGGAACATCGCGCGCAGCAGGCCCGAGAGCTGGAACCCGGACCGGAAGAAGACCGCCAGCGCCAGGCCGATCGCGTACTGGAACACGATCGAGACGACGGTGAAGACCGCGGTGTTCCACAGCGCCGTGGGGAACGTCGACGAGGTGAACACCTCGACGTACTTGTCGAACCCGACGAACTCCGCGTTGCCCTGGACGAACGCGCGGATCGTGTAGTCGTGGACGCTGAGGTCGATGTTCCGCAGGAGCGGGTAGGCGTAGAAGAGGATCAGGTACGCGAGCAGCGGCGCGGCGAAGCCGACGGCGGCCCATTGGGACGCGGCCGGGCCACGACGCCGCCGGGCGGCCGGCGTGCGGTCC
>NZ_KI911624.1:5562-9465 GCF_000515355.1 Promicromonospora kroppenstedtii DSM 19349 | reverse complement strand
ACTCGTGGTCCTGGGAGCCGAGCACGTTCGTGCTGCCGGGGGCGGTCCGTGACCTGGTCAGCGGCGAGGAACTGGCCGCGGGGGCGGAGCTGGGCCTCGGCGCGTGGGACGTGCGGGTGCTGCTGGAGGCCTGAGTCCGGCGTCCGGCCTGTCGCGGCCTGTCGCGGCCTGTCGCGGGACAGCCGGGGCGGGGCGGGCCGGCGCCGCATGACGCCTTCGGGGCGGGCGGTCCCAGGTCAGTCCTGGTCCAGGAGCTCCTCCGGGCCCACCTCGATGACCCGGCCCCGCACGCCGTCCGTGCCGTGACCGGTGCCCTGGTGCGTACCAGTGCGACCGACGCCGTCGCCGTCGCCGGGTTCGCGGTCGGTGTTCGCCAGGTCGTCGAGGAAGCGCGCCACGATCTCGCGCTCCTTCGGCGTGAGGCGCGCGGCGGCGTCGAACCGGCGAGCGTGGCTGCGCCCTACGGACTCCCGGGCTGCCCTCCGCGTCTCGTCCGTCACCTCGATCGCGAGGCTGCGCCGGTCCGACGGGTGCGGGAACCGGACCACGTGCCCGCCGGCGGTGAGCCGGTCGATGAGCTTGGTGGTCGACGCCGTCGTGATGCGGAGGTGCTCCGCGATGGCGCCCGGTGTCACGATGCGACCGTGGTTCTGCATGGCGATGATGTAGCGCAGGGCCCGCATGTCGGTGTCGCCGAGCTTCATGTACCGACGCGATGCCTCGCTCATGCGGCGCTCGGTCTCGCGCCATCCGCGCAGCGCCTCGAGGACGCGGACGACCTGGTCCACGTCCTGCTCGTCCATACCGGCTCTGCGCACGATCTCCTCGTCGGGGTCCATCACGCGCGGGTCCAGCATCGAAGGCTCGGGCTCGCTGTCCGGCACGGTTTCAGGCTCCACGCTCGGATTTTACCCCCGCACATAATGCGTCATACACTTGAATATAGCCTGGCTAGCTAAATTCTCGCTAGCTTCGGCACCCATGCCTCGACCCCTGACGCATCTCAGCCGCCGGCAGCAGTGCAGGTGAACGTGCTGGCAACCGTATCGACACATCCCCTCTCAGACAGGCTCCTCGAAGATGACCTCCCGCGTTCCACGCTGGCTACGGGTGACGTTGCCCGCCGTGCTGATCCTCGTCTGGCTGGTGGGTGCCTCGGTCGGCGGCCCGTTCTTCGGCCGCATCGACGAGGTCTCCTCCAACGACCGCACCGCCTACCTCCCCGAGACGGCCGAGGCCACGGAGGTGCAGGAGCGCCTGTCCGGCTTCACCGAGGGTGACGCGATCCCGGCCCTGGTCGTGTTCGTCTCCCCGGACGAGCTGTCCGACGACGACCTCGCCGCCATCGGCGACCGGCTGATCGCCGTCGGCGACCTGGACGTGGTCGACGGCGACGTCTCCCCCGCCATCCCCTCCGACGACGGCGTGGCCGCGCAGGCGTTCGTGCCGTTGTCCGGCGACGCCGACGTCGGCGAGGCGACCGTCGAGCTGCGCGAGGTCCTCGCGCAGGACCTGCCGGACGGCGTCGACCTCTACGTGACGGGCCCCGCGGGCTTCTCCAGCGACCTGGTCGCGGCGTTCGCCGGGATCGACGGCCTGCTGCTCGGCGTGGCCCTGGCCGCGGTGCTGATCATCCTGATCATCGTCTACCGGTCGCTGCTGCTGCCGCTGGCCGTGCTCGCCACCAGCATGTTCGCGCTGTGCGTCGCGCTTCTCACGGTCTGGCACCTGGCGAACTCGGGAGTCCTGCTGCTCAGCGGGCAGACCCAGGGCATCCTGTTCATCCTCGTGATCGGCGCGGCGACCGACTACGCGCTGCTGTACGTGGCGCGGTTCCGCGAGGAGCTGCTGCACACCCCTGACAAGTGGACGGCGACCCTGCGCGCGCTGCGCGGCTCGGTCGAGCCGATCCTGGCCTCGGGCGGCACCGTCATCGCCGGCCTGCTCTGCCTGCTGTTCAGCGAGCTCCGTTCCAACAGCACGCTCGGCCCTGTCGCCGCCGTCGGCATCGCCTTCTCGATGCTGGCCGCGCTCACCCTGCTCCCGGCCCTGCTGCTGGCGTTCGGCCGGGCCGCGTTCTGGCCGCGACGCCCTTTCTACGACCCCGCCGCCGCGGAGTCCGGCGCGCTGGAGACCGGCCTGTGGGGGCGCGTCTCGCGCGCCATCCGCGCCAGGCCGCGCACCATCTGGATCACCACGGCGGCGGTGCTCGCCCTCGGCTGCGTGGGCATCACCCAGCTCCAGGCCTCCGGTGTGCCGCAGTCGGAGCTGGTCCTCGGCCAGTCCGAGGCACGCGACGGGCAGGAGCGGCTCGCCGAGCACTTCCCGGCCGGCTCGGGCAGCCCCGTCTACGTGATCGCGCCGCAGGAGGACCTGCAGCGCGCCGCCGACGTCCTGCTGGCGGACGACGGGATCGAGGGCGTGGCGGTCACCGCCGACACCCCGAGCAATACCGCGCCGGTGACCGAGGACGGCGTCCAGCCGTTCGGCCCGCCCGGGTCCCCGGCCCCCGAACCCGTGGTGTCCGACGGCGCCGTCCTGCTCCAGGGCACCCTCGGCGACGCCGCGGACTCCCTGGCGGCGGAGGAAACCGTGCGCGACCTGCGCGCGGCCTACGCCGACGAGCTGCCCGCCGCCCTGGTCGGTGGCGAGTCCGCCACCGACCTGGACACGAACGACGCCTCGATCCGCGACCGCACGGTCATCGTGCCGATCGTCCTGCTGGTGATCCTCGTGATCCTGATGCTGCTGCTGCGGGCCGTGCTCGCGCCGGTGCTGCTCATCCTGACCACGGTGCTGTCGTTCGGCACCGCGATGGGCGTCTCGGCGCTGGTGTTCAACGACGTGCTCGGCTTCCCAGGAGCCGACCCGGCGGTGCCGCTGTTCGGCTTCGTCTTCCTGGTCGCGCTCGGGATCGACTACAACATCTTCCTGATGACGCGGGTCCGCGAGGAGTCGCTGGTGCACGGCACCCGGGAGGGCGTGCTGCGCGGGCTGCGGCTGACGGGCGGCATCATCACGTCGGCCGGCCTGGTGCTCGCCGCGACGTTCACGGCCCTGGCCGTGATCCCGGTGCTGTTCCTGGTCCAGCTCGCCTTCATCGTGGCGTTCGGCGTGCTGCTCGACACGTTCCTCGTGCGGTCCCTGCTGGTGCCGGCGCTGACGTACGACATCGGCCGGGCGGTCTGGTGGCCGTCCAAGCTGGGGCGCGGGCGGCAGTAGGTCGCGGGTCGATCTGCGCGTTCTGGTCAGCCGGTCGTGAGGCCGGTGATCACGCGCTCCAGGCCGTCACGGAACCAGGCGTCGGTGTCGGCGTCGAAGGACTGGGGGAAGCCTCTGCGGGCTGGGCCGGGAACCGGGACGAGATCTGGGCTCGCGTCTCGGTCTCGGTCTGGGTCTCCGTCTCGGTCTGTGCCTGCCGGGCCGCCGCTGACCTGGTCCAGCCACGGGTGGCGCCGTCGTGCACCCGAGCGGTCGAGGCGCCGCACCTCCGCCGTCCACCAGGTCCGGTAGTCGGTCCCGGACCTGGTGGACTCGTCGTGCTCGGCCAGCAGCAGAAGGGCCATGCCCTGCACGTAGCCGCTGAGCGCGAGGTATCTGCCGAGGGCGGACGGCGGGTCGGCGCCGAGCGCCATGAACGCCTCCGTGCACGCGCGGGCGGCGTCGAGCACCGCGGGGACCAGGGGCGGTCGGCTGCTCGCCAGGACGACGACCAGCCAGGGATGCGCCTGGTAGGCGGCCCACTCGTCCTCGGCGAGCCGGGTGAGCGTCCGCACGGGCGGCTGGCGTTGCCCGAGCGCTCGTGCCGCCGCGGGGCGTCCGGACGTGAGGATCCGCTGGACCATCGCCGCCACGAGACGGTCCCGGCTGCCGAACCTCCTGCGCGCCTCCGCAAGCGGGATC
>NZ_KI911624.1:3879-5462 GCF_000515355.1 Promicromonospora kroppenstedtii DSM 19349 | reverse complement strand
CGGGTCGTCGGTGCCCGCGATCGCGACGACCGGGGCGCCGACCGCGCCGAGCCGGCCGCGCAGGTCGTGGCCAGACACCGCGCGGCAGACCGCCGCATAGCCCAAGGGGTCAGCGGTCTGCAGGCTGCCGAGCAGGCGGAGGCCCACCTGCGGTTCGCGGTCGAGAAAGCCCGGCCCGAACCAACGTCGGGCCGCCGCGTCGACCTGGGTCGGGGTGCCCGCCCGCTGCACCAGGTCGGCGCGCTCGTGCCAGCCCGCCGCCTCGCCGAACCAGGTCGCGGTGCAGATCAGCGCGGCGCCCGACACTCGGTCGGGGGCGTCGAGCAGGAGTCGCTGCCCTACCGCGCCGCCCACCGAGACGCCCGCGTACCAGAACGGCGCCCCGGCGTCGCCACGTCGTACCTGCGCGTGCTCCACCACGCCGAGGACGGCGTCCGCGAGGTCACCGACGGTCAGCCCTTCCAGCTCGTCCGCCGTGGGCGGCGGCGAAGTCCCGTGCCCCGGCAGGTCCCAGCCGATCACGTCGACGTCGGGGGCGGATCCTTCCGCCCAGCCATCTGCCCACCCACCTGCTCTGCCATCCGCCCTGCGATCTGCTCCGCCACCTGCACTTCCGCCGGCGATCAGCGGGACGGCATCCGCCCACAGCGCGGACACCGAGGTGCCCAGCGACGGCCCCAGCACCAGCAACGGGCGCGAGGCGTCGCGCAGGACGAACTCGACGGCACCCAGCCTGGGTCGTGCAGTCATCTGTCCTCCGAGCTCGTCCGACTGATTCATCATGCTCTGGCCCACCCCGCCTGGGCCGGCTACTCCTGTTCCGCCCAGGCCCTCGTCCACCCGCCTTGGTCCCTCAACTCTGTCCCACGACTGGGTCCGACCGGCTCCGTACGAGCGGCACTGTCCGACCGGCTCCGTACGACCGGCTCCGTGCAGCCGCCCCAGTCCTTCTCGACCCGCGGTCATTCTCGCCCCACGACCGGTCCGCTCCGGGCAGGTCCGGTCTGTGCCGCGAACTGCTCCAGCACCCGGTCGACGACGGCGGCGGCCGGCGCGACGTCGGGCGCCGAGCCGGCGTCGGGCAGCCCGTCGTGGAGATTGCGGGCGACGGCGTCGGCATCGACCTCGAGACCATCCAGCAGCTCGGTCGCCACGTGGGCCGAAGCGACCGTGTGCCGCGCCAGCTGCTGCAGCGCGGGCCACTCGGCGTGCCAGGCGCCGTCGGACCGCTCGTCCACGGCGAGGCCCGCGGCCGCGAGCACCTGCGCTGCCAGATGAGGCGCCGCGATCGCAGAGCGTCGCACCAGCACGGACAGCACGGGGTTGTGCTTGTGCGCCATCGCCGACGACGTCCCGCGGCCGGGTCCGCTCGGCTCACGCAGCTCGCCGACGCCGGGGCGCACCGCCTGCAGGACGTCGTTCGCGACCTTGCCGAGCGCGGCGCACGTCTCCGCCAGCGCCGAACCGAGGCGGACGACGGGGGTCCGCGTGGCGTGCCACGGTCCGGGACCGACCGGCAGACCGAGCTCCGCGCCCCACGCCTCGATGAGCGCGAGCTCCCCGCGCGGAGTCGCGGCACTGCC
>NZ_KI911624.1:2749-3779 GCF_000515355.1 Promicromonospora kroppenstedtii DSM 19349 | reverse complement strand
GGCGGGCGGGGTGGCGGGCGGGGTGGCGGGCACGGCGGCGCGCACGGTGCCGACCCGGCGGGCACCACCAGCACGGCTCACGGCAGGAGCGCGCTCGTGTCGACGGCCTCGTCGAACATGCCCTGCTCGAGGCCGAGATCGGCGAGCACCTGGAACGACGCCGCGTCCAGCCCGGGTGCGAACCGGGGCATGACCATGGCTTCCTTCACCGCCGGGTCGATCTCGGTGTAGGTGTCCAGGACCGCGCGGGTCTCGTCGGGGTGCTCCTCGGCGTAGGCCAGCGACTTCTCCATCGCGGTCGTGAACGCGTCGACCGTGTCCGGGTCGGCGGCGATCTGCTGGTCGGACGTGAAGTACGCGGCGATCAGCAGCTCAGGGTCGGTCTCGGCGAAGTTGGAGGTGACCACGCGGGCGCCGTCCTGCAGCGCCCTGGTCAGGTGCGGCTCGACGATCCAGGCGGCGTCGACCTGGCCCCCGGTGACGGCGGCCGGCATGTCGGGGAAGCCCATCTCGACGAACTCGACGGCGTCCGCGTCGCCTCCGGCGTCGCCCACGACCTTTCGGATCGTGGTGTCGCCGATGTTGTTCAGGGTGTTGACGGCGACGGTCCGGCCCGCGAGGTCGGCGGCGTCCTCGACGTCGGAGTCCTCCGGGACGACGACGGCGCTGAAGTCCTCGCCGGGCATGCCCGTCGTGGAGTTGCCGGGCGCGACCGCCTTGAGCGGCAGCCCCTGCGACGACGCGACCAGCAGCGACGTGACGTTGCTGAACCCGAACTGGTAGTCGCCGGCCACCACGGCGGGCACGACGGCGGCCCCGCCCTGGGCGAGCTCCAGCGTGACGTCAAGGCCCTCCTCCTCGAAGAAGCCCTCCTGGACGCCCAGGTAGACCGGTGCGACGTCGACGATCGGGATGACGCCCACCTTGACGGGAACCAGCCCGCCGTCGGCCCTGCTCTCCCCGGAGCCGGCACCCGTGCCTGCCTCGGAGGACCCGCCGCACGCGGCCAGGAGCAGGGTAGCGGCTGCCG
>NZ_KI911624.1:787-2649 GCF_000515355.1 Promicromonospora kroppenstedtii DSM 19349 | reverse complement strand
GGCAGCACGAGCTCGGCCCCGGCCCGCGCGAGCCGCTCGGCCAGCCCGAGGCCGATGCCGTCGCTCGCGCCGGTCACCAGGGCGCGGCGTCCGCCAAGGTCGGGTACGACGACGTCGGTGTACCGACGGGCGCGGTGCCTGACGGGGCCGCTGGTCCGGGTCGTCTTCTTCACTGCTTTCTTGCTCACGGCTGTCCTGCTCACGGCTGTCTTCCTCACGGCTGGTCCCACGCCGGCCGGGCGGCCGGTCGACATCAGCGTGAGCGCGCCCCGGGACCGGATCCAGGTTCGAGTTGTCCGTGCCTACGAGGCCCCGCCTGACCTGCACTGTGACCACCACCACGTCACATCCGGCCGCGCTGTTTTGTCGAACTGGTAAGACCACCAGGAGGGTGTCATGGAGAAGATTCTGATCGTCGGCGGCGGCTACGCGGGCTTCTACACCGCGTGGGGCCTGGAGAAGAAGCTCCGCAGGGGCGAGGCCGAGGTGACGCTCGTCGACCCGCACGGCTACATGACCTACCAGCCGTTCCTGCCCGAGGTCACGGCCGGTTCGATCGAGGCGCGCCACGTCATGGTGTCGCTGCGCCGCCACCTGCACCGCACGACGATCATCGCCGGCCAGACCACCAAGATCGACCACGCGAACCGCACCGCGACCGTCCGCACCAACGACGGCGCCCTGCGGGAGGTCGGCTACGACACGATCGTCGTCACGGCGGGTGCCGTGACCCGCACGTTCCCGGTCCCGGGCATCGAGCAGGAGGCGATCGGCCTCAAGCACGTGGAGGAGGCGGTCGCGATCCGCGACGCCCTGCTGACGGCGTTCGACCGGGCCGCGCTGCTCCCGCCGGGGACCGAGCGCCGTCGGCTGCTGACGGTCACCGTCGTGGGTGGCGGGTTCACCGGTGTCGAGGTGTTCGGCGAGCTGCTGTCGCTGGCCACGGCGCTGCTGAAGTCCTACCCGGAGCTCGGCCGCGACGACCTGGCCTTCCACCTCGTCGACTCGAACAAGCGCATCCTGCCGGAGGTCACGGACGAGCCCGGCCGCTGGGTGGTGCGCCACCTGCAGGAGCGGGGCGGGCGCATCCACCTGGGCACCCAGGTCGTGTCGGCGGCCGAGGGCCGGATCATGCTCTCCACCGGAGAGTCGTACGGCAACGGCCTGCTGATCTGGGCCGCCGGCAACGGGAGCAACCCCGTCGTCGCGCGGAACACCGACCTGCCGGTCGACGAGCGCGGCCTGGTCCGCGTCCGCGCCGACCTGCGGGTCGGCACCGACGAGACGCCCGTCCCGGACGCCTGGGCCGCCGGCGACAACGCCGCCGTCCCCGACCTGGCCTCCTCCGTGCCGGGCGCGCGGACCGTACCGAACGCGCAGCACGCCGTCCGCCAGGGCAAGCTGCTGGCGGCCAACCTGGTCGCGGACCTGCGGGGCAAGAAGGTCAGGCCGTACCTGCACCACAGCCTCGGCACGGTCGCCACCCTCGGCATCGGGCGCGGCATCTTCCAGTACAAGAAGCTGGTCATCAAGGGCTTCCCGGCCTGGGTCATGCACCGCGGCTACCACGTGCTGGCCGTGCCGACGTGGGAGCGCAAGGTGCGCGTGCTGCTCGTCTGGGTGTCGGCGGTGTTGTTCGGCCGCGACATCATCCCGCTGTCCACGGTGCAGAAGCCGCGCGCCGCGTTCCTCGCCGGCGGCGACCCGTTCGCGGACGCCGAAGCCGAAGCCGAAGCCGACGCCGACGCCATCGCCCACGAGGCAGCCGCCGCCCGGCCCGAGCTGAGCGTGGTGCGCGATGCGGGCTGACCTGAGCCGGAGGGCCGGCGAGCGCCGTCGGGCCACCCCGTCCCGCCGGGCAG
>NZ_KI911624.1:0-687 GCF_000515355.1 Promicromonospora kroppenstedtii DSM 19349 | reverse complement strand
GGAGGTGCGCCACACGGACCCGTCGGCGGCCCGGTGGAACGTGGGGTCGCCCGGACCGTGCCCGAGCGGGCCGAGCGTCAGGCCGACGTCGAGCCGCCGCGGCGAGGTGTGGCGGACGGTGAGCACATCCCAGTGGACCACGCCGGGAGGGGTTCACCCCAACCGCTCTCACCCCACCGAGCGCCCGGCCTCCAGCCGGGCGACCTCACGCACCACCGTCTCGACGAGCAGGCGCTGGCCGAGCGGCCGGAAGTGTCCCGCCAGCGGCAGCTCGACGTTGCGCGCACCGGGCAGCCGGCCGGTCTCGGGGATGTGCGGGTCGAACCGCGGGTAGACGGCGGTGATGCGGTCGTCGACCAGCAGCTCGCCCGCGAGCGCCAGCAGCACGGGGTCGCGCGGGTCGAACGACCGCAGCGCCCGCGAGAGCGTGTACCGCGCCCAGCTGGAGCCGGAGAAGGGTGTGGCGACGGCGACCATGCCGAGCACGCGGGCGCCCGTGGGCGAGAGCATGACGCGCTTGCCGATGAGCCCGCCCTTGCTGTGTGCGACGAGCACGACGCCGGACAGGTCGGCGCGCTCCAGGTGTGCCGCGACGACGTCGGCGGACTCGGGGACGGGCCGGGCGTTGTGCCGCAGTGCGGGCACGGCGTGCACCGGGTGGCCCGCACGGGCCAGCGCGCTCGCCAC
>NZ_KI911623.1:1027-2899 GCF_000515355.1 Promicromonospora kroppenstedtii DSM 19349 | reverse complement strand
GGCCCCATCGCCTACCGACCGGGCCCACCACCCCGCCAACCACACCCGGAACACCCGCCAGCTGGTCGGCCACATGGTCGAGCCCGCGCCCGGGTGCGTCGACCCGACCTCTCCTGGGCCCACCCCACCTGACCAGCGCAGCACCAGGACCGGCGTCCCGCCCGGTCACAGGAGGTCGAGCGGCGTCCCGTAATCCGGCTCGACGACCCGCGTGCGCGGCGAGAGCCTGCGGATCTGCTCGGTGAGGTCGCGCATCCGGGTCCGGGTGGCGTCGGTGGTGCGCGGCGGGTCGGCCAGTGGCGTCTCGAAGTCGTCCCAGTGCACCAGGACGATCTGCTCGGGCTGGTCCAGCACGGTCAGCAGGCGTTCCGCGTAGCCGGCGGTCACGTCGGTGCTCGGCACGGGCAGCGCCACTGTGTCTACGCGCAGGCCCCGCAACGCCTGGTCGTCGTAGTCGCTGCCGCCGAGCAGCAGCACGGACCGGCCCTGCGGCGACCGCAACAGGTAGGACAGGGTGTCGCCCTCGGGCAGGTCGGCGATCGTCCGCGGCCGAGCCGGCTTCTGCGTGCGGACGCCGGGAAACAGGAGCGCGCCGGTCGCGGTCCGGCTGTGCAGCGACGGCACGACCCGCACCACCAGATCCCCCAGGTGCATCTCCTCACCACCGCGCACGACGGCGAGCTGCCCCTGCGGCACCCCCATGGCCAGGGCAAGGTGGTAGCCGGTCAGCGTCGTGAAGACCATGGCGCCGCGGGTACGGGCCAGGTGCGGCACGTCGGCGAAGTGGTCCCAGTGGGTGTGGGTCACCAGGATCGAGTCGACGCCGCCGTCGGCCGAGTCGGCCCGGCCCAGCGCGCGGTCGAGGGCAGCTGCGTCGACCCTCAGCCTGGCGGTCGCGGCGAACTTGCCCGCGGCGAGGCCGGTGTCGAACCGCGTCACGTACGGGTCGAGCAGTACGGTCGTGGCCGGCGTCCGGATCTTCCAGCCCGAGGTGCCCAGCCAGGAGAACGAGGCGAACCCGCTCGGCGCGGCGGGCGGCCGGGTCTCGGACGCCGGGGCGGCGTCCGCCGCCAGCGCGTGGGTTCCGGCGACGCCGCCGAGCACGCCGAGAGCTGCGGTGCCGGCGCTGGTCATGAGGGCGCGGCGGCTGAGGCCCCGCGTCGGGGAGGTGGGTGTCGTCATGACCCACACCCTCCGCGGACGGCGTCGGGAGAGTCAAAGAGTCTTGTGGACGTGACCCGAGTCGATCTCGATATGGTGCCCGGTTACGCTCCCGAGGTGGACCTGCTGCGGCACCTGGGCTTCTTCCGCGCCGTCGCCGACGTGCGGCACTTCGGCAACGCCGCCGCCGACCTCGGCATGACGCAGCCGCCTCTGTCCCAGGGGATCCGCCGCCTGGAGCGGCACCTCGGCGTGCGCCTGTTCGACCGGGACGCGCGGAGCGTACGGATCACCGCTGCCGGGCGGCAGCTCCTCCCCGCCGCGCGCGACCTCCTCGACGCCGCCGACGATCTCGTTGCCGCCGCCCGCGACCTCGCCCTGCCCGAGCAGGTGCGCCTCGGTATCGCCGCCGACCTGGAGGACGCCGTGCCGGGGCTCCTGCGCGCCCTCGCCGCCGACGGGACGGCCGTGGCCCCGACCGTCGCGGGCAGCGTCGAGCTGGTCGACCTGCTACGGGACGGGCTGCTCGACGTCGGCGTGGTGCGACACCCCGGGGTGCACGACGGCCTCACGGCGGGCGAGGTGCTGGTGGTGCCGACCCGGCTGGTCGGCGCCGGGCCGGCCGATGCCGAGGGCACAGTCCTTGCGCAGGTCACTCTCCCCGTCGCCGTCCCGCCGCGACATCACCAGCCGCCGGCGCACGACCAGCTC
>NZ_KI911623.1:0-927 GCF_000515355.1 Promicromonospora kroppenstedtii DSM 19349 | reverse complement strand
TGGCTCGCCGCGCTGCGCGTGGCCGGCGCCACCGGGCAGGACGAGCGGGTCGCCCGGCTCGGCGAGGCGCTGCGCTGGTTCGCCGCCCACACCCAGTTCTGGGCGGGCGACTGGCTCGACGTGTTCGGGCAGACCCGTGCGGCCGCCGCCCGGCTGGGCGACCGCCGCCGCGAGCTCTGGCACATGAACCGGCAGGCCTGGGCGCTCCTCGCCGTCCGGCGGACCCAGGGCAGGGTGGCGGTGCACGAGGCCGTGGACCGCGCCATGGAGGTCCACCGGCTCGCCGAGGAGCTCGGCGCCGTCCGGGAGCAGGCGGACGCCGTCTGCAACGCCGCCGAGGGCTGGCGCGTCCTGGGCGACGCCGGCCAGACGCTCTCGTACTACTCCCGCGGGCGCGAGCTGGCCGAGGCCGCCGGGTACCTCTCGACCTACTACTGGGCCGCCGTCGGGACCGCCGTGGGCCTGAACCGCGCGGGCCGGCACGACGAGGCGATCGACACCTACCGCGCCCTGCTACGGACCATCGACGAGCTGCCGGTGCCCTCGGCCGCCGCACAGCACTCCCGGACGATCGCCCTGTCCGGGCTGTCCGGCACGCTGATCACGGCCGAGCGGTTCGAGGAGGCCGTCGAGGTCGGAGAGTCCACGCTGTCCCGGACGATCGCGGACGGCAGCGACTGGACGTCGATCGCGCACTGGATGCTGGGCCGGGCGTACGCCGGTCTCGGCGACGCCGACACGGCGCGCGAGCACCTGGTGCGGACGATCGAGCTGGCCGAGGAGGAGGGGACCTGGCGCACGGAGGCCCTCGACCAGGTGCGGGCGTTGCTGGCGGAGGTCGAGGCGGGCCGGTCGTGACGGCGGCCCGCCCTCAGGCGCTGACCGCAGCACCCGCCAGCGCCCGCCCCGCCCACCCCGCCTCCACGA
>NZ_KI911622.1:1665-1907 GCF_000515355.1 Promicromonospora kroppenstedtii DSM 19349 | reverse complement strand
GTGCGCTGCACGCTTTCGAGGCCTAAGTTTCTTCGCTTTGCGCCAACGCAAAGCGAAGAAACTTAGGCCTCGAAGGTGAGAGCCGGCCGGGGCGTCCCCGCCCTGTTCAGCGGGACGCCCAACCGTCGCCCGCGTAGCGTTGGCGCAGGAGGTGCGTCATGAGCGACTCACGTGCGGCGGCCGGCGGCGGCGCCATCTACGGGCTCGGCGTCATCGGGGCCTGGGTCTACTTCTGGCAGCAG
>NZ_KI911622.1:0-1565 GCF_000515355.1 Promicromonospora kroppenstedtii DSM 19349 | reverse complement strand
GGGGTGACGCGCGTGCCGGCGGGTCGCTGGTCCCGCCGGCACGCGCCGTCTGACTGTCCGGGCTGCCGGGATGTTCCGGGCTGGCGCTCCCGTCGCGGCTGAATGTCCGATGTGGGCATCACCGGTGGGTTCGTGATGCGCAGATCGCGGCGTGCGTCGTCGTTTGCTCCTGAGGTTCTGTTCAGACCGCGAACTTCTGCCCGTCCGAGCGAGCTTGAAACGATGCAGCATCGTGGCTTGAACAGAACCTCGGAGGTCGGCCGGCGGTAACGGTAGCGTCACCGACGACACGCCACACCAGGTCACGGGCCGCGACGACGCCGCGGGTCAGTGCAGCTAGGCCGCCGGGTCGAACGGGATGCCCGCCGGCTTCATCCGCTCCAGCCAGTAGGTGAAGTCGCCGTCGTCGATCTTGATGGTGGCACCGCCGAAGTCGGCGGTCATCAGGCGGTCCCGCAGCGATGTGCTGGGCCAGCCGTCCCAGCCGACCAGGGGCGGGTAGCGCCAGGTGCCGTAGTGGTTCTCCGGCGGGTCGTCGTTCCCGTTGGCGAGCCGGAACAGGTGCGTGCTCGGCCCGTCCTTGTGGTAGACGATCTTCGGGTGCGACCCCTCGAACCGGACCTGTGAACGGGGATAGGTCGCCGAGCCGCTGTGCTCGGTGATCGACACGTGCTCCACCTGGTTGGTCGACTGGTCGACCCACACCACGACGTGCTCCCAGTCGTGCCGGTGGCTGCCCACCGCGACCGGACCGTCCATGGTCTGGTCCTTCTCGAAGTAGCTCGCGTACATCACGGCGCACCAGCCGTTGTTGCACTTCTCGCGGGAGTAGGTCTGCGACGCGTCCAGGTCCCACTGGTCGCGGCAGTTCCCGTTGACGGCGCCGCCGATGGCGAGCCCTGTCGCCAGCGTCCCGTCGGGCCCGATCGCGGACGTCGCGTAGCAGCCGTCGCCGTCGTAGTCGTAGGCGGGGGAGAAGGACTGCTCGGTCCCGGTGGCGTTCTGCGGGAGGTTGGGCGGCGGGTCGGCCTGCGCGACCACTGCCGGGACGGCGAGCGCCAGCACCGTCGCGAGGATGCCGACGGCGGCTGCCGCGACTCGCGGGAGGGTCTTCGTGGCGGCTCCCGGGACGGTCGGGGGGACTCCCGGGACGGTCGGGGCAACTTCCGGGACGGTCGGGGGGACTCCCGGGACAGGGGAGGTCGGGCGGTCCGTGCGTTCCATGGCGGGCCTCTCGTGAATCCGTGCGGAGCGGGTGAAAAGCCGGGCAGACGGATGCTATTGCCGCAGGGTGGGCCGGGCAATGAGGGTGATTGCTTACCCCACCGCGCATCCCGTTGACCGCGCACCGCCGGGGTCGCTATGTTCTTTGTGGGCACAATCGTTCGTATTGCGAACACTCGACGGCGAGAAGACAGACAAGCGAGTACCCCACGCGAGTGTCCTGTTCCACCCGGGCACCCCGTACCACCGAGCACCCCGTTCAAAGGAGAACTCCAGTGCGACGTACCCTCCCTGCCTTGCCCGCCTCTGCTGCCGCTCGGGCCGCTCGGGCCGCTCGCGCC
>NZ_KI911621.1:68405-69978 GCF_000515355.1 Promicromonospora kroppenstedtii DSM 19349 | reverse complement strand
ACCGACTACTACGCCCGCCTGGAGCAGGGCCGGCGCATCGTGCCGTCGCCGTCGGTCGTGGACGCCATCGGGCGGGCGCTCGGGCTGGACCAGGCGGGACGCGCCCACCTGGCCGACCTCATCGGGCTCGGTTCGACGACGGCGCGGCCGCGCACCCGTCCGGTCCAGCGGGTCCGCCCCGGGCTGTACCAGCTTCTCGACGCGCTCGGCGACGTTCCCGTGCTGGTGCTGGGCCGCCGCGCCGATGTGCTCGCCCAGAACCGCATGGGCCGGGCCCTGTTCACCGACTTCGAGCGGTTCCCGGCGCCGCGCCGCAACTACGCGCGCTGGATGTTCCTCGACGACGGCGCGCGGTCGCTGTTCGTCGACTGGGAGGAGCAGGCCCGGGCCGCCGTCGAGAACCTGCGGCTGGAGGCCGGGAACGACCCCGCGGACCGTGCCACGTCCGCGCTGATCGCGGACCTGCGCGAGGCCAGCGGAGAGTTCGGCGACTGGTGGGCCGAGCATCGCGTCTACCAGCGCACGTACGGGTCCAAGCGGCTGCGGCACCCCGTCGTCGGAGACCTCACCGTCGAGTACGAGACCCTCGCCCTGCCCGGCGACCCCGACACGACGCTGTACGTCTACTCGGCCGAGCCTGGCTCTCCGTCCCAGCGGGCGCTGAGCCTCCTGGCGAGCTGGTCCCTGACGACGACGCCCGGCCCCGCCGACGGAGCAACCCCCTTTGAGGCCTAAGTTTCTTCGCTTTGAGCGGCCTCAAAGCGAAGAAACTTAGGCCTCAAAGGGGAGGGGGAGGAGCGCCCCGGGGGTGCGCCCGGGCCTAGCCCAGCTCGCGGACCAGCACGTCCTCGAACACCGCGCTCACCGCCGGTGCCGCGCCGCCGCCCGCGTAGATCCCGATCGCCGGGTCCGTGTCGGCCGGGAGCGTCCACGTGGCCCCGAAGCGCCAGTGCTCGCCGTCGCGCGACGTCGCCGACCGGTACCGGTGCTCGCCGGTTGCCGGGTCCGTCGTGTGGAACAGCCGCAGGTGCATGGTGTCGGCCACGGGCCCGGAGACGAAGCCGCCGAACCGCACGGCGCCGTCGGCCGTGAGTTCCTTGCCGAACTCGACCTGCCGCGTCCGGCCGATCGCCACCGAGCCGAGCCGCAGGAAGTCGTCGTCGCCCGCGTGCACCAGCAGGCCCGCCTGCTGGAAGTTGCGCACCGTGTCCTCGCCCAGCGGCAGGTGCACGGTGGCCTCCAGCACGTAGTCGCCCGCGGGCGCGTCGCGCAGCAGCACCGGCGCGTCGTTCCGGGTGCCCACCAGGTCGTGGCCGGTCAGCGGCCAGGTCAGCGCGCCGTCGGTGACGTCGACGGCGGCCGGGCCGTGCTGCCAGCGCCAGCCGGCGTCCAGGTCGCCGTCGAACTCCTCGACGAACGTCACCGCACCGGCCTCCGGCTCGGCCACGCGCTCGGTCACGGGCTCGTGCGCCGCGACGACGGTCAGGTTGTCGAGCTGCGCCTCGGCGCCGTCGGCCACGAGGCGCACCGGCGCCTTGCGGGGCAGCGGCGTCCGCGGCTCGAACCGCGCCTC
>NZ_KI911621.1:63035-68305 GCF_000515355.1 Promicromonospora kroppenstedtii DSM 19349 | reverse complement strand
CACGGCGCTCGCGGGCCGGCCCGTGTCGGCGCTGGACGCCGTCGCCGGGCGTCCGGCCGCGACGTCGTCGCCGGCGGGGCCGAAGGCACGCAGGTGGAAGAGCGAGTAGCCGTACTGCGGGTGGCCCTGCACGCCCTGCATGCGCACGTACCGTGTGGTCACCGTGGCGGGCTCGGTCGCGTCCGGCGGTACGAGGTCGAGCGTGTCGAGGCGCGCCACGTTCACGTCGGCCGGGTCCGGCTCCGGTTCGGCGACGGTGGTGCTGCCCTCCGCCGTCGTGTAGGTGCGCGACCCGTCCAGCCCGGCGTAGCCGCCCATGGCGAGGTTGCGCACGGACAGGCTCGCGTCGTCCGGCCCCGCGCCCGACGACGCGTAGACCGCGGCGCCGGTCGGCAGCGTGACCTGACCCGCGTACCCGTCGCCGATCCGGAACACCGACGACGTGCCCTCGAAGCCGTCGCGCGGCTGCGTGTAGGTGGTCACGTGGCGCTGGGCCACGGTCGCGTTCGAGTCCGGGTAGAGGAAGGTCGAGCCGCCCGAGGCGTAGAACAGCCACGAGTCGTGCCCGGGCACCCAGGGGAACTTGACGAAGCCCTTGCGGCTGACGGCGCCGGCCCACGTGTCCTGCGTCTGCTGCACGGTCAGACCGGGTACCTCGCCGAAGTCGCGCACGCCGGACAGCCGCTCGAAGAACGCGTCCTGCGGCGTCGGCACCACGGGGCCCTCGGCCGACTCGGCGGCCTCCACGTGCAGCAGGTAGGAGATGGCGATCTCGGCGCGGGCCTCGGGCTCGTACTTGGGCTCACCGGAGAACTTGGTCAGCCGGTTCACGGGCGCGTACGCCTGGTAGTCCGCCAGCGCCGCGGCGAGGTTGACCTCGGCACGGGCGGCGTCGGGGTCGCGCAGCACCTGGGCGAGGAACGCCATCGGGATCACGTCGCGCCCGTACAGGAACTCGCGGTCCCGGACCATGGGCATGAAGGGCTCGCCCTGGTCGGACATGACGAGCTTGATGGACTCCCACAGCTCGGCCGAGTTGGGCTGCCGCGTCAGGATCTCGGGCAGCGGCTCGTCACGCAGCAGGAAGTGGATCGCGTTGCGGGCGCCCGAGCGCCACGAGTCGGACTGGTAGTGCGGCCCGAACGACTCGTGGTTCTCCACGATGTACGTGTCGTGGATGTTGTGCATCGTGTTCGACGAGACGGGCTTGCCCGCGACGACGGCCGGGTTGTTGCGGTCCGCCGTCGGCTGACCCGCGGCGTTGCGGCCCCAGTCGGCGAGCTGCTCGGCCCAGCGGCCGGCGTCGGCGTCGTCGGGCGCCCAGGCGAGCCCGGGGGCGAGGGCCTGCGTGTAGACGCCGACCTCCTCCTGCGCGGTGTCGCCGCGGTACTTGCCCTCGGGCCACTCGGTGGTCCAGCTGCCCGACATGGAGTCGTCGGTGAAGTCGAGGTCGGCCGTGTACCGGGACTGGCCGGTGGCGATGGTCGTGAGGTTGGCCTGGGTCCGCGCGTCGAGCTCGTCCCAGAGCAGCGTGCCCGCGGCCAGGAAGTACGACTGGAAGGTCGAGTCCCAGAAGAGCTGGCGGCCCCAGGTGCCCTCAGGGTCCACGAGACGGTTGGTCGCGGCGAAGTGCTCGATGGTCGCCAGGGTGTGCTCGCGCAGCGTGTCCTCGGGGACACCGGCGAGCTCCGCGTCGTACTCGCCGTGCGTGAGCAGCACCGCGTTGCCGAGGACCACCGCGAAGTTCATGTCCTTGGCCTGGTAGACACCGGCGGACTCGTCCCAGACGGTCTCGACCCAGCGGGTGTGCCGCAGGAGCGCCGCGTAGTAGTTGGCGGCGGTCTCGTCGGGGGCGCCGTACGCGCCGGGCTGGGTGCTCGCGGGCCTGTTGCGTGCCTCGGTGCCCGTGGCCTGCGCCGGCGTGACGACGGCGACCGTGATCGGCAGCGCGAGGCAGGCGACGGCGAGCCCGGCAATCGCTCTGCGGAACGGTCGTGTCCCTGCATGGAGCCGCGGACGGTGGGTGGGCATCGGTGCCTCCAGGGCTGACAGCGCTGTCACGGGTGTTCCGTCAGGAGGCTATCGCACGGGGCGGCGCGGGGGCCATGGCCCTGATGAGGTTCATCAGCAGACGGCGGGCGGTGCTCGTGGGGCTGACGCCGGCGCGCAGCTGGAGCTGGCTGGCGAACGTAGGGTTCGTCGGCGCATGAGCGCTCATGCACCGACGAACCCTACGGCCGGCGCCAGCAGCCGTCCCGCGCACGCCATCAGGCCCCCCGGTCCACCTCGTCCATGTCGCCCGTGGCCGGCACGCCCTCGTCGAGGCCGTAGAGCAGGTGCACGGTTCCGGCGGGGCTGGCGACCGGCGGTTCGAGCAGCGAGAGGTTGGAGGGCACCGCGCCGCCGTCGAACACTTTCTTGCCGACGCCGAGCACGATGGGGTGCACCCACAGGTCGAGGCGGTCGAAGAGCTTCTCGCGCAGCAGCGTCTGCACCAGGTTCAGGCTGCCCACGACCTTGATGTTCTCGTGGCTGTCCCGGATCGCGCGGACGGCGGCCGGCAGGTCCGGGCCGAGCTGCGTGGACCCGGCCCAGGACAGGTCGGGCGTGCCGCGCGAGGCCACGTACTTGGGGACGCGGTTGAACAGCGTGGCGATCTCGAGGCCGGGCACGCCCTCCTGCTGCGGCCAGTACCCGGCGAAGATGTCGTAGGTGCGCCGGCCCAGCAGCAGGGCGTCGGTGCCCTCGTAGGCGGCGTCGATCTGGTCCCCGACGACGGCGTCGATCAGCGGGGCCTGCCAGCCGCCGAACGGGAAGTTCTCCGGGTCCTCCTCGGGGCCGCCGGGCGCCTGCGCGACGAGGTCGAGGGTCGCGAACAGCTCGATCTGGATGATGCCCATGGTGCGCTCCCGGCGGTTTCGTCTTCTCGGACGAAGGGTGGACCTGCCGGGAGCCGCAGACTCATCGGGTCACGGCTCGAGGTAGGTCGCGAGGTTCGTCAGGGAGGACGTCATGCCCTCGGCGTGGTCGCGGGCGCGGACGCCGTAGGGCACGTCGCGCGCAACGATCTCTACGTCGGTGCCCTCGTCGACCGTGCGCAGGTTCCACTCCATCCGCATCGTGCCCTGGAAGGCCGGGTCGTCGGAGGCGAAGTCGACGTCCGTCGCGATCTGCTCGTCCGGGACGAGCCGCGAGACCCGCACCTCGGACACGTCCGAGTCGGCGGAGGTCTTGCCCGGGAAATCGGTGGCGTCGTCGTAGGTCAGCACCAGGCGGTAGGAGCCGCCCTCGCGCATGTCGAAGTTCTCGAACCGGCCGTGCATCCCTGCGGGCGGCAGCCACTCGACCAGGGCATCGGGGTCCGTCAGTGCGGCGAACACCTCGGCCCGGTCGACATGGACGAGCAGGCTGGCGCGGTCGGTTCTACCCATGCTCACGACCATAGGCGCGCCAGGGCCGGCGCGCTCCGAAATGAACGGAACATTCGGGGCATAGACGTCGGGGCGACGGGTCGGCAGGATGCACACATCATTTTTCACCCGACGACCCGGAGGTACCCGTGGCTGGCACGTCGACGCCGGAGCCGCTGACCGGCAAGCAGAAGCGCACCATCGCGGGCGGCGCGATCGGCACGCTGATGGAGTACTACGACTACTACCTGTACGGGCTGGCGTCGGCCGCGATCTTCCCGGCGGTGTTCTTCACCGGCGAGGACCCGGTCGTCGCGCAGCTCTCGTCGTTCGCGACGTTCGCGGTCGGCTTCTTCCTGCGGCCGGTGGGCGGTCTGGTGTTCGGGCCCATCGGCGACCGTGTCGGCCGCAAGATGACGCTGCTGATCACCGTGGTCGGCATGGGCATCGCGACGGCGGGCATCGGCCTGATCCCCGCGGAGTCCTCGATCGGCATCGCCGCCCCGCTGCTGCTGATCTTCTTCCGCATGTGCCAGGGCTTCTTCGTGGGCGGCGAGATGGGCGGCGCGGCGACGCTCGTCGTCGAGCACGCGCCCGTGGGCCGGCGCGGCCTGTACGGCGCGTTCCTGATCAGCGGCGCCGGCATCGCCAACGTCGCCTCCGCCGGCCTGATGGCGGGCCTGGGGCTCGGGCCGGAGACCTGGTTCATGACGTGGGGCTGGCGCATCCCGTTCGTGCTGGGCCTGGTGCTCGCCATCATCGCGATCGTGCTCCGCAGCAAGCTCGAGGAGTCCGACGAGTTCAAGGACACCAAGAAGGCCCAGCAGGACGCCGGCGTGCGGCCCCACCCGATCGCCGAGGTCTTCCGGCACCCCAGGAACGCGATCATGGGCATTCTCATCGGCCTGCCGCAGAGCATCGCCGGATACGTGGTGCTCACGTTCGGGATCGCGTACATGGTCAACCAGCAGCACATCCCGGCCTGGCAGGGGTTCGCCGGGACCATGATCGTCGGCCTGCTGCAGGTCTTCGTCGCTCCCGCGTACGGGTTGCTGTCCGACCGGGTCGGCCGCCGCAAGGTCTACATCGCGGGCTGCGTCGGCTTCGCGCTCCTGGTGTGGCCCACGTTCCTGCTGTTCGGTACGAGCAACCTGATCCTGATCTGGGTCGGCATGATCCTGGGCTTCGTGATCCCCGGCGTGGCCATGCAGGCCACGCTGCAGACCATGCTGGCCGAGATGTTCGACCCGGAGGCCCGCACGACCGGTGTGAACATCGGCTACCAGATCTCCAACACGCTGGGTGGCGGGCTCGCGCCGTTCATCTGCACGGCGCTGGTCGCGGCGGTCGGCGGGGCGATCTGGCCTGTGGTCGTGTACTCCGCCGTGATCTGCCTGGTGGGGGCGATCGCCACCGCGACGGCGAACATCAGCACCGACGGTTCGAGGCTGCACGAGCTGAAGGGGGCGCCGTCGGCGACGTCGGCCGTCTGAGGCCGACGCGAGAGAACGTGTGAAGTCGGTTTGCCCCGGGTCAGGCGCACGGGGACGATGGGCGGCATGACCGCAGCCCCGTCCCCGTCGCCCCGCCCGGCGCGCATTGCCAACCTGGTCCTCGTCGCCCTCGGCCTCGTGGGGGTCGCGCTGATCGGTGTCGCCGTCTGGGTCGCCACCCGTCCATTCGCCGGCGGCTGGTTCGCGTACGCGCCGTTGTCCGCGACGACGTACACACCGTTCATCGCGCCGTCGTCGGCGTGGCCCGCGCTGTTCGCCGGGGCGGGCGCGCTCGCCCTCGGCGCGGTGGCAGGCTACGTCGTCGGACGGCGGGGCCGGCCCGCGAACCCGGTGGCCGACGACGGCG
>NZ_KI911621.1:15576-62935 GCF_000515355.1 Promicromonospora kroppenstedtii DSM 19349 | reverse complement strand
CCGGCGAGCAGCACGGTCTGGCCCAGGCCCTGACGGAGGGCCAGCGCGCGGGGGAGCGCGGCGTCGTCGACCAGGCGGCGGGGCATCGAGCCCAGGGCGGGCAGGGAGAACGCCGAGACCACGCCGGAGGCCAGGCCGGCGGCGGCGAGAAGCCACGGCGTCGGACCGGTGGCGTCCAGACCGAAGGCGAGAGCGAGACAGATCACGACCATGACGGCCTCGGTGCACAGGAGCAGGCGTCGGGCGCCGACGCGGTCCGCGACGGAGCCGCCCACCAGCACCAGGATCAGGCGGGGCAGGCCGGAAGCCGTCAGGACGAGCGCGGCCACCTGGCCGCCGTGCGACGCCGCGGCCCAGCCGAGGGCGAACCAGAGGACGGAGTCGCCGAGCTGGCTGAGGGTGCTCGCGGCGAGGAAGACGAGCCAGGTGCGGGGGAGCGGAGTGGGCATGGCTGGACCCTGGAGGGTCGAGCGGGTCGAGGGTCAACCCGCTCCCGTTGCGGCACCCGCCGCGCGACTACGATCGAGCGGTGCGACTGTTCGAGAACCTGACCGCCACGCAGGAACCCGCCTGGCCGGAGCTGCGGCGGCGCGTGGCCGAGGCCTCGGTCCCCGTCGAGATCCTCGCGCCCGACGACGCGACCAGCCGGCGCACCCTCGAGCAGCTCCAGGTCACGACGAAGTCCTACCTCGGCGCCCTCGTCGTGCACACGGGCGGGCTCCTGATCGATCACGGCTGGTTGCGCGTGTACGGGAGCCCCGCGCCGGACGTCTTCGGGCAGCAGCCGCCCGCCAGGCTGCCCGGTTTGGCCGCGGTGAACGACTTCCCGCCGGTACCCACCGCTGACTGGTCCGCGGCGCTGGGGATCGTCGTGGCCCACGACGCCCTCGGCGGGACCTTCGTGCTCAACGGGACCGACCCCGACGGCGTCGGACGGCCCGGGAATCCCGGAGAGATGATCTACCTCGCGCCGGACACTCTCCAGTGGGAGCGGTTGGAGGCCGGCCACGCGGCGTGGCTCGCGTGGGTGCTCGACGGCGGACTGGCCGACTTCACGGAGGGCCTGCGCTGGACCGGTTGGGAGGCCGAGACCCGTGATCTCAGCGGTGACAGCGGCCTGAACTTCTTCCCGCCGCTCTGGACCAAGGAGGCGCACGTGGATCTTGCCGCCACCAGCAGGGCCGTGGTGCCGATGGCGGAGCTGGTCGGGCTCGCTCGGTCCACTGCCGCGCAGATCGACGGTGCTGACCTCGGGCCGCTGGGGAAGTTCGGCGACCGGGTCTGATCGGCCCAGGCCAGAGCGTTCTCTGGCCTGGGCCGGTCCGGGTCAGTCGCGGTCGAGCTGCTTCGCCGTCGGCTCCCCGACGGCTCCGCTCCGGAGCCGGCCGTCGGCGCGGTCCTCCCAGAACGTCGCGTTCTCGATGCCGAGCCGCCGCGGGTCGAACTGCGGGTCGAGCCCCCGCTTCTTCTGCTCCCGGTAGTCCTTCAGCGCCTTCAGTGCAGGACCCTGGAGGAACAGGATGCCCACGATGTTCAGCCAGGCCATCGAGCCGACGCCGATGTCGCCGAGACCCCAGGCCGCCCCTGCGGTGGTCACCGCGCCGTAGGCCACCGAGACCAGCACCAGGGCCTGTAGCGCGCGCTGCATGGCGCGCGCCGCCAGGCGGTTGGTCATCTTGCGGGTCAGGTAGTTCAGGTTGGTCTCGGCCATGTAGTAGTACGCCACGATCGTGGTGAACACGAAGAACGAGAGGACGACGGCGATGAACGTGGGGCCGGCACCCGGGAACACCGAGTCGAGGCCCTGCTGCACGAAGCCCGGTCCGGGCTCCACGTCGCTGCTCAGCCCGCCGCCACCCTCCTGGATCACGTCGCTCGGCCAGACCTCGCCCGCGAAAGTGTTGTACATGCCCGTCGAGATGATGATGAACGCGGTCGCGGAGCAGACGAACAGCGTGTCGACGTACACCGCGAAGGACTGTGCGAAGCCCTGCTTGGCCGGGTGCGAGACCTCGGCGGCCGCAGCCGCGTGCGGCCCGGTGCCCTGACCCGCCTCGTTGGAGTAGATGCCGCGCTGCACGCCCCACTTGATCGCGAGGCCGATGATCGCCCCGAACACCGGCTGGACGCCGAAGGCGCTGCCGAAGATCAGCCCGAACACCTGCGGGATCTCGGTGAAGTTGACGAAGAAGACGATGACCGCGATGAGGATGTAGAGCAGGGCCATCACGGGGACGACGACCACCGCGAAGTTCGCGATGCGCTTGACGCCACCGATGACGATGAAGCCCAGCAGGATCACCAGGCCGATGGCGGTCACCCAGGTGGGGACACCCCACGCGGTGTCGATCGCCGACGCCATGCCGTTGGCCTGCACACCCGGGAGGAAGAAGCTCATCGCGAGGATGGTGACGACCGCGAAGAGGATCCCGTAGGCCAGCGAGAGGCCACGGGCCTTGTGCTTGTAGGCCTTCTCGAAGTAGTACGCCGGGCCACCGCGGTACTCACCGGTGTCCGGGTCCTTCTCCTTGTAGATCTGGCCGAGCGTGCACTCGATGAAGGACGTGGCGGCGCCCAGGAATGCGGACGTCCACATCCAGAAGACGGCCCCGGGACCGCCGAAGGCGATCGCCGTCGCGACGCCGGCGATGTTCCCCACGCCCACGCGGCCGGCGAGCGACATCATCAGGGACTGGAAGGAGGACGTGCCGTCCTCCGATTTCTCGCCCTTCTTGAGCTGGGCGACCATGTCGGGGATGTGGCGCACCTGGAGGAAGCCGGTACGGAGGGAGAAGTACAGACCGGCGAGAAGACACAGGGCGATCAGCGGGATCGACCAGATCAGCTCGTTCACGGTGCCGATGGAATCGGCAAAGCTCATGCGTAGCTCCTGGGTGTGGTTGTTCGGACACGCGCACCGGAGGCGACCTGTGAGCGCGGTCACGGACTGGCAACGTCGGACACCCTAACGGGTGAAATATGGGTGAACGCCAGTCCTTCGCCCGAAGGTGGGCCTGTGGGCCCAGAAGTGTGGTCACGCCGGCCAGGCGGGACAGTTCCATCCGCCGTCGTCCCACTCGACGAGGAACGGCTCGGCGTGGGGGAGCGGCGCTCCCCACACGGAGGCGCCGAGCGAGCACAGCCGGCTCAGGGCGAGGGTCAGGCTGCCGACGTGACCGACGACGGCGACGGTCTCGCCCTCGTGTCGTCCGGCGATGCGCTGAAGGGCCGTTGTTGTCCGGGCGAGGACCTCGTGGCCGGTCTCGCCGTCGGCGACCCGCTCGTCGAGGCGGCCGTCGACGACCCAGGCGCGGAGGACCTCGGCCGTGCGTGCGCGTACGGCGGGGTCGCTGCTGCCGTCGTGCTGCCCGATGCCGATCTCGACGAGCTCGGGTACCGGTTCGACCTGGAGGTTGATTGCTGTGGCGAGGGGTCGTGCTGTCTCGAGGGCTCGTCTGGCGGGGCTGGCATAGACATTGCTGATCGGCTCGCCCGCCAGGGTGTGGGCGGTGCGGAGGGCCTGCTCACGTCCGTGCGCGGTGAGCGGTGCGTTCGGCAGGGCGCCGGCGAGGGCGGCGGTGACGTTCTCGGACTCGGCGTGGCGGAGGCACCACATTCGGAGCGGGGCGCTCACGTGTGGGGCCGCGATGTGCCGAGACCAATGTGCCAGGCCGTCAATCCGACACATTTTCGCACTCTGCTGACCGGTCCTGCCTGAACCGGAGAACCGCCAGTACGAAACCCACGATCGAACCGACGAGAGGCAGGAACGTGGCGACTGTCAGCACCAGCAGGCGGCGGCTGAGCAAGACGTTTCCTCGCACTGAATAGACCGCAGCCGCAACCCCCGCGACCCATACGACGAGGACGACCCACTCCGCCGGACTTATCGCGAACATCAGACCTTCCAACTCGTGCCGATCGTGCCGTGGCCAGCACGGGGCAGGCTCCGAGTCTCAAACGGTACTCAACTGTCGCCGGGCCGGAGCGCGCGCAGGTACCGCCGTCGATAGATGCGCTGAGCGACCAGGATCAACGGGAAGAGTCCGCGCCACATGCCCCGGCCGGCGTGAGTGAGGGAGCGCAGCGTGAGGTTCACGTTCCCGTTGTCGTCCCGGTGGACGATGAATGCTTCTTCGCCGGAGACCGGATGGCCGTCCAGGGTGCCGTAGGAAAGCGCGGCCCGGTTGCCGGTCGAGACCGTTGCGATGATCTCGACCGGCTCTCGTACGCGGAAGGGTCCGATGCGTGCGACGAGCCAGTAGCGCTCGCCCTGTCGTGCGCTACGTCCGGCCTCGAGCGCCGGTTGCACGGTGAACCCGCTGCGGGTCTTGATGCCCCAGGAGAGGACCACCGACGAGGCCGTGTCCCAGAGGTCGGTTCCGGAACCCAGCCGGACCGTGTGTTCGTAGGCGCGCCACCCTGCGGGCGGCGGCCACTGTTCGGCTGCGGGGGCTGTGCTGCCGACGCCGGTGTAGGTCAGGGGTCGTCGACGGAGGTCGTCGTTCATGAATCCCATCCGTTCATCGGAATTGCTGTCGGCCTTGAGAATGATGCCGCCTAGATCGTGGGGCAGAGCCAGTCACTCGAGCTCGGCGAGCTGCGGCACATCCTCGACGGGGCCGACCGCGATGAGCACGTTCTTGCGTACATAGACCGCGATCCGCCCGTCGTGGTCGCAGTCTGGGCACTCGCACAGCCAGCCATCCAGGACGACGCCGGACGCGTCGGGGTCCCCGACATGGTCACGGTCCCAGCGCAGGGCGTCGCCCAGCTGATAGCGGTACTGCCAGACCGTGCCGTACCGGAACTGAATCTCGCGCGGTGCGGTCGTCTGGCACGCCGGGCAGTCGGTCGTCACATCGAGCGAGTTGAACGCGCCCACGTCATTCCGCGACGTCGCCGCGTTCGGCAAGGTACGTGCTGAGCAGATCCAGGGCGAGTGCGCACGCCGCGGTGTCCTCCTCCGCGGTCAGGTCGCGCTGCCTGACGTCCTGCCGTTCAGGCGGAACGACCGCCTCCACGATGTGGCGCTCCCAGACGATATTGGGACCGCAGGTCCTGAGCCGGTCGTGGAGCCAACGCGAGAAGCCACGCAGGAGTCGTTCTCGGGCCCAGTCGAAGCCGCCGACGAACGCGGCCAGCGTGGCGAACGAGTCGTCCATGACGAACATGCGAGGTCGATGCTGGAGATGCCAGACCAGCGTCGCGAGGCTCACCTCGCCAGCGTCGTCGCCGGGATCGCGAGGACTCTCCGGTCCGGCCTTGCCGCGCCACCCCGCCGTCAGGTCGCGCGCGACGACGGTGATGGTGCGGTTGGTGAACTCCAGCTCGTGGCTCACGCCGTCGGCGTGTGGCAGCAGCTCGTCGGCCATGAGGTTCGAGCGCATGTCGTCATCCTGGTCGCCGTCCAGCTCGATGTGGGACACACCGTGGTACCGCACGACGAACTCGGGCGGCGCCTCGCCCCACGCGGCCAGGACCAGGACGACCTCGACGCCGTCGTCGGTGTGCCGAGTGGACATGCGGTCGAACGACGCGCTGCGCGGGCACCACTGATGAGAGAAGTCGTAGTGCTCCGGATGGAGTGCGAACGTCCGGGCGCCTGGTGGTAGCTCGTCGGCGTGCTGCTCGAGCCACGCAAGGTAGGGGCGGACGTCGGTCATCGTCCCGCCGTCGGACGACTCCACGGTTGCGTAGCGCACGGGGGAGTTTCCCACAGGGGTTATGGTCGAGCGCTGGCCTCGGGCGCGAGGAGCAAGATCGCGCTGTGAAAGACCGCCCGATCGACCTGGAGACCGCTACTCGACCGCGACGCCGGTCTCCCTCTCCAGCGCCCCCAGCAGCCTGTTCTGGAACCCCACGTCCAGCGCCGCCGCATGCGGCTCCTGCCGCTCCCGGTGGTACCAGTACCCACCGGTCGTCAGCGCCTCCGGATCGTCACTCGTCGCCAGCCACTCCTGCGTGCGGTGGCCCAGCTCCAGATCGTCCGGCGCGCCCGCCCCGCCCATGCGGGTGGGCACCCACCCGGGGTCGACGGCGTTGCTCAGCACACCCGGACGCACGCGCGCGACGGCGGCCGCCAGGGCTGTGACGTACAGCTTGCTGTCGCCGTACGAGCCCGGCTTCCGCCCCTGCCAGTCGACGCCGTCGAGCACCGGGCGACCGCTGTAGTGCGAGCCGCTGCTCAGGTAAACCAGGCGCCGCGGATCCGGCAGCAGGGCCGTGAGCAGGTACGGGGCCACGATGTTGACCGGCATGACCGCCCGGCCGCTCCACACCCCGACGTTGTGGATCACCGCGTCCAGTGGGGCGTCGTCGGCCAGGCGGGCGGCGAGGTCGCGGACGGCGTCCCGCTCGCCGAGGTCGGCCACCACGAGATGAGCGCCGCGGTCGACCAGCGGCCGCAGGGCCTCCGCCCGGTCCGGGTCGCGCGCGTGCACCACCACCTCGTGCCCCTCGGTCAGGAGCGTGTCGGCCGCGAGGCGGCCCAGCCCGTCGGCGGAACCCGTGACGAGGATCCGGTGCACGGTCGCAGAGTCCATGACCTCGATCGTAGGCGCGCCCCGGTTCCGGAACTCCGGCCAGGGCTCAGGTCTTGGTCCGGTAGATCCGCATCGCGATCGGCCCCAGCACTGCCGTCAGGACGACGGACGCGACCAGCACCCAGAGGATCGCGGACGTGTCCGGGCTGCCCGCCATCAGGCTGCGCTCCGCGGTGACCAGGTGGGTCACGGGGTTCACCTCGACGAACGCGCGCAGCCCGGACGGCATGGTGGCCGGGTCGACGAACACGTTCGAGGCGAACGTCAGCGGCATGAGCACCAGCATCGAGATGCCCATGACGGCGTTCGGCGAGCGGACCAGCAGCCCCAGGATGATGAACGTCCAGCTCAGCGCGAAGGCGAACACCAGCAGGAGCAGCACGCCGAGTACCACGCCCGCCAGCCCGCCCTCGGGCCGGAATCCCAGCAGGAGGCCCAGCGCGATCGTGATCACCGAGGCGATCGTGTAGCGCACGGTGTCGCCCAGGAGGGCGCCGACCACGGGCGACGGGCGCCAGATCGGCAGCGAGCGGAACCGGTCGAACACGCCCTTGGAGATGTCGTTGTTGAGCGTGTAGCCGGTGTAGATGGTCACGAACAGGATCGTCTGCACCAGGATGCCCGGCAGCAGGAACTGCACGTACGCCTGCGTGGAGCCGGCCAGCGCCCCGCCGAACAGGTACGTGAACATCAGCGTGAAGATGACGGGGGAGACCAGCACGTCGAAGAGCTGCTCGGGCACGTGCTTGATCTTCAGCAGCGCGCGCCAGCCGAACGTCAGCGTGGTCCCGAGCGCAGACGGCCGGGTGGGCCGGTCGGTCAGGGCGACGGCGTCGCGCAGGGTCGTGACGGTCATCGCGGCACCTCGGTGGTCTCGCGGGATCGGGTGCCGTGCTCCGGGGCCGGCTCCTCGTCGTCCGGCACGGGCTGGCCGGTGAGGGCGAGGAAGACCTCGTCGAGGCTCGGCTGGCCGAGCGTGAACTCGGGCACGCTGATCCCGGCCTCGGTCAGGGCGGGGAGCAGGCGGGGGACGGCGTCCGCGCCGTCGTCCGGGACGCGGGCCGCGATGGCGTGCGGGTCGGAGTCGTAGGTGACCTCGGTGCCGAGCACGCGCTCGGTGATCTCGGCGGCCCGGGTGCGGTCGGTCACCTCGGCGACGCGCAGGTGCACGGCCCCCTCGCCGACCGACCGCTTGAGGTCGCTGGATGTCCCCTCGGCGATGGTCCGACCGTGGTCGACGACGGCGATGCGGTCGGCGAGCTGGTCGGCCTCGTCGAGGTACTGCGTCGTGAGCAGCACGGTGGCGCCGTCGTCCACCAGCACGCGGACGATGTCCCACACCTGGTTGCGGCTGCGTGGATCCAGGCCTGTGGTCGGCTCGTCCAGGAACAGCACGCGCGGGGCGAGCACGAGCGAGGCGGCGAGGTCGATGCGCCGGTGCATGCCGCCGGAGTAGGTCTTGACCTGGCGCGATCCGGCGTCGGCCAGGTCGAACGCCTCCAGCAGGCCCTGGACCCGGCGGCGGGCCGCGGCGGGCGCGAAGCCGTAGAGGCGGGCGAGCATGATGAGGTTCTCCGTGCCGGTCAGGTCCTCGTCCACGGACGCGTACTGCCCGGTGAGGCCGACGGCGGAGCGGACGGCGTCGGCGTCGTGCACCACGTCGTGGCCCAGGACGCTGGCGGTCCCGGCGTCGGGCCGCAGCAGGGTGGCGAGCATGCGGACGACCGTGGTCTTGCCGGCCCCGTTGGGGCCGAGCAGGCCGAAGACGCTGCCCTCGCCGATCGACAGGTCGATACCGTCGACGGCCTTGGTGACGGACTTGCGGCTGGTGAAGTGCTTGACGAGGCCGCGTGCCTCGACAGCCGGCGAGTCGGTCATGGAATCCTCCCGCTGTCCACTGCGGTGCCGTCCGGTCCGGGCCCCGTTCCGACTCGGAAGTGGTCGAAGCAGCGGCTCCCGTCAGGGCAGCCGCGGCGGCGACGGCGCGGCGGTCTGCCGTAGCCGGTCGGCCAGCTCGTCGGCCAGCGACCTCGCGCGCGCCAGCTCCTCGAGGATCCTGCGGACCGCGTAGTCGTGACCGGTCGGCGCACCGGGGCGACTGCCATCTTCCACGTGCGGTTCATGCGTTGGTCCTGTCGATCGGCGGTCTGGCTCTCACCGTGGTGAGCACCGAACCAGCGTGATCGACGTCACCGCCGCCGGTCCAGGGACCAAAGTCCTGCGGTTGCCGGGGCCAACGCCACCCGGACGGTGCGGCCTGGGCGCACGGACCGTGTCGGCGCTGGTCAGAGGTCGAACCCCGGTCGGGCAAGAGGCCCGGGTACGGTCTCAACCTGCGGCGGTCCCGGCGCGTGGGTAGGAGCATGGAGACACTTGTGGGCAGACAGGTCGAGGTCCGGGTGGGCGACCGGTCGCGCGACGAGGAGTTCGTCGCGTTCGTGGAGACCGAGGGGCCGTACCTGTACCGGACGGCGTTCTTCCTGGTCGGCGAGCGGGCCCCGGCCGAAGACCTGGTGCAGGGCACGTTCGAGCGCGTCTACCGGCGCTGGGACGCCGCCCGGGCCGGGAGCCCGCGCGCGTACGCGCGGAAGGTGCTGGTCAACCTCAAGACGGATACGTGGCGGCGGACGCGGCTGACCGACGTCCCGGGCGACGAGAAGCTCCCGGTCGCGCACGAGGACGACCACGCCGCGCAGGTCGCCCTCCGCGACGAGCTCGCGCGGGCCCTCGGGAGCCTCTCGCCGCAGCAGCGGCGGGTCGTGGTGCTGCGGCACATCCTCGACCTGCCGGAGGCGGAGGTCGCCCGCGAGATCGGTCGATCCGTCGGCACCGTCAAGGCCGCCGGCTCCCGCGGTCTCGACCGGCTGCGCTCGCTCCTGACCGACGTCGACCCGGAGGCCGTGGACGAGCCGGTCTTCGACGGCCGCGAGGCGCTGGACCGTAGCAAGGCCGTGGCCGCGCGTCGGGCGCGGCGCAACGCTGTGGTGAGTGCCGCCGCGGTCGCGGTCTGCGCTCTGCTCGCCCTGGTCGTGCACGGTCCCGTCGGGGTGCCGGTGCTCGACGCCGTCACGACGCCGGCGCACCGCTGGGTGGTGGAGACGTTCGGCCTGCCCGCGGTCGACACGGATCGTGACGACGACGGCGCGGCCCGTGACGAGGACGCGGTCCGGGACGACGACGCCGTGACCGGGCAGGACGCCGCCGTCGGGCTGGGGGATCTCGACATCCCGGAGATGGCTGCCGCTGCCCCCGACTGTGCCGCGGAGCCCGCCACGCCGGAGGCGACCGGGACGATCCCGGTCCCTGCGGACGCCCCGACCGGGGGCTTCACGGTCGTCCGGGCGCTCGACGCCGCGGACGCCCGGCCGGCGGTCGAGTGCGTCGACTACGTCACCGAGCACCGGGTGGACCTGGGGAATCCTCCTGGTTTCATGGTCGGAGCCTTCATCGGGAGCGATCTCAACGTTCCGTTCGCGGTGCGTCGCGACGGCACACTGGTCGCCGCACCGCGCAGGCCCGACGTCGGCCCTGCGTCGGAGCTGATCACGGTGCTGGCGCGACCGACCGCCGGGGCGGACGGCGAGTCCGTCCTGGAGCACTGGCAGCTCTCGGCCGCCGTGTCGGGCTCGTCGGGCACGTCCGACGCCGAGCGTCCCCCGTATCTCGACGTCGGCAGCCCGGTCCTCACGGAGACGCATGTCGCCTGGACCAGGGGGTTCTTCGAGGAGGAGCCGGTCGTGGTCAAGGTGCAGGCGCCGGACGGCGAGGTCCGTACGGTCGCGCGATACCAGCCGGACCCCGCACGGAGAGTCTGGAAGATCGCGGCGGGAGGACGGACGCTCGCGATCCTGCACGTCACGGACCAGAACTTCGGTGCCGCGGACCGGTGCGTGGGGTCGGTCGATCTGGTGGACCTGGAGGCGCCCGAGGCCGACGTCGACCGGGACGTGGTGACGGACGTGTGCGCGATCTCGGACAGTGACGAGGGTGTCGTCGTCTCGCGCAATCCCGCCGAGGGGCCGAGCGTGATGGGGCTTCTCTCCGCAGGTACCGGCCTGCGGGAGCTCGTGCGGCTCGATCAGGACGCGGCGTGGAACCACTACGCGTTCCTGTCCGGGGACATGCTGCTGTTCGAGTCGGGGCAGTGGATGGTGGCGGTCGATACCGGGTCGCGAGAGGCCACCGTCGTTCGCGAGGACGCCGGGTGGACGATCGGGGCTCTCGACGACGGGGTGCTCTGGGCGGGCGACGGGGACATCTACTACCTGCGGCTGCACGCGCGGGACGGGGTGGAGGTGCCGGCATTGACGACGCTCGGCCCCGACTCCGAGGGGGTCTCGTGGCTGGACGTGGCCGGGTCCGGGAGCCGGGTCGTCTGGACGGAGCACGACAGTGCGGAGATGGAGCGGCTGCAGGAGCAGGACTCCTACGGGTTCGAGGAGCTGCGGCAGACGCTGGTGTACGTGCGGACGGCGTGGTGAGCGTGGGGATCGTCGGTCGCGGGCGCCGCGGGGGCCCGCACTAGGCTGAGCCGCATGCCTGACTCCACGACGGCCGGTCCGGTGGACCGTCGCGAGACCTCGCCCGGACAGCTGCCCGACAGTGTGTTCAAGGTGCCCACCCTCGACGAGGTCGCGCTGCGGGCCGGGGTGTCGCGCTCGGTGGCGTCCCGCGCCATGAACAACGCCCGCAACGTCAGTCCCGCCAAGCGGGAGGCCGTGGCCCGCGCGGCGACCGAGCTCGGCTACGTTCCCAACGCGACGGCTCGTGCGCTGGCGACGAGCACAGGCAGCTCCGTGGTCCTGGCGGTGTCCGACGACGACCCGGCACTGTTCGGCGACCCGTTCTTCTCCCAGGTGCTCGTCGGCGTGGCGGGAGCGCTGGACCGGTCGGATCTGGACCTGACGCTCATGCTGGCGTCGTCGGAGCGGGGTCAGGCTCGGCTCGAGCGCGTGCTGCGGTCACGGCGCTCCGACGGGCTGATGCTCATGGCCCTGCGCGGGGACGACCCGCTGAACCGGCTCGTGGCGGCGACCGGGCTGCCGGTCGTGGTCGGCGGCCGGCCGCTGCACGGCGAGGCGCGGTGGTACGTCGACGTCGACAACCGGGGCGGTGCCCGACTCGCCGCCGAGCACCTGCTCGGATCCGGGCGCACCCGCATCGCCACCATCACGGGCCCGATGGACCTGCAGGCCTCCGTCGCCCGGTACGACGGGTTCGTGGACGCCATGGCCGTGGCACGATGCCGCTCGGACCTGGTCGAGCACGCCGACTTCAGCTTCGAGGGTGGTGCCCGGGCGATGGAGCGGCTGCTCGCCGTCCACCCCGACATCGACGGCGTCTTCGCCGCCTCGGACAACATGGCGGCCGGCGCCGTCCGCACCCTCAAGGCGCAGGGCCGCCGCGTGCCCGACGACGTCGCGGTGGTGGGCTTCGACGACCTGGAGATCGCGCAGCACACGGAGCCGGCGCTCACCACCGTCAGCCAGCCGATCCGTGGTCTCGGTCAGGAGATGGCCACGATGCTGGTGCGCCTGATCGGTGGTGAGTCGCCGACCCCGGTCATCCTGCCGACCCGCCTGGTCGTGCGGGGGTCGGCGCCGGGCGGGGCCTGACCCCGCGCCGGGCGAGATCAGTACTGCGTGTACTTGACCCAGTCGTAGGTCGCCGTCCGCTGGCCGGTGTAGTTGAACGGCCCGAGCCAGCTGTCGACGCCGGTCCCCGGCCACAGGTTCATCATGATGCGCTGCGGGCGCGTGGGGAGCGGGCCCCGCGAGCCGTTCTCCTGGTGGACGAGGCGGCCGTCGACGAACCAGTTGATCGTGCCGCCGTTCCACCACTCGATGGCGTAGTCGTGGTACCCGGCCGCGGCGTCGAAGCCGAGGTTGATGACCGACTCGTGCCCGCCGACGCCGTTCGTGAAGTAGTTGGTCTGCATCTGCCACGTGTTCTTGCCGAGGATCTCCACGTCGATCTCGTCCCACGGCTGGCCGTCGCTCGGCCCGGTGTAGGTGAAGAACGAGGTGACGATCCCCGACCCGGACGCCGCCTTCATGCGGACCTCGAAGCGCCCGTAGGAGTACAGCTCGTTGCTGCGGTACTCCCCGGAGGCGTACGGCTTGCCCGAGCAGCCGCTCGGGCACGGCGTGTTGTTCAGGTTCAGGCCCATCACGCCGCCGCTGTGCCAGACGTGGTCGGCCCGCCAGCCGGCGTTGAACATGCCGCCGTTGCTCCAGCCGTCGGCCTTGTTCCAGCGGCCGGTGTTGTACGAGTCGAGGTTGTCGGTGAAGCTGCCGCCGACGGCGGCGGCCGGGGGCGTCAGACCAGGTGTCGCCGAGAGCCCGAGCAGCAGGCCGAGGGCCAGCGCCGGGGCCAGGCCCAGGAGCCGGCGCCGCGGTCGGGCGGTGGAGCGGGGCTGCGTCGTCGTCGATCGCATGCGTACCTCCGTTGGTACTCGTGGTGGGTGGTGCCTGGCTGGTGGGTGGTGCCGGGCTGGGCGGGTGAAGGTCGTCAGTGGTGGACGCCGAGCGGCGGCTGGGCGAGCTCGATGAGCTCCCGTGCCTGCTCGGGGAACCACTGGCCCGCGGCCGGGTCGACCATGCCGCGCTCGGGGTCCTCCGGCCCGCCGAGGCCGCGGAAGCACTCGCCGTCGGACTCGCCGGGGATCTTGATCCACAGCAGGGCGTCGACGAGCTCGTTGCCGGTGTCGGTCGTGGGCCGCAGGCCCAGCCCACGGTCGGGCGGGTTGCACCACGTCTCGGCGTCGGGATAGACGCCCGCGGGCGCGGCCCAGGCGCCCCGGCCGTTGCGGCTCGTGTCGACGACGAAGTGCGTGGTGGGCTCGACGTCGCCCAGCGCCGCCTCGTAGCGCGAGTCGATGCCCGCGGTGTTCAGCGCCGGGTCGGCCGCCGTCGGGCTCCAGACTCCCTGGTTGGACAAGGTCACGCCGGTCCAGTCGTTCGCCGGGCCGCCGCTCCAGTACTGGTTGCCGCAGTTCGCGTAGTCGCCGGGCGAGACCTCGGTGACGTAGGCGATGCACTGGGAGATCCAGGTGCCGTAGGCCACGCTGTTCTCGGTGAACTCGTAGTTGGACACGTTCAGGAAGAACCCGTCCGCGCGCTCGACGCCGGCCTTGACGAGCCGGTCGGCGGCCTCGCCCACGTTCAGCCAGGACGTGTTCGTGCCGTCGAGGTACACGACGGCGTTCGGCAGCTCCTGCAGGCGGTCGACGGCGTAGTTGAGCATCTCGAACCGCTCCGCCGCGGCGTCCCTGCCGGTGGTCTCGGGGTCGTACTCCGGCGGGCGGCAGTTCTCGAGCTGCCCGTCCAGCGTCGTGTACCAGGGGATGACGCCGAGCCCGTCGGGCTCGAGGACGACGGCGGCCTCCTCGCGGCCGATGCCGGCGGCGAAGCCGTCGATCCATGCCTTGTACTCCGCGACGTCGCGAGCGCCGCCGGCCGAGTAGAGCGCGCAGTCACGGAACGGGATGTTGTACGCGACCAGCACGGGGACCTTGGTGCCGGTGCGCTTCACCAGCTTGTGGACGTCCCGTTCCACCTCGGCGGGGCTGCCGTCCGTGAACCACGTGGAGCTGGGGATCTTGCTGAGCAGCAGCGCGTCCCGCCTCGCCTGGCCGCGCAGGGCGTGCGCTGCCTCCTTCGTGGAGCTCTGCGGGTTGGTGTAGAGCTTGGTACCGGGGCCGAGGACGTCGTTGGCCGCCCAGGCTTGGGTGGCGCCGCCGCTGCCGATCAGGGCGGTGCCGCCGAACAGGGCGGTGCCGAGCGCGCACGCGGTGAGCGCGGCCAGGAGCCGGCGGGGTCGTTTCATGAGGGATCTCCCAGGGTCTCTGCGAACGCGTCGTTGCGTGTTCGTCGCGGTGATGCATGGGACGTGCACAGAACTGGAAGATTGTGGAAGCGCTCCCAGTTCGACCATGGTGTTAGGAGGTGGGGGAGCGTGTCAAGGCGTCCGGCGCAGCCAATACCACCCGAGCACCACGCACACGAGGCCGTTGAGGACCCCCACGGCGACATCGCTCGGATAGTGCATCCCTCGGTACAACCGGGAGTAGATGACGAGCAGGGGCAGTGCCAGCAGCACGACGGTCACGCTGACGCGCAGCCACGCGTACCGGATCCTCTGGGCCATGAGCGCGAGCGAGACGTAGAGCGCCACCGAGGCGCCGGAGTGGCCGCTCGGGAAGCTCGAGGTCGGCGGTGCCGCGTCGAGCTGTTCCACCTCGGGGCGTTCGGCGCTCACGACGAGCGTCGCCAGCATGAAGACCGCCGCCTGGACGGCGACCGCGATCGCCGGGACCACCGCGTACCACCACAGCCTGGTGCGCCACCAGACGACGCTGACCACGACGAGGCAGATCCCGATGATCGTCTCGGTCGTCCCCAGCACGCCCCAGACCTCCGTGAGGAGGTCGAGGGTCGCCGTGCGCTGCTCGACGAACCATTCGTTGACCGCGTTCTCCTGCTCTCTGAGCCCCGCCAGGGGGCCGGTCAGGAGGAACCCGAGCCCCACGACGAGCACCCACCACACCGCTGCCGGGACGCCGACCCGCAGGCCGAGGTCGCGGCGCACCTCGCGCCCCTCGGGCGTCGAGGTGTCGTCGGCCCACCGATCGAGGTCGAGCATCAGGAGGACGTACCCGGTTCGCGGCGCGGCGCCGACCAGTGCTGGTAGGCGAGGTACGACGCCAGCACGAAACCGACGCCGAAGAGGACGCCGGCCGCCACGTCGGAGGGGTAGTGGACGCCGAGCATGACCCGGTCGACCGCGGTGGCGACCGTGAGCATTGCGGCCCCGACTATTGCCGTGGCGCGTAGGGCGCGCGATCTGAGCGACGGCCACACGAGGGCCACGAGTGCCGTGGTCATCGCCGCGGTGTTCGCGGCGTGCCCCGACGGGAACGAGAAGCCGTCGGCGCTCTCCACCGGCTGGTCCAGCACCGGCCGCGCGCGGCGCGCGAGCTCCTTCAGCAGGTTGGACAGGCCCCAGGCCGTGAGGATCGTCGTGAGCGCCCACCAGGTGCGCGTGGCGTTGCCGGTGCGCCACCAGTAGACGAGGCAGATCGCTCCGACGGGCACGAGCAGGTGGATTGCGAGGAAGGCCCACTGCCATGCGATGAGTGCCCGCAGCAGCTCGGGATGCTGAGCCGCGAACGCGGCGCCCTCCGTCACTGCACGTTCGTCGAACTGCACGAGCGGCGGCCACTGTTCGCGCACGAGAAGCGCGATGACGACGATGGCGGCGCCGGTCGCGACACCGACGAGCGCAGCGCGTACCAGGCGGCGCGCGCGAGGTGCGGTTCGCGTCGCGCCGGGGGTCTGCGGACCGCGGGCGGGGGTGCGGTGCCGTGCGGGTCTCATGTCGACACGGTCCCACAGGGGGTCGTTACTGGCCCATGGTGGCGTGTGCCGCTTCCCCGCATCGGTGCGGGCGGGCGGGAGGCTCGACGTTCCTTCGAGGCGTCTCGGCCCGGTTGCTGGCGCTCGCGGTGCGGGCGCGGCATCGTTGCCCCTCGGGTGCCGCGTGTGCGCTCCGGGGGATATGTGGACAGGGGTGCGGGGATGAAGCGGCGACGTGACCGGCTGGCAAGCCGACGTCGGGCATTGGGGCTGAGCCAGGAGGCGCTCGCGGAGCGGCTGGGAATCGAGCGCACCACGGTCGCTCGCTGGGAGTCTGGCGAGACCCAGCCCTTGGCGTGGTTCCGACCGCGCCTCGCCACCGTCCTTCAGGTGTCGGTGGACGATCTGGATGTGATGATCCGCAATGTCGACGAGCGTGCCGACACCGGTGGGCGCAAGCAGTCGAGGTTACGTATCGCGATCTGCGGCAGCCGGGTCGCGGGCAGCGACGCAGGACTGATCGATGCGACGGTCGCTGAGCTTGCCCGGCTCGTCGTGTCGGAGAACCTTGACGTCAACCATGGACCGATCGGCGTTGGTATCGAAGTCATGACGTATGTGGCGGACCAGTTCCGACCGTCCGGTTTCACCATGACCGCGGCGCTGTTCGAGCACGAGAACGTGGTCCGTGGCGCGGATCTGTTCCTCGTGATCGGTGGCGGAGCGGGGACTGCCGCGGAGGTGACGCTCGCACGGCAGGCTGGCAGGACGATCGTGCCGTTCCCTCGCACGGGCGGCACCGCGAGCCGCTGCTATGAACAGATGCGAGCTGATCCACGTCATCATGGTGGCCTTGCGGGTTCCGTTCTCGACGAGATCGGGGCCTGTGAGAACTCGGCGCAGTACGGAATGCTCGTTGAGCGCATCGTCTCGATGAAGGTGGGGGCCTGAAAATGACCAGCCGACCGTATGTCGTGCTTTCTGTGGCGGCGAGCCTCGACGGGTACATCGACGACGCGACGCCCGAGCGGCTGCTGCTGTCCAACGACGAGGATTTCGACCGGGTCGACAGCGTGCGGGCCGACGTCGACGCGATCCTCGTGGGGGCCAGTACGATCCGGGCTGACAATCCTCGACTGATGGTCCGCTCGGAGGAGCGCCGGGCGAAGCGGCTTGCCGACGGGAGGCCGGAGACTCCCGTGAAGGTGACTGTCACGGCCAGCGGAGACATCGATCCCGAGGCGAAGTTCTTTGCGACCGGTGACATCGACAAGATCGTGTACACCACGGCGGCCGCTGCGCCGGCACTGTCCGATCGGATGGGACCGGCCGCCTCGGTCGTGGGGCTTGGGGACAGTGTCGACCCGGCCGGTGTTCTGGCCGATCTGGCCGCGCGTGGCGTGGAACGGCTGATGGTCGAAGGCGGCGGAACGATTCACACGATGTTCCTGTCCGCAGGGCTCGTGGACGAGCTGCACGTGGTGTTCGCGCCGTTCTTCGTCGGCGACGAGAGTGCGCCGCGCTTCGTCAACCCCAGCGGCTTCCCGCAGGACAGCAAGCACCGGATGGCCCTGGTCGAGACGCGTGCCATTGGTGACTGCGTGCTGCTGCGCTACATTCCGCGGCGATGAGCGAGTTCCGCGAGTCCCGAGACAGGGCTCTCCTTGAGCGGGCCATCGGTCTGGCCTGGCGGTGCCCTCCGTCCGAGACGGCGTTCTCGGTCGGAGCGATGGTCGTGGCCGATGACGGCACGGTTCTGGGTACGGGATGGTCGCGGCGGGGCGATCTTCATGAGCACGCCGAAGAAGCCGCACTTGCTGATGTCGGCGAGGCGGACCGCGGCCTGCTTGCTACTGCCACGATCTACACCTCCCTCGAACCGTGCAGCACACGTGCGTCACGCCCCGTCACCTGCACCCAGCACATCCTGCGGGCCGGCATCCCGCGGGTCGTGTTCGCCTGGCGCGAGCCCGACCTGTTCGTCGACTGCGTCGGTGCCGAGACGCTGCGTGCCGCTGGCCGTGAGGTCCTTGAGTTGGCCGAGCTGGCCGGCGCTGCGCGCGAACCCAATGCGCACCTTCTCCCGTGAGCTCAGAGTCCGCGCCCGACGGGGACGGATCCCACGACGAGTGACCCTGCTGGCGGTCTGACCTGGCTCGCCGTCGGAACGACGGCCCTGTGCTCCGCGGACGGTGCCGTCGGCCTCCCAGGGTCACCCGTATCGGCGCTGGTCAGAGGCTCGATGCCACAACTCTGCTACAGCACTGCGTCATCGCTGCGATGGGTTGAGCATTCCTGCTCGGATTTGATGGGTCCACCAGGCAAGCGACGGTCCGAAACCGTCGTCTGCCCGCGGCCAGCTCCATGGCCGTTCGGACACCTCACGAGAAGGAGTATGCGATGGAGACCAAGTCCTCGGATGTTCTCGCCGACCTCGACACCGTGGCGGTCGAGCCGCCGGTGGTGACCGAGCTGGGCACCCTTACGCGACTGACGCTGGGTCAGGGCAAGAACGACACCGCCGACATGAAGAAGTACTACTACTGACCGACCTGCAGCGACGAGACGGGAGGCCTGATCCGATGCGTAGTTTCGGTGGATCGATTACGACGGGGGCGGACCTCCCGCCCCGTCCTGCGGGCAGTCGCATGCTGCGGTCACGGTATGTAGCGGTGTGGTTGCTCGGTGCCTGGCCGGATGACCAGGTGCGCGTCCTCGATGGTCCGGATTGGTGGTGCGTCGTTCTGGGCGAGGTCACGTGTGGCCACACAGAGCTGGCTCGCCAGGCACGTCGGTTCGCCAGCCGACTGGAGGTCGAACCGTTGATCGACCGGGGCGGGAACAGCCACGTCGTCTGGGCGGATGCCCGGAGGACCATCGTCACCGGTGACGTCGCCGGAACCCGTCTCGTGTTCCACGCGGTTCATGACGGTGCCGCACACTTCGCGTCTTCGTCCTACGTCTTGGCCGATCTGCTGGGAACCGGAGTCGATCAGGGATGGCTGGGGCTACGACTCTCGTGCCCGGATGTCATTCCGCTCTCGACACGATCGGCACACGAACGAGTGGCAGTCGTGCCGCCCACCAGGATGCTCGTCCTACGGCCCAGCCACGCACCGACGACCATGGGCCGGCCACCGAGGAACGCTGCGCTGAGTCTTGCTGCCGGTGGCAATCGGCTCTACGAGGCGCTGCGTGCCGAGGTCGGTGCCCCGTTGACCGGGCTTGTCACCTCGGACCTTTCCGGTGGTCTGGACTCAAGCTCGGTCGCAGCACTAGCCGCACGAGCGGTGCCCCTGATCGGGCTCACCCTTGATTCGGCACAGGTGGGAAATGAAGACCTGGCTCATGCCACGCGGATTGCCGCAACGCAGCCGATGCTTCGGCATGAGGTGCGTCGTATCCCCAAGACCGTCCTTCCCTACACGGACCTTGACCGGGTCCCGTATACCGACGAGCCGTGGTCCGATGCCGTCCTGTATGCCCGCACCCGCTGGTGGCAGCAACAACTGATGGACCTCGGTTCTTCTGTTCACCTGACGGGCGACGGCGGTGACGCCGTCCTGTCCGGGTCGCTGGCCTATCTTGCGGATCTCGTCCGTGACGTACCGCGCCTCGTCCGCGAAGCGCGTGCTTGGGCACAGCTGCGCACGAGTGCACCGCTCCCGATCGTCGTCGCGGCCACACGCTTGGCCAGGACGTCGGAGCGGTCCGCACTGAGAAGGCTCGTCCGTGAGCTTCGTACCGGTCGTTCGTCGCACCAAGGAGCGGCAGGTCGGCTGCGGTGGTTCGGAGCACCTGACGCCGCCTGGCTTACCACCGAGGGCCACCGTGCGGCCGCTGACTGTGTGCCTTTGCCCGACGACCGCGTCGGAGACGAGGGACCCATCGGGGATCGCATCGCCGCCAACGCAGTCCTGACGTTCGGGAGGGACCACCGCATCGATCTGGAGATAGCTCAGGCGCATGGTCTGCGTCAGGTAGCTCCCTTCGTGACCGATGGTGTGGCGCGTGCGTGCCTTTCGGTACCCGCACGAGAACGTACCAGCGCATTCGTCGCCAAGCCTCTGTTGCGAGCGGCCCTGAACCAGCACGTTCCTGCATCGGTTCTGGACCGGTCCACGAAGGGTGACTACACCGCGCTCCACTACGCGGGCCTGTCCCGCAACGCCGGCGACCTGCGTGCCCTCTTCGCGAGGTCGCGTCTGGTCGGCTCCGGACTGGTCGAACACGGGCACGCAGCCATGGTGCTCGACCGGGCGATCCGCGGTGCCGATGTCCGCCTGGCCGGCATCAACGACCTGATCGCTACCGAGGTCTGGCTTCGCTCCGAAGAGGCTCGTTCCCGCATTGCCTGGATCACCTGAGAGGAGGCAGCAGATGACGCCCCGCTATCGACTGGCCGACCACGTCACGTCCACACCGACGCCTGACGGCGGCAGCGTACTGATCGACGTCGCCCGCGACCGCGTCTACGCCCTGAATCCCACCGCTGCCGCACTGCTCTGCACGCTCGTGGAGGGGCCGGGCGGACCTATACCGGACATCGTCGAGCGCATCGCGCGACAGGATGACACGCAGGCCGCGACCTGGACCGAACATCTGCGCACTACTCTGCTCGGCGGCCGCCTCATCCAGGAGGCAGGAGCATGAGCGTGACGATGGCGGCCCCCCAGGTCGGGCGGATGTCCGGATCGAAGACTGTGCTGGCGTTCATCGCCCTCGTGCTGGTGATCGCCTTCCTGAGGCTCTTGCCTCTTCGGGTCTTACTCGCGGCAACGAGGTGCTGCAACGGTCGTGCGCATGACCTGGCTACGGTGGATCAGGCCCACGCGTTGGTGCGGACCGTTCGCCGCGCGGCGACCTGGTGGCCAGGTCGTGCTGCCTGTCTCGAGATCTCACTGACGACGACGTGGCTGGCCGCCCTACGCGGGCGAGCCGTGGTGTGGTGCCACGGCGTGCAGGTCCACCCGTACACGTTCCATGCGTGGGTCGAGGCCGACGGCGTTCCGGTCGACGAACCCGCGACCACGCCTTCTTTTCTGCGCACCATGACGATCCCGCCCGTACTCGAAGGAGCCACCCATGACCACCGCCGTTGCCAACGCGGTCGCCGCTGTCGACTACGACCACTTCGTCACTGAACCGGACGGCTCCACACTCCCTCAGTCTTCCGGCGTCGCTTCGATCCAGAAGATGCTCGAAGACCTCGATGTCCGGCCCGGACACCGCGTCCTGGAGATCGGCACCGGATCCGGTTACACGTCCGCGCTGCTCGCCAGCCTTGTCGGCCCGAGTGGACTCGTGAGATCGGTCGAGGTGTTTGCCGACCTGGTGCCCCGGGCGCAGGCTCGCCTGGAAGCGGCCGGCGTCACGAACGTGACTGTGAGCAACGGCGATGGTTATGCGGGCGACCCGGGTGGAGCGCCTTACGACCGTGTCGTGGCCTGGGCGACCCCGCACGTGATCCCGTCTGCTTGGATCGACCAGGTTGCCCGGGACGCCGTCATCGTGGCACCGGTCAAGGTCGCAGAACTTGCGACTGCGCACGCGATCGTTGCCGTCACCGTGACCGCCGGGCATCCGCGGGTTGTCGCAGTGCGACCTGGTGGGTATATCGAGATGCATCCCGAACCCGTTACCGTCTTTGGACTGCCGCTTCGCTATGTCACGGCATCCCACGTTCCTGATGATGCCGAACCGTGGTGGATCAGTAGCCTGGCGCAACGGAAGGTCCCCGGGGCGCTCGGCCTGGTACTGGACCGGCTCAGGACCGGGCCTGACGTGTCGAACACGCCGCTTGTGGCGGCGGAAGAACTCGACGACTTCAGGGCTTGGTTGTATGAGACCGTTCCGGACGAGCTGGCTACCGCCGGGCTCTCTGATCGCTTCACCAGCATCGGTATGGCCAATGAAGACGGCGCCGCATTCCTCACGGACGGCGAACTGGTCACCTCGGGGGATGCCGATGCAACACGAGTGCTGACTGGGTGGATCGAGCAGTGGCGGGAAGCAGGACGCCCGGGCTGGGCCGACGTAGCAGGTGTCGTCGTGCCGAACGCTGAGGGATGGAAAGTGCGCTTGACGCTCTAGGTGCGTCCTGCAGCTGAACTCTTCTGAGGACGCGTCGGCGGTAGACCAAAGCGCTCGGCCTGGTCTGGATCGTAGTTCTTGCCGGCCGGCCGAGCGAGGCAGATGAAGCGCGGGCGTTGTGGCTCCGGGTCCTGGCCCAGTCCCGAAGGGCTATTTAGGGCCCACACAGCGCTGCCTCCAGCCCTCCAGAATGCACGAAGCCCAGGTCAGAAACACTCTCTGACCTGGGCTTCCGCACTCTGAGCGGGCGACGGGAATCGAACCCGCGTAATTAGTTTGGAAGCCTTGCCGGGTGGCGATCGGATGATGCTGGCCAACCGGCCGAAAACGGCGGCTGACCTGGTCTTATTGTAATGCTGGAGTGGGTTCGCGTGGGGTCGGGACTGGCCCTTATTGGCCCTAACTAGGGCCAGCTTGGCGGGAGTTAGGGCCAATAAGGGCCAGTCTCGTCAGGCCTGCTTCGCCAGGAGCGCCAGTGGGTCGCCCCGACGTAACACTCAGTCCGGCTGGGCGGTTCGACGCTAGGTTGGCGGCCGTGAGCGACATGCCAGCGAAGATCGTCCCGCCCCTCGATGAGCTCGACTTGTCCGGCGTCCTGGTTCGAACGGACTACACCGACGATGCCCGCTTCCAGGAGGTGCTCGCCGACGCTCGCCAGCAAGTTGGGCCGAATAGTACGGACAGGGCAAGCCTCCTGGTCGTGGAGGACCCGCGGTTGGCCCGAATCACTCCTGCGAGAATCCCGGAGATGGTCGAGGTGGAGGATTTCGTCTTCGTCGCGGACGCGCGGTCGATGCTCGACAACACTCTCCTCATCGTGGATGTCTTCAACGCTTCCGAGACGTACCTAGCTACGTTCAGAATCGTCCCTGAGGCTGTCCTCGCGATTGAGGTGAACCTTGTCTTGGCGAACCTCGACTTCATCGATTTCCTGGAGGTCGTGGACCCCGATGGGGTCTTCCGAGAGTCGTTCGGCTAGGCCGCTGGCGTCACCGCAGGGGCGCCATCCCACTACCGGGGAAGGCGGCCATTCGCATGCTCCGGGAAGTCTGCTCAAGCTCGTAGGGGGACTCCACCGCGCGCCCCTTCGGCGCCACGGCAGCACGGGCAAAGTCGGCGAGCCGCGATGGCGGACGAGTACGTGGCTGCGTGCAGCGCGACTGACACGGCGGCGAGACAGGCACGGCTGCACGGCTAGGGCAGTCGGGCGGATGGACAGAAGGTCCCGCGGACCGCCTCGGGGAAAGGCCACACGCCTCTTGCAGATCGAGGCGCCTAGAGCAATTTAGCCCGCTTTGGGTGCGGGCTGCACACCTCGTGCTGAGGAGGTGTGCGGCGTATGGCTGTGACGATTGCCGTGATGTCGGGCGGGGACGGGTACTCGTACTTCATGAGGTCGGTCGCGGCCGGAGATGGCGACCGGTCGATGAGTACCCCGTTGACGCGGTACTACACCGAGACGGGCACGCCGCCCGGCCGGTGGATGGGTTCCGGTGTCGCGAGCCTGGGCTCGAACGAGCTGGGGCGTCTGCTCGTGGGGGACATGGTGACCGAGGAGCAGATGGCTCGGTTGGCGGGCAAGGCCCTGGACCCGATCACGGGGGAACGGCTCGGCCGCGCCTATCCGGTGTACGGACCTAACGCGGGCGGTAAGTCTCGGCGTGCGGTGGCGGGGTATGACTTCTCGTTCGCGCTGCCGAAGTCGGCCTCGATCTTGTGGGGTGTGGCCGATGCCGGGGTCCAGGAACAGATCGTGGCGATCCACCACGTGGCGGTGGCCGAGGTGTTCGCGTTCATGGAACGCGAGCTGGCCGCGACCAGGACCGGGGCGTCTGTCGCTGGGAACGCGACCAGCGCGGCAGGGGAGGGCGGCGCGGTGGCGCAGGTCCCGGTGACCGGGTTGATCGGCATGGCGTTCGATCACTGGGACTCACGGACCAACGACCCGCACCTGCACACCCACGTCGTGGTCTCCAACAAGGTCAAGACCGTCCTGGACGGGAAGTGGCGGTCCCTGGACGGGCGAGGGCTGCACGCCGCGACGGTCGCGATGTCGGAGCTGCACGAAGCAATCGTGATGGACCACCTGACCCGCACCTTGGGTGTCGGATGGGAGCTGCGGCCCAGGGTCGGGCAGGGCCGCAACCCGGGCTGGTCGATCAAGGGCGTGCCGGATGATCTGCTGGTGGCGTTCTCGCGCCGGTCGGTACAGGTCAACACTCGCGCTGACGAGCTGATCGCGGAGCACGTCGCGAAGTACGGGCGCCGCCCCAGCCGGCCCACGATCAACAAGTACCGGCAGCGGGCCAGCCGGGAGACCCGCCCGGACAAGACGCACCACTCCCTGGCCGATCTGGCCAGAGCGTGGCGGCTGCATACTGCCCAGATCCTGGGCCGCGACCCCGGCACGTGGGCCAGCGACCTCGTGTCCAAGGCGCCGCCTCGAGTGCTGCGAGCCGATGACGTCCCGCTGGACCTGATCGACGCCCTTGCCCAGACGGTGGTGATCGTGGTCTCGGAGAAGCGGCCGACGTGGCGGCGCTGGAACCTGTACGCCGAAGCGGCCCGGCAGACCAAAGCCCTGCGGTTCGCCACCGCTGGGGACCGGATGGCCGTGCTCGCGGCGATCACGGACCGGGCCCAGGGCGGCTCGGTGCTGTTGACGCCGCACGACCTGGCCGTCACCCCCGAGGAGTTCCGCCGACCAGACGGAAGCAGCATCCTGCGCCCGAAGGACTCAGCCCTCTACTCCTCACAGGCCCTGCTGGACGCCGAGGCACGGCTCCTGGACTGGGCCGGCACCCGAACGGGCCCGACCATCAGCCTGGACGCTGTCGAGCACGCCATCACCACGGGCGGTCCCGGTGAGCGGACGTGGGTGGTCTCGGGCGAGCAGGCCGAAGCCATCGCCCGTGTCGCTGTCTCGGCACGACAGGTGGACCTGTTGGTCGGCCCAGCCGGGGCCGGGAAGACCACCACCATGCGCGCGCTGCGCGCTGCGTGGGAGCACGAGCACGGGTCAGGGTCCGTCGTTGGGCTTGCGCCGTCTGCGGTCGCAGCGGCGATCCTGGCCGAAGACCTGGGCATCGGATGCGAGAACACCGCCAAGTGGCTCCACGACCATCTCCACCAGGGCGCTGCGTTCAGCGCGGGACAGTTGGCCATCGTCGATGAGGCCACGCTCGCCGGGACCCTGACCCTGGACCGGATCACGGCGCACGCGGCCGAGGTGGGGGCGAAGGTGCTGTTGGTCGGTGACCCGGCCCAGCTACAGGCCGTCGAGGCCGGCGGAGCCTTCGCGCTCCTTGCCGCTGCCCGCCAGACCGAGGACGGGGCACCGGAGCTGACCGAGGTGCACCGGTTCACCCATACGTGGGAGAAACACGCCTCCCTCGCCCTACGCCACGGACACGACGAAGCCATTGACGCCTACCTTGAGAACGGTCGGGTCCGTGACGGGGACGCCCAGGCGATGGTCGAGGTCGCCTATGCCGCCTGGCAGGCCGACTTCGCAGACGGCAAGGACTCGGTTCTGGTTGCCGGGGACAACGAGACCGTGCGGGCCATCAACGAACGTGCCCGCGCCGAACGACTCCAGACCGGAACCACCGAACGCGGCCGGTCCGTCCGTCTCGCCGACGGACTCCAAGCCTCGGCCGGCGATGTGGTCATCACGCGCCGCAACGACCGCCGCCTTCGAACTAGGAGCGGATCGTGGGTGCGCAACGGCGACCGGTGGACCCTTGTTGAGGTCCGCGACGACGGGTCGCTCGTCGTGCGGCGGCCGGAGGTCAGGTACGGCAACACGATCGTGCTGCCCGCCGCTTACGCCACGGAGCACCTGGATCTCGGCTACGCCGTGACCACCTACCGCGCCCAAGGCCTCACGGTAGACACGAGCCACTTCATCACCGGGCCGGGCATCACCCGGGAGCACCTGTACGTCGGCCTGACTCGCGGAAGGGAGAACAACACCGCCTACGTCATCACCGACACGCCACTGGAGATCACCCCGGACGACTACGAAGACCCCACACCCCGGAGCATCCTGGCCAGGATCGTCCGCACGGTCGGAGCCGAGAAAGCCGCCACCCAGGTACGGCGGGATGAGCGCGAGCGGTGGGGATCGATCGCGCAGCTCGCCGCCGAATACGAAACCTTGGCCGGGGGCGCACAGCGGGACCGCTGGACCCGATTGCTCCACCACAGCGGGCTCTCACCCCGGGGCGCGGACCAGGTCATCACCGCCCCTGCCTTCGGCGCCCTGACCGCCGAACTACGCCGCGCCGAAGCCGACGGCCACGACGTCGACCACCTGCTGCCCCAGCTCGTCGCTCAGCGCGGCCTGGATGACGCCGACGACCCCGCAGCCGTCCTGCACCACCGCCTCGTCACCGCCACAACCCGACCCGTCCGCAACGACGGGCTGACCATCCGACGGCCCGCACCCCGCCGGATCGCCGGCCTCATCCCGGAAGCCACCGGGCCGATGACCGACGAATACCGGCTGGCGCTGGCGCAGCGGGCGGTGTTGATCGAGCAACGCGTCACCGATCTCGTCCAACGCGCTACGAGCGACCACGAACCTTGGCGTGCGGCGCTCGGCCCCGAACCAGGCGACACCGGCGCCCGACTCGCCTGGCAGACCGCCACACGCATGATCGCCGCTTACCGCGACCGCTACAGCATCGCGAGCGCCGCACCACTCGGTAACGAGGCAGTCGACACCGATGCACAGGCTGTCGATGCGGCGCGTTCCGCCGCGGCCCTACGTCAGGCGTTTCGATCCCAGACCACGCACGGCCGACGGCCCGGCGCGACCCGGCGTGAGGAGGGAATCGGAATGTAGTGCGTTGGTCCGCCGTGGCGATCGCAAGGACCTCGCAGCGCTCCCGTCTGGTGCATGGTCCGTGCAAGCGGTTCAGAGTTGAGTTCTGCGACTCGATCGTGGACCTCGATGGGACGGCGGCACGTTGCCTCAAGTTCACCCCAGGTTCCCCGCCCTCGCATACAGGCCATCTGGCAGCATGCTTGCGTGGCAATACGCAGGACGATGAGCGAGCGGCCGTTGCATGACGATACGACTCCGACGAGAGCGTCGCTCGGCTCTGTCTTGGAGGAGATTCGAGACAGTCGGCCACGACAGATCTCGCAACTTCGTGAGCTGGAGGAAGGTGCGAACCTCGCTTGTCTGGTGGCATCCGGCGCGCTTCGGATGTCCCGTTCAAGCGGTTCGTGGCACGGCCTTGCCAGGATCAGCTGATGTCCGTTCTGGCGCATACCACGGTGCGCACAACCATGCGCCCGCCTCGGGTTGCCGTACTTTTCCGCGGAGATGAGAACTGGCGTCGATGGGCACGCCTAGCGCTCCAGGCCGTGAGCAACACATGGGCCGGTGGAGGGCATCTCCTTGTCCCGTACACTCCAGACGGTTCAGTCAGCAGGCGAATGCTCCAGATCGTCGAGCACTTCGACCCCGACCATGTCCTGGGACTGCAGCCAACTTACGGTGAGCTTGACTGGGCGCTGCCCGGCGGGCTCCAGGTGAGGATCGACAGCGCGGAGAAACTGAACCCGCCTGGCATCTTGCGGATCAGGGGTGAGATCGCCGGCCAGTCCGTAGAGGATGACGATCCTGCCCAGGAGACGGCCAGGGAACTTCTAGGACGCTGGTGTACGCCGTTCCTCGATCCTGGCATGGCCGGTGAGCCTCTCCTGTGGTCTCTGAGGGACACAACTATTCGAACGAATGGGTCCTCAGAACTTGTGTCGGCTTCCCTGCTTTTCGAGGACGGAGTGCCGTCGCACGTTGCGATTCCGCTTTCGTGGGAGTCGGATGCGGCGCTCATCGCTGCGAGTCGTCTGGGGATGGTGGCTGAGACCGACGGAGAACGAGACGAACCGGCGCCGCGGGTGCTCTTGCGCGACTTCATGAGAGATCAGCCAAGTTGGACTCCGGACGACGCGCTCTGGGTGGGCGAGCCGGAAGGGACCGTTCGCTCTCGGTTCGACGTGCTGGATCAAGGCGTAAAGCCTCTCGTCAGGCGAAACCGGCGCGCGGGAGCAAGCGGTGCGGTTGTGGTTGGTGACACGGCCGAGGACTTCGCGCTGGCACGCGCATATGACCTGTTCTGTGGCACCGGGCTCTGGCTGCCGTCGTCGATGTTCTCCGACGAGGAGACCTTCAAGGCGACCACGCTGCCCATGGTCATGGACCGGCACCGTCAGTTCGCAGATCCGTCGAGGTCGCCCGGATATGTCTCGGCGTCGCTGAGCGACAAGGAACTCGGCGAGTACCTTCGACGCCTGGACGACGGGTTGCCGAAGATACTGATGAATCCGCCGAGCCAAGCGCATGGTATTGCGCGGACAGACTTTCCCGATGCCGCGGCGTCGCATACGTTCCGTGCGTTCGACGAGAACGCGGACGCTCCCGCCTCTGTCGCAGTTGAACGCGATGAGGACGGCACCCTAACGATGGCGACGCGGTTCGCTATGCCGAGCCCGAGTGAGAATGGGTTCTTCGGCGGGCTGCCGGCATGGATCGTGGACTTTCGGTTCGAGGACGGTGCCATGCCGGTTGGCAGGGGAATCGGTCCAGAACGTCTCCTGGTCAGTTCGCCGGGGAGTTTTCCCGACTCTGTTGTGCGCAGCAGCCAGCACGGCCTTGCCGTTGAGGCAGCGTCGTTCGGGCTCGTCCAGGCCGGAGCCGTGATGTCCGGCCGGCTTGCGCATCCCAGGCTCGCGAACCTCGGGATGCTGTCGTGGGCCCGGGCGATGGCGGCCGTACACGGGTACGAGGTTCGGCACTCGACTCCGGGAACGAACGCGGAACTCGTGGCACGCCGCCTCGGATCCCGCGCGGCGCTGACCGAAATCGTCGCTGGCCCGATGCATCCGGTGCTGAAGTTGTTCGCGGTCCTCGACGAGTCGGACAGGCAACGCAAGAAGCGGTACGCCGCAATGTCCCCCGAGGAGCGAGCACGTCAGCCCCGTTGGGTTGGTGCCGACTCCTTCGTGACTTTCGACGACATGTTCCTCGCACACGGGGCTCCCACGGACGATCCGGTGCGAGGCCTGGTTGACACCCTGCTTCGGGCGGACCTGATACGGCGCGGTGCGATCCTCAAGTGTGAAGAGTGTGTCCGCTGGTCGTTCGTCCCGGATGAGCAACTCGGTCGGGGCTACGAGTGCCCTAGGTGCAGCGCGCGCAATCTCCTAACCTCGGCCCGATGGGAACGAGGTCGAGAACCGAAGCGCTACTACGACTTGCACAACGCATTCCGGCAACTCCTCACTGAGAACGGGGACATCCCGCTGTTCGCGGCGGCCCGCTTGCGGGCCCGCAGCCACAGCGGTCGGTATGGCGACGTCGGCGAGCTCGAGTTCTGGAAGGGCGACGACCAGGTGGCCGAGATCGACCTCGTTTCGCACGCCAACGGCCGGATCCTGGTTACAGAGGCCAAGACGTCCGCCGGTTTTGACGGGGCCCAAAAGCAGAAGAAGGGCACAGCGCGGAAGATCGCGGAGGTGGCGAGGATTCTTCGGGCGGACGCTGTCGTTCTCGCAACTGACAAGACCACGTGGCGGGAGTCGGATATCGGCCTTTTGAACGATGCGCTGAGCAAGCGTTTTGCAGCGCATCCCGCGCCCACCGTCCAGATTTCGGATTCTCTCGGGCCGACGATCGAGCCGCGCGGCTAGCGAAGTGGGGGAACGTTCGGTTCTGAGTTTTCAGAGGTCCCATTCTGATATGCGTGCTTCGTTGGCATCTCGAAGGGCCGTATTGGAACGGCTGTAAGAGTCAACAGACGTGCTCAGGCGCCAGATCGGTAGGCCTCAGCCGGACCGCATAATCAGATCCATCTCGAAGGGGCGATATGTCGACATTGCGAACGGAGGCCGTCCCCGACGAGATGAAAGCTGGGGCGCGACATCTTCGCGAACTCGCCGAACTGCTGGTCGAACCTTTCGCGGTCGATGCCCCACATGTTCAACGAGGCTCGCCCGCCGAGGCTGAACTCGCAGATCGCCGCCTCGACGGTTCGTGGGGCAGGCCCACGTTTGAGGTCGTTCATCAGGCCGCTTTCCACGTCAACGTTGCTGCCGACCACCTCTACGCGATGTCAGCAGTCATACTTGCACGCGAAACGGTGCTGGCCGTCTCATCTTTGTCCCGTACGGTTCTTGAATCCCTCGGTGTCTTGAACTGGTTATATGAACCGGGAATTGACGTTAGGGAGCGAGTAAGGAGACGCTTTAACATCCGGCTCCTCACACTCGGTGAACAGCGCAACCTCGTGCGAGGATTCATAACGACTGATGACCCCGAAAACTATGCGGCGACGGCCTCGTTGGAACAGAGTGCACGCTCGATCTTAGCGATAAAGGCCGAAGCGGCGCGGTTCGGATTCGATTACCAATTCCGGAAGTCGCGTATCCCAGGTCTTCAGCACGCTCGCTTTCTGGGAAAACGTCTCCCAAGTGATCAGAAGCTCATTGAGGCGCTGCTTGTCGCATCGGAGGTCACGGAACCGGGCATTGGGTTGACAATGCACAGAATTACGTCAGCTACGGCACACGGGCAATCGCATGGTTCCCGGTTCTTCATGCTCGAAGCCAAGGAATCGTTTGATCCAGGAATTGGTCTTGTGCAGATGGGCCTTAGCCTGAACCATTTTTCAGCTCTGCTTGGGGCGGTGTTCCTAGGCCTACAAAACGTGTGGATCCGGCTACGCGACTACTACGGGTGGCCCGACGAGCCTTGGTTGACTCGCATGCGAGCGGCGAACTCCACATACAACGAGTGGCTGGATGTCGAGAGGCGGGCAAACGCTTTGGCAGGAGCGCGCGAGGGAGAGCAATGAGATCTGAAGTCGTGGTCGCGAGACCTCTTTTGCCGCGCGGCGGCCACCAGCAGCTCCCAGTCCGCGTCCGTGTGCGCCGATCCGATGTGCTCGATCGAGCGTGACCTATGGTGCCGGGAGTGCACGATCTGCACTGCCGGCCGGCTTCACGGTCCGCACGTACGCCACGACGAGCACGATAGGCCGCCGATTTAGTGCGGGCCAACGAGCCCACCCACAGACAAACCCGCAGGTCACCAAGTCACGCCCTCAGCGAACCCCGAAACGTGTCGCAAGTCAGGCACTCGATTAACTCGCGCCAGGACAAGCCTTCAAGAGAGTTCCGCAAGCGCATGCGCAAGAGTTTCCTCACCCATCCCGGGACGCCATGTCACCACCTTCACGCGGTCCGTATAGTCCGTTACTCTTCCGTCCTCGATCCACTTGGGAACTTCTGCATTGGTGATCACCAGCAGTGCGTTAGGCCCGACGGTGTTGCCGTCCGATCCAAGGATCGGCTCCGCTATGTCATTAGTCATGTGGAGCAGCGGTCGTGGCCCGGTCAAGTTGGCGCGATACTTCAAGATGATTGCGACAGAGCCACCCACAATCGCATCGATACCGCTATCGACTGGGCCCGACTCGACCTGAACGTCGCTAGCCACCCGGCGCAGCGCGCCCATGACAGCCTGCTCGTATCGGAACCCGTCCATAGCGACGACGGCCCTGCGGGGAGCGGTCGGCGCCTCGTAGATAGCCTTCTCAAGGATCTCAGCCGCCGTCTCCGCGCGACTCTTGCCCCCGTTCGATTCGTCAGCATCCTCGATGCTTCGGATGACTCCAGCAACAACGCGGCGGCTGAACTCGGCCTCGTTGTCGCCGACCTTCAGCCGATGGAAAACCTGCCCGCTCAGCGCTAAGTAGGTGAAGGCTCCGCCGACGATGAGAAGGGCCACACTGCCGGCCTCGTTCGTCGTAGCGAAGACGGCGACGCCGCCGCCGCAAACGGCCACGGCGCCGACTGCGCCGGCGGCAATCCGGGGAAGCCAACCCAGGCCGCGCTCACGCTCGTGTTCTGTGGCCATGGCGAGATCCTTCCGCGCTGACCGTTGATGAGATTCCTGACGAAGTCCTATTCGAATCGGAAGCCAAAGAGCCCTCCCGAATCAGACTCGTCGGTGAGTCGTACGTTCATCATGTAGGGCTCACTATCGAAAGCACCTTCGCTTTGATCCTCGACCGAGGCGAGAAAGTCAGAGTTCATAGTCACGATGTACTCGAACCCGTACTCTTCCGCTAGCCGCGCGCCGATGTTTAGACAAGAGGCGACCTGCCTCCCGTCGATAGCATCAAATAGATGGCTGTCATGAACAAGCAAACGCGGCGCCCGACCCGCCTCGATCGCTGCGATCGCACAAACCATGTCGAACATAAACGTCTCGACGCTGCGAACGCCCGTACTAGCGTCGCCTGAAATGTGCGGGTCGACGCCTAGAAGGCCCTTCGCTGTCGGTGTGACAAGCAGAGAAGCGTCGCGGTCCGTGTAAATTTCCGCGCCGAGGGCGCCGAACAGGGATATGGAGTGTTCGAGCCTGTCGCCTCGCTCATTTATCTCCGACCGAACCGATGCAACAAGCTCTGCTGTTCGCAATGTGATTGTGTCATTGATCGTGCTGATTGAATTTGCTGCCTCAAGCCGTCTCTCAAGGTCCGCAACATCCGCCTCGTGACTGGCAAGGTCACGCTGAACCGCCACGAACGTGTCGAGCGCGACGGTCTCTCTAAGGAGTCGCAAGATTTGAGACCTCTGGTCATCCAGGGCTCGACGTTCTGAATCAAGAGCGCTTAAGCGCGCTTGAACCATCTCAAGTTCTTGCTCCAGGAACGAGCGCCGGTTTCGGACGACTGACTCATGGAATGTTTGGACTTCATCGTAGCGACGGCCGACGGCGTCAGGAAGGACTAAACCGATCTCCGCGTATACGCGGGCAAGTCTCGTCGTGAGCTCGGTGTCCGAGCGGGACACGACCTCCGCACGCACAGTCTCATCAAGCTCGCGCGATCGCCGTTGGAGAGCCAACGCCTCGTCGTTGAGCTTCTGTATCGAGGCAGTCAGCTCATCAGCGTGCTGCTGGTGCTCCGAATACTGTTCATCGACTCTGAAAGACTTCAGGTCGGTTTGCGTCCGATCACGTTGACGGCGAGCAGCCGCAAGTTGCGCGCGAAGCGCTGGCTCATCGAGCGAAAGATGCGCGATTGCGCCCTCGCGCACGGCGGCACGGATCGCTTTGCCCTGCTTATTAAGACGGTATACGTCGCCAGCTCTACCCAGGATCTCTGGTGACAATCCGAGCATGAATCCGATCTTTACGCCGGTCTCCCAGTCGGTTTCGGTTGCATGTCCCTTGACAGGATTGCTGAAGCTTGTACGAATAAGTTGCGCCCAAAGTTGGCCAGGAGTTGGGCGCGTAACATCGGCAGGAATGCGAAAAACGTGACGAGATAGGAGATTGCGCCAATCGTCCATGTGCATATCCGACGATCTACCAACCAACGTCCATCCCGACACCTGGACTCGTGCTGCGGGTGAGACCGCTCGGCTAACCCTGACAACATCCTCGCCATCGCCGCCTGCTGCGGGGAGACTAAGTACGGCAATGAACTCGTGATCCGAAAGTGCTGGTGACTTGAACTCCGGAGGCAGTTCACCGCCTAGAAGAAAGCGAAGAACTTTCACAAAACTTGTTTTCCCAATGCTGTTTCTGCTGTCGCCCTGCGCCGAAGCGTCAGCGCGATCAGCAACAAGCATATTAAGGCCTGCGTGAAAGCGGAGATGCTTGAATCGTTTGTCAGACGCGTATAGTTCCCTAAGAAACATGGGCGCGCCTAATGTATCCACCCTCGGAGGTATCGACCAATCTCATCGCGTACAGAGCCGCCAGCGCGAGCGAGAACCAGTCAAAGGTGATTTTGCCCCTCTTAGATGACGAGCGGTCGCGAGCGCTAAATCGCTCCCAGAGCGTTGAAATTGACATTGGGTCGCGCAGTTCTTCAAGGATCTCAGATCCGACAGTCATGAGGGCGCGCTCGGGCGAAACGCCCTTAGTGGGCAGCAGCACCAGAACCCTCCTCGTGTTCAATGGCTTGGGGTGGCATCTCAAATATGTGGCAGGAGTCAAAGAAGTACGAGACGACCGCGAACGCCGCGTTCGCGCGCTTTCCGTCCATCCGGAAATTCGGCCCCGCGATCGAAACGTACAGCCGCTCAAGGATCTCGGCCGGTACGCTCGTAACCGCCCGGGCCGACTGGTATAGAGAACGAAATCTTTCCCCATTGGCATCATAAACTCCAGGATCAGAAAGTTCGCCGTACCATCGGTCGATTCGCAGAGCGAGGCGCCTGCCTGCGTTAAACTCTAGCCGGCTATGCTCGGGCAGCTCGTTGTAATCCATTTTGGTCATGGGTACGGGAAGCACCGCATAATTGGTGTCGATCGCCGCGCTCTCGGCCCCTAAACTATCAAGCAATGGAACGAGGTCTGCGAGTTCCACGTTCTCAATACCGGGCGCGCCCGGAAATACTTCGTTGAGAACTTCCAAATCAAACGTGCCGACGACATCCTTCCAAAGGCGTTCTTTATTAATGTATCGGATGTTTAGTGGTCTATTTGTTGCTGGTCCATGCAGGACCTGAATCTCTGTAATTGCTCTTAGCGCTTCCGGACCTACTGGAGCGTTCGTCACAAACTTCCATGTGTGGAAAGAGTCCCACTCCGAGAGTCCGCGTGCGAAATCAGTTCGGATCTTCGTGGCTAGTTCACGCTCAGCGAGGCGTCCCGGCCTTTGGCCATAGCAAGCGTAGAAGATGCTTCCCGACTCGGCGAGACCGTCGCAGCCGCCGTCCCCCAGGCTTCCAGCTGGTGCTGGATTGACATAGTCGTCGTGATACAGCTCTAGGACCTTAGACACATAGTCCTCAAATGCGGTGCCCGACTTAAAACATTCCTGCTGGTGGCGGAAGTGATACCAATCGCGCCAGTTCGGCGTCAGTAGCATGTCACCTCCGTCGGCATCCTTGTTCGATCTGCGAGGTCGCTCGCCTAGACTAGCGTCCTGACAGCTTGCGCCGACCTTCCGGTGCGGGTGAGTTTGGCCATGTATGAGTGCAGGTCGTGGGAGCTTTCTCTACTGTCTCAAGGCGTGCTTGCGGTGCTCTGGGCCGTCCGGACGGCGGGGGACCTCCGCGCTCCGGGGGTGTGCGCGCTGCGCGCAACAGGCGCCCACCCACCCATCTTCGCCGCTGACCTGCTGGACTTACTGTCCATTCAGGCCGCGCGTACGACATCTGCGATCTCTGCGGCGATCTCCGCGATGGTGCTTGTGACGGTGTTGCGGGCGATCTTGTCGACGAGCGATGGTGACTGACGAGCGATCTCGTCGCGAGAGATCTCGTGCCAGACAGGCAGCATCCGCTGCTCTCCGCTGACGCTCATTCCCACGATCCCGTCGAGCTCATACTGCGGCCAGCCCTTGGCGAAGAAGTGCTTCGACAGGACGACGACGCCGAACGTGCTGTGGGCGAGACCGTAGTCGATCTTCCGGCGCAGGCTGTCACCGATCCTCAGCTCGCCCTTGTCGAGCCACGCCTTGACGCCCAACTCGGTCAGTTCCTTGTAGAGCGGCTCGGCCACAGCCTCCTTGTCTTCGCTCGCGTGCGAGATGAAGACGTCCCACGTCTCACCGTCGTCGTCTGGTACGACCGGAGCTCGATCGTGTTGGATGCCGGCCAGTGAGGGCAACGCAGCACTTCTGGCTGTCGGCAGAGAGGGGGGCTCGACCTCGACGGAGTGCCGCACGCTTGTCGCTCGGAGCCCAGCGAGATCGATCGTCAGGTACCACGTTCCGGTGCGAGGCACCACTATGCGGTGCGGGCTCTTCTTCACCAAGCCACCGATGTATCGGTGGTTCCTGCCAGCCTTGTACGCGTTGAAGTTCGTGCTGTCCATGAGGCGAACGTTGGCGCCCGTGCTCAGCTGGACGACGATCGTCGCCCCTTTCCTGAGCCCATTCCATTGGTACTTGTAGAAGTTCACGGCAACGCCCTTCCGATCCGAAATCAGTTCATCGTGATGATGAGAGGAGTGTCCTCCGGACCACTGACATCGGCTCGGCACTGTAGGGGTGAACCTGCTGACTGCCTGCGGTCGCCCTCCCCAACCCCCGACCGCGGTGCCCACCACTACGGGGTCGTCGGTGACCACGATGTCGGGCAACGCCGCAATCGCCCGACAGTAGTTTGGCGTTGGAAGAGGGTCGGCCGGACGCTTGCGAGTTGGCCAGGGCTGACACGGTTCGTGACACGATTGCCACTGTGACACGCGTGGTGACACGGGTCCTGTGGCAATGAACGCCCGCGCTTGCGGACGATTGCCCATCCATGTGAGGCTGGTCCGGAGCCCTCCAGAAACGGCGAGACTCCGCCGTTTCTGAAGCTCACCAGGGCGATCGCGATCGCTTCGTCAGACGGCTCTGCGGGCGTCGAAGAGTTTCGCTTCACCGGGAGAAGGCCAGAGGCTCAAATCTCCTCGCCCCACCAGCAGCGCCTGTCTGACATGGTGGCGGCCCGGTCAGCCTAGAGCCTCCTTTTGTAGGCAGCGGTTGTCGCTTTTCGGTCGTGTTGGACGTACGTCTGCCCACTCAGGCCGTGAGTCGGTCGCGGATTGCGGCCTCGGCGCAACGCCGGATTGGAATGGCGACGTCTGGGAACTCGCCACTCTCAACATGGTGGAGGTACTTGGATGCCGCGGTGAGCACTGCTACGGCTCCGGAGTAGGTGTCGAGTACGTCGGCGAACTCGGCTTGCACCCTGGCAGCAACCGATGGTTGGAGTATCGCGGAGCACAGGAGGTGTGCGGCGTCGTAGCCGGTGGGTGCCCATCCCCAGTTTTCCCAGTCCAGGATGATCAGTTCCGGTGCGGTGAGGTTCCCGAAGTGCAGGTCGCCGTGGGACATGGCCATCTCGACGCGCTCGGGGTCGATCTTCGCCCCGAAGGACGCGAGAAAGTGGTTCCGGAAGGATTCTTCGCGGGGGTCTGCGCCCACGCGTTTGGTTGTGGTGATGCGTTGAAGAGGCTCCAGTCCGGTATGCAGCGCCTGCCACCAGCGGTCACCTAGATCGACGTCACGGTCGAGAACGAGTCCTGTACTGATTGCCTGCTGGCCGACGTAGGTGAGCAGGTCGGCGCGGACGACGAGGCCGTCGTCGGTCCAGACGTCGGACCGCAGGTGCTGGGGCATCGGGATGCCGGCGAACGGCTCACCTGTCGCCGTGGCGATGCCGTCCCACATGGTGTCTTCGGCGGCCCATCTCGGCTGTTCCGTGGTGAGCCTGAGCCAGGCCGGCCCAGACACGGGTGCGGCGATGGTGCGGTCGTAGAGCCCGTGCACGGTCTTGCCCTCGATCGTCACTCCGAGGCGGTCAGCGGCGTCGCGCAGGTAGGCGGCCAGCCGTTCGCGGTGCTCGTTGGTCATGTGCCTCTCCGTGCCGACGTCGATAGCCTGCTGGGGTGTTGATCGAACGGGTGGGTGTGGACCCTGGACTGGTGGCTGATCGTGGTGTGTGGCCGTGGACGGTCCCGGCGATCGGGCAGCTGTTGGACAAGGGCTTGGAGTTCGCCAGCGACATCGTGATCCTGGTCGGGGGTAACGGCACGGGCAAGTCCACCCTGCTGGAAGCGGTCGCCGAGCAGTACGGCATCGATGTGCGCGGCGGGCACAGCGGTCGTGACTACCCGATCAACCAGGAGATGAGCCCGCTGGGCAAGGTGCTGACCCTGGAGCGCACGTTGGCGGGCCGGTTCATGACCAAGAGCAACGCGACCGGGTTCTTCCTGCGGGCTGAGACAGCGCACGAGATGCTCGGGCGCATGACCGGCTACGGCGTGCCTGGGTATGGGAACGCGTCGTGGCAAGTCAGTCATGGTGAGTCCTATCTCCAGGCCATCGCTGGTCAGTTCAGCGGCCCTGGCCTCTATCTGCTTGACGAGGCCGAGGGGCCGCTGTCGTTCGAGTCCACCCTGCAGCTGCTGTACCGGCTTCAGGACTTGGTGACCGAGCACCGTGCCCAGGTCATCTATGCCACTCACTCACCTCTCGTGGCCTCCATCCCCGGTGCCCAACTCATCGAGCTGACCGAGGAGGGAATTGGTGAGCGTGAGTGGGAGGACCTCGCCTCGGTGAACCTGTGGCGCAGGTTCTTGCGCTCGCCTGGGGCGTTCTACGAGAGCTGAGGTCACTTGGTGGGTCCGCACCGCCAGGGGTTGCAGGGCTCGCCGGGCTTCTTGTAGTTCGGGGAACAGGTCTTGTCGTGCGGGTTGCACGCCTGCGGGTTACAGGAGGGAAACATCGGGTTGCACTTCGAGTTCGGCTGACAGTCCGGGCCACACCCCCACGCATGCGGCTCGGTACGACGGTCGAACTCCGCCCGCAGTTCCTGAGTCGCGACCGTGTGCGCCTGCCCATCGAGGATGTCGCTCAGGAGGGTGTCCTGGACGTTCCCAACCGGCATCCACCGCGTGAAGACGCACGGCCACACGGCGCCGTCGGGGCCGATCGCTACAACGCCGTCGCCGCAGCCGCCGCACAGCTCGGCCACCGTAGCGTCTCGGTCGCGGATGCCACGCCCGACCTGTCGGAGATGGTCTATCCCGACATTGGCCACTCCAAGAGCTTCCAGCTCCGCGGTCGCCGCAGCGACGTTCTGGTCGTCGAGCATGCCGATGACTCCCGCACGGAGCGGGACGCCGTGGGCGAGGGCCTTGCTGATGTTCGCGCGGGTGCGGGCGTGTGTGTTCCGGCCCGTGATCAGCTGGTGTTGGGTGGGGTCGCTCGAGTACCAGGAGCACGCCAGCCGCACCCCGGGGCGGGTGAACGTGTCCCACATGCGTGTCGAGACGTGGACGAGGTTGGAGAAGACCTCGACCTCCAGGCCATGGTCCAGGGCGTACTCGACCAGATCTGCGAGGTCGGGGTGCAGGGTTGGCTCGCCGCCGATGAACTGCACCATCTCGACGCCGAGGTCGGCGCACTGGTTGATCACGCCCAACCAGTCCGTGCGCTGTATGGCGCTATGCGTTCCGGTGGGGCCGGACTCGGCGTAGCAGTGGATGCACTCCAGCTGGCACTTGCCGGTGATCTCCAACCAGACGAAGTCCAGGCCGGTCGCTCGGGTGACGGCGGGTGGTTCGGTCGTTGCGGTCATCTGTTCCTCCAGGTGGTGTCGGTGGTGCCTGGGGGCGCGGGCCGGGACCAAGGGCGATGATCCCGACCCGCCTTGGCTACCCGCCCCGGGGGAGGCGGGCTCTACGGCGAGCGGTCCTGCGTGAGGCAGAACAGGGGTGCGCCCAGCCGCAAGATCAACGCGGACTGGTCGTCAGAGGGCGCTCAGCGGGAGTTCGAACCCAGCCCGCCCGTCATTGGTGAAGCTGCGCCACTGCGCACGGCGGCGGCCCTCATCCCCACGCGGATAGGGCAGCCCGGCCTCCAACGAGGCGGTCTCGATGGCGCGCATTGTGGCCCCAATCCCGGACGGGATCGGCGCATGCCGAACCCAACGACCGCCCCGCAAGGTCCAGACTTCGCACCGAGCAAGGTCCGGTCCAGCCCCGTGCCAGACCCGAAGCACCACAGGGCCGGGAGTCGTGCGTTCGGCGGTGGCGATCTGCGCGGCCAACGGTGACAACGCGCCATCCACTGCAGGCACCAGCGTGGCCAACACGGGGAGCACACCAGCCTGGTCAATCGTGCCGGTCGTCTGGTCGGCGGCGCTGCGCACGATCGCTGGCGCTTGTCCCATCGCGACGGAGCGATCGGCCCAGGCCAGCATGTCAAGATCGTTGATGCCATCCCCGACCGCGACCGCTGGGACGCCCAGGTGGGTGCGGACGACGTCGAGCGCGACGGCCTTGTTCACGCCCGGCGCGGTGATGTCTAGCCAGTCGGGTCGTTGCGGGGCGACGGTGACTTCCGTGGCGCGCAGGGCACTCATGTGTCGGCGGATCTCAGGCGCATTGAGCGCGATCCGGGTTGCGGGCCGTGCCTTCAGCTCGGAAATCTGGACTCTCTTCTGTTCGCCGTTCAGCTCGTCCGGATCAAATGCGCTGCTAGTCCGCCACCCCCATCCGACCTCCTCAACCGCGACACGCACGCCCGGTGCAACGTCCAGAGCTCGGCCGATGACGGGTGAGGGGTCAAAGGTGCGCGCCTCGACGACGTCGTAGCCCGACGGCGCGGTCCGATCCAGGTGAACCGTCAGGGCACCGTTGGAGCACACAGCCCACCCCTGCGTGAGCCCCAGCCTGGTGGCGATCGGCAGCAGCCCCGCCAGCGATCTGCCTGTGGCGAGCACGACTTCATGGCCTGCCGCACGGACCAGATCCAGCGCCTCGACTGTCCCGGCTGGAATCCGTCGATTGCTGTCTATCAGAGTGCCGTCGATGTCCAACGCCACCAGGTAACGCGGGGCGGTTCCGATTGCCGTCGCTGTCTGCGTCCTGAGGGCTGTATTTCGCATGCTCCCAGTACGCCAGGCCTGCCGCAGGAAAGGGAGACGTTCGGTGTCCGGCGAAGAGGGTTCGGTGTCCGGAACTCTCTGTCAGGCCGCCTGCTCGGCAAGGAGGAGAGTGCGCCGGTACTCGCTGCTCCAGCCTGCGGCCATCCACTCATCCGGCAGTGCGTCCAGCCCGGACCGCAGGTTGTCGACGGCATCAAGGTCGTTCCCGAGGGCGTGGTGCACCAAACCGAGGGGAAATTGCAGCCACGTCGGTGTGAGCCAGTAGGTCGACGGCGCCGCCTCGTCGCGTTCCGAGGACGCGATCAGATCTTCAGCAGTGTTGATCATCTGAGTCGCAGCCGAGATCTCGCCGAGCATGGCCATGCCCTGCGCTGCCTGGATGGCGGAGTCCGCACGGTGCAGATCGCCCGCACCCGGCGTCTCGTACGCGGCCTGGAAATGGCGGGCGATCCCTCGGGGATTCTGCCGGCGACGCTCCACGTACCCCCGGTAGTTCTTTGCCTGCGATGACAACGTGCCATCACCGATCTCATCAGCCATCGCCACGGCCCGTCGCAAGGTCTCGACGGCCTGGGCATCCAGGCGCGTCTGTGCATACAGCCACCCGAGGAACTGAGTCCATTCCGCGGCTAGACGACGCACCTCGACCGCGTACGGTCCTGTCGCGTCCTTCGCCAACGCTTCGACGGCGGAGCACTGAACAGCAGTCGAGGACACGATCATGTGCGGATCGACCACGTCGTCCAAGTGGCGTTGGGCAGCCAGGACCGCGGCCAAGGCCGCGACCGTCGCGCCGTCCACGCGTGACTGGCGTGCGGTCACATCGGAGAGTCGCGCTGCGTGTTCGTCGGCCACCGCGGACTGGATGACCATCCGAGCCAGTACGCCGTCGGCGCCCAGGACGTCATCCAGGTGAGCAGCCATGTCGGCGCTCGGGCGCATGCGCCCGTTCTCCAGTTCCGACACTGTGGACTTGCCGATGAACGACGCTTTCGCTAGGTCGCGCAGCGACATGCCGCGCTCGGTCCGGAGACGGCGCAGCGCTGCAGCAAATCTCGGGTCGACCACGCGCATGATCACTCCTGCTGTGTCTCGTTCTGCACCCACTCCAGGTACTTCTGGTGTCCGCCGATCACGGGTGTCACCAGCACCTCCGGAACATCGTAGGAGTGTTCACGCACGATGTACTCGGTGAGCCGGTCCGCGAGGGCAGCGGTCGTCTTGAACGTGACGCGCCATTCCTTGTCCTTCTGCACTGCGCCGTCCCAGCGGTAGACGCTCGTGATCGGACCTTCAGCCTGCGCGCATGCCGCAAGCCGTGCCTCGACAGCAGACGTGGCTAGGGCCTCGGCCTCTTCCACGGCATCGAATGTTGTAGCCACCTGCACGAACTCGATGTCGACCGGGTTGCTCGCCATGCAACGAGCGTACCCGCGTCCTCCCGCCGCGACGCCTCGCTCCGATCAGGTCCACGCCGCTCCTCACGCCCAGCCCTTCCACCGACCGGCGCGCTTCTCCCTGGCTCCGTACCGGATCTTCTTGGACAAGCCGTGCTCGGCGAGGTCGCTCAGGACAAGGTCCGAGGTCACCCGCTCTATGAGTCGACGCTGGCACCATGGTGTGAGATCCGGCAGGTCGCTTGCGATCTCTCGTGGACGCTCCACGAGATCGCGGATGAGCGCCCATTCCCGCAGACGACGCTCCGCGAAGTCGCGGCCTTGGCCCTGCGGCAGCAGGTCAACCCAGGTGCGCCCTTCGAGCTCGTCGACATACTTCAAGGCCTCGACGACGATCTGCCGTGATAATCCTTCTCCCTCGCCGGCAATTTCCTTAAGGAGCACACGTAGGTCCTCGTGCGGCACGGCATCCCAGTACACCCGCCACCGGTCGTGCTCATCGTCGACATCCACGTCTCCGGCACCGACCGCCTCAACGATCTGCCGCAGCAACGCCTTGCCATGCTCGGTCAATCCGGGAAGGTCCGACGATCTTGTCGACAAGCGAAGCTGCCTGCTTGGCCCGCTGTACCCGAGCACCACCGCTCGAACCCGCGCACCTATCGCCGGGAAGTCCTCGACGCCGCGGATCTTCCCATCCCGGATCGCTGGGACGTTCACGTGACCGAACTGGCCATGATCCGCGACCCAGACACCCATGCCGAACTGGTGATGGCACACCACCGTGGAATCCACGACGGCCCCGGACGGGATCTCGACCTCGGCAACGGGCGCGTGATCCCTGTCGTGCATGTCGACGCGAGGTCCGCTCGGTTCGGTCTCCGCGTCTTCGTCGGAGAACCGACCCCGTGCGTTCATCACGTGAAGTGCCGGCGCCGCGAGCTCACGGATCCGTCGTGCCCAGTTGGACGCCACGGGATCGCTACGGCCGAGGCCGGCGATCTCGTATCGAGAGACCATGATCATGGTCTGGACGTCCTTCAGCAGTTCTGCCTCTGCGGCGCTGAAGACGCTCCAGGACGACCATGCCCAGGGTGCCTCGTCATCGACCCAACTACTGATCGTTGCCCGCCAGAGCTCGCTGTCCCCTCCGCGGATGCCGTCGTCACCAGCTGCCAATGGTGCAAGCGCATCCATCAGACGGCTTCGCCCTCGCTGCTCAGCGCGTCGCCTGTCGGTACCGCCGTCATCGGTAGCGCCGTGTTTCTGACCGGAGTGCTCGCGATCAGCAGCCAACCGTGCGGCCACCGTCCAGGGGCCGTCGGCGTTCATGATCATCTGTACCTTCTCTCGCTCCGAGCACCGGCGGTGAGCCGGAGAGTACAGGGCCTGGCCGACGCTGGTCCGCTCCGCACGCGCCCGTGTTCAGACAGGCCGGCGCCATCACCGATGCGATCCCCGAGGAGTGCTCCGGGTTCGTCTACGAAGACAAACGTCACCGCCGTGGGGGACCTCAGGGCATCAAAGTGGTGCGCGCACCTGACCTGCACAGATATGTCCGCACACCCTGGTGTGCGGACATCTTGGTGTGCGCAGAGCGCGCGCTCGTTCGTCACCCTCGACGTATGGACGTGTACGTGGGCGCAGATCGTCCTGCAGAGGCAGGTGCAGATGTATGTGGGCTAACTCGGACACGCACGGTAGTGGCAAATCGCCACCACCGCGCGACCTGCGGGTTCGCTCCGGCACACCACGGGGTCAGAGGGGCAGCTGTCACGGTCCTTAGGGCTAATCCGGACAGCCGCGGTGGTGCCAATTTGGCACCGCCGCGTGACCTGGGGTTCTGCCGAACTGCGACGCGTCACTGTCTGCGCCGGTCGGGAGAACAAACCGGACAACAATGGTTCTGCCAAATTGGCAGGACCATACGACCTGGGCAGATGCGTCAGGCGGCAGCGCCGAAACTACTTGGTCCGGGTGTCGATGTCGGCTTCGGGCAGGGGCCGCCGCGCCAGAACGGCCGCCGCCCGATCGGAGGGTCAGGACGTGCCACGCGCTCGACGGACTTCAAGAAACAAACGGACAAGTACGGTCCCGCCGATTTGGCGGGACCGTACGACCTGGGCGAACGCCCCGGCGCCCAGTGCTGGATCTACCCCGTGCAGGCCTCGATGTAGACCTCCACCGCAGACCGTCGCACCACGACTCGTCGGCCGATCCGAGTTCCGGTTAGCCGCCCACGCCGCACCAGCTCCCCGGCCGTCCACGACGAGACACCGAGATACGCACCGATGTCCTCGTACGTCAGGTACGGGTTCTCAGGGTCGCCCGCCTGTTCGGCCCGGTAGCGGTCCAGCACCGATCGCCGCACTCGCAGCCGGCCACCGATCCGCGCACACGGCCCGACGCGCCCTCTACGCACCAGCTCGCCGAACCACCAGCGAGACACCCCCAGCACCTCGGCGGCCTCGGCCGCTGTGAGCAGGGGATCGTCAATAGCAAACGGCAGCACACCCTCGGTATCCATCTCTCGCTCCTGTCCGATCGCGGTCATCGACAGGTAGGTGTGCACCAACCTCCAAGCACCCGCCGCTGCCCGGCCCCGCGGAAGAGCGCCGGACAGCGGCAGGCCTAGGTCACCCGCTCAGCCCAGGGAACTCCACGACATTCGACGCCCGCCTCGCGGCCTGGATCTCGGCCATCCGTGCCGCCAGCCGCTCGTCGCCGTCGTCGGTGGCGTGCTGGTAGACCATGGCGGCGGCGACCGTCGAGTGCCCGATCCGCCGCTGCAGTTCGGCCAGCGTCGCCCCGGCCTCGGCTGCGCGGGTCGCCGCGAGGTGTCGCAGGTCGTGCCAGCGGAGTTCAAGAGGCGCCCCAGCACGCCTCTTGGCGCGAGAGAACATCGACGAGCGGTTCCCGCCGCGCACCGGCCGCCCGGTAGCCGTGGCGAACACCAGTGCCCGAGGACCAGGCCCGGTGTAACGGTCCAGGTGGGCCAGGAGGGCGCGGGCGGCTTCGGGCGGCAGGTGGACCTTGCGGCGTCCAGCGTCGGACTTGGGCGGGCCGAACGCGACGGGCTTGCCCGGCACGTCCACAAGCGTCTGCCGCACGTTGAGCCGCACACCGCCCTGCGGCGTCCGCTCGACGTGCTGGCGTTCGAGCGCGAACAGCTCGCCCGCCCGCAGGCCAGAATGCGCTGCGACGATCACCGCCGCGCGGTACCGCTCCGACGGCCCGTCGAAGGCTGCCGCAATCGCGTCCACGACGGTGTCACCGGGGACCACGCGTTCGGCCGGCCGGGTCTGGCCGGCGCCGCGGATGCTGCACGGGTTCGCCTCGATGAGCCGATCGCGCACAGCGTCACCGCAGATCGTCCGCAGCAGCGCGTAGGCGTGCGCGGCCTGGGTGCGGCCGGTCACCGTCCCAGCATGCCGCGACTCGACCAACGCGGCGGCGGGCGAACCGGCAGACCGCCACGCATCCCACAGCCGTGCCGGCATCCGTCCAGAGTCCCCGACCGGCAGGCCAGCCGCCCGCGCCCACGCCCGCACGTGCGCCGCATCGCTCGGCCCACCACCGCGGGCCAGCCACTCCGCAGCAGACTCCGCCGTCGCCACCAGCAGCGCTGCGTACCACTCGCTCACCATGGTGTGCGACAGCGAACGCAGGGGGAGTGTGCCGAGGTCGAGCTGCCGCGCACCGCCCGGGCTTGGCAGTGGCGTCAGGATCCAGCGCCGCAGCAGCCGCTCGTAACCGTCGAGGGTGGAGGGCTTGAGGTCGCGCGTGGCGAGCCAGCGCTGCGCATACTCCCGCAGCGGCACGTCGCCCGTCTCGGGCTCGCGGTAGGTGCCCTGGTAGACGTCGCTGAGCACGCGGGCCAGGGCCGCGTTCGCCGCCTTCTCGGACTCGAACGTGCCGATCGGGCGCCGCACGCCGTCGGGCCCGGTGTACCTGGCTTGCCAGCGGTTCGGGCCGCGCTGCCGGATGTTGCCGTAGGCGCGACGGATGCTGCGGCGGGGACGCTTGGTCATGCTCCGAGGTGTGCGCGCCTCGCCAGACGAGGCCGGCCGCGGATCGGGTGAAGCGGACATTAGGACTCCGGCTCCTGGCCCTGCCGCGAGCGACTTAGGGCCATTTAGGGCCAGCCGGCGCCGCTTCCAGCCCTCCAGAATGCACGAAGCCCAGGTCAGAAACACTCTCTGACCTGGGCTTCCGCACTCTGAGCGGGCGACGGGAATCGAACCCGCGTAATTAGTTTGGAAGACTAAGGCTCTACCATTGAGCTACGCCCGCAAGCCCGCGCTCGAAGCACGGTGCGGGCGTTACCTTAGCAAACCTCGCGCCCAGTCAGCGGCTCCGCCCGCGTGGCGCGCCTTGCCCGCGCCGCCGCGAACCGCACGCACCACCGGACCGCCGGCCACCTCAGGATGGCCGCGTCCCCTCCGGCGCCTCCTGGCCGACGTCGGTCCACACCTCCGTCATCTCCACGATGAGCCCGTCCCGCACGGTGATGAACGTCGCCACCTCGAAGTGCTCCAGCTCGCCGTCGGACATCCCCGTGACATGCGCACGGCCCGCAGCGCGGTCGCCGTCCGCCACGCAGTCCTCGAGCCGCAGGTTCTGGAAGCCCGGGTACTCCGCGTTGAGCCGCACCCACGCGTCGGCGCCGTAGGTCTCACCCGTATGCACGTAACGGCAGGTGAAGGCGGGATCCAGCAGGCTCGGCAGGTCGTCCCACCGGTGCCCGTCAATGACCTCCGCGAGCCGTTCCATGACCTCTTGAGCTGACATTCACGCAGCATCCCACGACGTCAGCGCACCACCTCTTGCCCCACCGCCCGGAACGCCTCCAGCGCCGTCCGCACGGCCAACCGCTCCGCATGATCGGGCCGCAGGATCGCCACGATCCAGCGCGCCGCGTCCATTCCGTGCACCGGCCGCAGCACCAGCCCGGCACCGGGCGCCGTCGAGTACCGAGGCAGCACTCCCACCCGGTCGCTCGCGGCCACCAGGGCCTCGATCAGCCGGTTGTCCCGCAGCCGCTGCGCCACCCGCACGGGCTGCCCCGCGGTCGTCTCGACCGCGATGCGCAGCCCGTCGAACGGGTACCCGAGCGGTACGCCGTACCACTCGTAGGCCACCAGGTCTCGCGCCGTGACCCGCGTCTTCGAGGCAAGCGGATGCCCCGCGCGCAGAGCAATATCCAGCGGCTCCCGCAGCAGGGCCGCCGTCACCAGGTGCCCCGCTCCGGCCGGCACGGGCCCGGTGAAGCTGTGCCCGATCACGATGTCGTGGTCGGCGACCATCTCCGAGTACTCGGACTCCGCGATGTCCATATCGGTGCACTCCAGCGTCACCCCCGTCGAGGCGAGCCGCTCCAGCACCCCCGGCAGCAGCACCGTCGCCGCGCTCGGCAGCGTCGCCACCCGCACCGTGCCCGACGCCGAGCCCATGAACTCGTCCCACCGCGCCTGCACCTGGGCGACCGTCCGGGAGACCTCCCGGCCGCCGTCGGCCAGGAGGCGACCCGCCTCGGTGAGCCGCAGGCCCC
>NZ_KI911621.1:5351-15476 GCF_000515355.1 Promicromonospora kroppenstedtii DSM 19349 | reverse complement strand
CCCGCCTCGGTGAGCCGCAGGCCCCGGCCGTGCGGCTCGACGAGCGGGATGCCGCGCAGCTCCCGCTGGGCGGTGCGCAGCTGCTGCGACACCGCCGACGGCGTCCGGTGCGTCGCCCTGGCCACGGCCGTCACGGACCCACGGTCGGCGAACTCGCGCAGCAGGTCGAGGTGGCGCGGGTCCAGGCGCGAGAGGTCGTTCATGTAGGCAGCCTACAAGGACATGTAGAACATTTCGCTTGTCCTTCAACACGGATCGGACGACGCTCAGCACATGCCGATCTCGCACCGCCTGCTCGCCGTGTCCGTCGCGGTCATGTGGGGGCTCAACTTCATCGCGATCCACGCCTCGCTGGAACAGTTCCCGCCGTTCCTGCTCGCGGCGCTACGATTCGCGGTCATCGCCGTCCCCACGATCCTGCTCGTGCCGCGCCCGAAGGTGCCGGTGCGGTGGCTACTGGGCTACGGCCTCGGGTTCGGCACCCTGCAGTTCCTGTTCCTCTACTGGGGCATGGCGGCCGGGGTGCCGACGGGCCTCGCGTCGCTGGTGCTCCAGTCGTCGGCGCCGTTCACGGTGCTGCTCGGCGCCACGGTGTTCCGCGAGCGCGTGTCCGCCCGGCAGGTCGTGGGCCTCTCGGTCGCGACCCTCGGGCTCGCGGTCGTGGGCTGGTCCCAGGCGCAGGCCGCGGCGTTCGGGCCGTTCCTCCTGGTCCTGGCCGGCGGCTTCGGCTGGGCGATCGGCAACGTCTCCAGCGCCCGCGCCAAGGCGCCGAACCCACTGCACCTGACCCTGTGGATGTCCGTGGTGCCGCCCATCCCGATGCTGGCGTTGTCGCTGCTCATCGAGGGGCCCGACGCCATTGCCCGCTCGTTCGTCCCCGGACCAGCCATGGGTCCAGCGCTCCTCGGCCTCGCCTACACGGTCCTGATCGGCACCCTGGCCGGCTCCGGCGTCTGGACCTGGCTCATGGCCCGGCACCCCGCGGGCGTCGTCGCCCCGTTCTCCATGCTGGTTCCCGTGGTCGGCCTGAGCGCGTCGGCCGTGCTGCTCGGCGAGCAGATCGGGGTGTGGACGGCGACCGGGGCGGCTCTCGTCATCGCCGGAGTGCTCTGGGGCGCGCGGCGCCGTCTCACGCCGCCGCCCGCCCCAGACCGGCAAGCCCCAGATCAGCATGCCCCGGATCAGCTCACCCCTTCACCGACCCCGACGCCAGCCCTGCCACGTAGTACCGCTGGAGCGCCACGTACAAGATGACGCACGGGATCATCGCGATGACCGACCCCGCCGCCAGCAGCCCGAAGTTGACCTGCCCGTACGCCCCCTGCTGCAGGTTCACCAGCGACACCGGCAGCGTGTAGAGGCTGGAGTCGGTCAGGAACGTCAGCGCCCCGAGGAACTCCGTCCACGACGCCAGGAACGCGTACAGGGCCGCAGTCGCCGTGCCCGGCACCACCAGCGGCCGCAGCACCGACACCAGGATCCGGAGCGTCCCGGCGCCGTCGACGTGCGCCGAGTCCTCGAGCTCCGCCGGCACCGCGGCGAACGTGTTGCGCATGACGAAGATGCCGAACGGCAGGTTCACCGTCGTGTAGAAGAGCACCAGGCCGAACAGGCTGTCCGTGAGCCCCATGACGTTCATCTGCAGGTAGAGCGGGGTCAGGATCGCCTGGAACGGGATCATCAGCGTGACCAGCACCAGCCCGAACAGCACCGTGCGCCCCCGGAACGGGAACCGCGCGAAGCCGTACCCGGCCAGCGTCGCGAGCACCGCGGTGAGCACCGCTGTCGACACCGACACGATCGCCGAGTTGAGGATGCCGCGCCACACCTCCGGCTGGTCGATCACGGCTTGGAAGTTGACCCACGACAGCTCGAAGAACCGGCCGTCGGGGGCCGCCACGATGACGTCGCCCGGCTGCCCGGCCCGCACGAACGCGACCACCAGCGGCACCAGGAACACCAGCGCGGCGAGGGTTCCGCCCACCACGTAGAGCATCCGCTTGACCCGGGTGTCCCGCTCCGGCCCTGAGGGCGAGGGAGAGACCACGGCAGGACGCCGCCCAGCACGCGCCCTCACGGGCGCAGCAGAAGTGACCGTAGCCATGTCAGCTCCTCTCCCGCAGCAGCCAGAACTGGGCCGCGGTGACCAGACCGGTGATGACGACCAGCACGAGCGACATCGCCGTCGCCGCACCGAGCTGGAGCTGGACGAACGCCCGCCGGTAGATGGCCATGACGATCGTCGTGGTCTCCGACCCGGGGCCGCCCTGGGTCAGGATGTAGAACTGCGTGAACGCGAGGAACGACCCGATGACCGACAGGATCACGGTCATCGCGATGGTCCGGCGCAGCATCGGCACCGTGATCTGCAGCTCCCGCTGCCACCACGAGGCGCCGTCGATCTCCGCCGACTCGTAGACCTCGCGCGGGATGCCCTGCATCCCGGACATGAGCAGCACCATCGTCAGCCCGGACACGCCCCAGACCACCATGACGCAGAGCAGTCCGGTGGCGAGCGGCCCGTCGACGAGCCACGCCGTCGTCCCGTCCGTGATCCCGAGGAAGCGCAGCGCCACGTTGACCAGGCCGCTGTTCGGCTGCGCCTCCAGCAGCATGAGGAAGCTGAGGGTCGTCAGCCCGATGACGAACGGGACGAAGAAGATGGTGCGCAGCAGCGTGGCGCCCCGCCGCTTGGACCGCACCAGCACGGCCAGCCCGTACCCGAGCAGCAGGATCGGCAGCGTGACGATCGCCGTGTAGAGCAGCGTATAGCCCAGCGCGGTCCAGAACGTCGGGTCCGTGAGCACCGAGGCGTAGTTGTCGAGCCCGATGAACCGGTACGGCCCGATCAGCGGGAAGTTCGTCAGCGAGATGTAGACCGCCACGACCAGCGGCACGAACACGAACACGACCACCAGCGCGACCGCCGGCGTCACCAGCGCGAGCCCCGTGCGGCTCGGGTGCGTGAGGGTCCCGTACCTGCGGCGACGCAACGCCTGCGGGGCGGACGTCGCCGTCGCCGTCGTCGGGGCGCTCATGCCTGCGCCTGCCTCAGGATGCGGTCGTACGTGGTCTGGGCCTCCTGCATGGCGGCATCGACCTCCCCGTCGAAGACGGCGGAACGGAACATGCGCAGCCATGGTCCGTCCTGCTGGTTGTAGATGAGGTTGTAGGCGAGCGTGGTGGGTGCGTACCCGCGGTCGAGCGCCTCCAGCGGGGGCAGCACGAGCGGGTACCTCTCCGCGAACTCAGGGGTTCGGACGTCGGAGCGGACGGGGGAGTAGAAGCCCTCCGGCATCCGCGCCTGCTGCTCGACGGCGACCGCGAACTTCATGAACTCCCACGCCGCCGAGGGATTCCGCGCGCCGTTGAGCATGCAGAGGTTGTCACCGCCGTCGAAGAACGCCCGCCCGCCGTCAGGCCCGGGCAGGAGCACCACCTTGGTGTGCTCCAGCAGCGCCTCGTCCGCATTGGGCACGACGACGCCGAACCCCGCGGGGAACATGCCCAGCCGGCCGGCGGTGTAGTCGGCGGACCAGCGCGAGGCGTCGTCCGAGAAGCTGCCCGGGGGCACGAGCTGCTCCGCCCACAGCGTGCGTTCGAGGTCGAGCGTGCGGCGCAGCGCCTCGTTGCCGACGACGTCGCCGCGCTGGCTGCCGACGTCGCCCGCGATGAGGTCGCGGTCGGTGGCCCAGACATGCGGCTGGACGGTGAAGCCCAGCGCGCCCGAGGCGTTGCCGGGGAACGACCAGCCGTAGACGTCGTCCTCCAGGGCGCTGATGGCGCGGGCCGCCGCGAGGATGCCGTCGAAGTCCTTCGTGTGCTCGTCGACGTCGAGGCCCGCGCGGTCGAACAGCTCGGTGTTGCAGAACAGCACCGAGAAGTCGCCGATGAACGGCAGTCCGTAGTTGCGGCCGTCCTTGGTGCTGAGCGCCAGGTGGCCGGGGCTCAGCGCGTCGCCGATGCCGAGGTCCTCGATGAGTGGCGTCAGGTCCGTGAACGCGCCGCGGTAGGCGAACAGGGTCGAGTAGATGTCGTCGATGTCGATCACGTCGGGCACTCGCCCGCCGCGGATCGCGGTGGCGAGCTTGGTCACGTACTGCCCGTTCTGGATGGGCGTGACCTGCACGCGGATCCGGTCCTGGGCCCGGTGGAACGCGTCGACGACGGCCTGGGTGCCGTTGACCGTGTCGGACCGGCACCACAGGTTCAGGGTGCCCGTCGCGTTCTCGCCGAAGCCCGCGGCCTCGACGTTCGCGGGCCGTAGCGTGCCGCCGCAGCCGGCGAGTGCGGCAGCCGCCGTCGCCGAGCCGGCGAGGGTGAGCAGCTGGCGTCTGGTGAGCTCCATCGCTCTCCTTCCTTACGCGTCGTTACGCAGGGTGAGACGTGCTGGGGTCGTGCTGCCCCAGGGGGCCGGGACCGGCCCGGGCCCCCTGGGAGCGTGCGGTCAGCGGGTCGGGATCCAGACCCGCATCGGCTGCGGGCCACGGTTGGCCCACGCGTAGTAGGGGATCGCGGTCAGCGTCACGTCCCGCACCGGGCCGGCCGACGGCGTCGTGGCCGGCCCGTACGGCGTCGTCGCCTCGGCATCCGGCCCGGGGACCACCGCGCCGTGCGCCCGGACCACCGTGACCCCGCCCAGCAGGTCGCCGCGGAACTCGTCGGACAGTGCGCCCGAGACGTCGAGCCGCAGGTCGTCGACCACGGCGCCGGCCTCCTGGTCCGGCTGCTCCAGCGCGTAGACCAGCGGCCCGCGCTCGATCGCGACGCACCCGCGCACCGCGTCGACCCGGGGGTCGGCCGAGGTGAGGCGCGGCGTCATCGGCAGGTCGAGCCGGACGACGTCGCCCGCGGCGAACCGGCGCGTGACCTTGGCGTACGTACCGGCGAGGACCGGGGCGCCGTCGAGCGTGGCGCCGTCGGCCCAGGCGGGGACGCGCAGGGCGAGCGTCGTCTCGGCGTCCGGTCCCTCCTCGACGTGCAGCGCGATGCTGCCCTCGTCGGGGTAGGCGGTCTCGACACGCAGGCGCAGCGTGCCGCCGTCGAGCGGGGCGGTGACCGTGCCGGGCGCGTACTGGTGCAGCTGCAGGCTCGGCCCGTCCGCCGTGGCCACGTAGCCGGTGAAGCTGGAGACCGTCCGCATGATGTTGGGCGGGCAGCACGCGCAGTCGAACCAGCCGCGACGGCCGTGCGCCGGGCTGCGGTCCTCCTCGGCGTGCGCGTCGCTGCGCAGCTGGAGCGGGTTCACGTAGAAGTACTCGGTGCCGCTCAGCGACACCCCGGCGAGGAAACCGTTGAGCAGCATGCGCTCGATCTGGTCGGCGTACCGGGCCTCGCCCGTGGCGAGCAGCATGCGCCACGCCCACTGCACGCCGCCGATCGCGGCGCAGGTCTCGGCGTACCCGCGGTCGGTCGGCAGCTCGTACGGGTCGCCGAACGCCTCGCCCTCCCAGCGCGCCCCGAGGCCGCCGGTCAGGTACTGCTTGCCGCGCTCCATCGCGCGGTACTGGGTGTCGAGCGCCGCGAGCAGCTCGGCGTCGCCGGTCTCGATGGCGACGTCGGCCGCACCGGCGCCCAGGTATACCGCCCGCACGGCGTGGCCCTCGACGGTGGTGGCCTCGCGGACCTTGACCCGGTCGGAGAAGTAGGTGGGCTGCTTGCCGTGCGCCTCGATGATGCCGGTGCCACGCGCCTCGACGAACCAGCTCGCCAGGTCCAGGTAGGCCTGGGTGCCGGTCTCGCGGTACAGCTCGACCAGGGCCATCTCGATCACGGGATGGCCGTCGACCTCGCGGAGCTGGCCGGTACCGTCGCCGAACGTGGCGACGAGGTGGTCGGCCAGCTTGACGGCGACGTCGAGCAGCTCGGTGCGGCCGGTGCCGCGCACCTGCGCGACGGCCGCCTGGAACAGGTGCCCGGCGCAGTACAGCTCATGGCTCCACGGCAGGTCGCTGTAGCGCGGCACGTTCCGCAGCGCGGGCACGGAGTCCAGGTAGCCGTCGTCGGCCTGGGCGGCCGCGAGCAGGCTCGTGACGTGGAGCTGGTCGGCCAGGAGCTGCTCGTCGGGCTCCCGGGCGTACTCCCAGGCGGCCGCCTCCAGCCACTTGTGCACGTCGGAGTCCGCGAAGATCGGGCCGGTCGCCTCGCCGTCCGCCACGCCCGCGGCGATCTCCAGGTTGCGCAGGTTGCCGGCCTTGGCGAGCTGCTCCAGCCCGCCCGGGATCGCGGCGGACCGGTTGACGTCGGCGCTGCGGCGCCACAGCCCGGCATCCACCGTGACGTACCCGGGGGCAAGCGGCCGCAGCAGCACCCGGGCGTCGCTCGTGGGTTCGGCCGGTCCGCGCGTCGTACCGCTGGGCGTCGTCGTCATCGATGCTCTCCTCCGGACGGAAACTAGGAATCCGATTTCCTGATCGTAGGGACCGACGTGACCAGCGTCAAAGGTCTGGGCGAAATTCGCCAGAAACTGGCCGCTGATCTGGGCCGGGAGGTACGATGACGCGGCGTCCCGTTGCTGTCGCGCAGGTTCGACGGAAAACGCGGAAGGAAACCAGGTCGAGAAGGAGCGGTGCGGATGGACCGGGGAGCGGTCGTACGGATCACGGACGTCGCGGCGCTCGCGGGAGTGTCGCCGAGCACGGTGTCCAAGGCGCTCAACGACACCGGCTCGCTGCGGGAGAGCACCCGTGCTCGGGTCCGGGAGGCGGCCGACCGGCTGGGCTTCGTGCCCGATGCCAGCGCGCGCTCCCTGTCGGCCCGGCGCAGCTTCACCGTGGGCCTGCTGAGCACTGACTCCGCCGGCCGGTTCTCGCTGCCCGTGGTGCTCGGCGCGGAGAACGCGCTGGTGGGCGGCGAGCTCTCGGCCCTGCTGGCCACGGCCCGGCACGACCCGGTGCGCGAGCAGCACCACGTGCGCGCGCTGGTGGCCCGGCGGGTCGACGGGATCATCGTCACAGGCCGCACCACCGAGCCGCGCGAGCCCATCAAGGTGCCGATGCCGGTGGTCTACGCGTTCGCGCCGTCGTCCGACCCCGACGACGCCTCCGTGGTGCCCGACGACGCCCTCGGCATGCGGCTGCTCGTCGAGCACCTGGTGGGCCTGGGCCGACGTCGGATCGCGTACGTGGGCGGACGCGCGGAGCAGGCGGCGTCCCTGGTGCGGTACGTGACGCTCGCGGCGGAGCTCGCCGCGCGCGACCTGGCCGTGGTCGGGGAGCCGCTGTACGGCGACTGGTCGGAGCAGTGGGGGCGGCGCGCGGTGGAGCAGATCCTGGCCGGTGGGCTGGGTTCGGGTTCGGGTTCGGGCTCCGAGAAGCGCGACCTGCCAGTGGACGCGATCGTTTTCGCCTCTGACCAGCTCGCTCGCGGAGGATGCGACCGGCTCCGCGAGCGAGGACTGCGCGTGCCCGACGACGTCGCGGTGACCGGCTACGACGACTGGGATGTGATGTCGCTGGCCAGCCGCCCGCCGCTGACCACGGTGGACATGCAGCTCGAACGGCTGGGCCAGCGCGCCGCCGAGCTGCTGATCGCGGCGATCGAGGGCGACCCGGCCCGCGGCGTCGAGCGCCTGGCGCCGCGGCTGGTGGTCCGGGCGTCGACGCTGGGCGACGGCTAGACCCGACTGGCTCCTCCACTTCGAAGCCTAAGTTTCTTGTCTTTGCGGCCGTCGAAAGGCGAGAAACTTTGGCCTCGAAGGTGAAGTGGCTCCAGGGCCGATCCCGCCTGGTCGTCGACGGAGCGTCGGGCTAGGGGTCACGGAACGCGAAGGCCACCTCGGCGCCGTCCACCCGGACGGTCCGCACCTCGTCGGCGGGGTGGTCCACCGGGACGACGACGACCTGGCTCACGGCCAGGTACTCGGTCGAGCAGCCGGAGTCGGGGCCGGGCGCCGTCGAGACCTCGATGGTCCAGCGGTCGAGCCAGGCGACCGACACCGGGTAGGGCATGCACCCGGGCGTGCCCCATGCGGTCACGGCGAGGCGGGCGGGCCGCACCGTGGCGTCGACCGTCGCGTTGGTGACCCCCTCGGTCGGCAGCCCGGGCGGGGCTGTCCCGGCGGGAAGGCTCTCGACCACGATCGAGCGCTGCTGGTCCCGGGGCGGGCCTGTCTCGCTTGCGGAGCAGCCGCCGAGGGCGAGCGCGAGCGGAAGGGCGAGCGCCGTCGTCTGCCGCCGCAGCATGCCGATCCCTCCCGATACGCAACAGTCCGTGACTCGACGATGGCAGGCGCGGTGCGGAGAGTTCAAAGGATTACTTGGCTGCTTGCGGGCCGGAAACATCCGGCAGCCGCGGGCGCCGATCGGATACACTCGGCTGGTCCTGCCCACGGGGTCCGACACAGTTCGGATACCTGGCGACGGCGGACCCACGGGGTGTAGCGCAGCTTGGTAGCGCATCTGCTTTGGGAGCAGAGGGTCGCAGGTTCGAATCCTGTCACCCCGACCACCGCCCACCAGCACTGATCCGGATCGGTGCTGGTGGGCATCGTCGTCTCCGGCGTCGCGGCAGCGATCCTGCCGGTCAGAACGAGTCGGAGAACGCTCGTCCGATGCCGCGAACGACCCAGACGACACCCCGGCCGATCCAGAGGATCGCGCTGAGGAGGTCCAGGGCCTCCAGCACCCGGCCCAGGCCGCGTCCGACCGCCCGGAACGGTCGCCCCACCTGATACCAGAAGCCCTTCGGAGGCTTGTCGGCCATCGCCATGCCCGGAGTCTGACACTGCACCCGGCACCCCGTGAACTTGCTGGTGCAGGGGCCGTCGACCTGACCGTCACTCCCCGGGAGGCTCGAGGTCGCCGGGGTTCTCTGTCGCGGTGAGCTCCTCGAGGAACCGCATGACCACCTCGCGCTCCTCCGGGTTCAGCCGCGCGGCCGCCTCGAACCGGTGGGCGTGGTCGCGTCCCACGCTCTTCAGCGCGATCTGCCGGGTCTCCTCCGTCACCTCCACCGCCAGGCTGCGCCGGTCGGTGGGATGGGGGAGCCGGCGGATGTGCCCCGCGTCCGCCAGCCGGTCGAGCATCTTGGTGGTCGACGCCGACGTGATGCCCAGGTGCGCGGCGATGGCGCCCGGCGTGGCGGTCTCGCCCCGGTACTGCGCCGCGATGACGAACCGCAGCGTGCGCATGTCGGTCTCGCCGAGCTTCATGTAGCGTCGCGACGCCTCGCTCATCCGGCGCTCCGCCTCGCGCCAGTCGCGCAGCCCCTGCAGCACGCGGACTACCTGGTCGACCTCCTGCTCGTCCAGGCCGGACCGTTGCACGATCTCCTGCCGCGGGTCCAGGACCCGGGGGTCCAGCATCGACGGGCCGGACGGGTCGACGGGCTCGGGTTCAGAGACCACGTGCGCTCCCCTCTCATATATTGCTTCCCACACTTGAAGGTAGACGGGCTAGCAAAAAGTAGCACGAGACCCGCCGAGACTTTGGTGCCGGGCGCGTCGCGCTGCCAAGGTTGCCCGACAACTACCGAGAGGCGTCGATGAACCACCCGCTAGGCACCACCCCGGCACCGGCACCCGTGCGTCTCGCCTCCGGGGGACCGGCGCGCGCGGCCTGGCCGCTCGACGACGCGGTCGTGCACCTCAACCACGGCTCCTTCGGGGCGGTGCCCACCGAGGTGGTGCGCTACCAGGACGAGCTGCGCCGGCAGGCCGACCTGCGCCCCGTCGCCTGGTTCCCCCGGGCCCACGAGCTCGTCGCCGCCGCCCGGCACGAGGTCGCGCCCTTCGTCGGCGCCCGGGCCGAGGACGCGGCGTTCGTGCCCAACGCCTCGGCGGCGGCGACCGTCGTCTTCAACTCGCTCCGGCTCGCACCCGGCGACGAGATCCTCGTGACCGACCACGGGTACGGCGCCATCACCATGGGCGCCCGACGCCTCGCCCGCCGCTTCGGCGCCCGGGTACGCACGGTCACGATCCCGCTCGCGGCGAGCGCCGACGACGTCGTCGAGCGGTTCCGGGCCGAGCTCACCGACGCCGTGCGGCTCGTCGTCGTCGACCAGATCACGTCGCCCACCGCCCGCCTGCTGCCCACCGCGCGGATCACGGAGCTCGCCCACGAGCGCGGCGCCCGCGTGCTGATCGACGGCGCGCACGCCCCGGGCCTCGTGGCTGACGCCGCG
>NZ_KI911621.1:1146-5251 GCF_000515355.1 Promicromonospora kroppenstedtii DSM 19349 | reverse complement strand
GCCCCGGGCCTCGTGGCTGACGCCGCGGCCGTCGCGGGCGGCGACTGGTGGTTCGGCAACCTGCACAAGTGGCCCTGCGCGCCCCGTGGGTCGGCCGTGCTCGTGACCCGCGCGGCCGACCGGGACGACCTGTGGCCGCTCATCGACTCGTGGGGCGCCGAGGAGCCGTACCCGGCGCGGTTCGACTCGCAGGGCACCCTGGACGCCACCAGCTACATCGCCTCACCCCGCGCGATCGAGTTCGTCGAGCGGGAGCACGGCTGGGACCGGGCCCGCGCGACGATGGCGGCGCTCGCCGACCACGGCGTCGCCGTCATCGGCGCGGCCCTGCAGCCCTACGTGGACGCCCCGGTGGCCACCGACGTCGGCATGCCCGTGGTGTCGATGCGGCTGCTCCGGCTGCCGGACGGGCTCGGGCGGGACCGGACGGACGCGGACGAGCTGCGTATGCGCCTGCTCGACCTGGCCGGTGTGGAGGCGGCCTTCACGAGTATCGGTGGCGTCGGCTACCTGCGCCTGTCTGCGCACCTGTACACCGAGCCGCGCGACTTCGAGGTGTTCGTCGAGCGCGCCGTACCCCAGATCGTGGCGTTCGCCGAACGACGCCGGATCTCCTGAGGGCTGAGCGGGCACCGGGTGAGCCCCGGCCCGCGCCTCCGCCCAGGCGCCTTCGCTTCGAGGCCCGGGTTTCTTCGCTTTGACGTGACTCAGAGCGAAGGAACCCCGCCCTCGAAGGCCTCGAAGGGGACGCCCCCGAATCCGTCCGTCGGAGAAGTCCGTTCCGAGTATTTTCCCAGGTCACGCAACCCCGCGAAGGTCTACGTGCGTCTGGGAGACGTGGCGCCGCACAGGCGGCGTGCTCGACTCGGACGGGAGAACCCGATGCGCAAGAGAGCAAGTGCAGCGGCGGTCGCTCTGGCGATCGCGCTGGGTGGGGGGACGTGGGCCACCGCGTCCGTACCGCAGGAAGCACCGGCACCACAGGACACCCGGCAACGCCCCACCGCCCCGGGCCGCACCGTGAGCGTGACGCTGCTGACGGGCGACGTCGTCTCCCTGGAGACCACGGCCGACGGCACGCCGGACCCGGGGACGGTGACCGTGCGGCCCGGCCCTGGCCGGGAGCACATGGCGTTCTTCCAGCAGCGGGAGGGAGACCACCTCTACGTGGTCCCGCGCGACGTGGCGCGGCTCGTACCCGGCCGCCTGGACCGCGCGCTGTTCGACGTGACCGGCCTGGTCGAGGCCGGCTACGACGACGCCTCGCGCGACACGCTCCCCGTGATCGTCCAGACGGCGGCCGCAGCCGCCGGCACCAAGGACACCGGCACGAAGAACGACGCCGCCCGCTCCGCAACCCCTCTCGAGCAGGACTGGACGACGTCGGGCATCACCCCCGACCGCGACCTCGAGTCCCTGGGCGCAGTCGCCGACGTCCTTCCCAGGGGCCGCGCCGAGAAGCTCCTCGACGCCCTCGCCCCGGTCGAGGCCGCGGGCAAGCAGGCCCGGAAGGCCCCGGAGCCCGACGCCGTCGGCTACGTCTGGCTGGACCAGCCCGTCCGGGCCTCGGACGCCGGCTCGATGCCGCAGATCGGCGCCCCGGAGGCCTGGGAGGCCGGCTACACGGGTGCGGGCGTGACGGTCGCGGTGCTCGACTCGGGCATCGACGCGACCCACCCCGACCTCGACGAGGTCGTCGTCGGCGAGCGGGACTTCACCGGCAAGGGCGAGGCGACCGACGGCGCCGGCCACGGCACGCACGTCGCCTCGATCCTGGCCGGGTCGGGCGATGCGTCCGACGGCGTGAACCAGGGCGTGGCCCCGGACGCCGACCTGCTGGTCGGCAAGGTGCTGGACGACGACGGCTTCGGCGAGCTGTCCGGCGTCATCGAGGGCATGGAGTGGGCGGCCACGGAGGGCGCCGACGTGGTGAACCTGTCCCTGGGCAGCCTGTTCTTCGACGTCCCCTCGCCCGACGCCGTCGCGGTGGACGAGCTGTCCGCCCAGTTCGGCACGCTCTTCGTCGTGGCCGCGGGCAACGATGGTGACCTCGGGAACGGCACCGTGGGCTCGCCGGGCATCGCGGCGTCCGCCCTCACGGTGGGCGCCGTGGACGACGACGACGCCGTCACCTGGTACTCCAGCCGCGGCGGCGTCGAGCCGGGGATGCTCAAGCCGGACGTGGTGGCGCCCGGCGACGGGATCGTCGCCGCGCGGGCTGCGGGTACCACCGCGGGCGACCCGGTCGACGACCTGTACACCGCGCTGAGCGGCACCTCCATGGCCACCCCGCACGTCGCGGGCGCGGCCGCGGTGCTCAAGCAGGCCCGGCCCGACCTGGACGGCCAGGCCCTCAAGGCCACGCTGATGGCCTCGGCCGAGCCCACGGGCGTGGACGTCTGGTCCGAGGGCGCGGGCCGCATCACCATCCCCGGCGCCCTCGCGCAGGAGGTCACCGCGACCCCGGCATCCCTGTCGATGGGCACGTTCGCCTGGCCGCACGACGGCGAGTCGTCGTCCGGCACCCTGACGTACTCGAACGCGGGTGCCGACGACGTCACGCTCACCCTGACGGCCGACGTCACCGATGTCTCCGGCAGCGCCCTGCCCGGTGCGCTCACGCTGTCGGCCGACTCCGTCGTCGTCCCGGCGGGCGGGACCGTCGAGGTCGACGTGACCACGACCGACGGCCCCGGCGAGCTCGGCGCGATCGGCGGCAACGTCGTGGCCACCGGGCCGGACGGCGCTGAGGTGCGCACACCCGTCGGCTGGGCCAAGGAGCGCGAGTACGTGGACCTGACCGTTCGTGCCGTCGACCGCGACGGCGAGCCCGTCAGCGCCGACACCTGGGGTGCCGCGATCCGCCTGGACGCGGACACCGGCGAGCCCTACGCCACCAATCTCTTCTTCAAGGACGGCGTCGCCAGGGCGCGTGTCATCCCGGGCATCTACAGTCCCGTGGCGTTCATCGAGACCCTCGACGACGACGGCGCGGTCACCGACGCCCTGTTCCTGGGCAGCGGGGAGGTCGACGCCACCGCCGACGCCGAGGTGCTGCTCGACGGGACCACGGCGCAGGAGGTCACCACCTCGACGCAGCGGCCGGCCGACCTGGCGAGCCTGGGCCTCTCGCTGGAGACCGAGGACTCGCTGGAGTGGGTCACCGCCAGCATCAACGTGAAGTACGGGCCGGAGACGGACCTCGCGCTCACCCCCGTGCCGGCGGCGACCCACGGCGACTACGACACCATCGTCCAGGCCACGCTGCTGCCGCCCACCACGGGGGACGAGGCGGCCCCCTACCGCTACGACCTCGCGCACCACAGCGAGGGCGTCGAAGTGCCGGCGCTGCGGGGCGACCGCCGCACGACGGTCGCGGTCGACACCACCTACGGCGCCTCGGTCGGCGACACGCACCTGGCCGAGCGCATGTACTGGGAGCCGGGCACCATCATCGCCGGCGGCCTCACGGAGGCGGTCCCCGTGGGCACGCGGCGCACCGAGTACCTGACGGCGCTGCCGGGCCGGTGGTACCTCCGGTCCGAGATCCAGGAGGACGGCGTGGGCGTGGTGCTCGCCGAGGCCGAGACGCACGTCTGGAGCGAGCCGGGGCGCGTCCGGCAGGGGCTCGCTGCGGGTGTGCTCGCACCCGCGGTCTCGGACATCACGCCCGTGGAGCACTGGGAGGACCGCCTCTCGCTGGCGCCCACCGACCGGGCCGACGACGACGGCGGCGTGCTGTGGGGTTCCGACGTCGCGCTGCGCCTGCGGGTGTGGCAGGACGGCGAGCTGGTTGACGACGTCCCGGAGCCCTACTCGTTCCCGACCGTGCCGGAGGGCGGGGCGGACTACCGGATGCTGCTGGAGAGCACACCGGACGACCCCGCCTACCGGCTCGCGACCGGCGTGACCGGCGAGTGGACGTTCCACGCGCGGTCCGACGTCGACGCCGCCGCCCGCCCGCCGCTGCTGGACACCGCGTGGGACGTGCGCGGGCTCGACCCGTCCGGCTCGGCGCCCCGGACCACCCGGGTGCGGGTCACCGCCGCTCACCAGGAGCACGCCTACGACCCGACGTCGGTCGAGGACGTGCGCCTGTGGTGGT
>NZ_KI911621.1:0-1046 GCF_000515355.1 Promicromonospora kroppenstedtii DSM 19349 | reverse complement strand
CGCGTCCGGGCCGCCGCTGGCGCTCACGCTCAGCCCGCTCGACCCGGCCGGCGTCGGAGAGCTGGCCGGGCGCATCCTCGGCACCGAGGTCTCCGCCGGGTTCGCGGCCACGCTCCACGAGCGCACGGGCGGCATCCCGTTCGTCGCCGAGGAGGTGCTCGGCGCCCTGCACCAGACCTCGCTGCCCGACGACGCCGCGCAGCAGGACGACGTGCTGACCGACCTCGCGGTGCCCACTGCCCTGCGCGACGTGGTGCTCGGCCGGCTGGACGGCGTCGCCGAGGGCACCCGCGAGGTGCTGGGCGTCGCCTCCGTGCTGGACCACCCCGTCGACGTCGACCTCATCGCGGAGGTCACCGGCCTGCCGCCCGCCAGGGTGGTGGAGGCTCTGGTCGACGCGATCACCGCGGGGCTGCTGCACGAGCAGGACGGGCAGGTGCGGTTCCGGCACGTGCTGGCCGAGCAGATCGTCTACGACGCGCTGCCCACGCCCACCCGCCGGCTGCTGCACCGCACCGTGGCCCGCGCCATCGAGGACCGCGACGGCCCGCGACCGGTCGCGCGGCTCGCGCACCACTACCACCGTGCGGGGGACGTGACCCGGTTCGTGCGGTACGCGGAGGACGCCGCCGACCTGGCCGTCTCGCACGGCGACGACGCCCACGCGGCGCGCCTCCTGGTGCAGGCCATGGAGGTCGAGCTGCCGACCGAGCAGCGGCTGCGCCTGGCCGTGAAGCTCGGCCGGGCTGCCGTGGACGGGCTCGCCCACGAGGAAGCCGTGCCTCTGCTGCAGCAGCTCCTGGCCGGCGAGCTGCTGCCCGGCGACGTGCGCGGTGAGCTCCGGTTCGCCCTGGGTCGCCTGTTCCGGCAGCAGGGCCTGGCCGACGTCGGCTACCGCGAGATCGAGCGGGCGCTGCCGGACCTGGCCGACAACCCCGACCTGCTCGCCCGGGCGCTGGCGATCCTCGCCGCCCCCGAGACCGTGACCGACCGACCCATGGCCGTGCACGCCCGGCGCGGCGAGGAGGCCCTGGACGCCGCCCGCC
>NZ_KI911620.1:1619-2733 GCF_000515355.1 Promicromonospora kroppenstedtii DSM 19349 | reverse complement strand
CGGGCCGCGCGGTGCGCGGAGCTCGGCGCCGACGTCGTCGTCGACCACCGGCGGCAGGACTTCGTCGAGGAGGCCCTCCGGGCCACGGACGGCCGCGGGGTGGACGTCGTGCTCGACCTGCTCGGCGGGGGCGCCCTGGGCGACAACGTGCGCTCGCTCGCACGTGGCGGCCGCCTGGTCGTCATCGGGATGCAGCAGGGGCGGCGCGGGGAGCTCGACCTCAGCGCGCTGCTTGCCCGCCGCGGCACCGTCACCGGGACCCTGCTGCGGTCGCGACCCCCGGAGGAGAAAGCACGGATCGTCGCCGATACCGAACAAAACCTGTGGCCACTGTTCGCATCTGGCCAGGTCCGGCCGGTGATCCACGCCCGAATCCCGTTCTCGGAAGCGCAGTACGCACACGACCTGCTCGAGTCGGGCGAGGCCTTCGGCAAAGTGCTCCTGGTCCCCTGATCAACGCGTGCCTATATATAGGCATGGTCGACAATTTCGTTCTCGGTCCAAGAATGCGATGCAGCCGACCGTCGATTCGGGCAAGACTGGACCCATGAACGACGAGCGAGCCAACCCCCAGTCCGACGACCGCCGCGACCAGCCGCCCATCGCGCACCCACAGGTCGTCACGCCAGACGGCGCCGCCGTGCCCCCGGAGGGCGAGCCCGAGGGCCCGGACGTCGAGCGCCAGCCGGACGAGGCCGAGTCCGTGGTAGGCCAGGTCGAGGAGCCGGCCAAGGTCATGCGCATCGGCGGCATGATCAAGCGGCTGCTCGACGAGGTACGCGACGCCCCGCTGGACGAGGCCGCCCGCTCCCGCCTCGCCGAGATCCACGAGCGTTCGATCCACGAGCTCGAGGACGGCCTCTCCCCCGACCTCGTCGACGAGCTGCACCGCATCACGCTGCCGTTCACGGACGACTCCGCGCCGTCCGACGCCGAGCTCCGCGTGGCGCAGGCGCAGCTCGTGGGCTGGCTCGAGGGTCTGTTCCACGGCATCCAGACGGCGCTGGTCGCGCAGCAGATGGCGGCCCAGGCCCAGCTCTCCCAGATGCGACGCGCGCTACCGCCCGGCACCGCGGCGTTCGGCCCGGCCGGCCCCGGCGGCCCGAGCCTGCCC
>NZ_KI911620.1:0-1519 GCF_000515355.1 Promicromonospora kroppenstedtii DSM 19349 | reverse complement strand
CGGCGCGCCGTTCGAGGACGACGCGTCCGCGGCCGGCTCGGCCGCCCGGTTGGTCAGCGCGCTCAGCAGCCCGCTGACCAGGTCGGGAGTGACCGTGAGCGAGCCGACGTTCGGCAGGTGCGGCGCGGCGTCGCGCAGGGCGAGCGCCGTGAGCACGTCGCGGCCGACGTTCGCGTAGACCGCCATGAGCGCCGCCTCCTTGGCGGCCTCGGCCTCACCGAGCTGCCGAAGCGAGGCCGCCTGGGCGGTCGCGGCGATCTCGCGCCGCTCGGCGTCGGACTTCGCGGAGACGAGCGCGGCCGCCGCGGCCTCCTCCGCCTCGCGCCGCTTGTTCGCGCCCTCCTGAGCCACGAGCTGCTCGCGGCGGGCGGCGAGCTCGATCTGGCTCGCGAGCTCGTTCTCAGCGATCTTGCGCTCCCGCTCGACAGCGACGGCGCGACGCTCGTAGGTCGCACGGTCGGCCTCCGCCTGGAGCCGCTCGCGGACGGGCGTGCGCAGGGCCTTCTCGACGTCGCCCTCGGGCCGGACGGCGAGCACCCGGACGCCGAGGATCTCGATGCCGGTCGCGACCAGTCGCGCGTCCTCGCCGAGCGCGCCGAGCGCCGTCCGCACGCTCCCCACGCCGGACTCCAACGCCTCGGCCAGGTCGACCGTGGCGATCAGGTCGACCGTGAGGCTCTGCGCGAGCTGGCCCACGATGGCCCCGACCTGCTGCCGGCCGCTCGCCTCCTGCCCCTTGCCCGTCACGGGGAAGATGCCGAAGTCCAGGCGCTGGGACGCGAGGACCGGGTCGCCGAACCGGTAGGTCACGTTCGCCTGCACGGTGACGTCCTGCTGGTCGCGCGTCACCGCGTGGAACAGGACGGGCAGCTCCTGGTCGGTGGCGGGCACCTCGCTGAGCACCGAGGTGTCGGGCCGGAACCAGAACGCCTGGCCCACCCCCTCGTGCCGCACGTCGCCCTTGCTGAGGTGCACCACGTAGTCGCTCGCGGAGCCCAGGAACTGCCGGAATCCGGGGTAGCGCTTGATCGTCGCCATCGTCGGCCTCTCGTTCGTTGTTGTCGTCAATTTGACGATATCTACTCGCTCGGCTTTTCGTCAAGGTGACGAGAATGTACGGTCGATGTCATGCCCCGCACCACACCCGCTCCGTCAGCCGTACCCGAGACGGCGGGCGCGTTCCCCGTCACGGTCGACGTCGTCACCCTGACCGTGCGCGACGCCGAGCTGCACGCGCTCGTCGTCGACCGCCTGCTGGAGCCGTACCGCGGGCAGGCGGCGCTGCCGGGCGGGTTCGTGCTCCCCGGGGAGACCCTGGAGCAGGCTGCGGCGCGGGAGCTCGAGGAGGAGACCCGGCTCACCGTGCCGGCGGGCGCGACCGGTACCGGGCCGTGGCACCTGGAACAGCTCCGCACGTACGGCCCGCTCGGGCGCGACCCGCGAGGGCCTGTGCTCTCGGTCGCCTACCTGCTGCTCGCGCCGGCGTTCGGGCTGCCCGCGGCGGGCGGCGACGCGGCCG
>NZ_KI911619.1:77904-80136 GCF_000515355.1 Promicromonospora kroppenstedtii DSM 19349 | reverse complement strand
GCCCGCCTCGCCCGGGCCGACACCGAGCACGCCGCCCAGCTCGGCCGCCCGCCGGGCCAGGTTGCGCAGGCCGCTCTGCGGCACGTCACCGGGGATGCCGACGCCGTCGTCCATCACGGTGAGGACCACGTCGTCCGACACCGCCAGCCGGACCGCGACCGAGCGCGCGTGAGCGTGCCGCGCGACGTTCGACAGCCCTTCACGCAGGACGGCGACCACGTGCTCGGCGACGTCGGACGGGACGGCCGAGTCGACCGGCCCGTCGAACCGGAGCTGCGGGGAGTAGCCGAGTGGACCGGTGGCCACGTCGATCTCGGTGATGACCCGGGACCGCAGGTCCCCCTCCGGCATGCGGGCCGCGCCCGGCTGCAGCCGGTGCACGGTGGTCCGGATGAGCGCGATCGTCTCGTCGATCTCGTCGACCGCCCGGCCGACCCGGTCCGCGTGGTCGCCGTCGAGGTCGCGCCGCAGGGAGAGCAGCCCCAGGCCCGTGGCGTAGAGCCGCTGGACGGCGAGGTCGTGCAGGTCGCGGGCGATACGCTCCCGGTCGCGCAGCACGGCGAACCGCGCGGCGTCGACACGGTGCTCCGCGAGCTCCAGCGCCACGGCCGCCTGGGCGGCGAAGCCCTGCAGCGCCTCCACGGCCACCGGCGCGAACGGCATCCGGCCCTCGAACCGCCCGACGGCCAGGACACCGCGCGTGCCGCCCGGCCCGCCCAGCGGCAGCACCGCGAGGGGGCCGATCTCGTGCCGCAGGTCGAAGGAGAGCTGGGCGCGCTCGTCGGCCACGGCGTCGGGCGAGACGATCGGCTCGCCCGACCTCAGGACCACGTTGGAGAACGTACCGCCCGGCGGGAGCATGACGCCCACCAGTCGCTTCGCCTCGGTACCAGCGGCGGCCCGCACGACGAGGTGCTGGTACCCGTTCTCGGGCAGGGCCATGATCGCGGTGTCCGCGCCCACGACCCGCAGCGCGTTGTCGGCCACGAGTGCGAGCACCTCCTCCGGGGAGCAGCCGGTGAGCACGCGGCGGGAGATCTCGTCGTTCGCCCGCGCGGACTGCTCGCGCAGCCGCGACTCCTCGTAGAGGTTCGCGTTCTCGATCGCGACGCTCGCGCCCGCCGCCAGCGCCTCCACCAGCCGCTGGTCCTCCTCGGTGAAGTCGCCCTCACCGAGCTTCTCCGTCAGGTAGAGGTTGCCGAACGCGCCGCCGTGCACGCGCAGCGGCACCCCCAGGAAGGACCGCATGGGCGGGTGGTTCGCCGGGAACCCCACGGACGCCGGGTGCTCGCCGAGGTCGTGCAGCCGCAGCGGGACCGGGTGCCGGATCAGCTCGCCCAGGATCCCGTGCCCGGTCGGGTAGGGGCCGATGGCCCGCACCTGCGCCGGGGACAGCCCGACCGTCAGGAACCGGGCGATGCGTCCGTCGTCCCCCAGTACGCCCAGCGCCACGTACCGGGCGCCGACGAGGCGGGCGGCGATCGCGCTGATCTGGTTCAGGGCCGTCTCGAGGTCCAGGCCGCGCCCGAGGTTCGCCAGCGCGTCGAGCAACAGCTCGGGCCGTTCATGAGCATGCTGGGCCACGGCACCCTCCCGCAGTTCACGTCCCCCCTGCGCCTTCCACGGTAACGCCGTCGGGGGTCTTTCGGCCCGTTCCGGGCGGGACCTTGGCCCCGCCCACCGGGTCCTGCGCCGGCGCCCCTAGCATGGGGCCCACCGATCGCCGACGCCGACCAAGGAGCCTCCGTGGACGTTCCGTTCTACTGGGTGGACGTGTTCGCGGACACGCCGCTGACCGGCAACCCGCTCGCCCTCGTGCCCGACGCCGACCCGCTGCCCGAGGCGACGATGCAGGCGGTCGCCCGGGAGTTCAACCAGTCCGAGACGACGTTCCTGGTCCGCCCCGACCGATCCGGGGCCGACCACCGGCTGCGGTCCTTCACGCCCGCCGGCGTGGAGGTCTTCGGCGCGGGCCACAACGCGATGGGCGCCTGGATCTGGCTGGCGCTGTCCGGGCGGCTGGACCCGGCCAGGGACCGGTTCGTCCAGCAGATCGGCGACGACCTGCTGGACGTGCGGGTGACGCGGCCCGGTTCCGGCGTCGAGGTCTCGATGGCGCAGTCCGCCCCGCGGTTCCTGGGCCGGGTCGAGGACCGCGCGGCGCTGGCCGCCGTGCTGGGCCTGCGCCCCGAGGACCTCAGCGCCGACCGCGTCGCCGAGGTCGCCTCCACC
>NZ_KI911619.1:76257-77804 GCF_000515355.1 Promicromonospora kroppenstedtii DSM 19349 | reverse complement strand
CGCCGTGCTGACCCGCGACGGGCTCGTGGCCGACCCGGCGCGCATCGTCGTCGAGCAGGGCCGCGCGCTGGGCCGGCCCAGCCGGATCGAGCTGCGCGTCGACGGGCCGCTGGTCACGATCACCGGCAGCGGCGTGGTGACCGCGGAGGGGATGCTGCACCTCTGATCCGGGGCGTGCCTATCACACCCCACGCACCGCGAGCGCGTCGCCCAGCTCGTCGGCGTGCTTGAGCACCATGACGAGGAACGGCATCGCGAAGTGCCGCAGGCTCCGGCCGCCGCCGCGGGCGAGCTGCGCCTCGCGCACGTCGCGGGCGAGGCGGGCGAGGACGGGCAGCGTGCTCAGCGTCACGTGGAGGGTCAGGGCCGCCCGCTGCGGGTCGAGTCCCAGGCGCGCGAGCGGCTGCATGGCCCGCTCGACCGTGTCCAGCAGCTCGGTCGCCGGGGTGGTCAGCGTGAGCAGCCCGGCGAGCGTGATCGCCGTGGTCACCCGCGCGGCGTTGGCGACGGCGTGCTCCGGGTCCAGGAAGATCAGCTGGCCCGCGAGCGTCACGGTGACGATCCAGCGGGCGGCCCAGGCCTGGCGGACGAGCTCCCGCAGCCCGATGCCCGGTACCGCGTAGCAGGCCACGCAGACGGCGGCCATCGCGCCGGCCGCCCACCAGGTGGGCGGCAGCAGGCAGACGGCGAGCACGACCACGAGGAGCAGCGCCGTCTTCCACCCGGTCGGCAGCCGGTACCAGGGCCCCTCCCCCGGCCGGTAGAGGGTCACCACCGGATGCTCGCCTCGTACGCGGCCAGCACGTCGTCGGGCGCCCCCACCTCGGTCACGGATCCGTCCCGGACGAGCACGGCGACGTCGCAGCGGCGCGCGAGCGCCAGGTCGTGCGTCACCAGGACCAGCCGGTGCGCGGCGTCCTCGAGCAGGTGGTCGGCCACCCGGCGGGCGTTGCGCGCGTCGAGGTAGGCGGTCGGCTCGTCCGCCACGACCAGCTCCGGGTCCCGCACGAAGGCGCCGCACAGGGCCAGCAGCTGCTTCTGCCCGCCGGACAGTTCGTGCGACGACCGGTCGGCGAGCTCCGCGAGCCCGAACCGGCCGAGCGCGGCGGTCACCCGCTCGGACCGCTCCTGGCGGGACAGCTTCTCGGTACGCAGGGAGAACGCGACGTCCTCCGCCACGGTCGGCATGACGATCTGCGCGTCCGGGTTGCTGAAGACGACGGCGACGCGCCGGCGCAGCTCCGCGACCTGCCGGGCCGGGTCCAGGCCGAGCACCCGCACGGTGCCCTCCCGGGCGACGGCCAGGCCGCTGAGCAGGCGCGCGAGCGTCGACTTGCCCGAGCCGTTCTCACCGACGACGGCGACGGTCCGCGCCCGCAGGGACAGGGTGACGTCGCGCAGCACGTCCGTGTCGCCGAGGCGCACGCTGACGCCCTCGAGCTCGACCGCGCTCATCGGACCACCTCGAAGACGGCGGCGACGCCCAGGCCGCCGCCCACGGACGCCGCGGCGACGCCGAGCGACCCGGCGGGCGCTTCCCCGCGCAC
>NZ_KI911619.1:70210-76157 GCF_000515355.1 Promicromonospora kroppenstedtii DSM 19349 | reverse complement strand
CCGCTGGGCGGCCGGCCAGCGGGCGTCCGCGACGAGGGGGACGTCGCCCGCCGCCCGCACGGCGCGGATCCGGTCGAGCAGGGAGTCAGCGGTGTCGTCGACCGCGACGATGCGCCGTGTCACCGCCCGGCCTGCACCTGGTCGTCGGTGCCGCGCCGCTTCCTCGGCTGCCAGGTGCGCCGGAACGCGCGGGGGTAGGCGCGCACGAGCCCGAGGACGACGAGCGTCGCGAGCACCGCCTTGACCAGGTCTCCGGGGACGAAGACGAGGCTGGTCAGCGCGGTCTCCCCGAGCGGCAGGCGGGTCACGAGGCTCTGGACGGGGATGCCGAACGCGTAGTCCACGAGGATCCCCCCGACGACGACCCCCAGGGCCGTGCGCCAGACGGTGGGCTTGTACGGCGTGGCGTGCACGATCAGCCCGATCACGAACGCGGCGGCGATCCAGCCGATCGCGTACCCGGCGGACGGGCCCACGAACACGCCGAGCCCGCCGCGACCACCGGCCAGCAGCGGGAGGCCGGTGGCGGTGAGCGCGAGCAGCACGACGACGGAGAGCGCCCCGAGCCGGGGCCCGAGGATCGCGCCGGCCAGCATGACGCCGAGCGACTGCGCCGTGATCGGCACCGCGCCGAGGACGCTGAAGCTGCCGGGCAGGCCGAGCACGGCGATGGTCGCGGCCATCACGGCCACCCGGGCCAGGTCGGTCGCGTCCAGCGCGCGCCGGCTCGATCGGTAGTCGTCTCGCATCGGTACCTCTCCCACTTGAACAGCGTTCACTTGAACGGCGTTCAGGAATATAGTGGCGCGATGAGCGCACCGGCAAACGGCCGTCGGCACAGCCGCGACGACGTGTCCAGGACGGCGCTGCGGCTCCTGGACGAGTACGGCCTGCCCGACCTGACCATGCGGGCCATCGCCACCTCCCTCGACGTGCAGGTCAGTGCCCTGTACTGGCACTTCCCGAACAAGCAGTCGCTGCTCGCGGCGGTCAGCGCGCGGATCCTCGGGCCGATGGACGAGGTCGACGTCGAGGAGCTGCCCACCTCGGACGTCGTCCGCCTGCTGGGCGGGCGGCTGCGCGAGTGCCTGCTCGCCTACCGCGACGGCGCCGAGCTGGTGTCGAGCTCGCTGGCGCTCGGGCTCGTCGACTCCCCGGTCCAGCCGCAGCTGATGCGGGCCACGCGCCGGGACGGGGTGCCGGACCCGCTGGCGCTGGTCGCCGCGGAGACCGTCATGCACTACGTCGTCGGGTTCACCTTCCACGAGCAGCAGCGCCTGAGCGCCGACGCCCTCGGGCTGCTGGACACGGAGACGTCGCTGAGCCCGGACGCCGTCAGCGCGCCCCCCGAGGCAGGCGCCGACTTCGCGGAGGCGCTGACCATGATCGCCGACGGCCTCGACGCGGCGGTGCGCCGGCACTCGGCGCGGGCGGGTCGCTGACCGGCTTCCCGGGGCAGCGCATGCGGGTGCTGCCCCAGCCCCTGGTGGCCCGGGCACGAACCCGGCCGGTGACGTCCCAGCTGCTCGTGACCGACGTCGGGTTCTACCCGCGGGCGGCCCAGCACAGCAGGTCCCGTCCGCAGGGTGCGGCGCAGGACATCGTCATGGTCTGCGGCGCCGGTCAGGGCACGTGCGTGGTGGCGTCCGGCGTCCACCAGGTCGTCACGGGCGGCGCCGTGATCATCCCGGCGGGAACCTCGCACAGCTACGAGGCCGACGCCGCCGACCCCTGGACGATCTGGTGGATGCACGTGACCGGCCCGGCCCTGGCCGCGCTGTTCGAGGGGACGGACGTGACCGTGCGGCGGCCGGTCGTGCAGCTCAGCGACCCGTCCCGGGTCATCGCGCTGACCGACACCGTGCTGCGCCGGATGGAACGTGACGAGACGGCCTCCAGCCTGGCGGCAGCCGCAGGCGCCGCGTGGCACGCCCTGGCCCTGATCGCGGCCGACCGGGGCACGACGGCCCCCGACCGGGCGGCGCCGATCGAGAACACGCTCGAGTTCCTGCGCGCCAACCTCGCGGACCGCGTCACCGTCCCCGAGCTGGCGAGGATGGCGGGCCTGAGCCAGTCCCACTACGCGGCGCTGTTCCGCAGGGCCACCGGGTTCGGCGTGCTCGAGTACCAGACCCGGCTGCGCATGGCGTCGGCACGCGAGCTCCTCGACACGACGGACCGCACGGTCGCCTCGATCGCACGCCAGGTCGGTTACCCCGACCCGCTGTACTTCTCCCGTCGGTTCCGGCGGATCCACTCCATGAGCCCCAGCGAGTACCGCGCCCGCAAGGGTCGCTGAGGGAGCGCCGGGGCGGGCAGCCGGATCGTGGATCCGTCCATGGAAGTGCAGAGCATCGTCCCTTCAGCCGCCCCGGGCGCCGACCTAGGGTCGGACCAGGCTCGCCGTCGAGCCGGACGCCGCCCGAAGGGATCACCGCTCATGCGCCTCGACCCGCACGCACCCGAGACCGGGACCACGCCCGCGGCCGACTGGTCGCTCGACCTGTCGGGCGCGTGGCGGTGCGCCCTCGACCCGGAGGGCGTGGGCGAGCTCGACCAGTGGTTCCGGCACGGCCTGCCCGGGGACGCGCCGACCGTCCGGCTTCCCGGATCCGTCCAGCACCAGGGGCTCGGCGACCCGGTCGGCCTCGACACGCCCTGGACCGGCAGCATCGTGGACCGGTCGTACTTCACCGACGACCGGTACGCGCCGTACCGCGAGCCGGGCGCCGTCGCGGTCCCGTTCTGGCTCCAGCCCCGCGTGTACTACCGCGGCGCGGCGTGGTTCCAGCGCGAGGTCGAGATCCCGGCGGGCTGGGCGGGGCGGGACGTCGTCCTGTCCCTGGAGCGGGTGCACTGGGAGTCCACGGTGTGGGTGGGCGAGCGCCTCGTCGGGTCCGAGCGGAGCCTGACCACCGCGCACCGCCTCGACCTCGGCCGCCTGACCCCCGGCCGGCACGTGGTCACGATCCGCGTGGACAACCGGCCCGTGGTCGACGTCGGACCGAACGCGCACAGCGTCTCGGACCACACCCAGGGCAACTGGAACGGCGTGGTCGGCGCGCTGTCCCTGACCGCGACGCCGGCCGTGACCATCAGCCGGGTGCGCGTCGTGCCCGACGTCGCCGCCCGCTCCGCCCTGGTCAAGGTGGACATCGCCGCCGGGAGCGACGGCGCGGGCGCCGGGACCGTCCGGGTCCGGGCCCGGCGGTTCAACGTGCCGGGCGAGCACGAGGCGGGGCCGGTGAGCGCCGCCTTCGCGGCCGAGTACAGCCGTGACCTGGGTGAACGCGGTCTGACGTCGAGCGGGGCGCACGTGGACGTCGAGCTCCCGCTGGGCGACGACGCGCTGACCTGGGACGAGTTCCGGCCGGCCCTGTACGAGCTCACGGTCGAGCTGGTCACCGACGTGGGCGGGCACGAGCACCGCGACGTCGCCCGCACCGTGTTCGGCCTGCGCGAGGTGGGGGTCGAGGGCACCCAGGTGACGATCAACGGACGCCGGACGTTCGTCCGCGGCACGCTCGAGTCGTGCGTCTTCCCGCTGACCGGCTACCCGCCGACCGACGTCGACGCGTGGCGTCACGTCATCGCCGTCTGCCGGGCGCACGGGCTGAACCTGCTGCGCTTCCACTCGTGGTGCCCGCCCGAGGCCGCCTTCGTCGCCGCCGACGAGGCCGGTTTCTACATCCAGGCCGAGGGCCCGGTCTGGGCCAACCAGGGGGCCGCGCTCGGCGAGTCGCGACCGGTGGACGCCTACCTGTACGAGGAGACCCGCCGGATCCTCGACGCCTACGGCAACCACCCGTCGTTCGTCATGATGGCGCACGGCAACGAGCCCGGCGGCAGGGACGCCGAGTTCCTCGCGTCGTGGGTCACGACCTGGCGGACCTACGACCCGCGGCGGCTGTACACCAGCGGCGCGGGCTGGCCCGCCCTCGTCGAGAACGACTTCGACAACATCCCGGACCCGCGGGCGCACCGCTGGGGCGAGGGCCTCGACTCCCGGCTGAACGGCCGCCCGCCGGAGACCCGGTCCGACTACCGCGAATGGGTCGGGTCCCGGCCGCGCCCGATCGTCAGCCACGAGATCGGGCAGTGGTGCGCCTACCCCGACCTCGGCGAGGTGTCGAGGTACACCGGGCTGCTGCAGCCCAAGAACTTCGGCATCTTCGCGGACTTCCTGGAGCAGGGCGGCATGTCCGACCAGGCCGCCGCGTTCCTGCACGCCTCCGGCAGGCTCCAGCTGCTCTGCTACAAGGAGGACATCGAGGCGGCACTACGTACGGAGGGCTTCGGCGGCTTCCACCTGCTCGGCCTGAGCGACTTCCCCGGCCAGGGCACGGCACTGGTCGGTGTGCTCAACCCCTTCTGGGAGTCCAAGGGGTACTCGACGGCGGACGAGTTCGCCCGGTTCTGCGGTCCCACCGTCCCGCTGGCCCGGCTGCCGCGGCGCGTCTGGACGGCGGACCAGGAGATCGACTTCGACGTGCAGGTGGCGCACTTCGGCGCGGGGCCGATCGATGCGGACCTGAACTGGAGCCTGCTCGACCAGGACGGCGCCGAGCTCGGGGGCGGCTCGGTCGCCCAGGGGGCGACCGTCCCCGTCGGCAACGGCACCCGGTTCGGTCCGGTGCGCGTACCCGCGGGCCTCACCGCCGGGCCCGCACAGGTCACCCTGGTGGTCACCGTGGCCGACACCACCGGCGCCCGGTACGAGAACGACTGGGACCTGTGGGTCTACCCGGCCGCGGCGGAGGTCACGGCCCCGGCGTCCGTGCTGGTGACCAGCGACGTCGGCGAGGCCGTCGAGCGGGCCGGGGCGGGCGCGACCGTGCTGCTCGAGCTCGGCGCGGAGCAGATCGGGAACGACGTCGCGCTCGGGTTCACCCCGGCCTTCTGGAACACCGCCTGGACCAAGGGCCAGGCCCCGCACACCCTCGGGGTGCTGCACGACCCGCAGCACCCCGTCTTCCGCCACTTCCCCACCACGGGCACCACCGACTGGCAGTGGTGGGAGCTCCTGCACGGCGCCAAGGCGATGCTGCTCGACGGGCTACCCGCCGGGCTGCGCCCCGTCGCCCAGCCGATCGACACCTGGTTCGAGGCGCGCCGGCTCGGTGTCCTGGTCGAGGCTAGGGTCGGCGCCGGCCGGATCATGGTGAGCTCGCTCGACCTCGACCCGTCCGGCGACCGCGCGGCCGCGCGCCAGCTCCGGCGCAGCCTGCTGGACTACCTGGCCGGCGACGACTTCTCGCCCGCGGAGACGCTCGAGCCGGAGGACCTGCTGCGCCTGCTGCGCTGAGCCCGGTCCAGGCGGTCCTGGGCGGCCAGCAGCACCGGGGTGTTGTCGCCCGCGTAGACGTCGTACCCGCCGACCCGCTGGACCACCTCGAAACAGACGTGGCCCACGCGGGGCGTGTAGAAGTGCCAGAACTCGCCGGCCTCGGAGCGGTCGTACATGAGCTGGTGGTCGCGCAGCAGGGCGAGCGTCGTGTCGTCGAGCCCGAACCGGGCCCGCAGGTCGTCGTAGTAGTTGGCGGGCACGGGCACGCGGGGCAGCCCGCGCTCGCCCGCCCTGCGCGCGACGGCGACGACGTCGGTGCAGGCCAGCGCGATGTGCTGGGGGTGGGAGACGCCCGCGGGCGCGACGTTCAGCGAGATCCGGACGGCGCCGTCGGCCGTGCGCATGACCTGGCTGCGGACCAGTCCCTGCGGGCCCGCGGCCTCGGTCGCCGTCGGGCTCTCGAGCCCCAGCACCGTCGTGTAGAAGAGCACCGCCTCGTCGTGCGTGTCCCAGCCGTGGGAGATGTTCACGTGGTCGACGCCGCTGATCTGCCCCGCGCCGGGGCCGGGGCGGCCCCGGTCGAACTCTGCGGCCCAGGCCGGCTGGGCGCCCGCCGGCGTCGGCGTGTGCCGGTCGTTGAGGAACACCTCCAGGCCGCTG
>NZ_KI911619.1:58825-70110 GCF_000515355.1 Promicromonospora kroppenstedtii DSM 19349 | reverse complement strand
GGTCGCTCGCCGCCGCCGCGTCGGCCACGCCGAGGCCGATGCCGGCCACGTGCGGCGCCAGGTCGCGGGCCCGCTGCTCGTTGAGCACCACGTTCGCGGCGCCGGACGACCACAGCCGCACCGGCTTGGTGCGGTGCTGCCCGCGGAAGGTCAGCCCGAGCTGGTCGAGCATCACCTCGACCCCGTGGGTGTCCTCGGCCTTGATCTCGACGTAGTCGTAGCCGGTCGGCACGTCGACGTCCGCGATCCGGTCGAGCACGACGGCCGGGCCCGCGCCGTCGACCACGCCGTCGTCGGCCAGGAGCCTGGACGCCCGGTCCTCGAGCCAGACGAGGGACCGCAGGGCGTGCTCGGCGGTCCGGCCGGTGTCGGTCTGCCGGAACACGTCGTTGAACACCTCCAGCGACAGCGGCCCCGTGTACCCCGCGCGCACGAGGTGGGTCACGAACCGGCCGAGGTCCCAGGCCCCCTCGCCGGGGAACAGCCGGTGGTGCCGGCTCCAGGACAGCACGTCCATGGTCAGGGCCGGGGCGTCGGCGAGCTGGGCAAAGAAGATCTTCTCCCCCGGGATCTCCTCGATCGCTGCCGGGTCGTGCCCGCGGGAGAGGATGTGGAAGCTGTCCAGGCACACCCCGACCGCCTCGTGGTCGGCCAGCCGGGCGATCTCCCACGAGCGACGGTAGTCGTCCACGAACCGTCCCCACGCGAGCGCCTCGTAGGCCACCCGGACCCCGTAGGACGCCGCGAGGTCACCCAGCCGGCGCAGCTGCTCGGCCGCCACCTGGTCGGAGCCGATCGTCGCGGTCGCGACGTTGCTGCAGACCAGCACGGTGCCGATGCCGAGCCGCCGCATGGTCTCGAAGCGCGCCCGGGCCCGGCGCAGGTTGTCCTCGAACAGGTCCGGCCGCACGCCCTCGAAGTCCCGGAACGGCTGGTACAGGTCCAGGCTCAGGCCCAGCCGGTCGGCGAGCGCCCGGATCTCCTCGGGGCTGCGGTCGCTGACGACGAGGTCGGGCTCGAAGATCTCGACGCCGTCGAAGCCGGCGTCGGCGCAGGCGTAGAGCTTGTCCTCCAGGCTGCCGCTGAGGCAGACGGTCGCTATCGACTTGCGCATGTCGGTCCTCCGCCGGTGGTTCAGGTACCGGGCCGTCGGGTGACGAGCCGGTGGAAGTGGGCGTGCATCCGGGTGGTGTCGGGGTCGAGGCCGGTGATCAGGCGCAGGCTCTCGGCGGCCTGCCCCACGGCCATCCCGCCGCCGTCGAGCGTGGCCAGGCCGCGGGCCCGGGCACGGCGCAGGAGCTCGGTCTCCAGGGGCCGGTAGACCACCTCGGCGACCCAGGCGGACGGCGCGAGCCGGTCGACGTCGAACGCGACCCCGGGGTGCTCGACCATGCCGACCGGGGTGGCGTGCACGACGCCGTCGACGCGGGGCAGCCAACGGTCGAGCCCGCCGTCGCCAGGCAGCAGCCGGGGCCGGCCGGCGGAGAACCGGTCGAGCAGGGTCGTCTCCGCGGCCGGGTCGGCGTCGTGCACGACGACGGTGTCGAACCCGAGGTCGAGCAGGGCCGCCACCGTGGCGAGGCCTGCTCCCCCGGCCCCGACCTGGAGCACTGCGCCGGTGGCACCGTCGTCGCCGAGGAACCCGGCGAGCGCGGCGCGGAACCCCGGCCGGTCGGTGTTGTGCGCGGTGCGGCGGCCGTCGTCGAACAGCACGAGGTTGGCCGACCCGAGGTGGCGCACGGTCGGACTGAGGTCGGTCACGTGGTCGAGGACGGCCTGCTTGTAGGGGTGGGTCACGTTGGTCGCGACGTAGCCGGCATCCTCCAGCCGGCGGAGCTCGGCGCCGAGGTCCACGTGCGGGCGGTCGATCAGGTCGACCGTCCGGTACTCGTAGCCGAGGCCGAGGTGCCGCGCCTCCGTCATGTGCAGGGCGGGCGACAGCGAGGCCCGGATGCCGTTCCCCAGCAGGGCCACCCGGTACTCGCCGGTCACTGCGCGGAGTCCCGGATGGCCTCGTAGACCGCGAGCGAGTCGCCCTCGAGGTTGTCCCGGAACCAGGCGTCGGTCTGCTCCGCGAAGGCCTCGCGGTCGACGTCGTCGACGACCTGGACGGCGCCGTCCTGCTCCCAGGCCTCGAGGATCTCCCGCTCGGCGTCCTCGACGCAGCCGGGCATCTGCTCGACGGCGGCCGCGACAGCCGTGTCCAGGGCGGCCCGCTGGTCGTCGTCGAGCTCGGCGTCGTAGGACGGCGCGGCGACGATGAGGTTGGAGTTCTGGCCGTGGTCCGACAGGCTCAGGTAGTCCTGCACCTCGACGAGATTGCTGGCGTCGATGTTGGTCAGCGGGTTCTCCTGCCCGTCCACGACGCCCTGCTGGAGGGCGAGGTAGAGCTCCTCGTAGGCGACCTCGGTCGCCTGGGCGCCGAGGGCCTCGGCGTTGAGCAGGTGCTGCGCGGAGCCCGGGAACCGCATCCGCAGCCCGTCGAGGTCGGCGGGCTCGCGGATGGCCCGGTCGGCGGTGAACTGCCGGGCCCCGGCCGACCACGCGCCGAGGATCGAGACACCGCCGGACGCCGCCTTGAAGTCCTGCTCGAGCTGGTCGGCCGAGCCGTCGGCGAAGAACCGGTCGAGGTGCGCCGCGTCGTCGAACACGTACGCGGCGTCGACGACGCCGGCCGGCTCGTAGACGGCCGCGAGCGCCGACGCGCCCTGGATGTCGATGTCGACGTCGCTGGCCTGGACCGACGCGATCCGGTCGGCGTCCCCGCCGAGCTGGCTGTTGGGGTAGACCTCGACGGTGATGCCGACGTCCGCGGCCTCGGCCTCCTCCTTGATGACCTGGGCGCCGCAGAGATGCTGCGGCTGGTCCTCGGTGTAGCTGTGCGCGAGCGTCAGCTCGACCTGGCCGCCTCCGGCGGCGTCGTCGGTCCCGGTGCCGCCGCAGGCGGTCAGCAGGGCGAGGGGCAGGACCGCGGCCGCGCCGGCCACGGTGGTACGACGAGCGAACATGAGGGTTCCCTTTCGGTTCGGACCGAGCAGCGGAGGTTCAGAGGCCGAGCAGGGCCGGCAGCCAGGTGGCGAGGCCGGGGAAGAAGATGATCAGGACGCAGACCAGCGTCAGCGGCACCATGAACGGGAGGGTTCCTCGGAAGACCTCGCCGACCGGCACCTTCTGGGTGGAGCTCAGGACGAAGAGCACGGTGCCGACCGGCGGCGTGAGGAGCCCGATCATCAGCGAGATGATCATCACGACGCCGAGCACGAGGGGGTCCACCCCGAGGGTGGTGGCGATCGGCATGAGGATGGGCACGACGAGCACGAGGATGGGCGTCGCGTCGCCCACGGTGCCGAGCACCAGCATCAGGAGCAGCACGATCAGCAGGAAGACCGTGCCGTCGTCGGTGAACCCGAGCACGAGCCCGGACAGCGCCTGGGGCACCCGCTCCAGGGCGAGCACGTAGCCGAGCAGCACCGCGGACGAGACGATCAGCATGATCGCGGCAGTGGTCAGCACGGTCTCGACGAAGATCTTCGGCAGGTCGCTGATCTTCAGGCGTCGGTAGGCGAAGCCGAGGGCCATCATGTACGCCGCGCCGACGGCGGCCGCCTCGGTGGGCGTGAAGAAGCCGCCCAGGATGCCCCCGAGGATGACCACAGGCGCCCCCAGGGGAAGCAGCACGCGCTTGCCGGTCTGCGCGACCCGCCGCCAGGAGAACCCGATGTGCCGGATGCCGGGCTGGCGGCGCACCAGCAGGAACACCACCAGGCACAGCCCGGCGACCATCAGCAGCGCCGGCACCACGGAGGCCGCGAACAGGGCGCCGGTCGAGACGGAGGCCAGGCCCGCGAAGATGACGGCGGGGATGCTCGGCGGCATGACCGGGGCGATCAACGCGGACGCGCCGACCACGCCGAGGCCGAAGCGCCGGGAGTACCCGGCGCGCAGCATGGGCGGGATCTCCACCTTGCTCAGCGCCGCGGCGTCGGCCACCGCGGAGCCGCTCATCCAGGAGAAGCCGAGGCTGACGCCGACGCTCACGTAGCCGAGCCCGCCACGCACCCGGCCGAACAGGGCGAGCGCGAAGTCGAAGAGCCGGTCCGCGATGCCCGCGTGGTTGGCGACCACACCGAGCAGGATGAACAGCGGGACGGCGAGCAGCACGAAGTTGCCGGTGGCGTCGGCGACCAACCGCATCGGGAGGCCGAGCGACTGCCCCTCGATGAGCAGGTAGCCCAGGCCCGGGCCGAGGAACGCGAACGCGACCGGCACCCGGAGCGTCAGCAGCAGCATGATCGTGACCAGCAGCAGGAGCGACGTCATCGCACGGCCTCGCCCTCGATCGTGACTCCGTCGTGGTCGGGCGGCGGCGGGCCGAACCGGGCGATCTGCACCGCCGCGACCACCGCGCGGAGCGTCGCGCTCGCCAGCCCGATCAGCGCGATCGCGTAGACCCACGACATCGGCAGCCTGAGGGCGGGCGAGGTGAGGAAGCCGGCGGAGTGCACGAGCTCCCAGCACGCCCAGGTGAAGGCCGCGGAGATGACCGCGACCAGGGCCATGGCGACGGTCTGCACCACGCGCGCGAGGACGGCGCCCGGGACGTTGTCGATGAGCTGGATGGCGATGTGGCCGTTGCGGGTGACCAGCACGCCGGCCGCGACGAACGTGAGCCAGATCAGCCCGAACTGCGACATCTCGCCCGCCCAGACGATCTGCGGCACGGGCAGGTGGCGCTGCGCCGCCTGGAACAGGATGAGCACGAAGATCATGGCCGTGGCCAGGCACGCGATGGCGAGCTCGATGCCGGTGAGCACCTGCACGACGCGCCGCAGGCCCTGCTTCATGGGTGCTTCACGTACATCGGGACGATCCCCTTCCGTCCGGCACCGCACGTCCGTGTGCGGTGCGGTGCCGCCGCACGTCGGTGTGCGGCGTCGTAGTGCGGCGACAGTAGAAACCACCTGGCAAGTTGTGCAAGTAGTTGCCAAAATTGCAGGACATATGGCTAGATGCCCGGGTGCAGCCCACGATCTACGACGTCGCGAAGGCGGCCGGCGTGGCCGCCTCGACGGTTTCGCGCACCTTCAACAAGCCCGGCCGGGTCAACGAGGCGACCCGACAGCGGGTGCTCGCCGCGGCCGCCGAGCTCGGCTACGAGCACGTCCCGCAGAACCGCGCGCTGCCCGGCGGGCGGCACCGCACCATCGCGATGGTGCTGTCCGACATCACCAACCCGCACTTCTTCGAGCTCATCCGCGGCGCGGAGCAGCGCGCCAAGGCGTCCGACGTCACGCTCGTCATCGTCAACGCAGAGGAGTCGCAGCGCATCGAGGAGAACCAGGTCCGCGACCTGTCCCCGAACGTCGACGGCTTCGTCCTGGCAGCCAGCCGCCTGTCCGACGACGCCCTGGTCGCCCTGGCGGAGAAGCACCGCGTGGTGCTGCTCAACCGCGAGCTGGCGGGCCTGACCAGCGTCACGCTCGCCGTCGGCGCGGGCTGCCAGCAGATCCTGGCGCACCTCGCCTCGCTCGGGCACCGCAGCTTCGCCTACTGCGCGGGCCCACCTGGGTCCTGGATGGGTGCGGTGCGCTGGGCGGCGCTGAGCGCCGGGGCGGAGGAACACGGCCTGACGGCGCACCGCGTCGGCCCCTACACCCCCAACGTCGCCAACGGCGGCGCCGCGGCCGACGGCGCCCTGCGCACCGGCGCGACGGCGGTCGTCGCCCACAACGACCTGCTGGCCTTCGGCGTCATCCGCCGCCTCACCCAGCGCGACATCAAGGTGCCCGACGACGTCAGCGTGGTCGGCTTCGACGACATCTTCGCCTCCGAGTTCGTCCACCCGTCGCTGACGACGCTCGGCGGCCCCGGCGCGCACGCGGGCCGGCTGGCCGTCGAGCTGCTGATCGACCAGTTCGCCGGGCGCACCACGCAGGACGCCGAGCAGATCAGGCTGCCGACCGAGCTGGTGCTGCGGGAGTCGTCGGGGCCGGCGCGGGAGCCCGTCAGCCCAGGCGCTCCAGCAGGCGCACGCTGACCGTGTCGCCGGCCTCCTTGCCGATCTCGCGGCGGAGGCCGGCGGCCACGGGCAGTTTGTGGGTGCCGTCGCCCAGCGCCATGAAGGAGCTGGTGAACTCGACGCCGTCGATGGTGCCCCGGACCTTGACCAGACCCCGGGTGCCGAAGTACTCGGCGGAGCCGTCCAGCTTCAGGTAGGTCCAGCCACCCTTCGCCTCCCTCCGGAGCAGTACTGCGGTGAAGCTTCGGTCCAGCGGACCGGTGCCGACTGCGGACATGGTCGGATTCCCTTCGGATCAGTGGACGAGCCCGAGGACGAACGCCACGAGCAGGAGCTTGAGGAGCCAGTCCCCCGCATGGATGGCCGCGGTCTGCCACGGCACGCGCTCCCAGATGATCGACCCGGTGAGCAGCACCACGGGGAACGCCACCCACAGCACGACCGCCAGCAGGAGCGACGACGGCAACGCCGGCAGGCCGGCCTGCGCGGCGACCCACGCGAACCCGGCCGCGACCACCGCCGTCCGCACGAGCTCGGTGACCACCCGCAACGGGCCGGGGCGGCCGCGGTCGAGCACCCGGTCGCCGAGCGCTCGCCTCTCGAGCGGCGAGACGACGACGTAGTAGACGGAACTGAGCACGAACGCCGCCACGGCGGCGACTGCGACACCCAACGCGATCATGACGATCCTCCTTTTAGTACTACACAGTACTGTAAGCGGGCGCCCTCAGTACTGTCCAGTACTATTTTCTCGTGACCAGCCCATCCCAGCGCCGCGGCCGGCCCGGTGGCAGCCGTGGCACCGACCTCCTCGACGTCGCGCGCGAGGTGCTGCTCGCGCGCCAGTACGCCGGCGCGACGATGGACGCCGTCGCCGCGCAGGCGCGGATCTCGAAGCAGACCCTCTACAGGCAGTACCCGTCCAAGGAGATCCTGTACGCGGCCGTCGTGCGCGACTGGGTAGACCGCGGCCGCGACGCGATGGCCCCGCACCTGGCGCAGCTGATGGCGACCGACGACGTCCGCCAGGGGCTGCTGCGGCTCTGCCGCACCCTGCACCACGGCGTGCTGAGCGCCCCGGTGCTCCAGATGCGAACCCTGATCACCGCGGAGGCCGAACGGTTCCCCGATGTGGCCGCCGACTACGTCAGCCGCAGCTGGGACCACAACCAGGCGCTCCTGGCCGACGCCCTGCGGCACCTGGCCGCCCGCGGCCTGCTGCGGGTCGACGAGCCCGAGGTGGCCGCCGAGCAGCTCACCTGGCTCACCCTGGCGGCGCCCCTGAACCGCCTCACCCTGACCGGCGGCACGGCGCGCTACCCGGCCGAGGAGCTGGAGGCCGTCGCCCACGAGGCGGTCGCCACGTTCCTGGCCCGCTACGGCACCGAGGCCGGCGAGGGCGCGGCCGGCTAGGTGCTGGGCCCCTGCTCCCACGGGCAGAACACCCGGACGCCCAACGGCTCGAAGTGGCGGAGGTTCCGGGTGACCACGGTCATGCCGTGCGCCTCGGCGACGGCGGCGATCTGGGCGTCGTCGTACGGGGCGTGCTCAGGCACCGGGTAGCGAGCGAGGATCCGCGCGGCGGGCAGGTCGAACGGGAGGACCCGGCCGGCGAAGCCGGGCAGCACCCGATCGGCCAGCCATCGCCGCAGGACCGCCCCCTGGGCGGGGTCCGTCTGCTCCTTCCGCACGACACCGCGCTCGATCTCCGCGACCGTCAGCGCCGTGACGTACTGGTCGACGAGCGGGACCGCACGCGCCCAGTCCGCGACCTCGGGTTCGCGGTCGGGCCGGCGCAGCGCGGAGATGACATCGGTGTCAAGGACGTACATCAGAGCTCGGCGGTACGGGCCGTCAGACCCAGACGCTCCGGCTCGAAGTCGATGTCGTCGCTCTCGGGCATGGCGAGGTAGTCGACGATGCTCGTCGGTTCGCCGACGAGAGCTTCCTCCATGATCGCGCGGGCCTCCGCCTCCATCGACCGGTGGTGCCGGGCAGCACGCTCGGTCAGGACCGCTTTGGTCCCGGCGGGGAGATTCCGGATGAGGATCTGTTCCATGATGGCCACCTCCAAACGATATCGAATCGATGATATCGCGCACGTCAAGCAGGGTGGGCGGTCGCCCGGCTCGACCGCTGACGTGCCGAGGTCGATGGCGAGGACCTGCAGCACGGTCAGCGGAAGCGGGTGTGGATGACGGCGCGACCGGCGACCCGGTCCACCGTGGACATCGGCCGACCGGGTGCACGGGGCCGCGGTGCTGGTCGCGCCCTCGGCCTGACGCACGGCCTCCCGTCCCTCTTCCGGATGGTGCCCGGGTCGTCCCCACCCGGCCGAAGGTCCCGTGGACACGTGACCGTCGGCCCTGCCCGCGGTGCGCGCGAGATGGTCGGCTGGAAAGGAGTACCCCGAGGCGGGGGCCGGACTGAGGAGATCATCATGGGCAGCACGTGGCAGCGCGGCATCGTCGTCGGCGTCGACGGGTCCCCGCAGAGCATGGCCGCCGTCGACTGGGCGGCACTGACGGCGGACCGGCACGGCGCACCCCTGACCGTGCTGAGCGCGTACGTCAGCCCACCGGCCAACATGGCCGGGACGATGGGCGTCAGCGTCGAGGACCTCCGCGAACGCGCACACGACGCCGTCGAGCGCGCCGCCGCGCGGCTGGACGGCGCGCATCCAGGCAGTCACCCGGTCGACGAGCAGGTCGTGCACGGTGACCCGGCCCACGCGCTCGCGCAACGGTCCACCTCCGCCGACCTCGTGGTCGTCGGACGACGCGGGCTCGGCGCCCTGGACCGGGCCGTGCTCGGCTCGGTGTCGAGCGCGCTCGCCGCGACAGCACCCGGCCCCGTGGCCGTGGTCCCGTCCGGCGCGGCCACCGGCGAGCCGAACCGCGTGCTGGTCGCCGTGAGCAACGACGACGCCGGCCCCCAGCTCGACCTGGGGTTCGCGGAGGCCAACCAGCGAGCCTGCCCGCTGGTGGCGGTGCACGTGATGGAGCCCGACCCTGCGGCAGGGCTCGACTTCGGGGGACCGGACGTGGACCGCCAGGAGGCGGAGCGGGACGGCGTCCAGCGCCAGGTCAGCCGATGGGCCGAGAAGTACCCCTCGGTGCGCGAGCACGTCGTCTTCGCCGGAGGGAACCCGGTGGACGCGCTCCTGGACGAGCTCGGGCCCGACGACATCGTCGTGCTCGGCGGCCGCCCGCACTCGCAGACGGCCGGGCGCCTGCGGTACTCCGTCGCGGACGCCGTGCTCCGCCGGTCGCACCACCCCGTCATCATCGCGCACCACCAGGGCTGACCCGAGGGGCAGCGGTACCACGACACGGCACGACCTGCGCGGGGCGCTCTCCCTCAGCACCTTCCCCCAGATGCTGATGCGGCTCGGCACCAGCCCCCGCGGGGAGCGCACACCCCGCCGCACGCGGCCGCGCCACGACGCCATGAACCCGTGGATGCCCTCGCGCCTGTGGCGGGGTTGCGGGTGAAGCACACGCCCGTGGCGGACGTGTCGCCCTTGTTGCCGAACACCATCTGCATCACGTTCACGGCTGTGCCCAGGTCGTCCGGGATGTCGTTCAGCTCGCGGTACACGCGCGCCCGGGGGCTGTCCCACGAGCCGAAGACGGCGTCCACCGCCCGGCGGAGCTGTTCGTGCGGGTCCGTCGGCAGGTCGTGGCCGGTGGCCCGGCGGGCCTCCCCGCGGAACGTCGTCACGAGCTCCCGCAGGTCGTCCGCCGTCAGCTCGTTGTCCCACCGCAGCCCGCGACGGTCCTTCAGCGCCGTGAGCGCGTCCTCGAAGGCGCATGCGGGGACTCCCTCGACCACCTCGCCGTACATCTGCACGAACCGGCGGTACGCGTCCCAGGCGAACCGGGGGTCCCCCGACTCGGCCGCCAGGGCCTCCACCGACTCGTCCGTGATACCGAGGTCGAGGATGGTGTCCATCATCCCGGGCATGGACCGTACGGCACCCGACCGCACCGAGACCAGCAGCGGCCGGTCGGCGGCGCCCAGCCTGCGGCCCGTGCGGCGCTCCAGCGCCTCCAGGTGGGTCACGATCTCGTCCCACAGCCCGCCTGGCCAGCGATGGTCGTTCGTCATGGCGGCGACGCACGCCGCGGTGGTCACCGTGAAGCCGTCCGGGACGGGCAGGCCGAGGCGCGTCATCTCGGCGACGCCGGCGCCCTTCCCGCCCAGCAGCTCCCGCATCCCGGCGCTGCCCTCGGCCAGGTCGTACACGTACCGCTCGTCCGAAGCCGGCTCCGGCGCACCGGCCGAGCGGGGCCCGGTCCGGCTGTCCGCGTGCGTGGTCATGATGCCTCCGTCCCGCCGGCAGCGATCCCACCGGCAGCAAGCGCACAGGACAACCATCCCTCGCCCGGACGACGGCCGGCCAGGGCCGAACGGCCCGGAGCCCAGGGACTTCGGTGCCCCTGCGCCCGGGCCGCGCGACCACCGGCGCGGCCTGTGGCTCAGACCCCGGCGGCTCAGACCCCGTCGGCGGCGAGCGCCTCCGTGAGCAACGCGACGAGGGCCTCGAGCTGCACGTCCGTGGACGACGCGTCGTCGTCCTCGCCCGCCCCGTCGAGCGCCCGGGCGGCCAGCCGTGCCTTGCTGTCGATCAGCTCGGCGATCTTGGCGTCGATGGTCTGGGCGGCGATGATCCGCCAGGCCGTGACGGGGTCGGCCTGGCCGATCCGGTGGATGCGGTCGATGGCCTGGGTCTGCTCCGCGTAGGTCCAGGACAGCTCGGCCAGCACCAGGTTGGAGGCCACCTGGAGGTTGAGCCCCACGCCGGCGGCCGTCAGGGAGCACACCACGATCGACACGTCCGGGTCGTCCTGGAACGCGGTGATGTTCTTCTCCCGCACCCGGGGCGTCTGGTCGCCGCGGATCGAGGCGTAGCCGATGCCGCGGTCCGCGAACGTCTTCTCGGCCTGGTCCATGACGTCGACGTGCTTGGCGAAGAACACGACCTTGCCGACGTTGCGGGCCAGCTGCGCGGCGTAGTCGGCGGCCAGCCCCGCCTTGGCCTGGCCGATCCGGCGGACCATGGTGAACACGTTCTCGCCGTCGGCGCGCGAGCTCGAGTCCTTCAGCTCGGCCGCCGCCACCCGGCGCGCGAGCTCCAGGTCGACGCCGTCCACGACGACGTCGTCCACGACGGAGCTCTCGGCGCGCGCCTGGACGGCGGACCGGTAGCGGCTCACCAGGCGCTCGGCGAGCGCGACCTCGGCGGCCCGGATCGAGCGGCCCG
>NZ_KI911619.1:54405-58725 GCF_000515355.1 Promicromonospora kroppenstedtii DSM 19349 | reverse complement strand
CGGCCTTGCGGCGGCGCACGATGCCCAGGTCGATCACGCTTGACCTGGCGGCAGGGTAGAAACCCGGGTCCGCCGGGGTCAGGCCCGTGTCCTCGAGCGAGGTCAGGAGCGTGGCCTGCGGCTTGGTGTCGTCGATCCAGCCGAGGAACTGCCAGATCGCCCGGAAGTCCTCGATGTCGTTGATCAGCGGGGTGCCGGTGAGCGCCATCATGAGCGGCCGGGCGGTCCGCGCGCGGATCCGCTCGGAGACGGCGAGCACGTGCTGGGAGCGCTGCGATCCCTTGTTCTTGATGAAGTGTGCCTCGTCCACGACCATGCCGCGGAAGCCGAGATCACCGAGCCAGCCGACGTGCCGGTCCAGGATCTCGTAGTTCACGATCACGACGTCCGCGAACCCGTCGACCTGGTCGCCGTCGCCGTGGACCACGGTCGGCCGGCGCTTCGGCGTCCACATCTCGACCTCGTGCGCCCAGTTGGTCTTCACCACGTTGGGCGCCACGACCAGCAGCGGGTAGGCGTCGGCCGCCTGGGCCGCGAGGAGGGCCTGCGCGGTCTTGCCGAGGCCGGGCTCGTCGGCGAGCAGGTAGGTGCGGTGGCCGCGGGCCGTGGCCTCGACCACCTGGGCCTGGTGGTGCATCAGCGTGCGGCCGTGCGCCGCGGACAGCGAGCGGGGCTCGGGCAGGGGCATGCAGGCCGGGGCACCGGGGCCGGCGTGCTCGAAGGACCGGAAGAGCGGTTCGAGCAGCTCCCAGCCGGCGAGCCGGCGGACCTTGGGGGCCTGCCGCTCGGCCGCGGCCGCGAAGTCGGGGGCGAGGAACGGGTTCGCGAGCTGGCGCGAGATCACCGAGCGCGGCACCACCTGCTTCTCGGCGCCCGGCCCGGGGGCGACCGCCGGCGCGGACGGTGGCTCCTCCGGCGGCTCCAGCCCGCCGGCGCGCATCATATCCGCCTTGAACTCGCGTGCCGCGTCGGAGACGCGGGCGTCCTCGCCGAGCAGCTCGAGCAGCGAGGTGTCCCGGGCCGCGATGCGCGCCAGCAACGTCCCCACCGCGTCGAGCCGGTCGAGCCGCTTGGTGCGCTGGTTCTCGGTGAGGTCGCCGTCGGCCCGTACCCGGGCCCGCTCCTCGCGCATGAGCAGCGCGACCACCTGGAACTTGGTGCGCACCGCCGGGCGCGTCGGAGGGCGGCGCACGGCGCCGTCGACCTCGTGGGCGGCCTGCGCGAGCACCGGGATCATCCCCTGCTCGGCAGGCCGCGCACCGGTACGGCGGCGCTGGGTGCCGGAACCTGAACCGGACCGCGCGCGGCCCGGTCGGCGTTGGCCTGATCGTGCCAAGTCTCCTCCTAGCTGAATCCTGACGGCGTCCGCCCCCGCTCGCCCGACCGATGGGCATCCGCTCGCCGTCGAGCCCCGCCCCTCGGCCGCCATCTTGTCGCCGAACGAACCCGGACGACAGGTCTGCGTGTGAACCATGTCGCCACCTGCGAGAACGCCGCAGGTCCCGTGGAGCCCACGGGTATCGGGCGGCCGTCAGGCCGCCCGGACCGCCGCGACCCCACGGGGCCGGGGTCCGGAGTCAGCAAGGGCGGCCACGCTCCGGACGGGAGCGTGCTCGCCTACGCACGGGGCGGGAGCCACGCACGTGCTCAGGATACGGCGCCCCCGCCGTGAGATCGAACTTCGACACTGTGGGTAGTGTGGGGCCAGGTCAAGCAGACGGCCGGCCTCCGTTCCGTATTCCTCTCGCCCGCGCGTGCACTGCGTCGGTGAGGCGAGGACGAGGGCGCAACGCTCGTGCGCCAGTCGCCGTCTGCCGGTCCCTTCGGTACCGGCCGGCCGCCACGCCATTCCGGAGGGACGAACACATGACGACGAACGACACGGGACAGCGCTCCGACGAGGCCGTCGTGGAGCACCCCGCGGCCGAGCCCGCCGCCGCGTCGTCGGGCGGTGAGTCGCTGACGAGCCCGGTGCTGCCCGCGACCGCCCCGACCACGACCCCCCTGGGTCTGGACGACGGCGCCGACGCGGGCGTGACCACCGAGCTGGAGCTCGCCGTCGAGCTCGCCGACGAGCTGGTGCTGACCCTGGACCTGAACGGCGTCGGTGAGCCCACGGAGCCGGCGGACCCGAGGGACGGCGCCGACGCGGACGACGTCCTGCCCTGGCACCAGCCGCTGCAGGTGTGGGTCGACGCGGGCGACGTCCTCGCCCGGTTCGGCGTGGACGGCTGGGCCGAGTTCGACGAGCTCGACAGGCAGGTCCGGGCGCTGCACGACGAGCTGGGGCCCGACCACGAGCTGACCCGGGCCGCCATGGGCGACCGTGACGCCGTCGACACCCTGTCCAGGCAGGACGAGAAGGCGTACCAGGAGGCCCTGACGGTCGCGGTGCAGGAGATCGCCCGCGAGCGCCGCATCGAGGTGGAGGTGCTGCCGGTGCGCATGGCGCAGACCGGGTCGGGCGACTCCGGACCTACCTCCGAGGTGGCCGACCTGCTCGCGGCGGCGGTCCGCCGCACGGTGCTGCCGCAGCTCGGCCGGCCGCCCCTCGACCTGGCCGACGGCGCGGTGGCCGCGAGCGTGCGGGCGGCGGGACGCACCTACCGGGAGCGCATCAGGACGGACGAGCGCCCCGTCCCCGCCGTCCTGCACGACGAGCTCGAGGAGGAGCTGCGCACCGAGCTGCAGGCCGACGAGCTCATCCCCGACGACGCGTCGTGAACGGACCGCGACGACGCTCCGGAGCCCGGGGCGTCATCGCGGTCCGCACCGCACGGTCAGCGGGTCAGCCCGCCCGGCACGACACGTCCCGCTTGGGCAGGGTGCCGTCCACCAGGAACTTCGTGGTGGCCTCCAGCGCGCACGAGTTGTCGTGCAGCAGGTAGGCGCCGTGCCCGCTGTTGTCGACGGTCACCAGGCGCGACCGGTCGCCGAACGCCTCCCGGGTGCGCTGCGCGGCGGCCAGCGGCGTCGCCGGGTCGCGCTCGTTCTGCACGATCAGGACGTTCTGCTTGCCCTCCGGTGAGATCTCCGCCTGCTCGACGGGCTCGTACGGCCAGTAGGCGCACGGCGTGATGTTGGCCCCTGCCGCACCGAACATCGGGTACGCCTTCCGGTCGGCGGCCACGGTGTCCCTGTAGTGCTGCACGTCCTCCGGCCAGTCGGAGTCGTTGCAGCTCACCGCGAGGAACACCGTCAGGGCGTTGTCCAGCGGCCAGGGTTCCCCGGCATCGGACGCGGCGCCGGACGCGGCATCGGATGCGGCAGCCGCCGTACCGGCCAGGGCTCCGCCCGGTGTATCCGCCGGCACGTCGGCCAGCTGCTGCTCGACCGCGGCCGCGTCGTCGGTCAGGACCGACTCCCAGACCTCGGCGATCTTGGGGTACTGCCCCGGGCTGTAGAGGTACCCGAAGGTAGCCATCCGGAAGATCACGCCGTCCACGCCGCCGAGCGGCTGCTCGTCGAGCCGCTCGGCCAGCTCGAAGAACGTGGCACGGACCTGTGCCGGCGTACGCCCCAGCCCGTAGGTGCCGTGCCGCTTGGCCGCCCACCTCGCGAAGTCGGGGAACGTGTCCTCCATCCCGGGGCCCCACAGGCGGATGACGTCCTGGTTCAGGTGCGTGTCACCGATGTTGCTGTCCAGCACGACGCGGTCGGCCCGGTCGGGGAACATCGCGTCGTACGTGGCGCCCAGGCCGCTGCCGTAGGAGTAGCCCAGGTAGCTGGCCTTCTCCTCGCCCAGCGCCGCCCGGATCTGGTCCAGGTCACGCGCCGTGTCGGGCGTGTTCAGGTGCTGCAGCAGCTCGGCGTCGGGCGACGAGGCGCACTGCTCGGCGATGCCCTTGACGACCTTCGCCTGCGCGTCGACGGCGGCCTCGTCCACCGCGTAGGGCGGCAGGTTGCCGAAGTGCGGGGTCTCCGCGGTGAACCCGCAGCGCGCGGCCGTCGAGTGGCCGATGCCGCGGGTGTCCATGGCGATGATGTCGTAGGCGTCGCGCACGCTCTTCGGCAGGCCCCTGGACGCCAGCAGCGTGGACAGCGTGAGCCCGGAACCCGACGGCCCGCCCGGGTTCAGCAGCAGGATGCCGCGACGCTTCTCCGGGTTGGTGCTGGCCATCCGGGAGATCGTGAGGTCGATCTGCCTGCCCTCGGGCTCGGCGTAGTCCAGGGGCACCTGCACGGTGGCGCAGTCCAGCATGTACGGCGCCGCCTCCTCGGCGACGTCCGCGGGACAGGCGCCCCACTCGGCCGGCGCCGGGACGGGCGCCTCCGCCACCGTGGCCGGCGTCGTCGTGGACGCGGTCGTCGTGGCGGCCC
>NZ_KI911619.1:32045-54305 GCF_000515355.1 Promicromonospora kroppenstedtii DSM 19349 | reverse complement strand
GGGCCATGGCCGGCAGGCCGGCGGCGGCCCCCGCCGAGGCCACCAGGCCCACCGCCAGCGTCACGGCGACCCCGCGCCCTGTTCCGCTTCGAGGTGGCCGTGGCCGCCCCGGGCCTCGCTGCCGGGATTTCCCGGGTACGGATGTGGCAGGCCCGTCGTCGTACTGGGACGGCTTCGCGCGGTCTCGCATCGGTGACCTTCCTCCGGCTGAGAGCTTCACCTCGGGGCGCAGCCGTCGTGCGGGTCGACCAGCCCCCGAGGTCGGTCCGACCAGTCTCGGCGCCGGGCCGACGCGGCCCCAGTGACGAGCCGTCACCGCCGGCCGGGAGGATCGGCGCTCCGGCGGGTGACATGTGTCATGCCACCCGCCGGTGCCACCGGGTCCTTCGGGGGCCGCGAACCGATCGTGGGACGTACCGGTCCCGGCGGAGGCACTTACCTGGCGCGACAGGTCCGGAGGTAGCTGAGGAACGACGCCTGCAGGCCGGTCACGTGCGTCTCGCGCAGGACCGCGCTGGTGACCGCTCCGTCGCGTGAGGTGAGACGGTGCAGCAGGGTGGCCGTGTTCTTCGTGAGGCTCTGGTACACGGCCAGGTCGCCGAGAAGCTCTCGGTCGTTGAGGGTCACGTGCAGCCTGGCGTCGGGCCGGCTGTCACCCATCTCGTGGAGCTGGGCGAAGATCTGGCTGTCCTCGCCGGCGATGCCGGGACTGCCCGCGCCGATGGTCTCGAAGAGCGTGCTGCCGCTGAGCCAGGTGTACAGACTGAAGAGTCCGCCGTAGGAGTAGCCGAAGAGCCCATGACCGCTCTCGGCCGTGCCGTAGTCGCGTTCGATCCGCGGGTGCAGCTCTGCGGTCAGGAAGCTCAGGAAGGCATCGGCGTGGGTGTCGCGCAGCTCGGCGAGGTAGGCGTCGGACTCCTCCCGCGTCCGCGCTCCCGTTCGGATCCCCAGCTCCACGGCGTCGAGGAGCTCCTTGGCGATCGGCTCGCCGGGCGGCACGAGGTCCCTGTTGCGCAGCCGGTCCCAGTGCTGTGCCTCCTCGCCCGCGTAACCGACGCTGACCTGGATGTAGGGAAGGATCTGCTGCATGGGGTCCAGCTGGGTGACGATGAGCGGAGCCGTCATGCCCACGGCCCAGTTGCCGTCGAGCACGTAGACGGCAGGTGCCTGCGTCGTCGCGGGATCGTAGCCCGGTGGCGTGGTGACCCAGATTCCGTAGTCGTGCCCACCGCGGGACCGCACCTCGAAGTAGTCGGTGTCGGCTAGGCAGCCCTGCCACATGGTCGTCATCGAAGGTCCTTCGCATCTCGGCGGCCTGGAGCATGAGGACGGCTTCGGCAGGCTGCGACCATGTGGGACGCAGCACGACGCCCTCTTTTCCAATGGATAAACTGTGGGAGTGATCTTGTCAGGCGCAGACCCCGAAGGCAACGCACGCACGCGTCTCCTGGTCCGGCTTCTCGACGCCTTCGGCGAGGACCTTCCCTCACCGGAGGTGTCGCTCCGCGAGATCGCCGCACGGGCCGAGACCAGCCACGCCCTTCTGCGGTACCACTTCGGGTCGCTCCCGGGCGTCCTGGCCGCCATGCTCGGGGCGCAGCGGTCCCGGGACAACGAGGCTCTTCTCGAGGGCGCCCGGCGGGGCACCTTCGACGAGCTCGTCCACGCGATCTGGCGGGCCTACACCCGTCCGGAGCAGCTCTCGCGTGTCCGCGGGTTCTTCCACGTCGCGGGACTGGCGGCGTACCGCCCGGATGACTTTCGTGAGTTCATCGACTCGCTCGAGGACCTGACCGAGATGATGGCCTCGCTCGCCGAACGCGAAGGACTGGACCCTCAGGAGGCGGTGGCGGTCGCCACCGTCACCACTGCCGCGATCCGTGGTCTGCTCCTGCAGGAGGTCCTCGCTCCGGCAGCCCGTACGAAGGACCCGGTCGCCCTGATCCTGCGCATGAGCAAGGGCCCGTCCGTTCCGCGGACCTGCCCGGAGCCCTGAGGGGTCCGGGCTTGGTCAGAGTCCGTCCAGGTCCGCTTCCGCCCCATGGACCCGAATGAGTTCACGCAGGTCAGGCCCCAGGGAACTGCGGCCCGGCTTCGCGAGCTGTCAGCCGCCCCCGACCGTCGCGAGGTGTCCGAAGCGATCATGCACGTGATGCCGCGTACGCGGCTCCGACCACCCCTGCACGATTCCTGAGGACTGCCGGCACGATCGGTGTCCGGAGGTCCAGCAGCGGGAGAAAGTGGGGCGCCTGCTCCGAGATCGCCCCGCCGACCACGAAGAGGTCCGGCGAGAACAGCTTCTCGACGTGCGAGTAGTAACGCTGCAGCCGGGCCGCCCATTGCGCCCAGGACAGGTTCTCCACGTTCTTCTGCCGTGCCGACGCGCGTGTCTCGGCGTCGTACGAGTCGATCTCCAGGTGCCCCAGCTCGACGTTGGGCACAAGTCTGCCGTCCACCACCACACCGGAGCCGATCCCCGTCCCCAGGGTCGTGACGATCACCGTCCCGGACACGCCCTTGGCGGCACCGAAGCGCACCTCCCCGAGGGCCGCGGCGTCGGCGTCGTTCACGGCCACCACGGGCCGACCGAGGCGGGCTTCGACAAGGGTAGGTACGTCGACGCCGGCCCACCCCTGGTCGAGGTTGGCCATGAAGGGGACGACGCCGTGCACCACGGGGGCGGGGACGGACAGGCCCACGGGCGTCGCCCTGGTCACTCCGTGCAGGTCGAGCAGCCGGCCGACGGCCGCGATGACGGCGTCCGGCGTGGACGGCACCGGGGTCGTGACGTGCGACAGCTTGTGCTGCACCTCGCCCGATCCGAGGTCGACCCGACCTGCCTTGATCGCCGAGCCGCCGATGTCGATCCCGAATGCCAGGTCAGGCATGATGTCGTCCTCTCCGCTGTTCACCGTCCGAGCCGTGGCACGGTTCCGGTGCTGATCCCCCGGCCGGGCGACGCCTGCGACGTCGCTCCACCCGAGCCGCTCAGCTCTTGCCCACTTGTGGTGACCTCAACGCATCCGTGTCGAACTTGATGCCCGGAGCGTCCCGCCGGCGCGCTACGCCCGTTCCATCGCGACGACGTCGGGGTGGTGCAGGTCGAACGCCGGCGACTCCGAGCGGATGCGCGGGAGCGACGCGAAGTTGTGCCGCGGCGGCGGGCAGGACGTGGCCCACTCCAGGGAACGGCCATACCCCCACGGGTCGTCGACCATGACCTTCGGTGCCCTGCGGGCAGTCACGTACACGTTCCAGAAGAACGGCAGCATCGAGACCGCGAGGATGAACGCGCCGGTCGTGGAGACCTGGTTCTGCCAGGTAAAGCCTTCGTCGGGCATGTAGTCCGCGTACCTGCGCGGCATTCCTGCCGCGCCCAGCCAGTGCTGGACGAGAAACGTGGTGTGGAAGCCGACGAACAGCACCCAGAAGTGGATCTTGCCCCAGCGTTCGGACAGCATGCGGCCGGTCATCTTGGGCCACCAGAAGTAGAACCCGGCGAACATCGCGAACACCACGGTGCCGAACAGGACGTAGTGGAAGTGGGCCACGACGAAGTAGGAGTCGGAGAGCTGGAAGTCCAGAGCCGGGCTGGCGAGGATCACGCCCGTGAGCCCGCCGAAGAGGAACGTGACGAGGAACCCGATGGCGAAGAGCATCGGCGTCTCGAACGTGAGTTTCCCTCGCCAGAGCGTGCCGATCCAGTTGAAGAACTTCACACCCGTCGGCACCGCGATGAGCATGGTGGTGAAGGCGAAGAACGGGAGGACGACGGCGCCCGTGACGTACATGTGGTGGGCCCAAACCGTCATCGAGAGGGCGCCGATGGCAATGGTCGCGTAGACCAGGCCCGTGTAGCCGAACAGTGGCTTACGGCTGAACACCGGCAGCACCTCGGACACGATCCCGAAGAACGGGACAGCCATGATGTACACCTCGGGGTGACCGAAGAACCAGAACAGGTGCTGCCACAGGATGGCGCCACCGTTCTCCGGGTTGAAGATCTGCGCTCCGAGCCGGCGGTCGGCGCCCAGTGCGAAGAGGGCGGCAGCCAGCGGCGGGAACGCCATGATGATCAGCAGACTGGTGATCAACGTGTTCCAGGTGAAGATCGGCATCCGGAACATGGTCATGCCGGGGGCGCGCATGGTGATGATCGTGGTGATGAAGTTGACCGCCCCGAGGATCGTGCCGAACCCACCGAGCGCCAGGCCGAAGACCCAGAGATCGCCGCCGAGACCTGGACTGTAGGTCGTGGTCGAGAGCGGGGTATAGGCGAACCACCCGAACGACGCGGCGCCCTGTGGTGTGAGGAACCCTGCCCCCGCGATGATCCCGCCGAACAGGAACAGCCAGAAGGAGAACATGTTCAGCCGCGGGAACGCGACGTCGGGCGCGCCGATCTGGAGCGGCATGATCACATTGGCGAACCCCGCGAACAGCGGTGTGGCGAACAACAGCGCCATGATCGTGCCGTGCATCGTGAAGAGCTGGTTGTACTGCTCCTTGCTCTGCACGATCTGGATGCCCGGCTCGAACAGCTCGGCACGCATGGTCAGCGCCATCAGGCCGCCGACGCAGAACCAGAGGAACGACGTGATCAGGTAGAGGTACCCGATCGTCTTGTGGTCGGTGGAGGTGATCCACTTGATGATCGTCCGGCCGAGCGCCTGTCGCTCTGGGGCCAGGCCGGGCACGACATCTTGGTGGTGCACTGTGATGCTCTCGGTCATCTGTACTCAGCCTCCCGGGCCGTCTGGTTCGTGGTGCGGTCTCCGGAGGGCGGCTGCTCCGGTGGGCCGGTGCCCGTCGAGATCGGCACTCGCTCGAGCTCAGCCGGTCGCGGGTGTTCAGAGGCGCCAGTCGTCGTTGTCGAGGACGACGTGGATCGCCGCCTCCTCCGCGGAAGCACCTGCACCGTCGATCCCGACGTCGGTGGCCCGCAGGTCGGAGGACAGGTCGGCGTCGTCCTGCTCGGCCCAGACCAGACGGCCGGCCCTCAGGGTGCCGACCTGGTCGTCGATGAGCTCGCCGTCCGTGTCAGACGTGTCCCCCAGGCCATCGCCCACGTAACGGTCCGACTGTTCGGGAACTTCTCGGGCGAGCCGCATCGCCAGTGGCTCGTGCTCACCGATCTCCTGGGGCGTAAATCCCCACCCGTAGGCCAGCGGCTTGTCGAGCGGGGAGTACCCGGCTCCGTCGTCGTCCTCGCCGAGCTCTTCGTCGTCCAGGCTCTCGTCGGCCGGCAACAGACCGAACACGTCCTGCTCGGTGCCGTAGTCGTCGAGCTCACGATTCATGCCGCCTACCTCCTGGTGTCATAGGGCCCTCCATCAGCACCGTCCTGGTTCGTCGCAGGCTCGGCATGCTGTGAACCGCGGTGGTCCCGCCCTGTCGCTACATCGTTCGTGGACGCCTGGCCCCAGGTTCTTTCGTGTGGACGGGTACACCGCAGGCCGGCCGCGAAAGATGCCCCCGGTGCGGGCCACCAACGGTGTGCTACTCCGTCCGATGACGAAAGGACACTGCATGACCGTCACCAGGGGTTTCCGGGGACGGCATGATCGGCGTGCCGTCGATCTTCCGCCGGGGCAACACCTCACCACCGGGTTTCCGGTCCTGAGCACAGGACCGGCCCACAACGAACCGACAAGCTCTTGGGCCTTCTCCATCGCCTCCGACGCGGGTGTCACCCGCACCTGGAGCTGGGCGCAGATGATGCGGCTGCCCACGGAGAGGATCACCGCGGACATCCATTGCGTGACTCGCTGGTCCAAGCTGGGCACGACGTGGACGGGCATCAGCCTTGATGTGCTGTTCGAGGACGTAGACGTCCGGTACCCCTACGCCCTGGTGCGTTCCTACGGCGGGTACACGACCAACCTGCCGATGGCGGACCTGACAGGCGGCAAGGCGTGGATCGCCTACGAGTTCGACGGCCGTCCGTTGACCCCCGAGCACGGCGGACCGGCGCGTCTTCTTGTCCCCCACCTCTACTTCTGGAAGTCGGCGAAATGGGTCAGCGGACTCTCGTTTACGACCACCGACCAACCAGGATTCTGGGAACGCCACGGCTACCACAACTATGGCGATCCCTGGCGCGAACAGAGGCACACCGATGACTGAACCGGCCCACGTGAAAGCTGCGCAGGCCACGTGGCATACCGGGATCCTGATCTCCACGCGACGCCAGTCACGCCACGCGCGAACCCTGACGTTCCGCGTGCCGGGCTGGACACCACACCTTCCCGGCCAGAACGTCGAGATCCGGCTCACCGCGCCGGGCGGCTATTCCGCACGGCGGCTGTACGCCCTCGCCGAGCCGTACTCCCCCGACCGCGTAGCGATCACCGTCGATCTCCTTCCACACGGAGAGGTGTCCTCCTACCTGGTTCACACGATGCGGCTAGGTGACGAGCTCGACGTCCGCGGACCGCTCGACGCCGGCTTCTCCTGGGATCCCGAACACCATCGCTCCACCCGCCGGCCGCTGTTGTTGCTCGGCGCCGGCACGGGAGTCGTGCCGCTGATGAGCATCCTCCGTGCGCGCGACCGGACGAGCGACCGTCTGCAGGCTCTCCTGGTGTACTGGGCCCGCGACGCGGCGTCACGCCTCTATCGGACAGATCTGGATGCCCCGGGTACGGACGTCGAGGTTCGCATGCGATACGACAGCCCCGTCCGGGCAACGCCGGGCTCCACGGTGCGGCTGATCGACCCCGACGATCTACGTGAACCAGCAGCGTGGCAGGGGCGGGCAGACCCCATCGCGTACGTGAGCGGGCCGGACCGCTTCGTGGACGAGATCTCCGCCATGCTGCTCGATCGCGGCTATGGCGACGAACGTGTCAACCTTCAGCGCTTCGGCCTATGAAGCTGCGCGGTCCGAGGTGGCGAAGCTCTCGATGTGCGCCAGGGCGACGTCGATCGCGATAGCCATGGGCTCCACGTCACGGGCCGTCTGCGCCAGGAGGTAACCGCCCTGGAGCGAGGCGAGGAAACCGACGGCCAGGCGGGAGGTGTCGGCCGACTCGTCCAGGGCGCCGGCCCGCTGCATGCGCTCGAGAGCCTCACTGATCAAGCGCTGCCAGGCCTGGAACAGCTGGTCCAACATGCCTCGGGCGACGACGTCATGATCGGAGACCTCGCCGGCCAGTGCCCCGAGCGCGCACCCGTACATGCCGTGTCGCAGCGCGTTGGCCTTGACCAGGGAGTCCCGCCAGCGTCGCAGCCCGGCCAGGGTCGAGACCTTGCCCAGCATGTTGGTCTCCCGCGCGATGACGAACTCCCCCACATGTGTCACCACGGCCCGGACCAGGGCGTTCTTGTCCTCGAAATGCCGGTACAGCTGGGACTTGCTCACGCCGCTGGCGACCATGACATCGTCCAGGGTCGTTCCGCCGACTCCCTGCACGCGCATCAAGTCGGCGGCTGCGGCGACGATTCGGGTCCTCGTCTTCTTCCCCCGTGCCGTCAGCCGGACCGGACTCTGATCCGAGTTCTCGTTCACGGCTTCATCGTACCGACGGCGCTACCGAGGCGGTCGGTCGCCGGGGCCGCTCGATCTGTGCGGTGAGAGCACAGGGGCCAGGGCGATCTCGAGCGCTGCCTCCAGCGACCGGGGATCGTCAGCCAGCCAGCTGAGCGTGGCTCCCCCGTGCAGGGCCGCCAGGACCGCGGTAGCCACGTCCTCCATCCTGGCGATCGCGACGGGGGCGGCGGACGACCTGCCCGGCCAGTCCGGCTGACTCGACGTGATCCGTTCGAGCGTGCTGGTGATCAGTGACTGCCAGTCCAGGTGAAACTCGTTCCGCCGGCATGCCTCATGGTCGCGACGAAGGGCCCGTGCATACGGGGACCGACGATCCATGACTTCGCGGATCACACGAGACCGCCATCCGGTGAGGTCCTCAGCGCGACAGACTTCGGCCAGCCAGTGCTTCTCCGCCTCCAAGACTTCCCGAAACGGATCTGCGGTCTCCTTCTTGTCGGCCCCTACGGTGCCCGTCGCCCGCCCAGAATGAGGGCCCGTACGTCCGCTTGTCACCGCGCGCTCGTCTCCTCGTCCGTCCGTTCGTCGGCCGGCAGCCGCCGACAACCCCCGCCAGCCTAACTGGACGCAATAGTCCTGTTAAATCGCAGGGCAGCCGCAGTCGCGCGCCGATTGTCATGGCGGGCCGAGGGTGGGGCTACTGGGACAGATATCCGTCAGAGACCAGCTCGGCACGCAGCTTCTTGCGAGCATCGAACAGGACCTTGTACAGGGCGTTCCTGCTGGAGCCGAGCTCTTCGGCCAGCACATCCATGGGCACCTTGTTGATGACCGTCGCCATGAACACGGTCCGCTGTCTCTCCGTGAGGCAACGCTTGATCGCTGCCGAGATCGCGTCGACGAACTCTGCCGCCTCGATCTCCTGACCGGGCGGCACCTCGAACCGGGACGCCGTGCGAGACCAGTCCTCATGGTCGTACGGGACGTCATGGTGTCGCCAAAAATGCCGGTTCACCTTCGTCGCGACGTCGAAGATGACGAACTTGCACGCCCACGTCGTGAACCTGGACTCACCGCGGAAGGTGTCCAGGCGCCGGCGGATCGCCATCAGCGCATCCGCCGCCGCCTGATGAGCGATGTCGTCCAGCTCCGGCCCGTACACCCGTAGGGACGAGGCGCGACGAACCACTTCGCGCCTGGCGACGCGATGGAGCAACGAGTAGAGCTCCTCGCAGGCTGCCTCGCACTCAGGCCCCGTCGCACCGAGACCCAGCACCCACCTCTGGTTGTCCTGAGCGATCTGGAGATCCATCGCGTCCCACCCTTCTGGCCGCGCAGGAGGTGAGAGACCAGCGCCAGCCATGCCCGTGCACGCCTCGAACCGAGGTCGTCGCCACACCGTAAACCGGACCCTAGGGTCCAGACAAGGGGGTTTGTTGTTGACTACACGGAACTATCTGGACGATGGAGTCCACTGCTGTCCAAGACGCCCCGCTTGTCCCGTTCTCGTGCGTGCGGGACGCGCAGGCGGTCTCGTCGGCACCGGGCGCTGGTCGATCCGCAGGGGTGGCGGAGCGCTCGTCGCCAGCCCAGTCGTTACCGGTAGAGACCGTCGAACTGGTTGCCGCCGCGGACCTCGGTGAAGCTGATCCCGATGCGGACGTCCTGCCGCACGATCCAGCGCACGACGTACTCGGCGCGATAGTCCGGCGGCCAGAACGACGAGAACGTGCCGTCAGCGAGAACCTCCCACGTGCCTTGAGTGTGCGTGCCACGCTCGACGTATGTGGTTCGGTTCCCCTCCGTGCTGAACGTCTGGCTCGCCCCGTCGGCATACACAAGAGGTGCTTTGGTGAGCGCGGCCGCCATCTCCTGCGCCGCGATGATCGCCCCGTCCCGGGGAGCCTGGTGCTCGGTGGGTGCCATGGAGTTGCCCTTCGTCTGGTGATGGGTGTTGTCCGACGGGTCGACGGCGGGTCAGCGCCGTGGCCTTTTTCGGTCGCCGCGCGCAGCCGCGAGCCGCTCCTCGACGACGGCGAGCGCAACCTGCCACGACTTCTGGAACTGCCGCACACCGTCTGCGAGCAGGCGTGGCATGACATCGCCGTAGACCTGCTCAAGCGCTCGCTGTGCCTCCACCTCCTCGTGCCTGGAACCGGGCGGGCCGTCGGTGGGGACCTGCGCCGGTGCCGTCGCGGTCGCCGTCAGAGTCTCTGGCGGCATCGTGGCGATCGTGCCGGGCAGGGCCAGCTCCCTGACATAGGTGGACGGATCGAGAGTGGGGTCTTTGACCCCGGTCGAGGCCCAGAGCAACCGCTGCGGGTTGGCGCCGGCCGCGAGCAGCTCGGCCCACGTGGCTGTCCTCATCGCCTCGGAGAACGCACGATGGGCGCTGCGCGCGTTCGCGATCCCCGGCAGCATCGAACCTGCAGCTGGCGGAACCTGGTGGGGCGCGCCCGCCGCGGCCAGGGCAGCGTCGACGCGCGAGACGAACAGGGACGCCACCGAGCGGATCTCCGTGATCTCGATTCCGGCCGCGCGTGCTCGCTGGAGCCCGTGCGCGTAGGCGTCCAGGACCTCGCGGTAGCGGTCGACCGAGAAGATCAATGTTGCGTTGATGTGGTGCCCCTCGGCGGTCGCGTCGGCGATGGCTGACACGCCGGCCGAGGTTGCCGGGATCTTGACCATCAGGTTTGGCCGGTCCACGAGCCAGGCCAGCGCGCGAACGTCCGCCAGAGTCGCCCGGGCATCGTCGGCCAGGCGTGGGTCGACCTCCAGCGAGACCCATCCGTCCTGACCGTGCGAGTGCTTGTGCACCGCGGTCAGGACATCGCAGGCGTACCGCGCGTCCTCGGCCGCCAGCAGACGCGCGGCCTCCTCCGGACCGATGTCTCGGGAAGCCAGGTCGTGAAAGCTGGCGTCGTACGCGGACGTATCACCGGCGAGCGACTTGGCGAACAGCGAGGGGTTGGTGGTCACGCCGGACACACCCAGCTCGTCGACCAGCGTCCGCAACGTTCCCGAACGCAGTTCCTCGCGAGTGACACCGTCCAGCCAAGGCGATACGCCAAGGTCTCGTAGGTGGCGGAGCAGGTTTTCGGGCATCGGTCCTCCATCAAGTTCCGTCCCACGGGCGGTTGCACGGCGATCCCGGTCCAGAGACCGGCCGGCCGTGCTCGCCGTTAGTCGCGAGATTGCCGTTGTGTCTTACCCCGGCCTGTGCGCGTTCGACACAGCGCGACGAGTTCGAAACGGGAGGTAAGACCAACGAGGCAGGTGTCGACTCATCTCGTGAAGGAACGAGCGCAGCGGGGTGCATGCCCTCGACATGCGTCGTCATCACGTTGCTGCGCTGGCTGTCAGTGTCAACGCGACGAATGAACCACTCGGGTGAGTAGAGGAGACGAATGCTCAACAGCCCAAGCGATTCTGGTCGCGAGCCCTGGGAGAGGCTGGACGCGCTGCTCAGGACCGACCCCGACGACCCCGGTTGCAGCGTCAGCAGGCTCGATATCGATGTCTATGCCGAGCTCAGCATCAAGGGTGGTGACCCAGTCACTCGCTTTCCAGGTGTCGCAGCACACCTGCGTTCCTGCGCGGAGTGTCACGACGATCTCGAAGGACTGATCGCCGCACTCTCGCGCACCGACTGACCCTGCAGGGCCACCGACCAGCACCCAGCTCAGATTGGAGTCAGCATGCCGTTCGCAACCCGCGGATTCTCCGGGCGCAGAGGCCAGGCGGACACCCGCGTACCACCCGGACAGACCATGGTCGAGAAATGGCCCGTGCTCAGCGCGGGGCCTACGCCCCAGGTCGAGACCAGGGACTGGGAGCTCACGGTCCAGGACGAGACCGGAACCGACCACAGGTGGAGCTGGGACGAGCTCCACGCGCTCGGGGTCGAGGACATCACGGTGGACATCCACTGCGTGACCCACTGGTCCAAGCTCGGCATGGCCTGGCGCGGCGTCAGCCTCGACAAGATCCTCGCGAACGTCCGCTCCGAGCACCGGTACGTGATGGCGCACTCCTACGGCGGCTACACCACGAACCTGCCGCTGGAGGACCTGCTGGACGGCAAGGCCTGGATCGCCACCGAGGCCGAGGGCGAGCCGCTCGACCCCGAGCACGGCGGCCCGGCCCGGCTGCTCGTGCCGCACCTGTACTTCTGGAAGAGCGCCAAGTGGGTACGCGGCCTGACGATGATGCCCGACAACGACCCGGGCTTCTGGGAGCAGTACGGCTACCACCTCTACGGCGACCCGTGGAAGGAACAGCGGTACCGGTGAACACGCCCCCTTCGACGGCCCAGCCCGTCCAGCACCGCATGCGCAGCACCTGGCACTCGGCCACGATCGTCGAGACCCGAGCCGAGACACCCCACTCGGTCCGGATGACGCTGGCGGTGCCGACCTGGCCCGGCAGCGAGCCCGGCTCCCATCTCGACGTGCGGCTGACCGCACCCGACGGGTACCAGGCCAGCCGCTCCTACTCGGTCGCCTCCTCGTCGCCGTGGGGCCACGTCGTCCTCGCGATCGACGAGCTGCCCGACGGCGAGGTGTCACCGTTCCTGGTCAACGAGGCACGTCCCGGTGACACGCTGGAGGTGCACGGTCCGCTCGGGTCCTACTTCGTGTGGCGTCCCGGTCAGAACGACCGGCCGGTCCAGCTCATCGCCGGCGGCTCCGGCGTCGTCCCGCTCTACGCCATGGCCGTGGCGCACGACCTTGCCGAGGACACCACGCCCTTCCAGCTGCTCTACTCGGTCCGCACGCCCGCCGACGCCTTCTTCGCCGCCGAGCTCACGGAGCTGGCCGGACCGTCCTTCCAGGTCACCCACGTCTACACACGGCAGGCGCCGACAGGCTGGCCCGGCACCGTGGGACGCCTCACGCGGGACACCCTTGCCGCGAGCACCATCCCGCCGTCGGAACGGCCCCGCGTGTACGTCTGCGGGTCGACCGGTTTCGCGGAGACCGTCGCCACCTGGCTGCTGGACCTCGGCCACTCCACCACGGACATCCTCACCGAACGATTCGGAGGACTCTGATGCCGAACCACCTGGACGGGAACGCCCTCGCCGGCGTGCTGTCGGACGTGTTCACCATGGACGTCACCGCGGCACGGGGCCGGTGCGGCAGCTGCGGGCGAACAGCGCCTGTCGCCGAGGCCATGGTCTACCCCGACGCCCCCGGCCTCGTCGCACGCTGCGCGTCCTGTGACCACGTGCTGGTCGTCGTGGTCACCGCAGGTGAACGCCTCGTTCTCAGCCTCGCGGGACTGGACGCGATCGACCTCCGCGTCTGACGCGTGTCGCCACATCCGCTGTAGCCACGGCTGCGGCACAGCTATCGCAAAGGAGCACACCCATGTCCGACAACGACTTCCTCGCCCAGGCGGCGGTACGCAGCGCTGAGACCGCCGCCGACCGGCACCGGCTCGAATCCATGATCGGCCGGGCCCCTCGGTCGACCGCACCGGGCGAGGACACGGCCGGCCCCAGCGACGCCTCTATCCTCAACTTCGCGCTGAACCTCGAGTACCTCGAGGCCGAGTTCTACCTGCGTGCTACGGGAAGCGCACTACCGGACGAACTCACCACCGGCGTCGGCGCCCGAGGCGAGGTCTCGGGAGGCAAGCCCGTCCCGTTCAAGAACCCCGTCGTCCGACGGTTTGCCGAAGAGATCGCCTCCGACGAGCGCCAGCACGTCACCTTCCTCCGTGGCGCGCTGGGTAGCGCCGCCGTGGCCAGGCCCACCATCTCGCTCGACCACAGCTTCACGCAGGCAGCCCGTGCCGCCGGGTTGATCGGCGAGGGCGAGGCCTTCGACGCCTACGCCAACGAGGTGAACTTCTTGTTCGCCGCCTACCTCTTCGAGGACGTCGGCGTGACCGCGTTCAAGGGCGCCGCACCGTTGATCGAGAACAAGACCTACCTTGACGCGGCTGTCGGCCTGTTGGCCACCGAGGCCTACCACGCCGGCATCGTCCGGCTGGCGCTGTACAACCAGGGCGTCATCGACGACACAGTCTTCACCGCCGCGCAGAAGATCTCCGACGTGCGCAACGCCGTCGACCACGTCGGCGACGACGACCAGAGCATCGGCACCGCCGACCGCCTCAACCTCGTCCCGACCGACGAGAACGGTGGTGCCTTCGGACGCTCACCCGGGCACATCCTGAACATCGTCTACCTCACCCCGGAACGTGCCGGCAGCGGCGGCTTCTACCCGGACGGACTCAACGGCGATCTCACCGAGAGCGACGACAGCTGACGGCGGAGCTCGTGGGGTGGCACCGACAGAACGGGGTCTGACACGTCCCCCACGAGCACGTACGTCACGTCCGACCGAGCTATCTCGTCTCCCTCGCGACCATCGACCACGAGGAAACGAAGGAGCACTCAGATGAAAGCCGTCACCGTACGCGACCGCGAGGCTGGACTCGCGGGGATGACGCTCGAGGAACTGCCCTACCCACATGCTGTCGAGAACGACGTCGTCGTTCAGGTGCACGCCGCCGGGTTCACGCGCGGCGAGCTGGAGTGGCCCGCTACGTGGACGGATCGCGCCGGTCGCGACCGCACGCCGAGCGTGCCAGGTCACGAGCTGTCCGGCGTGGTGGTCGGCCTGGGGTTCGGTACGACCGGCCTCAGCGTCGGCCAGCGGGTGTTCGGCATGGCCGACTGGGCGCGTGACGGCTCGCTGGCCGAATATGTGGCGGTCGAAGCCAGGAATCTGGCGCCCCTGCCGGCGGATCTGGACCACGCGATCGGCGCGGCTCTGCCGATTTCGGGGCTGACCGCGTGGCAGGGGTTGTTCGACCACGGTCGGCTCACGACGGGCCAGACGGTTCTGATCCACGGTGTGACGGGCGCCGTCGGGTCCCTGGCGGCGCAGCTCGCCCGAGAGGCCGGAGCGCGGGTGATCGGCACCGGCCGATCGAGCAGCCGGGATGCCGCGACCTCCCTCGGGGTCGACGCCTTCGTCGACCTCGAGAACGAGGAGCTTGAGGACACCGGACCGGTCGACCTTGTGTTCGACGTCATCGGTGGTGAGGTCCTCGACCGATCCGCCGCGCTCGTGAGTCCTGGGGGAACGCTCGTCTCGGTCGCCGCCCCGCCGAAGGTGCTGCCCACGAACGGGCGGGCGATCTTCTTCGTCGTCGAGCCCGACCGGGCCCGGCTGGCCGATCTCGCGCAACGAGTTCGCGAGGGCCGCATCGCTCCGGCCGTCGGCCGCGTCCTACCACTGTCGGACGCCACCGCTGCGTTCCAGCCCACCTCGCCCGCCCGCGGCAGGACGATCATCCGCGTGGCCGAGTAACAGCACGGGCCGGTCGGGCCCTCCGTCCGGATGACTCGACCGGCCCCGACGCGGAGCGTCGCTGCGGCGAACCTCGAGCGGTCAACCGCGTACGCGGACGACCATCTTTCCGCGGACAGGTTCTGTCGAGTTGAAGGCGGCGACAGCGTCCTGGAGGCTCACGGTCCGCCCGATGTTCGCCCGCAAGCGACCGGACTGGATTCGGCGGGCGATCTCGTTCAGCTGTGCGCGCTCGGACACGACGACGAAGTCGACGGTCCGACCGTCCGTCGGTCGCACCTGGGGGCTGCCCGCGATGCTCACCAGCGTCCCTCCTGGCCGCACCAGACCTGCGGACCGGTCACCGATCTCGCCCCCGAAGACGTCGAACACAAGATCAACCCCGCCGACGTCCTCGAGCGCCTCACTCCCCAGGTCGACGAACTCGTGCACACCGAAGTCGTGCGCCTCCTGGCGATGTGCGGCACGCCCAGTTCCGATCACGTGCGCCCCGCACTCGCGTGCGAGCTGTACCGCCATCGACCCCACCGCCCCCGCTGCACCGTGCACGAGGACGCTCTGCCCTGCGGTGAGGCGTCCGTGCTCGAACAGTCCTTGCCAGGCGGTCAGACCTGTCATCGCGACACCCGCGGCCGTCACGAAGTCGACGTCGCCCGGCAACGGCGCCAGGTTCCGCGCCTCGACCACGACGTATTCGGCAAGAGTCCCGTCCCGGGTCCAGTCGGTCAGCCCGAAGACTCGCTGTCCCACGGACAGCCCTGCGGCCCCGTAGCTCAGGGCGGTGACCACCCCGGCGACCTCGTGGCCCGGGACGGACGGCGTTCGGTCACGGCCGAGGCGGTCGACCCAGGTCGAGGGCCACTCGAGCTCGTTGCCGGTAAATCCCGAGGCGCGCACCTCGACAACCACGTCGCCGTAGTTGGCGCCTTCGAGACCGGCCAGCCTTTCGGCATCCGGGTCGGGCCGGTCCACCAGCCGCATTCCTGCTCTGCCTGCGGCGCGATCTGACACCACGATGGCCTTCATGATTCTCTCCTTCTGTCCTGCTCTACCAGGCGATCTTGCTCTCGGGCTGGCTCACCAGCGCTGACGCGACCCGTGCCCGCAGGACGGGAAGGACGTCGGTGACGAACCATGGGTTGCGGGCCTGCCAGCGAAAGTTCAGCGGCGAAGGGTGCGCCAGGGGAATCATCGTGGGCAGGTACTCGCGGAAGGCGTGGACGGTCTCGGTGAGATTCCGTTTCGCCCGGTCGGCGAGATAGTGCTGCTGGGCATAGCTCCCGATGAGGATCGTCAGCCCGATCCCGGGCATGAGGTCCAGCAGCGGACGATGCCACCGCGACGCGAAGTCCTTCCTGGGTGGCAGGTCGCCGGTGGCTCCTTTGCCCGGGTAGTAGAAGTCCATCGGCAGCAGGGCGAACAGGGCCGGATCGCGGAACTCGTCCTCGGTCACGTCCAACCACTCCAGCAGCTTCGCGCCGCTCGCGTCGTTCCACGGCACACCACTCTCCTGCGCCAAGCGGCCAGGCGCCTGGCCCACGACCGCGACCCGCGCCTCGGGGCCTGCGGTGTACAGCGGCGCGTATCCGCGCTCCTTGGCCCAAGCATTCGCCGGATCCCCGACGACCGCTGCCCGGATCTCGTCGAAGCCTCGACCGACGGGTGTGGCCGTCACCGCGGGGAGACCTTCACGACACCGGGGTGCTGCGGGTCGACGACATCCTGGTACTCGGTGTGCTTGTCGATGAAGGTGCGCACGATCGGGCACAGGACTGTGGCCTTCTTTCCCTGTGCACGAAGGTCGTCCAAGACGTGCCGGATCAGCTGGGTAGCAGCGCCCTGGTGACGGAATTGCGGGAGGATCGACACCGCGACGAGCACCACCCGACCGTCGTGGTCCCTGTAGGTCAGCCCGCCGACCTCTTGGTCGGCGACGGTCGCGTCATAGATCCCAGCGGTCTCGTCTTTTGTGATCGTCAGCTCGAGAGACTGGTCATCGTCGCCGGCCACCTCTCCCATCAAGGCTTTCTGGTCGTCGTCAGGGACCGGCGTGGCAGAGCTCGTGCCGGCGGCGGTGTGCTGCGGAGCCAGTGTGTTCGGGTCAGGGTCGGTCATGAGGTCTTCCTTTCAAAGGGTGGCCTGCGGCCAGCACGACGGGGTGCGATCGTCGATATGCACACCATCGTTAGTGGCACGCGGGTCCACCATCCATACCGATCAATCGCGCACCTGCGCGCTCCGTGGGCGCTTCACTCCCACCTGAAGCGTCCTGTCAGCCGAACCACCAACTGGACGATATCGTCCAGTTCCCGTACGGTCACGCCAGTTCGTCACGCGGCTGCTCGACACCCGGCGGACGGAAGGCCGAACAGATCCAGGAGGAGACATGAGCCATCAGGTCACGATCGACGGAACCACGATCCAGACGGGTCGCTTGCGGTTGCGACCCTGGCGGGCCGACGACGCGGTCGCGGCGCTGACCATCTACGGTGAAGCTGACGTCGCACGTTGGCTGGCACCGGCGATGGGCCGCATCGACGAACCGGGGCAGATGCGCTCGATCGTCGAACGATGGGGCGCCGAACACGAGGTCGACACAGGAAGGCCCACCGGGCGGTGGGCGATCGATGACCTGGCCGACGGCGAGCTGATCGGCTCCGGGCAGATCCTCGGTCTGCCGCCAGAGGGCGAGGACCTGGAGCTCGGGTACCAGTTCGCACCCTCTGCATGGGGTCGCGGTCTGGGTTCTGAGGCCGGACATGCCCTTGCGCACTATGCGTTCTCTCACGACGAGGAGGAGGTGTTCGCCGTCGTACGCCCTGGCAACGACCACGGGATCAGGACGGCGCGCGAGATCGGGATGGAGTGGGTCGGCGAGACGACGAAGTACTACGACCTGAAGCTTCAGGTCTTCCGGCTCCGCAGGGGCGACCTCGACGTGCCGAACCCGTGACGGGAACGAGCGTCGTCCTCACCAGGCCCGTGCTGGTGAGGACACGCCCGTTCGCGGGTATCCGACCTATACCGGGATTGCGCCGTCGCCGTGCTCGGCCGCGGTCCGGTCCGGGTAGCCGGGGTGCTTGGGGTCGATGACGTCCGCATACCGCTCGTCGCCCGCCAGGTGATCGGCGACGAACGGGCAGATGGCCGTCACCGTTCCCTGTCGGGAGCGGATCTCGTTCAGAACGGCGTCGACGAGGACGCCGCCGATTCCGTGGCCTCGCTGCGCCTGGTCGACCTCGGTGTGCAGGAGCACGTACCGATTGGGCTTGAGGTGCTTGTACGTCATCCACGCGATCGTCTCGCCGGCTCGCACGAGCTCGAACCGGTCAGCGCCGGCTTGATCGCGCAGCTCGTCCGGTGTGTGCACGTGGTCTGGATCGCTCACAGGAGCTCCTTTTCGTCGTCTCACTCGGGCCGGTCAGCCGGCGGTCCGGTCCCGCCGGGGAAGTACCCAGCCCGGGCGCGGAAAATGGCAGGTGTAGCCATGGGGGTAGGTGATCAGGTAGCCCTGGTGCTCAGGTTCGGCTTCCCAGAACGGGCCGGCGGTCTCCACCGTCGTCACCGCTCGTCCGGGCCACAGGCCCGAGGCGTCGACGTCGGCGATCGTGTCGCGTGCGGTCTTCTCCTGCTCAGGGTCGAGCGGGAAGATGGCCGACCGGTAGCTCGCGCCGACGTCGTTGCCTTGCCGATCCAAGGTCGAGGGGTCGTGGATCTGGAAGAAGAACTCCAGGATGTCCCGGTAGGACGTCGCAACCGGGTCGAAGATGATCTCGACGGCCTCGGCGTGGCCAGGATGGTTCCGGTAGGTCGCGTGGTCGTTGGTTCCACCGGAGTACCCCACGCGCGTGGCCAGTACCCCCGGCCGGCGACGGATCAGGTCTTCCATGCCCCAGAAGCACCCTCCGGCGAGCACGGCCGTCTCGGTGCCGGGTTTACGGGTGATCTCCCCGCTGTCATGCGCTCCGCTGGTCATGATGACGTGTCCTCGTCTCCGGTCGCGCGCGGTTCGAACAGCGGCACGTACTCGCCGTAACCCTGCTCCTCCAGGTCAGCGACGGGCACGAAGCGCAGTGCGGCGGAATTCATGCAGTAGCGCTCCCCTCCCTGATCGGCCGGACCGTCGCCGAACAGATGTCCCAGGTGGCTGCCGGCCCCGGTGGAGCGCACCTCGGTGCGGACCATCCCGTAGGAGCGGTCGGTCACTGCTCTGACCGTGCCTGCACTGATCGGCTTGGTAAAGCTGGGCCAGCCGGTCCCGCTGTCGTACTTGTCGGTCGAGGAGAACAGCGGTTGGCCGGAGACCACGTCGACGTAGATCCCGGGTTCGTGGTTGTCCCAGTACTCGTTCCGGAACGCTGGTTCGGTCCCGCCCTCCTGGGTGACGCGGACCTGGGTCTCGGTGAGCCGGCGTAGCGCCTCGGGCGACCTGCTGTACTGGTTCGACATGTCTTCACCTGTCCTGTGCGGTGCGATCGACCTGCGATGCCAGGTCTTTGCGGACCTCGTCCATGTCGAGGTTCTTGACCATGGCCACCACCTCCGCCAGAGCCTTGGCGGGCAGAGCACCGGCCTGGTTGAAGACCAGGAGGCCGTCACGGAAGGCCATGAGGGTCGGGATCGCGGTGATGTCAGCGGCAGCCGCGGTCCGCTGGGCTTCCTCGGTGTCCAGCTTGCCGTGGACGATGTCGGGGTTGTTCCTGGCGGACTCTTCGAAGACCGGTGCGAACTGCTTGCACGGGCCGCACCACGCCGCCCAGAAGTCAACCAGGACGATGTGGTTGTCCTTGATCGTGCTCGCGAAGGTGTCGTCGGTGAGCTCGATGGTTGTCATGGTCTCTCCCTCTCGTCGAGTGGTCGTGAGCACTCCGGTGATCGGGGTGCGGCGCACTGATGTCTGCGGCTGCCCCCTCACCGGAGCGCCACGCCCCTTGATTCGTGGGTGTCAGCGTTCCTTGCCGTCTTACCGGGGGCGCGAGACCCGATCCCCAACGGCTGACGGCCCACACGGTTCACCAGCCACGGTGGACGTCGTGGACAAGAATCCACCGCCGCCCGTAAGACGTCGGCGTCCCGCGCGGCTAACCCTGGTGAACCGAAATACGGTGAGAGACAACCACGCACGACAGGGAGGCGCCCGATGAGAGCCATCGTGGTGACGGACGAGACCGCAGGACTGGCCGGGATGACTCTGGCGGACCGCCCCGAGCCGGAGCCTGCCGGGAACGACGTCGTCGTTCGGGTGCACGCGTCCGGATTCACTCCGGGCGAGCTGACCTGGCCGGGGACCTGGACCGACCGCCTGGGCCGTGACCGCACGCCGTCCGTCCCGGGGCACGAGCTGGCCGGTGTGGTCAGCGCACTCGGCTACGGCACGAGGGGGCTGACCGTCGGACAGAGAGTGTTCGGCTTGGCGGACTGGACCCGTGACGGCACGCTCGCGGAGTACGTGGCTGTGGAGGCGCGCAACCTCGCGCCGCTGCCGGGCGACGTCGACTTCACGGTGGGCGCGAGCCTGCCGATCTCGGGGCTGACCGCGTGGCAGGGCCTGTTCGTGCACGGTCGTTTCGAGGTGGGGCAGAGCGTCCTGGTCCACGGCGCCGCCGGCGGTGTCGGGTCTGTCGTGGTGCAGCTCGCCCGTGAAGCGGGCGCCTATGTGATCGGCACCGGGCGCACCGCCGACCGGCAGGCCGCACTCGACCTCGGGGCGCACGAGTTCGTCGACCTCGGCGACGACGCGCTGGAGGACGTCGGCGAGGTCGATCTGGTCTTCGACATGATCGGCGGGGACATCCAGAAGCGATCCGCGGCCCTGGTCCGTGCCGGAGGAACGCTCGTCAGCATCGCGGGGCCGCCCGAGGCGCGACCTGCCGACGGCCTGGCCGTCGACTTCGTGGTCGAGCCGGACCGAGCGCAGCTGAGCGAGCTCGTCCAGCGAGTTCGCGACGGGCGTCTGCGCACGAACATCGGTCATGTCGCGGAGCTGGACGACGCGGTCGCCGCACTCAACCCGACCGAGCGGGTCAAGGGCAAGACGATCATCCGCGTTCGCCCGTAGCTGTCGACAAGAACCCATACCGACCCGGGGTGGGTTCACGTACTGGGTCGGCATGCGCTGACGTTTCGAACTCCGCGGTCTCTACGGCGGAACAGACCTTGGCGTGCGACCGATCGCTCGACAGGACGCCTCGCTCGTGGCGCGGAATTTGTGCAGCACCAAGCCCGTTCGGTTTCTCACCAAGCGGTGAGTCCACTACGGATCGTCCGGCACGTACCTGCCGGTGGAGGGATGTTTTCTCATGGCTACGGTCACTTTCGACCACGCGACACGCGTCTACCCGGGCACCGAGGTTCCGGCGGTCAACGAGTTCACCTTGGAGGTCGAGGACGGGGAGTTCCTCGTCCTGGTGGGGCCTTCGGGTAGTGGCAAGTCCACCGTTCTACGGATGCTCGCGGGTCTCGAGGACGTCAACGGCGGGCACATCTTCATCGGTGACCGCGACGTCACCGACGTGCAGCCCAAGGACCGCGACATCGCGATGGTCTTCCAGAACTACGCGCTCTACCCGCACATGTCGGTGGCGGACAACATGGGCTTCGCCCTGAAGATCGCGGGCACCCCGAAGGCCGAGATCCGCCAGCGGGTCGAGGAGGCCGCGAAGATCCTCGACCTCACCGAGTACCTCGACCGCAAGCCGAAGGCCCTCTCCGGCGGTCAGCGTCAGCGCGTCGCCATGGGCCGCGCCATCGTGCGTCAGCCCCAGGTGTTCCTCATGGACGAGCCGCTGTCCAACCTCGACGCCAAGCTCCGCGTCCAGACCCGCACCCAGATCGCATCGCTTCAGCGCCGCCTGGGCGTCACCACGGTCTACGTCACCCACGACCAGACCGAGGCCCTGACCATGGGAGACCGCATCGCGGTCCTCAACGCCGGCATCCTGCAGCAGGTCGGCACCCCCCGCGAGATGTACGACCGCCCGAACAACGTCTTCGTCGCCGGCTTCATCGGCTCCCCCGCCATGAACATCGGCACGTTCGACGTCAAGGAGGGCAACGTCAAGGTCGGCTCCGCCAGCGTGCCCCTGGAGCGCTCGATCGCCTCCACCATCAGCGAGGCCGACAACGGCAAGGTCACCCTGGGCTTCCGCCCCGAGGCCCTCGACGTCGTCCCGTCCGGCACCTCCGGCTCGTTCGAGGTCGAAGTCAACCTGGTCGAGGAGCTCGGCTCCGACGCCTTCGTCTACGGCTCCCTCAAGGGCGACGCCGCCGACGTCGACCTCTCCGCCGGCGACACCAACCAGGTCATCGTGCGCATCGACCCGCGCGGTGTGCCGGACAAGGGCGACGTCATCAACGTCGCCATCCAGGCCGGCCACTCGCACGTGTTCTCCGCCACCACGGGCGAGCGCCTCGGCTGAACCGAAGCCGGCCTTGCCTCGG
>NZ_KI911619.1:21585-31945 GCF_000515355.1 Promicromonospora kroppenstedtii DSM 19349 | reverse complement strand
GTGTGCCGGACAAGGGCGACGTCATCAACGTCGCCATCCAGGCCGGCCACTCGCACGTGTTCTCCGCCACCACGGGCGAGCGCCTCGGCTGAACCGAAGCCGGCCTTGCCTCGGCCGGTCCTGACCGGTCGAGGCACCTGGGCGTGCCTGAGAAAGAGAAGGTCTTGTCGGATGCGCTACGTCCTACCGATGTCCGAACAGGCTCCACGGAGCAGGAAGGTGCGACTCGCCTTTTTCTCTGCGGTGGTATCGCTCACCGCTGCGTTCGCGGCGCTGGCCGTGCCGATCCCGCTGTTCAACACCTACCGAGCCGAGGACGGGTTCACGCAACCTGACATCTCCCGAGCAGTCGCGGTCTATGCCCTGGGTACCCTGATCGCGCTGTTGGTGATGGGTCGGCTGTCCAATCAAGTAGGGCGACGACCAGTTGCCCTGGCCAGCCTGGGTCTGCTCTTGCTGGGCTGCCTGCTGCTGCTGGACGTGCACGACGCCGGTACGTTGCTGCTCGCTCGCGGCCTGATGGGTCTCGGCGCCGGGATGGCGAGCAGCAACGTCACGGCGTACATCGTCGACACGACACCCGCGCGTCCCGCGTGGCTGGCCTCGGTCACATCCAGCCAGACGCCCATGGTCGGGCTCGCCATCGGTGCTGCGGTCTCCGGCGCCCTGGTCCAGGTGGCTCCCTGGCCGCGTCATCTCGTCTATATCGCCGCGATCGGCGCCTTGCTGATGTCGGCCGCGCTCATCGCCATGAGCCCCGAGACCGTCGCCAGGACACCGGGCGCCTGGCGATCGCTGCGCCCCAGCGTCGGCGTCCCGGCCCGCGTCCGACGCCTTCTCCCGGGCGCAACCGCTGTGTTCCTGGCCACCTGGTCGATCGGGGCGTTCTACCAGGCTTTCGTTCCCGCACTGGTCGAAGGGCAGCTCCACAGCCACAGCCCCTTGATCCCGGGGCTCGCGTTCGCGGCCTACATGATCCCCAGCGCAATCGGTGCCCCGCTCAGCACCAGGTTCACGCCGGCGGCCGCACAACGCACCGGCATGGTCGCGTTCCTTGTCGCGATGGTCGGCATCATCGCCGCGATCACCACGGGGTCCCTCACGGTGTTCTTCACCGCGACGGTACTCGCCGGCGCGGGTCAGGGCATCGCTCTCAGCGCCACGACTCGCGGTCTGCTGCAGGGCAGCATCCTGACCGAGCGCGCATCGATCTTCAGTGTCATCTACCTGATCTGCTACAGCGCTGCTGCCTTCCCCAGCCTCGTCGCAGGCCAGCTCTCCGGCACCATCTCACTGCCGCACATCGCCCTGGGATACGGCGTCCTCGCACTCGTCTCGACCGCCGTCTCCGTAGTCGCCGCGCGGGATCCGTCCACGACGTGACCGACACACCGCGCTCCCGCAACCGACGATCTGAAAGGCTTGGTCGAGGCGACAGGCGCGCCTCGACCGGCTCATGATGACGCTGTGGAACCGTCGGCAGGCTTCCGCGTGCGCTGGTAGTGGCGTCTGGCCTTGAACCGGTTGCCGCAGAGCGCCATGGAGCACCATCGAGCAGTGTTCGCGTTGCTCCGGTCGTGCAGGAAGCGGCAGCACGCGGGATTCGCGCACGGCCGGATCCGGCCGGGGGCGCGTTCGTGGATCGCGGCCCAGGCGAGCAGCACCCGCGCGGCGAGCCTCTCGTCGGCAGGCGCCTGCAGCTCCCAGGTGAGGGCGCCGGTATGCAACGAGGGTCGCAGCGCGATCCGCTCGACATGCTCCTCGAGCAGCTGCGCGTCGCCCGCTCCGCGGATGACGTCCTGGAGCGCCGTGCGAACGCGTCGAAGTCGCGCGATCTCGCCGCTGCTGCCGGCCCCGCCGTGCGCTGCGGCCCAGGCCAAGGCCGAATCTCGGTCGGCAAGTTCGTCGGTGCTCTCACCGTCGACGACGGGCGTCGTGTTCAGCAGCTCCAGCAGCAGCTCTTCGTCCTCGCGTGTCACGACCTCCATGACTAACCCCCTCAATCGTTGTTGACAGGTTAGCACCCTCGGTGCTCTCATAACCAGACAACACCAATCGAGAGGGTTAGTACCATGGTTGCCATCCAGCACAGGTTCACCGATGTCGACGGACACAGGATCTTCTACCGCGAGGCCGGTCCCACCGACGCACCCACCATCGTGCTGCTGCACGGCTACCCCACCAGCTCGCACATGTTCCGCACCCTCATCCCCCTGCTCGCCGAGGACTACCACGTGGTGGCGCCCGACCATCTCGGGTTCGGGCTGTCAGACGCGCCCGGCATCGACGAGTTCGACTACAGCTTCGACGCCCTTGCACGGATCACCTCCCGACTGCTGTCCGGCCTGGGCATCAACCAGTACGCGATCTACGTCCAGGACTACGGCGCTCCGATCGGGTGGCGCCTCGCACTGGCGAACCCGTCCGCGATCACGGCGATCATCAGCCAGAACGGCAATGCGTATGAGGAGGGCTTCGTCGAGAGCTTCTGGACCGACGTATGGGCTTACGCGAAGGACCAGAACGAGGACACCGAGCCCGCGGTCCGCTTCGCCCTGACGCGCGAGGCCATCCGGTGGCAGTACCTGCACGGCGTCTCCGAGCCCACCCTGGTGGACCCCGGCACATGGGAGCACGACCTCGCCCTGGTCTCCCGCCCGGGCAACGACCTGGTCCAGCTCCAGCTGTTCGCCGACTACGCGACCAACCCGCCGCTGTACCCCGCAGTGCACGAGTACTTCCGCACCTCCCAGGTGCCACTGCTGGCCGTCTGGGGAGAGCGCGACGAGATCTTCGGGCCCGACGGCGCCAAGGCATTCGCCAAGGACCTGCCCGACGCCCGGATCGAGCTGCTGCCCGGCGGGCACTTCCTTCTCGAGTCCCACCTCGACGAGGTCACCGCACTGATCCGCGACTTTCTCGCGACGACCCTCACCCGCTGAACAAGCGACTACGGGTGAGGCGGACCGTCCTGGGTCCACGTAGCCGGTCACGGAGCGGCGGACCCGTCCACGCCTGGGCGCCGCCGTCGCCGGGCGCTTCCATCCTTCGATGGAGGAAGGTTCGGTGGCGGTGGCGGAGTCATCCCCGGTCACGTGGGAGTTCAGTGGGACCTCGGGTGGACACCCGAGGCCACTCGCGTCCGCTCCCGCCTTTAGGTCCCGAGGGAGAAACAGCAGGTCAGGCGGCAACTCCCGGGTTAAGGGAGCTGCCACCTGACCTCATCGATCCTCAGACGTTGAACCCGAGCATCCGGAGCTGCTCCTTGCCGTCGTCCGTGATCTTCTCCGGACCCCACGGCGGCATCCAGACCCAGTTCACGCGGAACCCGTCCACGAGTCCCTCGAGCGCCTGCGCGCTCTGGTCCTCGATGACGTCGGTCAGCGGGCAGGCCGCCGACGTGAGCGTCATGTCGATGGTCGCGTGGTTGTTCTGGTCCACCTGGATGCCGTAGATCAGGCCCAGGTCCACGACGTTGATGCCCAGCTCCGGGTCGATCACGTCGCGCATGGCCTCCTCGACGTCCACCACGGTGGTGGGCGACGGGCCGACGCCCTCCGCCGGAGCGGCCGGGGCGTCCTGCCCGACGTCGGTGCTCGCCTCAGTCATCGGTCTCTCCTCAGCTCGTGGCCAGCGCGCCGCTGCGCGCCAGCGAGTCCTTGAGCGCCGCCCAGCCGAGCAGCGCGCACTTGATCCGGGCGGGGTACTGCGACACACCCGTGAAGGCGGTCGCGTCGCCGAGGGCGTCCTCGGCGTCGTCGTCGCCCAGGCCCTTGCCGCGGGACGACATCAGGTCGTGGAACAGGCCGTCGAGCCGCGCCACCTCGGCGAGGTCGGCGCCCTCGACGAGCGACGTCATGACCGACACGGACGCCTGCGAGATGGAGCATCCCTGCCCCTCCCAGGAGACACCTGCCACCGAACCCTCCGGCGTGACGTCGACCCGGAGGGTCACCTCGTCACCGCACGTGGGGTTCACCTGGTGCGACTCCCCCGCGAGGTGTCCCGCCACCGACGCGACGTCGACGAGCCCGCGGCCCACCGGGTGCTTCGCGTGGTCCAGGATCACCTGCTGGTACATCTGCTCGAGCGTGCTCACGACGCTGCCTTTCTGGATCTCACCGAATCAGATCTCATCGAAGAGATCACTCCACACCGAAGAACGCGCGGACCCCCGCCAACGCTTCCCGGAAGGCGACGACCTCTTCGACCGTCGTGTAGACCGACGCCGAGGCGCGCGCCGTGGCGGCCACGCCGAACCGGCGGTGCAGCGGCTGCGCGCAGTGGTGACCCACCCGCACGGCGATGCCCTTGTCGTCCAGCACCTGCCCGACGTCGTGCGCGTGCACGCCGTCGACCACGAACGAGACCACGGCGAGCCGGTCGGCGGTGTCGAGCGGGCCGATCACCCGCACGCCCGGGATGTCGGCGATCTTGAGCATCTCGGCCGCGAGCTCGGTCTCGTGCCGGGCCACCCCCGCCATGCCGAGCTCGCCGAGGTACTGCGCCGCGCAGCCCATGCCGACGGCCTGGGCGACCATCTGGGTGCCGGCCTCGAAGCGCTGCGGCGGCGGCGCGTACGTGGTGGTCTCCATGGTCACGACCTCGACCATGGACCCGCCGGTCACCGTCGGCGGCATGGCCTCGAGCAGCTCGCGCCGCCCGTACAGGGCGCCGACGCCGGTGGGGCCGAGCATCTTGTGCCCGCTGAACGCGGCGAAGTCGACGCCGAGCGCGTGCAGGTCCACGGGCAGGTTCGGCACGGACTGGCAGGCGTCGAGCACGGTGAGCGCGCCCACCCGCTTCGCCGCGGCGACGAGCGTGGCCACGGGCGCGATCGCGCCCGTCACGTTCGACACGTGCCCGAAGGCCAGCACCTTCGTGCGCTCGGTGACGACCTCGTCGAGGTTCGAGAGATCGAGCCGGCCGTCGTCGCCCACCGGGATCCAGCGCAGGACGGCGCCCGTCCGGGCGCACAGCTCCTGCCACGGCACGAGGTTGGCGTGGTGCTCCGCCTCGGTGACCACGATCTCGTCGCCCGGCGCGAGCCGGAACCGCGCCGCGGCCTCTCCCCCGCGACCCAGGGTCGCGTTGGAGAAGGCATAGGCCACGACGTTGATCGCGGCGGTGGCGCCGGGCTGCCAGACGATCTCGCCCTCGTCGGCGCCCACGAACGCGGCGACGGCCGCGCGCGCCTGCTCGAACGCCTCGGTGGCCTCCTCGGCGAGCTGGTGCGCTCCGCGGTGGACCGCGGCGTTGCGCTGCTCGTAGAAGTCCACCTCGGTGTCCAGCACCACCTGGGGTTTCTGGGCGGTCGCGGCGGAATCCAGGTACACGAGGGGCTGGCCACCCCGCACCGTGCGCTCGAGCAGCGGGAAGTCCGCCCGGACGGCGGCCAGCTCGGTGGTGGAGAGCGAGCCGGTCTCGGCGGGCTGCAGCGCCGGGTCGCCCGGACGCACGGTGGCGGTGGTCATCATGTCCCCTCGAAGTGCCTCAGCGGTCGGTCAGGCCGTGGCCGTCGCGTTCGCGCCGACGTACTTGTCGTAGCCCTCTTCCTCGAGGCGGTCGGCCAGCTCGGAGCCGCCCTCCTCGGCGATCTTGCCGTCGACGAAGACGTGCACGAAGTCAGGCTTGATGTAGCGCAGGATGCGCGTGTAGTGCGTGATGAGCAGAACGCCGACCTCGGTGTTCTCCTTGGCGCGGTTGACGCCCTCCGAGACGATGCGCAGGGCGTCGACGTCGAGGCCGGAGTCGGTCTCGTCGAGGATGGCGAAGCGCGGCTTGAAGAGCTCCATCTGCAGGATCTCGTGACGCTTCTTCTCACCGCCGGAGAAGCCCTCGTTCACGGAGCGCTCGGCGAAGGCCGGGTCCATGCGCAGGTTCTCCATCGCGCCCTTGACCTCCTTGCCCCAGGTGCGCAGGGCGGGGGCAGTGCCGTCGATGGCGGTCTTGGCGGTCCGCAGGAAGTTCGCGACGGAGACGCCGGTGACCTCGACCGGGTACTGCATGGCCAGGAACAGGCCGGCGCGGGCGCGCTCGTCCACGGTCATCGCCAGCAGGTCCTCGCCGTCGAGCGTGACGGTGCCCGAGGTGACGGTGTACTTGGGGTGGCCCGCGAGGGCCGAGGCCAGGGTGGACTTGCCCGAGCCGTTGGGGCCCATGATCGCGTGGGTCTCGCCGCTGGCGATCGTCAGGTCGACGCCGCGCAGGATCGGCTTGGGGCCTTCCTTGGTCTCGACGCTGACATGCAGGTCGCGGATCTCGAGGGTGGGCATATCTGTTACTCCAGGGTTGCGGAAGTCAGTGGTTCAGGAGACGGGGACGGTCACGTCGATGTCGACGAGCACACGCTCGCCGTCGACGGTCACCGGGTAGACGGGCACGGGGCGCACCGCCGGGAGCTGGACGGGCATGCCGGTCCGCAGGTCGAACTGGGAACCGTGCAGCCAGCACTCCACCAGACAGCCCTCGACCTCGCCGTCGGACAGCGAGACGGCGCCGTGCGAGCAGATGTCCGAGACGGCGTGGAAGTTGCCGTCGGCGTCGCGGGCCACCGCGACCGGGACCGGGGCGCCGTCGGCGCCGTCGAGCTCCACGAGCATCGCCTCCTCCGGTCCCAGGTCGTCGGTCATGCAGGCCAGCTGCGCGGTCATGCGGTCGGAGCCCCGGTGATGACGCTCATCGACTTCTCCAGCTCGGCCTCGATGGAGGCGAGCAGGCGCTCCTCGACCGACGGGACGCCGATCTCGTGGATGAGCTCGGCGAAGAAGCCACGCACGACGAGACGACGGGCCTCGATCTCGGGGATGCCCCGGGCCTGGAGGTAGAAGAGCTGCTCGTCGTCGAACCGGCCGGTGGCGCTGGCGTGGCCGGCGCCGGCGATCTCGCCGGTCTCGATCTCGAGGTTCGGCACCGAGTCCGCGCGCGCGCCGTCCGTGAGGACCAGGTTGCGGTTGAGCTCGTAGGTGTCGGTGTTCTCGGCGTTCGCCCGGATCAGGACGTCGCCCACCCACACGGTGTGCGCCCCGGAGCCCTGCAGCGCGCCCTTGTAGGTCACGCGCGACTTGCACTCCGGCACCGCGTGGTCCACGAAGAGGCGGTGCTCCTGGTGCTGGTCGGTGTCCGCGAAGTAGAGGCCCACCATCTCGACGTCGCCGCCCTCGGCGGTGAACTCGGCGTCGGGCGTGATGCGCACGACGTCGCCGCCGAACGTCACCACGACGTGCTTGAGCTTGGCGTCGCGGCCCAGGCGGGCACGGTGCGACGAGGCGTGCACGGCACCCTCGGCCCAGTCCTGGACGCTGACGACGGTCAGGTGCGCGCCGTCCTCGACCACGATCTCGACGGTCTCGGAGAGCGAGCCGACGCCGTTGTGGTCGATGACCACCACGGCCTCGGAGTGCCGCTCGGCGCGGACCAGCACGTGGGCGGCGGTGGCGTCGGCGGACACGCCGGTGAGGCGCACGGACGTGACGTCGGACGCGACGGCCTCTGCCGGCACGGTCACGACGGTGGCCTGCTCGAACGCGTTCCACGCGGTGACGGCGGTGCGGTCGCCGGGCTTGCCGGCGGTGCCCAGGCGGGCGTCGTCGCGGGCGACGGTCTCCACCTTGACCTCGGGGGCGGCGGTCACCTCGACCGTGACGCCCGAGGAGCCGAGGTCCGACTGGAACAGCGGCTGGAGGCGGTCGGCCGGCGAGAAGCGCCACTCCTCCTCGCGTCCGTTCGGTACGGGGATGTCCTCCAGGGAGAAGGACGTGAGGCGCTCGGCTCGGGAGCCCTGGGGCTTGACGGCGCCGTGGGAGTGGGCGCCGTCGGCAACAGCGCGCGAGTGATCGGTCGTGAGAGTCATGTCAGCCGACGGACCCTTCCATCTGCAGCTCGATGAGGCGGTTGAGCTCGAGCGCGTACTCCATGGGCAGCTCGCGCGCGATGGGCTCGACGAACCCGCGCACGATCATGGCCATGGCCTCGGTCTCCTCCATACCCCGGGACATGAGGTAGAACAGCTGGTCCTCGCTCACCCGCGAGACCGTGGCCTCGTGCCCCATGGACACGTCGTCCTCACGGACGTCCACGTACGGGTAGGTGTCGCTGCGGGAGATCTGGTCCACCAGCAGCGCGTCGCAGAGGACGTTGGACGCGGAGTGGGAGGCGCCCTCGAGCACCTGCACCAGCCCGCGGTACGACGTGCGGCCGCCGCCGCGCGCCACGGACTTGCTGACGATCGACGACGACGTGTTCGGTGCCGCGTGGACCATCTTGGCGCCGGCGTCCTGGTGCTGGCCCTCACCCGCGAAGGCGATGGACAGCGTCTCGCCGCGGGCGTGCTCGCCCAGCAGGTAGATCGCCGGGTACTTCATGGTGACCTTCGAGCCGATGTTGCCGTCGACCCACTCCATGGTGGCGCCCTCGGCCGCGGTGGCCCGCTTGGTCACCAGGTTGTACACGTTGTTCGACCAGTTCTGGATCGTCGTGTAGCGCACGCGGGCGTTCTTCTTCACGACGATCTCGACCACGGCCGAGTGCAGGGAGTCCGACGTGTAGATCGGCGCCGTGCAGCCCTCGACGTAGTGCACGTAGCTGCCCTCGTCGGCGATGATCAGCGTGCGCTCGAACTGGCCCATGTTCTCGGTGTTGATCCGGAAGTAGGCCTGCAGCGGGATCTCCACGTGCACGCCCGGCGGCACGTAGACGAACGAGCCGCCCGACCAGACGGCCGAGTTCAGCGCGGCGAACTTGTTGTCGCCCGACGGGATGACCGTGCCGAAGTACTCCTGGAAGAGCTCCGGGTAGTCGCGGAGGCCGGTGTCGGTGTCGACGAAGATGACGCCCTGCTCCTCCAGGTCCTCGCGGATCTGGTGGTAGACGACCTCCGACTCGTACTGCGCGGCGACACCCGCGACGAGGCGCTGCTTCTCCGCCTCCGGGATGCCGAGCCGGTCGTACGTGGCCTTGATGTCCTCGGGCAGCTCCTCCCAGGAGGTGGCCTGCTTCTCCGTGGACCGCACGAAGTACTTGATCTTGTCGAAGTCGATGCCCGACAGGTCGGAGCCCCAGCTCGGCATCGGCTTCTTGCCGAAGAGGCGCAGCGCCTTGAGGCGCTGGTTCAGCATCCACTCGGGCTCGTTCTTGAGCGCCGAGATGTTGCGGACGACCTCCTCGCTCAGGCCGCGCTGCGCGGACATGCCCGCGGCGTCGCTGTCGTGCCAGCCGTACTCGTACGCGCCGATGCTGGCGATGATCTCGTCGTCGGAGCGCTGCTCTGGCGCTTGCGTTTCTGCGCTCATCACTTTCCTTCGGTGGGGGTCGTCGCGGGGAAGGGTCTCGGGCCGCCCGTGCCCAGGTGGGCGGAGGCGGTCACGGGGATGTTGGTCGTGCAAGCGTGCGCGCCGCCGGCGATCGTCGCCAGCCGTTGCACGTGCGAGCCCAGCAGCTCGCTGAACGCACGGGCCTCCTGCTCGCACAGCTCGGGGAACTCCTCGGCCACGTGCTGGACCGGGCAGTGCCCCTGGCACAGCTGGACCGCGGGTGCCACGACGCCGGCCGCGCGGCCGGTCAGCGGGGCGGGCACGGGCCGCACGGAGGCGGCATAGCCGTCGGCCGACAGCAGCTGGACGAGCTGGGCGGCGCGGCCCTCGGCGTCGGGAGCGGTCAGGTGCGGCGCGTAGCTGCGCGCCACGGCGTCGAACCGCTCCTTGGCGAAACCCGCCACGGCCGCGCTGCCGCCCGTCTCCTTGAGGAACCGCAGCACCTGCCGGGCGATCTCCTGGTAGCCGCCCGCCAGCTCGGACTGGCCGCCGCTCGTGACGACGTACCGCCGGGCGGGGCGCCCGCGCCGGGGGGTGCCCGACGGCGTGGCCTCGTGGACGGTGATCTTGCCGTCCTCCTCCAGGAGGCCGAGGTGGCGGCGCACGGCCGGCGCGGTGAGCCCCAGGACGGTGGCCAGCGCACCCGCCGTGACCGGGCCGCGCGAGGCGACCAGCTCGAGCACGCGCCGCCGCGTGGTGCCGTCCGTCTCGTGGCTCGCCGCGTGCCCGGTGGACACCTGTGCTGTCGCGCTCATGCTGGTCACCTCCTCGTCCGTCGGTCCGGGGGCAGACCTCACCCGGGGTGCACGCCTTCGCAGACGCCAATCCTTTTGGGAACATCCTTGTTCCCTAATTCGAGATGCGCAAGGAAGGCGACCCTCAGTTCGGGTGGATCGCGACACATCTCACACGCCCGGTGCACACCCAGGTCACACCCGGCGACGCGGCCGGTGCGCGCCGCCGCCTACGATTGTGCGGTGCCCCTGTCCGACGCGCCCGCGATCGACCCCGCCCAGGCGGCCACCGCGAGCGCCGCCACAGCCAGCCCC
>NZ_KI911619.1:20876-21485 GCF_000515355.1 Promicromonospora kroppenstedtii DSM 19349 | reverse complement strand
GGCGGCCGTCGCCGCCGTGACCGGCTGGCTCGCCGGGCGCGGCGTGCTCGCCCGGTCGGTCACCACCGGCAGCCGCACCCTCGAGGACGTGTTCCTCGACCTGACGGGGAGGAACCTCCGATGAGCACGCCCAGGGTCGGGCCCGGCTCGCGGGTCGAGCCCGTCGAGACCACTCCCGCCGCCGCACCCGTCCTCCGCCGGATCGCCGCCCAGGCGTCCTTCGAGACGCGCGCGATCCTGCGCAACGGCGAGCAGCTGCTCGTGACGATCGTGCTGCCCGTGCTGGTCCTGTTCGCGCTGGTGCGCACGTCGTTCATCGACCTGGACACGCACGGGTTCTCGCGGGTCGACTTCGTGACGCCCGGTGTGCTCGCCCTGGCCGTCATGTCGACGGCGTTCACGTCGCAGGCGATCGCCACGGCGTTCGACCGGCGCAACGGCGTCCTGCGCCTGATGGCGACGACGCCGCTCGGCCGGTCGGGGCTGCTGGCGGGCAAGGTGCTCGGCGTGCTCGCCGTCGAGGTGGTGCAGGTGGTCGTCATCTGCGGCGTCGCCGTGGCGCTCGGCTGGCGGCCCGAGCTGGGCGCGCTGCCCGCCGTCGTCGGCGCG
>NZ_KI911619.1:20629-20776 GCF_000515355.1 Promicromonospora kroppenstedtii DSM 19349 | reverse complement strand
CGTCTCACCCGACGCGAGCACCGCGCCCAGCGCGAGGCACACCGTGCCGAGCACAGGATGGTCGGCGACATGGTGCATGAGCTCCCGGTACAGCACCACCGCACGACGCCGCACGACGTCGGCCACCTGCCGCGCCCGCGCGTCCTG
>NZ_KI911619.1:20086-20529 GCF_000515355.1 Promicromonospora kroppenstedtii DSM 19349 | reverse complement strand
GCGGTCCTCGGCCCCGCGCAGGGTCCACGCGCCGCCGAGCGCCACGAACCCGTGCACGACGACGTCCGGCCGTCCCGCGCGCGCCGCCGCCCGGATCGCGAACAGCAGGTTCTCGTGCTCGCAGCGCAGCAGGCCGATCGCGGTCACCTGGTCGGGCCCGAGCAGCCGGGACGTGCAGTACGCCGCCACGTCCTTGGCCCAGCGCAGCAGCGCGTCGCGGACGGCATCGTCCTCCCCGGCCTCGGTCAGCCGCAGCAGGCCGAACTCGCGGACCGTCTCCAGCATCCGATAACGAACCGGAGCAGGCGCGCTCCCAGCAGTGCCGGACGCGGCGGCGTCCTCCTCGACCACGAGCAGGGACTGGAGCACGAGGCCGTCGATGTCGTCGAGCACGTCGAGCGGCACCTCGTCGGTGGGTCCGACCGCCGGTGCCTCGCCCTCCG
>NZ_KI911619.1:15097-19986 GCF_000515355.1 Promicromonospora kroppenstedtii DSM 19349 | reverse complement strand
GAGCTGGGCGCGCTGCCCGCCGTCGTCGGCGCGGGGCTGTTGGGGACCGCCGCGTTCACGGCCCTGGCGCTGCTGCTCGCCGGGACCTTGCGCGCCGAGGGCGTGCTGGCCGTGGCCAACCTGGTGCTGGTGCTGCTTACCGTAGGCGGCGGCGTGCTGCTGCCCGCGCAACAGCTCGCGGGACCGCTGTCGCACGTGGCGGTGCTGCTGCCGTCCGGAGCGCTGGGCGAGGCGATGCGCGGCGCACTGCTGTACGGCGCCGTGCCCCCGTTCTCGGTGGTGGTGCTGCTGGCCTGGACCGCGGCGCTGGGCGCGGGCGCGGCCCGGCTCTTCCGCTGGCACTGAGCTCGTCCGCCGGCACCGCCGGGAAACTACTTACCGCACACGCATACCCGACCGGTATGACCTTTTCGTGAGGTTGGCGGGTGAAATTTGCCCATTTAGGGTTCACTTCACCTACATTCCCCAGGGAGGCAGCGTGACTTCCACTCACAGCAACCGTCGTCGGCTGATCGTCGGTGCCGGTATAGCGATCGCCCTCGCGGCGGCTCCGGCGGCAGCGGCCATGACCTCGGCGGCACCGGACGAGGCGCCCGCGCCCGTCGCGGGCGCGCTGATCGAGGACTCGTACATCGTGGTCCTCAAGGACAGCGATGTCAGCAGGAAGCAGGTCCGGAGCGCGGCGAGCAGCCTCGTGCAGGAGTACGGCGGCGAGGTGCGTCACTCGTACACCAACGCGGTGCGCGGCTTCTCGGCGTCGATGTCGGCGGAGCAGGCCGAGCGGCTCGAGGCGGACCCGTCCGTCGCGTACGTGGAGCAGAACCGGGTGATGACCGCGTCCGACACGCAGTCACCGGTCCCCTCCTGGGGTCTGGACCGCATCGACCAGGAGGCCCTGCCGCTCGACGACTCCTACACCTACGGGAACTCGGGCTCGGGCGTGACGGCGTACATCATCGACACCGGCATCCTGAACAGTCACGAGGACTTCGGCGGCCGCGCGGTCAGCGGCACCGACACCGTGGACGGCGACGACGACGCGACCGACTGCGCGGGCCACGGCACGCACGTCGCGGGCACCGTGGGTGGCTCGGCCCACGGCGTCGCCAAGGACGTCTCGCTCGTCGGCGTGCGCGTGCTGGACTGCTCCGGCTCGGGCAGCTTCGACGGCGTGATCGCCGGCATCGACTGGGTCACGGCCGACCACGAGGCGGGCGATCCCGCGGTGGCCAACATGTCCCTGGGCGGCGGTTTCTCGCAGGCCGTGAACGACGCCGTCTCCGCGGCCGTCGCGGACGGCGTCACCTTCGCGCTGGCCGCCGGCAACGACTACGCCGCCGACGCCTGCGACGGTTCGCCGAGCTCCACCCCCGAGGCGATCACGGTGGGCGCCACCGAGGACACGGACGCCCGCGCCGTGTACTCCAACGTCGGCACCTGCGTGGACATCTTCGCGCCGGGCACCGACATCACGTCGGCCTGGTACACCGGTGACAGCGACACGAACATCATCAGTGGTACCTCGATGGCCACGCCGCACGTCGCGGGCGCCGCTGCGCTCGTGCTGGGCGGCAACCCGAGCGCGACGCCGGCCGAGGTCGGTGACGCCCTCACCGGCGCCGCGGTGCAGGACGCCGTGACCGACCCGGGCACCGGTTCGCCCAACCTGCTGCTCAACGTCAGCGGTCTCTGACCGCCCGACTCCTCCTCGTCACGTGTCAGGCGCTCAGGTCACCCCGGTGATCTGAGCGCCTGACACGTCTGTGGCGTTCCTGACAGGTAGTCGGCAAAGAATCACACCTGGTGCGGGACCGGTACGGAAGGCGGCGCCGCCGACGGGCACTAGCGTGGGACCCGTGACCGCACCCGCCGCCCCCACCTCCTGGATCGACGCGCTCCCCGGCCGCGTGGACCGCTTCCGGCACTGGACCCGCGCCGTCCTGATCGCGAACCTGGTCGGCCAGATCGGCATCATCGGGACCGGTGGCGCCGTGCGCCTGACCGACTCCGGCCTGGGCTGCTCCACCTGGCCGCAGTGCGAGCCGGGCAGCTTCACACCGGTGTTCCACGAGGCCACCACCCTGCACCCGTACATCGAGTTCGGGAACCGCACACTGACGGGCGCCCTGGGTGTCGTCGCGGTGCTGCTGGCGGTGCTGGTCTGCACGGACCTGAAGCGCACGGCGTCGTACCGCATGCTCGGCCTGGTGCCGATCGTGGGTGTGATGATGCAGGCGCTGATCGGCGGCATCGTGGTGCTGCTCCACCTGCACCCGGGCTGGGTGTCCCTGCACTTCGGTGTCTCGGGTGCACTGGTCGCGGTCTCCCTCTACATACTGCACAGGCACGGCGAGGGCGACGGAGCCCCCCGCCTCGTGGTGGCGCCGCAGGTGCGCAACCTGGACTGGGTGCTGGCCGGGCTCACGGCCGTCGTGGTCGTGCTCGGCGTGCTGACCACCGGTGCGGGCCCGCACAGCGGCGACGCCGAGGTGGGCTACCGCATCGCCGTCGACCCGGCGCTCCTGACCAAGTGGCACGCTGCCGCGGTGTGGGTGTTCCTGGTCGCCCTGGTCGCCTTCCTCGTGGTGGTCCGGCGTGGCCCGGCCGAGGTGCGCCGGGCGGCCGTGACCCTGCTCGTCATCACGCTGGCGCAGGGCCTGATCGGGTACGTGCAGTACTTCACCGACCTGCCCGAGCTGCTCGTCGGGCTGCACATGATCGGTGCCGCCACGCTGATCGCCGGGACGACGCGTGTGTGGCTGACGACGCGGGAACGCGCCGTGACAGCGGTCTGACAGTCCCGTGCGAGCGGGCCGCCGCACGCTGGGGGCATGAACACGAACGCGATCGAGGCACAGGGCCTCGTCAAGATCTTCGGCGACAACCGCGCCGTGGACGGCGTCGACCTCACCGTCCGTACAGGGACCGTCTACGGGGTGCTCGGGCCCAACGGCGCGGGCAAGACCACGACCATCCGCATGCTCGCGACCCTGCTGCGGCCCGACGGCGGCGAGGCCCGCGTCTTCGGCCACGACATCGCCCGCGAGGGTGCCGCCGTCCGCTCCCTGATCGGCGTGACGGGCCAGTACGCGTCGGTCGACGAGACGCTGAGCGCCACCGAGAACCTCGTGGTCTTCGGGCGGCTGCTCGGGCTCTCCGCGCGCGCCGCGCGGGCCAAGTCGGCCGAGCTCCTGGAGGAGTTCTCGCTGACCGACGCCGCCAGGCGACCGCTGCGCAACTACTCCGGTGGCATGCGCCGCCGGCTGGACCTGGCGGCGAGCCTGATCGCCCGGCCGCCGCTCATCTTCCTCGACGAGCCCACGACCGGCCTGGACCCGCGCACCCGCAACCAGATGTGGGACACCATCCGCCGCCTGGTCGCGGGCGGCTCCACGGTGCTGCTCACCACCCAGTACCTCGACGAGGCCGACCAGCTCGCCGACCGCATCGCGGTCATCGACCGCGGCACGGTGGTCGCCGAGGGCACCGCCGACGAGCTCAAGTCCACCGTCGGTGCGCAGTCGCTCCAGGTCGGGCTCGCGGAGGCCGACGACCTCGGCACCGCGCTCAGCCTGGTGCAGCAGGTCTTCGGCGCCGCGGGCGTCGTCGCGCCGGAGGGGCTGCGTATCACCGTCCCGGTCCCGCACGCCGAGGCCGTCGCCGACCTGCTGGTCCGGTTCCGGGACGCCGGGGTGTCGATCGACTCCGTGAGCCTGGACAAGCCGAGCCTGGACGAGGTCTTCCTCACCCTCACCGGCCACGCGGCGTCCGACGACGGTCCCGCCGTCGGCAGCACCGAGAACACCCGCAACGACACCGAGAAGGTGACCGCATGAGCACCGCGACCCTGGCCCCGGCGCCGCACACCGCCACGATCCAGCCCGCCCGGGTCGGCCTGGCCGCCACCGTCTCCCAGTCGTTCACCATGGCCTACCGCGGCCTGCTCAAGGTCCGGCACACCCCCGAGCAGCTCATCGACGTGACCTTCCAGCCGATCATCTTCACGCTGATGTTCACGTACCTGTTCGGCGGCGCGGTCTCCGGCAGCGTCGGTGCCTACCTGCCGCTGATCATCCCCGGCATCCTGGCGCAGACCGTCATCACGGCGTCCGTCGTGACGGGCGTCCAGCTCCGCGAGGACATGGACAAGGGCGTGTTCGACCGGTTCCGTTCCCTGCCGATCGCCCGCATCGCGCCGCTGGCGGGGGCGCTGCTGGCCGACACCGTCCGCTACGTCGTCGCGACCACGATCACGTTCCTGACCGGCCTGGTCATGGGCTGGCGTCCCGGCGGCGGCTTCGGCGGCGTGGTGCTCGCCGGCCTGCTCGTGATCGTCTGCGCCTGGGCGCTGAGCTGGATCTTCGCCTACATCGGCGTCATCGCGCGCTCGGCCACGTTCGTGCAGGGCGTCTCGTTCATGGTCCTGTTCCCCCTGACGTTCCTGTCCAACGCGTTCGTCGAGGTCGACACCCTGCCGGGCTGGATGCAGGCATTCGTGAACGTGAACCCGGTGTCGCACCTGGTCTCCGCCGTGCGCACGCTGGCGAACGAGGGCCTGGTCACCGCCGACGTCGGCTGGACGCTGCTCAGCGCTGCCGTCGTCGTGGTGATCTTCGCGCCGATCGCGGTCCGGGCCTACCTCCGCAAGGCCTGACCGCGCTGCCGCCACGGCGTCCGGCCACCGAACGTAGGGGTGGTCGCTCCTTGAGGGCTCATGGAGCGACCCTCCCTACGTTCACCGGCTCGACCGTCGTCAGCCGCTCGAGCGTGGTCAGGGCGTGCTCCGCCAGGGTCTCGCGCGGGATCGCGGCGATACGGGCCCGGGCGGCATCCACCGCCTCGGCACCGTGCCGCTCGGCAGCCGCCGCGACGACCGGCGCCCGGCGCAG
>NZ_KI911619.1:10125-14997 GCF_000515355.1 Promicromonospora kroppenstedtii DSM 19349 | reverse complement strand
TGCCCCGCAGGCTCGGCAGTTTGCACGGCAGACTCGGCAGTTGGCATTGAGATCGGCACAGGCCTGTGCCGATCTCGATGCCAACTGCCGACGATTCCGTCAGATCAGACCTCAGGCGTCCAGAGGTCCTCGCCGTTGGCGGGCGTGCCCACCGCGCCGACGCCGACCGGCACGGCGTCCGGCATGTCGCCCAGCGCGCGCTGCGCCACGGCGCCCGAGGAGAAGTTCGCGTAGCACTCCGGGCAGTACCAGTCCGGCGTCGGGACCGGGGTGTCGAAGCCGCCGTAGACCACGTCGGGCTCGAGCTTCATGTTGTCGTGGATGCCCTGGCCCCACACGATGCGCTTGGTGGCGCCGCGCTGACCGCACGACGGGCACGCCGGACGCATCTGCGCGCGCTGCGACAGCACGGCGTGCGGGTGCAGCAGCGCGTGGCACGGGCCGCACACCAGGAACGTCTGCTCGATGAGCTCGGCCAGGGGGCGCTCGCCGCTCTGGCCGGTGTGGGCGCCGTCGTCGTGCGGGCGCAGCTGCATGACGTCGACGAACCGCTCGCACGACGCGCAGCGCTCCTCGCGGCGCAGGTCCGTGCCCGAGACCTGCTTGTGGCCCAGCAGGCGCAGCACGTGCAGGTTGGGCGACAGCTCGTCGGTCTCGCAGTTGCCGGCGTCGAGCGTGCCGGTGGCGCCGTGCTTGTACTGGTGGGCGATGCCGTCGAGCACCAGGCGGGCGTGCTCCTGCGGCAGCCAGCCGGACGAGCGCGCGTACGCGGCAGCGCCGTTGAAGAGGTCGTCCCACACGACGGGCTTGTCGGGGCCGAAGACCTCGTCGCTGACCCAGTCCTCACCCTGGCTGGCGCCCATGAGCTCGACCGCGGCGACGATGCCCGGCTCGGAGCCCACGACGGTGACGACGACGTCACCGCGCTGGGGGCCGTCCGCGCCGCCCGGCAGCCGGTGCTCGTGGCTACGGCTCGCGATCGCGACCGCCTCGCCCAGCCAGTCCTCGGACCAGTTCAGGTAGACGGACGGGACGAGCCAGGCAGGAAGGGACGAAACATTGGGAAGCATGTCGGGTTCGCTGGTCACGCGGGGAGAATAGCGCAGCACGGTGACGCCGTTATGACACGCCCGGTGCGCGACCTTCGCGACTTACCCGGACACTTACCCGAACTCGACCACCACCTGGTCGTACCCCAACGGGGACAACATCGCCTCGAGGGTCGCGGTCGTGTTCGCCCGGGCCCGTTCGTCCAGGTCGGAGCCCGCCGCGGCGTCCGAGATCCGGCCCTGCGCCGTCGCGAGCGCCTCCTGGCGGGCGTCGGTGTCGGACTCGAAGAGATCACCCACCCGGTCCACGAGCCCGCGGTCCTCCGTCAGGGCGCGGCTGGCCTCGAGGTCGACGCGCGGCTCGGCGAGCTCCGGCTCGGGCACCGTGACGGTGACCTCCGTGCCGTCCTCGGAGATCTCGATCGCGTCCTTGTCCAGGCCCGTGAAGTCCACGTACGCCTCGACCGAGCCGTTCACGGCGAGCACCAGGCGCTCCCCCGCGAGCCAGCTCGGCACGTACCGCACGTCGTTCTCCAGGTCCACGAGCACCTCGTACTGCGCCTCGGCGGCCACGAACCGCGCCAGGTCCTTCATGCTGACCAGCACCGGCGTCTCCGACCGGTCCACCTCGCCCGTCGAGAACGGGTTCATGCTGTCCAGCAGCGTGCGCCAGATCGCGTCGCGGAAGTCGTCCCGCAGGGTGAAGACCGCCCCCGCGACGAGTCCGGCGCTCAGCGCCGCGCCCAGGAGGAACCCCAGCACGCCCGCCAGCCCGGCGGGCATGCGGCGGCGCGGCCCGTCCGCCGTCGGCGCGCTGCCGGACGGCGTCGGCTCGGTCCTGGAACCCACCTGCTCGGTCTCTACCTCGGTGCCCGTCATCCCCGCGCCCCTTCCCGGGGAGATACCCGACATATCTCCCGTCCAGGTATCCCACGCTAGCCCCCACCACCGACACTCGCCCACCAGCCCGTCGCCTCCAAGAGCAAGGCCGGAAACGACGTCGGCCGGTTGCTTCGAGACCGGTCGATCAACCGACCGATCTCGAAGCAACCGACCGAAGTCAGCAATCCACGCGACCTGAGTTTTACCTCAGTTCTTGCGGTACTCCCACGGGGAGTCCACCGGGCGCAGGGTCTCCCAGTCGGAGGCCCGGCCGATCGCCGCCGCCAGCACGCCCGCGATGGTCGCCGCGTTGTGCAGCCGGCCCGCGAGCGCGAGCGCCGCGGCCTCCTCCAGCGGCACGGGCACCACGACCATGTCGGCCTCCTCGGCCTCGCGGGTGTGCCGCTCGTCGTCGGGCACCGGCGTGAGGTCGCGCGCCAGGTACACCCGGACGGCCTCGTTGCTGCCGCCCGGCGTGGGCAGCAGGTCGAGCAGCACGTCCCAGGAGCCGGCGTTCATGTCCGCCTCCTCGGCCAGCTCGCGGGCCGCGGCCACGTGCGGGTCCTCGCCGTCCAGGTCGAGCAGGCCGGCGGGCGCCTCCCAGAGGAAGGCGCCGACCGGGTGTCGGTACTGGCGCAGCAGCAGCACGTTGCCGTCGTCCGTCAGCGCCACCACGACCACCGCTCCCGGGTGGTCGACGTACTCCCGCCGGACGATGCCGCCGGCCTCGCCGAGGTCGACCTCGTCGGAGACCATGTCGACCACAAAACCCTGGAACGGTACGTCGAGCCGCCGCGCGGGGCGGGGGTCGATGACGTCCGTGACCTCGTCGCTGCTCATGCTGTCCCTCCGCCGCGCCTGCCGGCGATCCTGCCTGTTGTCATGAGGACTGCTTCTCGAGCGCCGCCGCGATCAGGCCCGCGAACAGCGGGTGTGCCCGCGTGGGGCGCGACTTGAACTCGGGGTGCGCCTGCGTGGACACGAAGTACGGGTGCGTCTCGGCGGGCAGCTCGACGAACTCGACGAGCGACGAGTCAGGGGACGTGCCGGAGATCAGCAGACCCGCCTCCTCCAGCTCGCCGCGGAACGAGTTGTTCACCTCGTAGCGGTGGCGGTGCCGCTCGGTCACCTTCTCGCTGCCGTAGGCCTTGGCCACCACGGAGCCGGCGGCGAGCTGCGCCTCGTAGGCACCCAGGCGCATGGTGCCGCCCATGTCGCCCTCGCCCTCCACGATCGACTTCTGCTCGGCCATGGTCGCCACGACAGGGTGGCTGCTGGTCGGGTGGAACTCGGTGGACGAGGCGTCGGCCCAGCCCAGCACGTTGCGCGCGTACTCGATCACCATCGACTGCAGGCCCAGGCAGATGCCCAGGGTCGGCACCAGGTTCTCGCGCGACCAGCGCAGCGCCCCGACCTTGCCGTCGATGCCGCGCACGCCGAAGCCGCCCGGCACCAGCACCGCGTCGACGCCCTCCAACGAGGCCTGGGCCCCCTCCGGCGTCTGGCAGTCGTCGGCCGCGACCCAGCGGATGGCCACCTTCGCGTCGTTGGCGAAGCCGCCGGCGCGCAGCGCCTCCGTCACGGACAGGTAGGCGTCCGGCAGGTCGATGTACTTGCCGACCAGCGCGACCTCGACGTTGTGCTCGGGCTCGTGCACGCGCTCCAGCAGCCGGCTCCAGCCGTCCCAGTCGACGTCGTGGAAGGGCATGCCCAGGCGGCGCACCACGTAGGCGTCCAGGCCCTCGGCGTGGATGACGCGCGGGATGTCGTAGATCGACGGCGCGTCGGCGCAGTTGATCACTGCCTCGTTGTCGACGTCGCACATGAGCGCGATCTTGCGCTTGATGCTCTCGGGCACCACGCGGTCGGAGCGCAGCACGATGGCGTCCGGCTGGATGCCGATCGAGCGCAGCGCCGCCACGGAGTGCTGCGTCGGCTTGGTCTTCAGCTCGCCCGACGGGCCGATGTACGGCACCAGCGAGACATGCAGGAAGAACACGTTGTCGCGGCCGAGCTCGTGCCGCACCTGGCGCGCGGACTCGAGGAACGGCTGCGACTCGATGTCGCCCACGGTGCCGCCGATCTCCGTGATGATCACGTCGACGGCGTCGGACGCCTGCTCGCGCATCCGGAACTTGATCTCGTCGGTGATGTGCGGGATGACCTGCACGGTGTCGCCCAGGTACTCGCCGCGGCGCTCCTTGGCGATGACGCGCGAGTACACCTGGCCGGTGGTCACGTTGGACGAGGCGGGCAGCTCGACGTCGAGGAACCGCTCGTAGTGCCCGATGTCCAGGTCGGTCTCGGCGCCGTCCTCGGTGACGAAGACCTCACCGTGCTGGAACGGGTTCATGGTGCCGGGATCCACGTTGAGGTAGGGATCCAGCTTCTGCATGGTGACGCTGAGGCCACGCGAGCGGAGCAGGCGACCGAGCGATGACGCCGTCAGTCCCTTGCCGAGAGAGGACGCCACACCACCGGTGACGAAGATGTGCTTGGTCGGCGTGGAGGCGCCGGACCGCTGACGGGACTGGAGACTGCTTCGGTGTTCGACCACGGAACTCCATCCTAAACGAGGTACGGCGTGCTGGTGGTGTAACGACCGGCACACGCGCTCGCCGAGCGGGGACTTTCGACCCTTTGGGTCGAGTCTGCCCCTGCTGCGGCCTTTGCGCTCGCTCAGTCAGGCCTTCCTGGAGAACTTCCTCCCCAACGTCCTGAGCAGGGGCGCGACGGCGGCCCGCAGGTCCCGGTCCAGCAGCACCGCGACCGCCGCGGTGACTGCCGCGGCCAGCAGCCCGAACGCCAGCCCGAGGCCCAGGTCGCCGGCGAACGCACCGCCGTCGAACTCGACCTCGCCCGGGGCCGTGCGGGAGGCCGAGAAGAACGAGCCCTCGGACAGGCCGAGCTGCCAGGGCGCCCAGAGCCCGGCCGCGGCACC
>NZ_KI911619.1:9855-10025 GCF_000515355.1 Promicromonospora kroppenstedtii DSM 19349 | reverse complement strand
TGCCCAGCCGCTCGCGGCCGACCTCGAACTGCGGCTTGACCATCAGCAGCGCCTGCGCGCCCGGGCACAGCACACCCGCGACGGCGGGCAGCACCACGGTCAGGGAGATGAAGGACAGGTCGGCGACCACCAGGTCCGGGCTCTGCGCGAGGTCGCCCGGGGTCAGGTCG
>NZ_KI911619.1:4295-9755 GCF_000515355.1 Promicromonospora kroppenstedtii DSM 19349 | reverse complement strand
CGGTCACCGCGGGGCCCTCCAGCAGGCTGATCGGCTCGCCGCGGTGGTTGGTCCGCGTCCACGTCCTGTCCCCGCCGAGGCCGCCCTCGGCGACCCGCTCGTCGAGCTTGCGGCGTGCGACCGCGGTCGCGACACCGGCCACGACGCCCGCGACGATGAACCTGCCTGCACCCATGACTACCCCTCAAGTCCGTTTCGGTCGGGTCGTCGACCCTGCGCTTCGAGTCTGCGCCCTGAACCGGCTGGCGGCTCAGGCCCTACGTGTACCGGCTCAGCCAGCGGCCCCGTCGGTGGCGCCGTCAGTGACCCCTTCGGTGGCGCCGTCGGTCGTCCCGCCACCGGCTCCGTCGGTGGCCGGCGGCAGCACCAGCGTCGCGTCGTCCTCGAACCCGTACTGCCCCACGACGCCGTCCAGGCGGGCCGCGACGGCGAGGGGCACGTTGATGCGGCCCGTGAGCCGGTCGATGCCGCTGACGGTGCTGACCTCGGCGGCGAGCTCCTCGTTGTCCCGCACGGCCTGCACGGCGTCGCCCGGGTCGTCCGTCGGCCCCGCGAGCACGGCCGCGCCGGAGACCTCCTGGGCGGCCTGCGTGACGGCGGTCCAGACGTCCGGCGTCGGCTCCGCCTCCTCGGTGGCGCCGTCGGCCGTCTCCTGCGGCTGGCCCGCGGGACCCACGAGCAGCACCAGCGCCTCCGCGGCCTCGGTCTGCTCCTCGCCCGGCTCCACGAATCCGAAGCGCTCGAGCTGGTTCTCCAGGTCGGTGGCCTGCGAGCTGCGGTCACTGCCGCCGTCGTCGCCCGTGAGCGCGACGGCCAGCGCGGCGCCGAGCACCGCGCTCGGGTCGTCGTTCTCCGGGACGGCGTCGCCGAGGCCGGCACGCAGGCCCTCGGCGACGGTCTCGCGCGTCGACTCCTCCTCGGGGTCGGTCCAGGCGTCGGTCAGCTCGGTCTTGGACACCACCGTGGCGCCCGCCGTGTCGAGCTGGTTCAGCACGCCGTCGTGGACGTCCTGCGAGACCTCGCCGAGCTGCACCACCGCGACACGCTCGTTCTCCAGCGACCCGGTCACCAGCTGGGTGCCGACCGCCTCGATGTAGCGCTCGTCGCCGTCCAGGGCGTTCTGGGTGGCGTCCAGCTCGGTGCGCAGGTCGCTGCGCTCGGCGCGCAGCGCGTCCACCTGTTCGGTCAGGGTCTCCCCGATCGCGCCCTGCAGGGGGCCGGCACCGAGGATGATGCCGACGGCGAGGGCGAGGAAGACGGAGATGAGCGAGACGAGGTGGTATCGGAAGTCGATCACGGTAGGGAGGAGTCCTTAAGCATGTTCCGGGCGGGGCGGCCCGGCGTCAGGTCGGGGCGGTTTGGCGTGCGGGAGGGCATCCCAGCAGGTCAGCCGCCGAACAGGGTACCGATCCAGGACACCACGTCGTCGAACCGTGCCCCGATCAGGCCGAAGAATGTCTGCCCGGCCGACGTCGAGGCGAGTGCCGCGAGCACCGCCGCGACCCCCGCGCCGGACAGCAGCGTGAGCTGGGTGTTCGAGATCCGCGTGCGGTACAGCCGGGACACGCCCTTGGCGTCCACGAGCTTGCCGCCCACGCGGAGCCGCGTGAGGAAGGTCGAGGCCATGCCCGAGCGCCCCTTGTCCAGGAACTCCACGAGGGTGGCGTGCGTGCCGACGGCGACGATGAGCTCGGCGCCCTTGTCGTCGGCCAGCAGCATCGTGATGTCCTCGCTGGTCCCCGTGGCGGGGAAGACGACCGGCTCCACGCCGAGCGCCTTGACGCGCTCCAGCCCGGGGGCCTTGCCGTCGCGGTAGGCGTGCACCACGATCTCCGCACCGCAGGCCAGGGCCCGGTCGGAGACGGAGTCCATGTCGCCCACGATCATGTCGGGCTGCCAGCCCGCGTCGATGATCGCGTCCGCGCCGCCGTCCACGCCGATCAGGACCGGCCGGTTCTCCCGGATGTAGGACCGTAGCTGCGCCAGGTCCTCCCGGTAGTGGTACCCGCGCACCACGATCAGCACGTGCCGGCCGTCGATGTCGGTCCGGATGTCGGGCACCCCCACGCCGTCGAGCAGGAGGTCCCGCTCGCGGCGCAGGTAGGTCATCGTGTTCTCGGCGAACCGCTCGATCTCCGCCGACAGCCCCTCGCGGGCCGCGGCCATGCTCGCGGCCACCGTGCGCGGCGTCTGGTGCGTGCCCGTGGCCACGACCTCGCCGCCGACGACGATCTCGCCGCCCACGATCTCGACCTCGGCGTGCTCGTCGATGGCCATGACCGCGGGACCGAGGTCGTCCACGAGGACGATGCCGGCCTCGACCAGGATCTCCGGCCCCGTGTTCGGGTACCGGCCGGACGTGGACGGCGCGGCGTTCAGGACGGCCACGGGGGCCGCGGCGACCAGCGCGTCGGCGGCAACGCGGTCGATGTCGACGTGGTCGATCACGGCGACGTCGCCGTGGTTCAGCCGGGACGTGAGCTCCTTGGTGCGAGCTCCGATCCGGGCGGGGCCGTGCGCCACGGCCTGCGGCAGCACCGGAGCGGGGTCCGGTGCACTCTTCGCGGCGCTCTTGTCGGCGCGCTTCTCGGGTCGGGAGATCAGCTTCATCCGCTCTATCGTCCCACGACCGACGACTCCAGGAGCTCCAGGGCGTGGGTACGCGCCGTCTCCGAGTCGTCCTGGCCGGACAGCATGCGGGCCAGCTCACGGACGCGCGCGTCCGCGGTGACCTCGCGCACACCCGTGACCGTGATCATGCCGTCGTCGCCGTCCGCCGAACCGGCGTCGCCGTCCGAGCTCTTGGTGACCACGAGGTGGGCGTCCGCGAACGCGGCGACCTGTGCCAGGTGGGTCACCACGACCACCTGGGTGCTTCGCCCGAGCTGGGCCAGCCGGCGGCCCACCTCGACCGCGGCCCGGCCGCCGACGCCGGCGTCGACCTCGTCGAAGACGAAGGTGCTGCGCGGGGTCTCGGCCGTACGGGCCGCGGCCGCGCCGCCCGACGTCGCCAGGGCGACCTCGAGCGCGAGCATCACGCGCGAGAGCTCACCGCCGGAGGCGCCCTTGCCGAGCGGTCGCTCCGGAGCTCCCGGGTGCGGCACGAGCAGAAAGGTGACCTGGTCGCCGCCGAACGGGCCGGGCTGGTCGAGCGGCTCCACCGTGACCACGAGGTGCGCGCCGCCCATCGCGAGGCCGTGCAGCTCGTTCGTCACGGCCTCGGCCAGCTCGGACGCGCCGCGGGTGCGCTCGGCGGTGAGGATCTCGGCCAGCCGGGCCAGCTCGCCGTCCAGCTCGGCCACGCGCGCCCGCATCGAGGTGAGGCGGTCGCCGCCGTCGTCCAGGTCGAGCAGGCGCAGGCCCGCGTCGCTGGCCCACTGCAGCACCTCATCGATGGTCTCGCCGTAGGAGCGGGTCAGGGCGTTCAGCTCCGCCATGCGGTTGTGCGCCGTCTCCAGCCCGGCGGGGTCGGCCTGCAGGTCGTCGACGTAGGCGGCGACGTCGGTCGCCACGTCCGAGAGGAGGTAGCCCACCTCGGCGAACCGCGTGGCCAGGACGCCGAGCGCGGCGTCGGAGTGTGCCGCGGCGTCGAGCGCGCGGCGCGCCCGCTCCACCAGGGCGATCGCGTTCTCGCGCGCACCGTCGGCATCCTCGCCCGCGACGGCCTCGTGCGCCTCGGTCGCGGCCGTGCGCAGGCCCTCCGCGTTGGACAGGCGCTCGATCAGGGCCTGCAGCTCCGCGTCCTCGCCCGACTGCGGGTCGACGCGCTCGATCTCCTCCAGGCCGATGCGCAGCAGCTCCACCTCGCGGGCGCGCTCGGCGCCCCGCGCCTCCAGGTCGGCGATCTCGGTGAGCAGGCCGCCCCGCTCGCTCCACGCGGTGCGGTAGGCGGCGAGGACGCGCTGGTGCGCGGGACCCACGAACGTGTCGAGCGCGTCGCGCTGCTTGGCCGCCGTGCGCAGCCGGAGCTGGTCGGCCTGACCGTGCACGGTGAACAGGTCCTCGGCGATCTCCGCGAGCACGCCCTGCGGCACGGCCCGGCCGCCCAGGTGGGCCCGCGAGCGGCCGTCGGCGATGGTGCGCAGGATGACGACGGTGCCGTCGTCCTCCACCTCGCCGCCCGCCTCGTCGACGCGCTCCAGCACGGCGTCGCGCCCGGAGACGCGGACCCGCCCCTCGACCGCGGCCGACGACGCGCCCGGGCGCACCGACTGGGGGTCGGCCTTGGCGCCCATGAGCAGGTTCAGCCCCGTGAGCACCATCGTCTTGCCCGCGCCCGTCTCGCCCGTGATGACGGTCAGGCCGTCCGACAGGGGTACCCGGGCCGAGCGGATGACGCCCAGGTTCTCGATAGCGATCTCCTCGAGCACCTGACTCCTTAGGTCTCTGGTGTGGTGTCGGCTGGGTCAGAAGGTACATCTTGCACCTCGACGTGCCCGGACCCGACGCGGTCCCGCCAGCCCGACACGGGCAGGTTGAACTTGGAGACGAGGCGGTCCGCGAACGGCGCGTTCGACAGCCGTGCGAGGCGCACCGTACCCCCCTGACGCACCACGACGCGAGATCCGCGGGGCAGCCGGATCTCCCGGCGCCCGTCACAGGTCAGCACCCCCTCGACCGTCGACTGCGGCAGCACGTCGACCGTGTACCGCGACCGGGGGCCGATGACCAGCGGCCGCGCGAACAGCGCGTGCGCGGACAGCGGCACCATGAGCACGGCGTCGACGTCGGGCCAGATGACGGGGCCGCCACCCGAGAAGGCGTGCGCCGTCGAACCCGTGGCGGTGGACATCACCACGCCGTCGCAGCCGAACGAGAGCAGCGGGCGGCCGTCCACCCCGATCGCGACCTCGAGCATGCGGTCGCGCGACGCCTTCTCGACCGTCGCCTCGTTCAGCGCCCACCCGACCACGGGCTCCGCCGTGCCGGGCAGGTGCACCGTGACGTCGACCGTGGCCCGCTCCTCCACGTCGTAGTCGTGGGCCACGAGCCGCTGGACGGCGGCACGCAGGTCCTCGCGCTCGGACTCCGCGAGGAAGCCCACGTGCCCCAGGTTCACACCCAGCAGCGGCACGTCGGTGCCCCGCGTCAGCTCGGCGGCGCGCAGGATCGTGCCGTCGCCCCCGAGCACCATCACGGCCTCGGCGTTGTGCACGCCCTCGGCGACGCGCTTGGCCGCCATGTGATCGCCGAACTCCTCGGCGAGCGCGTCGTCGTGCAGCGTGTACTCGAAGCCCGCGGCCTTCAGCTCGCGCAGGGCCTCCGCCAGCGCCGCGACTGCCTGGGGGCGGCCGCCATGGGTCACGATGAGCACTCGCCGGGTCACGGGCTGGGCTCCTTCTGCTCGTCGGTGTGCTGCTGTGTCTTCGGCGCGTCCGGCGTCGGTTCGGCCTCTGTGCCGGTCTCCTCCCCGCCGTGCACGACGACGGCCGGCGGCTCGGGCGGGCGGCCGGGCCGCCC
>NZ_KI911619.1:3537-4195 GCF_000515355.1 Promicromonospora kroppenstedtii DSM 19349 | reverse complement strand
GCCCCGAGCGCTGGTACATCGCGAGCAGCGGCAGCACCCGCCGCAACCGCGCCGGGTGCGGGAACAGCGCGAAGATCGCCGACCGCAGCAGCCGCTGCCCGCGCGTGCGGTGCTCGGCACCGCGCCGCTCGACCTGTTGCCGGGTCGCCTCGACCAGCGTGTCGTACCGCACGCCCGACGGGCACGCGGTCACGCACGCCATGCACCCCAGGCACGCATCGACGTGCTGCACCAGCGCCGCCGACATCGGCTCGCCCTCCAGCCCTTCCTTCATGAGGTAGATCCGGCCGCGCGGGGAGTCCATCTCCTCGCCCCACAGCGAGTAGGTGGGGCAGGCGGGGAGGCAGAACCCGCAGTGCACACAGTCGTCCACCAGCTCGCGGGACGGCGGACGGTGCTCGTCGAACGCCCCTTGCCCGTCGGGCCCCGGCCCGTCGAAGGAGCCCAGCAGGTCCAGCTTCGCCTCGCTCATCAGATGCCTCCCACGAATCGGCCGGGTGCCAGGTTCCGCCCGGGGTCGAGCTGCCGCTTGATCGCCCGCATCAGGTCGAGCCCACCCACGGGCCCCCACGCGTCCAGCGCAGCGCGCACCTCGGGCGTCGCGCGCAGCACGGTCACGGTCCCCTCGCGCGGGCTGGGTGCGGCCGCCCGCAGGTGC
>NZ_KI911619.1:424-3437 GCF_000515355.1 Promicromonospora kroppenstedtii DSM 19349 | reverse complement strand
TCCACCGCGCTCACCGCCCCGGTCGTCGCGACGCGGACCGTTGCCGTCGTTGCGGTAGGCGCTCTTGCGCTCGCCGCGGCGGTCGCCCTCGCGGTCGTTCCCCTGGTCACGGGGCGTTTCGTTCACGGTGTTCCCTTCGATGACAGATGCCCGAACATTCTCCCACGGCAGCCGTCGTCTCCCGGGGTCGAAAGGATGTGACGTGCGCGTCCGGCGGTGACGACACAAGACAAGATCGGCAGTCTGCATCGAGATCGGTCCAGCGCTGAGCCGATCTCGATGCAGACTGCCGATCAGGGACCTGGGCAGCCCAGTCGCTACCCGCTCAGGTCCTCAGCGGGAGGACCTCCGGGTTGTAGGCGTCCGGCTGCCGCAGCATCCGCACGGTCACCAGGGTCAGGGCCGCGACCACGAGCAGCAGCACCACCATTCCCGCGTTGAACGCGAACCCGAAGATCCAGAGATACCCGATCCCACCCGCCGCGAGGCAGTAGTACGTCATGGGAAGGATCGTCTTGCGGATCAGGTCGCCCTCGCGGCCGAGCAGACCGACCGTGGCGGCCGCGGCGACCACGTTGTGCACGGCCACCATGTTGCCCGCCGCACCACCGACCGCCTGGAGGGCGGCGACGGTCTCGGGCGTCGCTGCCCCGATCCCCAGCCCGGTGTTGAACTGGAACAGCGCGAACATCATGTTCGACACCGTGTTGGAGCCGGCGACGAACGCGCCCAGCGCCCCGATGAACGGGGACACGATCGGCCAGCCCTGACCCGCCAGGTCCGCGGCGGCCTGGGCCAGCGTGATCGGCATCGAGTCGAGCCCGGCCGCATTGAAGTCCGGCCCGGAGTTGATGAAGATCCGCACCAGCGGCACGGCGCACAGCAGGGCGAAGGCCGCACCTCCGAGCTGGCCCGCGGCGACCTTCCACGACTCCCTGATCTGCGGGCCCCGCATACCGTGCAGCAGGTAGGTCATGAGGCAGACCAGGAGGAAGATGGCCCCCGGTGAGTACAGGAGGTCCATGTTCTGGCTGATCCCGGTGCCGAAGATGTTCGGCACCTCGAGCACCGCGGGGCCGGTGAGGAAGTCCTTGATCACCGGGACGTTCCGGGTGATCAGCAGCAGCGCCGCCACGATGACGTAGGGCGACCACGCCCGGACCATCGACATGCGGCGCGTCAGCGTCGCCGCCTCCACCGTCGGGTCCACCGTCCCCATCCACCGGTCGCTCCAGCGCTCGCGCGGCGGGAAGTCCCAGACGTCCTTGGGCATGAGAAAGCCCTTCGACGACGTGAACATCACGAGCACCAGCCCGAGGAACCCACCGAGCAGCGACGGAAACTCCGGACCCAGCAGGTAGGCCACGGTCACGTACGGGACGATCATGGCGAGAGCCGCGTAGACGGCGAACGGGGCGACGGCGAGCCCCGCCCGGAACGATCGCGTCTCGCCGTAGAAGCCACACATCAGCGTGACGAGGATGAGCGGCACGAGGATGCCGACGATCGCGTGGATGGTCGCCACCTGGGTCGCGGTGTGGGCGACGAACCCGAGGTGGTCCAGCCCGAGCGCGTCGGCCCGCGCCTGGACCTCGGGGGCCAGCGCCCCCGAGGTGTCCGCGAGGCCCGTGCCCAGCCCGGTCAGCATGGGCGTGCCGACGGCGCCGAAGCTGACCGGCGTGGACTGGATGATGAGGCCCGCCATGACGGCAGCGGCAGCGGGGAAACCGAGTGCTAGCAAGAGCGGTGCGACGACGGCGGCAGGCGTACCGAACCCGGCCGCACCCTCGATGAACGACCCGAAGAGCCAGGCGACGATGATCACCTGCACCCGCCGGTCGGGGCTGATCGTGGTGAAGCCCGCACGGATCGTCTGCAGAGCGCCGCTCTTGGTCAGCGTCTCCAGCATCAGCAGCGCCCCGAAGATGATCCAGAGCAGACCGATGGCGATCAGCAGTCCCTGGACGACGGATGCGCCGACCGCGACCGGGGACATCCGCCACGCGAACAGGGCGATGAGTACCACCAGTGCCAGGCCGACCGGCATCGCGGTCCGGGCCGGCCAGCGAAATCCGAGCAGCAGGGTTCCTACGACGAGGATCGGGAGCAGCGCGAGCAGGGCGAGGACGCCGAGGTTGTCCATGGTGACTCCAGTCCGGCCTCGTTGCCGGGTAGGGTTCTCTGGAACTTTCGCATGGTGGAATTAGCACTCCACTCAGCGACAATCTAGCAGCAAACCCTCGCAATCGGGAGTTTTCGCCCGAACGGCTCGCCTCAGCCCAGCAGTTCCTCTGGACCCGCCCCGCGCATGGACGCATCCAGCACCAGCACCATGTGCGCCGTCGGCATCGCGCGGCCCTGCCGGGACAGCGCGTCCGTGATCTGCAGCAGGCAGCCGGGGTTGGACGTGACCAGCAGCTCGGCACCCGTCGCCGCCACGTGCGCGGCCTTGCGGTCCCCCAGCTCCCGTGCCGGCCCGGGGTTGGTGAGGTTGTAGATCCCGGCAGACCCGCAGCACATGTCGCCCTCGGCGATCTCCTTGACCACCAGACCGGGGATCGTCGCGAGCACCGCGCGCGGCTGCGCCTTGACGCCCTGCGCGTGCCGCAGGTGGCACGCGTCGTGATAGGCGATCGTCAGCGGCAGCGGGTGCCGCGGCGCGACGGGCTCCAGCTCCGCCAGCACCTCCGCGACGTCCCGGGTCCGGGCCGCGAACTCGGCGGCTCGCCCGGCGTACGCGGGGTCGTCCGCCAGCAGGTCCGCGTAGTCCTTCATGGTGGACCCGCACCCGGCCGAGTTGGCCACGATCCGCTCCACGCCCGCATCGGCGAACGCGTCGATCAGCGCCCGTGCGTGGTCGAGCCCCTCGGCCTCCCGCCCGGCGTGCACCGACAGCGCGCCGCAGCAGCCCTGGTCCGGCGGCACCACGACGTCGCAGCCCTCCGCCGCCAGCACCCGCGCCGTCGCCGCGTTCACGCCCGGGTAGAACTCGCGCTGCACACAGCCCAGCAGC
>NZ_KI911619.1:0-324 GCF_000515355.1 Promicromonospora kroppenstedtii DSM 19349 | reverse complement strand
GCGCATCAGGCGATGAATGGTGGGCAGCGGTAGCCCCGACTGCTGCGAGAGCTCGCTCAGGCCGGCATCACCGCCCACGCTCCGCAAGGATCTCCAGCAGGTCGAGTGCTCGCTCGACCGACTGCACGCCAGTCTCTGCCACGTCGCTCTCCCCGTCGGTACGCCAGACCTGTCGGTCGGCGGAACCAGCATTCCACACAGCGGAAGACGGGGGTGCTGGAGTTGTTCCGGGAATGCAGGTAGGGGGTGGGACGCACAACCCTTTTGACAGGCTGTGTGTCCCACCCCCTCCTGGGGAATGGTTGTCCGGCGGCGTCCTACTCT
>NZ_KI911618.1:18481-19111 GCF_000515355.1 Promicromonospora kroppenstedtii DSM 19349 | reverse complement strand
CCCCCCCCGGGGGGGGGGGGGGCCGCCCCGCCGGTGCGCGTCATCGTGCCGGTCGCCGTCGTGGAGGCCTTCCTCGACCGCCCGGAGACGGGGCAGGTCGGCGTGTCCCTGACCGCGGACCGCGTCACGCTGGGCGGCCTGGACGGGACGCCGGTCGACGCGCTCTACCCCGACTACGAGGCGGTCCTCGCCGCGCACGGATTCCGGGGCGTCGGGGAGAAGGTGGGCACCTCCGTCACCGCGCCTGATCTCCTGTACCGGGTCGAAACCGCGAACGGGGCGGACGCCGGGCGGCGCGACCTGGTCCTGCTCGGCCTCGACCCCGCCGAGCTCCACATCGGCGACGCGCGCGGCACCGTGGCGTTCGACCGGCAGTACCTCGCCGACGCCGTCCGCTCGTTCGGCGACGCCGACCTGCTGCTGACGGCGGGCGAGCGCGACACCCTCCGCCTGGCGGCGGCTCACGGCCCGGACGCCGTCGTCCTCCTCATGCCGGTGCGGCTCGCCGCCTGAACCGGAACGCCGACTTCCCGTGGAGCAAGGACCAGAGGCGACGGCGCGGGGGCGCCCGGGGACTACCGGCCGACGTCGCCCGGCCCGGCGCCGTCGTCGGCCACCGGGTTCGCGGGC
>NZ_KI911618.1:14873-18381 GCF_000515355.1 Promicromonospora kroppenstedtii DSM 19349 | reverse complement strand
ACGGTCCGGCACGCCGAGACCGGCGCCTCGCGCCCGGCCGCCGCGACGCCGCGCGGCACGACGGTGCGGTTCCCTGCCGGTACGCCGTTCCCCGTGGCCGACCTCGCGCTGAGCACGCTCACGTTCCCGGCGTCGGTGCTGCCCGAGGGCATGACGTCGCCGTCGGCCGCCGTGGACGGGGACCGGACCACCGCGTGGGTGCCGGGCCCGGGCGGGCGGATGGTGACCGACCTGGGCGCGCCCCGGGAGGTCGGCACCGTGGTGACGGAGTGGGCGCGCGAGCGGGCGCCGTCGGCTGTGGTCTCGGTGAGCGAAGACGGGCTCACGTTCACCGACGTGGGGCCGGTGCGCCGCGACGGCGTCGTCGAGGTGAACCGCACGGCCCGCTACGTGGCACTGACCACGACGTGGCGCACGGGCGACGCCGGCCTCGCTGCGCTCAAGGTGCTGAACCAATCTCAGAGGTAGTCCTTGACCTTGACCCGAGGTCGACCTGGGGCTCGCCGCTGCGGAGTCAGTCGAACGTAGGGTTCGTCGGCGTAAGAAGGCTCATGCGCCGACGAACCCTACGTTCGACTGCCCCGGCCTCACGGCCCTGCCGCGTCAGCCGGAGTGACCGGACCGGCCCCGGCGGGCGGCCGCCACGATCACGACCACCCCGACCAGGGCGAGCACCGGGCCGACGATCGCCCACAGGGTCACGCCCGTCATCGGGCTGCCGGCGAGATAGCCGAGTCCCTGCACGGTGAACACGGAGCCCATCAGCACGAGGACGACGCCGAGCACGATCAGGCCTGACTTCATGGTTCCCTCCGGAGGGCCGCTGCCGGTGTCAGTACTTGTGGGTGCCCAGGGTGGTCGACGAGATCATCGCGTCGTCGGCGTAGCAGTAGCCCCAGCCCTCACCCGGCTCGACGGACCGCATGAGCGGGTGGCCGGAACCCTTGTAGTGCGCGGTGGCGTGCTTGGCCGGGGAGGAGTCGCAGCAGCCCACCTGCCCGCACACCAGGCAGCTGCGCAGGTGCACCCAGGTGCCGCCGACGGCGAGGCACTCGGGGCAACCCTCGCGGTTCTCGGGTTCGAGGACCGCGACCTGGTCCAGGTGCGTGCACTCTTCGGTCATGGTCTCGATCCTCACGTCGCTCCAGCAGATCTGCACAGAGTCTAGGCCGCGGACGGCGGCTCGTGCGGGCCCGGGCCGGTGCTCTCGCGGGCGGTGATCGCGTGGGGTACAACCACGTGCTCGGCCGGGGCGTCCGGCTCGGCGATACGCCGCATCACGAGCCGCACCGCCTCCGCGGCCAGGAGGGGCAGGTCAGGGGTCACCGTGGTCAGGGACGGCACGGAGAACTGCCCGTCCTCGATACCGTCGAAGCCGGCGACGGCCACGTCCTGCGGCACCCGCAGCCCGTGCTCGTGCAGCGCGCGCAGCGCACCCAGCGCCATCAGGTCGTTGAAGCAGAACACCGCGTCAACCTCGACGCCGCGGGCGAGCAGCTGCGTGACGGCGTCCGCCCCGCTGGCCCGGTGGTAGTCGGTGCACTCGACCACGAGGTCCGGGTCGGCGGGCACGCCGGCCTCGGCGAGCGCGGCCAGGTAGCCCTCGCCGCGCAGCCGCCCCGTGCCCGCACCGCTCTGCAGACCGATCCCCGCGATCCGACGTCGGCCCAGGTCCAGGAGGTGCCGGGTGACGTCGCGGGCCGCCGCCACGTTGTCCACGCCCACGTGGTCCACGCCCGCCGGCTCCCCGTACTCCCCCAGCAGCACCAGCGGCGTGCCGTCGCGGCGCTCCACGACCTCCGCGACCGGCGTGACCAGCGGGCTGAAGAAGACGCCGTCGACCAGGTGGCTCGGCAGACCGTCGAGCACCGCGCGCTCCCCCGCCAGGTCGCCCGACGTCTCCTCGATGAGCACCGACTGCCCCACGGCCCGGGCCGCCGCGGCCAGCTCCGAGGCCAGCCCCGCGAAGTAGGGCGAGGTGAGCTCCGGCAACGCGATCGCCAGGAACCCCGCCCGCCCGTGCCGCAGGCTCCGGGCCGACGTGTTGGGCCGGTAGCGCAGCTCGGCGATGGCCGACTCGACGCGCTCGCGGGTCTCGGGCCGCACGTTCGGGTGCCCGTTGATCACGTTCGACACGGTCTTGAACGAGACCCCGGCGCGTTCCGCGACGTGGCGCAGCGTGACCCTCACCGGCCCAGGCTAGACCACCCCTTGCCGACGGCAGGTTATCCGTTGTAACTTCACGCGTGGTTATCCGTTGTAAAGGAGCGACGGCCACGTCATCGAGGACGTGGCGCGCAGCCGCCCGAAGGGACTCGTGACCATGGAGATCCGGCTCGTAGCCGCCCTCGCCACTGCCGCGCTGGTCGTCAGCGCCGTGGCCCTGCCCGGCACAGGCCAGGCCGCACCCCCGCCGTCCGGCACGACCTACACCAACCCGATCACCGACCCGTTCTCGGACACCTACGCCGACCCCGCGGTGATCCGCGGCAAGGACGGCTGGTGGTACCTGTACGCGACGAGCGACCCGCTGGTGACCGGCGGCCCGTTCGGCAACATGCACGTGGCGAAGTCCCGCGACCTGGCGACCTGGGAGTACGTGGGCACCATCTTCGACGACGAGAACAAGCCGGCCTGGGCCGCGGACGCCTCCTACTTCTGGGCGCCCGACATCCGGTACGTCGACGGTCAGTACGTCATGTACTACACGGTCACCGACACGGCGGCGAACCCCGACCCCTGGGACTACACGATCGGCGTGGCCACGGCGCCCACCCCGACCGGACCGTGGACCGACTCCGGAGGCCCGGTCCTGGACCCCCGCCCCGCGCCCGGCGGCGGCTACCTCAACACGATCGACCCGGCCCTCTTCGCCGACGACGACGGCTCGCGCTACCTGTACTTCGGCGGCTTCAACGGTGGCATCTGGGTCACGGAGCTCGACGAGACCGGCACCCGCGCCGTCGGCGAGCCCACCCGCGTGACCGTCGCGGACCGCTACGAGGGCGCCTTCGTGGTCAAGCGCGACGGCTGGTACTACCTCATGGGGTCGTCGGCCAACTGCTGCTCCGGACCGGTGACCGGGTACAGCGTGTACACGGGCCGGTCGCGCTCGCCGCTGGGGCCGTTCACGGACCACGAGGGCGTGGGCATGAACGAGTCCCGCGTGGGCGGCACGCTCGTCGTCGCGCAGAACGGCAACACGTGGATCGGCGTGGGGCACCACGCGGTGTTCTCCGACGTGTCCGGTCAGGACTGGATGCTCTACCACGGCATCGACCGCGACGACCCATGGCTGAACGAGCCAGGCGGCGTGAACCGCCGACCGACCCTGCTGGACCGGCTCGACTGGATCGACGGCTGGCCCGTGGTCAACGCGGGGGCGGGCCCGAGCGAGGGCGCGCAGACCGCGCCCGTCGCGGCGAGCGAGCTGGGCATCGTGAGCGCCGACCCGGCCTCCGGGCATGCGCTGCGCCGGATCACGGGCACGCTGACCCGGGGCACGGAC
>NZ_KI911618.1:6272-14773 GCF_000515355.1 Promicromonospora kroppenstedtii DSM 19349 | reverse complement strand
GCCGGGCACGCGACGGACGCGGCTGTCGGCGGGCAGGCCGGCGCGCGACGCGTCGCCCTGGCTCCGGGCGCGACGCAGGAAGTCCGCCAGCTCCGTGTTCCTCTCGGCCATGGCTCCATTCTGGGTGCGCCGCCCTGCGCGGCGCACCCGTCAGGGTGGACCTCCGCGTCCTATGCGGCAGCGACCCAGGACGCAGGGGGCCGGGTATGGCGCTCGCAGGCCCGGTTCCGGGCGGAAGTCTTGACGGGTCGGCACGCCCGCCGACCCGACCTCCCGAGGAGACCACCATGTCCGACCCCACCGACCGCCCCGCGACCTGGTTCGTCACCGGCGCCTCCCGCGGGCTCGGCCTCGAGCTCGTCCGGCAGCTCCTGGAGCGCGGCGAGAACGTCGCCGCGACCACCCGGTCCGTCGAGCGCCTCACGGGCGCGCTCGACGACGTCGACACCTCCCGGCTGCTCGCCCTGACGGTCGACCTGGCCGACCAGGCGCAGGTGAACCGGGCCGTCGCCGCGGCGACGGAACGCTTCGGCACCGTCGACGTCGTCGTGAACAACGCCGGGTACGGCTACCTGGCCGCCGTCGAGGAGATCTCGGACGCCGACGCCCGCGCGATGTTCGACGTGCAGGTCTTCGGCGTCTGGAACGTGCTGCGCGCGGTGCTGCCGGGTTTCCGGGCCCACCGGTCCGGGCACGTCATCAACGTGTCCTCGATCCTCGGCCTGCTCTCGTTCCCCGGCTGGAGCCTGTACGCGGCGGGCAAGTTCGCGCTGGAGGCGATCACGGAGTCGCTGGCCGCCGAGGTTGCGGACCACGGCATCCGTGTGAACCTCGTCGAGCCCGGCTACATGCGCACCGACTTCCTGCGGCCCGTGTCGCTCGGTCTGCCGTCGGACACGACCGAGGCGTACCCGGCCGTCCGCGAGATGGTCGAGCAGCACCTCGGGATGCCCGGCACGCAGCTCGGCGACCCCGCGCGGGCGGCCGCCGCGATCATCGCCGTCGCGACCTCCGGCGAGGCACCGCTGCACCAGCTCCTCGGCTCGGACTCGCTCGGCTTGGCCGCCGGCCGCCTGCAGAGCCTGGCCGACGACGTCGAGACGTCCCGCCCGCTCGCGACCACGACGGACATCGCCGACACGCCGGCGGCCTGAGGCGTCGCGTGCCGGGCGCCTGGAACCCCTGACCGGTCTTCCCTTTCGAGGCCTAAGTTTCTTCGCTTTGCGCAGCCGCAAAGCGAAGAAACTTAGGCCTCAAAGGGGTCGGGGCCCACGGGACTTGCGGCTAGCGCTCGACCGGCGTCGAGTACGCGCCCGCGGCGATGTCCTCGACCAGCGTCGGGCCGGTCGGGGTCCAGCCGAGCAGCTCCCGCGTCACGATGCTCGTCGCGGCCCCCTCCATACCGAAGAAGCCGCCGATCCAGCCGAAGTGCGCCGCGACGTCGTCGGGCGCGATCGAGGCGACCGGGAGGCCGAGCACCGCGCCGATCGCCTCGGCGATCTCGCGGCTCGTGACCCCCTCCTCGGCGACGGCGTGCAGCCGGGCGCCCGCTGGGGCCTTCGCGAGGCCGAGGGCGACGAGCCGCGCGGCGTCGGAGCGGTGCACGGCGGCCCAGCGGTTGGTGCCGTCGCCGGGGTAGCCGGAGACACCGTGCCGGCGGGCCGCGTCGGCGATCACGGAGATGAAGCCGTGGTCCCCCGCGCCGTGCACCGTGGGCGAGAAGCGCAGGCTCACCGCGCGGACGTCGCGCTCGACGTACTCCAGTGCCAGGTTCTCGGCGCCGCCACGTGGCGAGTCGGGGCCGTAGGACGACGAGGTGTCCGCCTCGGTGGCGGGCCTGCCCTGCGCCAGCGCGGCGGTACCCGCCGCGAACAGGAGCGGACGTCCGGAGCCGGCGAGCGTGTCGGCGAACGTCTGCACGGCGGCCCGCTCGGCGGCGTTGGACGCGGCCGGGTTCGCGAAGTCGTGCTTGTTGGCCAGGTGGACCACCGCCTCGGCGGCGTCGGCGCCCCGGCGGAGGCCGTCGAGGTCGTCCAGGTCGCCGCGCTGCACCCGCACCCCCTTGGCCTCCAGCGCGGCCGCGGACGCGTCGGACCGGGCGAGCCCGGTGACGGCGTGGCCGTCCGCGAGCAGCTCGTCCACGGCCGCCGACCCGATCCAGCCGGATGCTCCGGTCACGAATACCTGCATGATGAACCTCCAGTGATGTCAGTGACTGCTGTCAGTCACAGACATCACCATACGCGCGACGTCAGCCGCTGTCATCACCTAGACTGGTCGCATGGTCAGATGGCAGCCCGGGACGAGCGGACGGCTCCAGGCCGCCGCGCTGGAGCTTTTCGCGAGCAACGGCTACGAGCAGACGACGGCCGCGGAGATCGCGCAGTCCGTCGGCCTGACCGAACGCACCTTCTTCCGGCACTTCAGCGACAAACGTGAGGTGCTGTTCCACGGGCAGGAGCTGATGGTCGACGCGTTCCTCGCCGGGCTGGTGGCCGCGCCGGACGAGGCCACGCCGATGGAGCTCGTCGCCGCCGCGCTGGAGTCGGCGGCGGAGCTGTTCCCCGACGAGCGACGGGACCACTCCCGGCTGCGACAGAGCGTCATCGAGCAGAATCCCGCGCTGCAGGAGCGGGAGCGGCACAAGATGTCGGTGCTCGCCGCGGCTCTCGGCGACACCCTGCGCGGACGAGGCATCACCGAGCCTGCGGCCACCCTCGCCGCCGAGTCGGCGACCACGGTGTTCGGCGTCTCCTTCACGCAGTGGATCGGCGCGGGCGAGGAGCGATCGATGGTCGAGATCGAGCGGACGGTGCTCGCCGAGCTGCGGAACCTGACCGCCGCCCGCCCTGCCGCGAGCCCAGCCGCCCGCCCTGCCGCGAAGGCCTGAACCCGTCAGTCCCAGCGGAACAGCAGCCCGGCCGTGACGCTGCCGACCACGACCGTCACACCCAGGCCGACCAGGTGCGCTGCCTCGACGGGCACCCCGACCCAGGCCGCCGCGAGCGCCTGGACCGCCGCGCCGAAGGGCAGCCGTTCGCCCAGCTCGGCGAGCGGCTCGGGCAGGCTGCCAGGGCCGCCGAACATGCCGCCCAGGGCGCCGAGCGCGAAGAAGCCGACGAGCCCGATCGCGACTGCCGAGTTGGGCGTCGGCGCGACGGCGGCCACGATCATGCCGACGGCGTACATGGCCGCCATCGCGAGGACGTAGACCCCGATCGCGGTTCCGATGTGCGCGGGCGGGCTCGCGCCGAAGCCGAGGAAGGCCACGGTGAGGGCGAGCGCCAGCCCGAGCACGGTCTGGAGCACGCTCACGATCACCTGGGCGACGAGCACCATCGCGGGTGACGCCGGTGTGACGGCGAGCCGGCGCAGGATGCCGGACCGCCGGTAGTACGCGAGGAAGCTCGGCATGTTGATGACGCCGATGGTGGCGATGACCATGGTGAGCACCAGCGGGAGCACGTACGCCTCCAGCGCCGAGAACCCGGCGACCACCTCCTGGTCGCCGGCGGCCTGGGCGCTCGTCAGGAGGATCAGGAGCGGCAGGCCGAGGGGCACGACGAGGCCCGCGGTGTCGCGCGCGACCATCTTGGTCTCGCAGACCACGAGGGTGAGCCAGGCACGCGGACCCGGTCGGTGTGCGGTGACCTGAGTGGCGGTGGTGCTCATCCGGCTGCCTCCAGCTGCTTTCCGGTCAGGGCGACGAACGCGTCGTCGAGGGTGTCCGCACCCGCTCGAGCGGTCAGCTCGCCCGGCGTGCCGACGGCGACCAGGTGCCCGCCGTCGAGCAGCGCGACCCGGTCGCAGAGCCGTTCCACCTCCTCCATCGCGTGGCTGACCAGCACGATGGTCACGCCCTCGGCGCGCAGGCGCTCGACCGTGGTCCACATGCGGCGCCGGGCGAGCGGGTCGAGCCCGGTCGTGAGCTCGTCGAGGATCACGACCCGCGGCCGGCCCACCATCGCGAGCGCGATGGAGACCCGCTGCTGCTGGCCGCCGGACAGCTTCTCGAACCGCACGCGCCGCTGCTCCTCCAGGCCCACGAGGTCGAGGAGCTCGGCGGCCGGGCGCGGGTCAGGATAGAAGCTGCGGTACAGGTCCAGGAGCTCGGCAACCGTCAGCGCGCCGTGCAGGTACGCCTGCTGGAGCTGCACGCCCAGCACCTGCCGCAGCCTGGCCCGGTCCCGCCGCGGGTCCAGGCCGAGCAGGCGGACGCTCCCCCGGTCCGGCCGGCGCAGACCCGCGATCATCTCGACGGTCGTGGTCTTGCCCGCGCCGTTGGTGCCCAGGATGCCGAGCACCTCGCCCACCTCGACCCGCAGGCTCAGCCCGTCGACGGCGACCTTGGCGCCGTACCGCTTGACGAGGCCCTCGGCCTCGATGGCGAGCGGCCGCCCGCTCCCGTCCGTGTCGCTGCTCATGCCTGACGACGCTAGGCGCGCCGTCCCACACCGCGCCCGTGCCGCTGGTCAGGGATGTGAACCATGACTTTCGGCACGGGCCCGTCCCGACCCGCGCCCGTAGGGTGGCTGGCATGCGGCTCGGGACGGAGGAGTGGTCAGGTCTCGCGATGCTCGTGGTCGCGCTGGTCCTGGCCGGGCCGGTGCTGTTCGGGTACGCGGACGCCTCGATCCCGCGCGGCTGGTGGATCGCCCTGTTCGTGCTCCTGATGGTCAACCTCCTGGGCTCCCTCGTGCGGGAGCGCGCCGACCTGGTTCGGCACGCGATGTTCGCCACCGCGGTCGTCTCGTCCTGGGCGGTGGTGCTCACCGCGCCCCAGGTCGGGCTCATGCCCGTGCTGCTCGTCGTCATCGCGAGCGTCAGCGTCTACGTGGCGCCGCTCCGGGTGGGCTTCGTCGTCGTCGGCCTGAACACGCTGGTGCTGGCGGCGCTCGCGACGCAGCGGGACAACGGGCTCGCCGACGCCCTGATCGGTGTCGGTTTCTACCTGCTCATCCAGGTGGCGACCCTGCTGAGCTCGATGACGCTCATCCGGGAGCAGCGGCTGCGCCGCGAGCTGAGCCAGGCGCACGTGGATCTCCGCGCGGCGTCGGCCCTGCTGACGGAGTCGGCGCGGACGGCGGAGCGGCTGCGGATCTCGCGCGACCTGCACGACCTGATCGGCCACCAGCTCACCGTGCTCACCCTGGAGCTGGAGGCCGCCCGGCACCGCGACGGCGAGCAGGCCCGCGACCACGTCGAGCGCGCCAACCGGGTGGCCCGCGACCTTCTCGCGGACGTCCGCTCGACGGTGGGCGAGCTGCGGACGGCGTCGTCGGACCTGACCGAGGCGTTCCGGGAGGTGGTGCGCGACCTGCCCGACCTGGACGTCTCGATCGACGTGGGTTCGGGAGTACAGGTGGACGAGGAGCAGGCGGCCGCGCTGGTGCGCGGCGTGCAGGAGATCGTGACGAACACCCTGCGGCACGCCGACGCGCGGGCGCTGCGGATCGAGGTGGCCGCGGGCCCGGACGGCGTCGTGCTGACGACGCGGGACGACGGGCGCGGGTTCCGCGAGCTGGTGCCCGGCAACGGGCTGCGGGGGCTCGCCGAGCGGTTCGAGGCCCTGGGCGGCGGCGTCGAGTTCGACGGTGCGGACGGCTTCCGGGTCACGGCGCGGGTACCGACGTGACGCGGGTGGTGATCGTCGACGACCAGACGCTGGTGCGGCACGGCATCCGGGCGCTGCTGGAGATCGCCGACGTCGAGGTCGTGGGCGAGGCCGACGACGGCGCGGCCGCGCTGGAGGTGGTCGCCGACGTCGCGCCCGACGTGATCCTGCTGGACCTGCGCATGCCCCGGTACGACGGCCTGTGGACCCTGGACCGGCTGCGCGAGCAGGGCAGCGACGTGCCGGTGCTGGTGCTCACCACGTTCGACGACGACACCCTGGTGCTCGACGCCCTGCGGGCCGGGGCACGTGGGTACCTGCTCAAGGACGTCACGGTCGAGCAGCTCACCCGTGCCGTGCACGCACTGGCCGGGGGCGGGACGCTCGTCGCGCCGTCGATCACGGACCGCATGCTGCGGGCGCTGCGGGCCGTGCCGACGGCGAACGACGGCGACACGCTCGCGGTCCAGCAGCTCACGGACCGCGAGCTGGAGGTGCTGCGACTGATGGCCGAGGGCTACACCAACCGCGAGATCTCCGGCGCGCTGTGCCTGGTCGAGGGCACGGTGAAGAACCACGTCTCGACCATCCTGCTCAAGCTCGCGGCCCGGGACCGGACCAACGCGGTGCTGCGGGCGCTCCGGCTCGGCGTGCTGGGCTGACCCCTACCCCTTGAGCCCGCCGACGCCCGCGTGCACGAGAGTGTTGGCGTCCTTGGTCTGGTCAACTTGACCAGACCAGGCTTCCGCGGCGATCATGGTCCCATGACAGTGGTGAACGTCCAGGAAGCGAAGACCCACCTCTCCCGGCTGATCTCACGCGCTCAGCACGGCGAAGAGGTTGTCGTCGCGCGGTCCGGGAAGCCCGCGGTCCGCCTGATCCCGGTGGAGCCGGTGGCTGAGCGCACGTTCGGCACCGTGCCGCTCTCGATCCCGGACGGCTTCTTCTTCGACCCGCTCGACGAGGAGGAGCTCGCCACATGGGAGTGACCTATCTTCTCGACACCCATGCGTTCGTGTGGCTGCTCTCCTCGCCCGATCGGCTCGCCGAGCCACTGCGCACCGAGCTCGGATCCACGGCGAACCGGCTCCTGGTCTCCGCAGTCTCCGCGATGGAGGTCGCGACCAAGGTGCGCCTCGGCAAGCTCGACGCTGCCGCCACCCTGGTCAGCACGTGGGAACGCCGGGTCGAGGACCTGGACGCGGAACTGCTGGACCTGACCACGGCGCACGCCCTGCATGCCGGATCGATGCCCTGGGCGCATCGGGACCCCTTCGATCGGCTGCTCGCCGCGCAGTCGATCGTGGAGAACGTGGTCCTGGTGACCACCGACGCCGCGTTCAGCACGCTCCCCGGGATCCGCACTGCCTGGTAGGCCCAGAGCCCCGCGTCATGGTGCGGCTGGTGCGAGCGTGGCGGCCAGCACCTGCCAGCCGTCCTCCCCACGCACCCAGAGGCGCGTGTAGGTCAGCCGCGCGGAGACCGCGCCGCCGCCCTGGACCGCTTCCACGGCGGCGACCAGCCTGGTCGCCCCGCTCGGACCGTCCTCCTGGACTTCGAGCGACTCCTCGTCCAGGCGGGTGATCCGGAGCGCGCCCGAGCGGTAGCTCTCCAGGTCGTCCTCCTTGGAGAACACGGACCCGTCGGGGCCGGCGCCGACGCACCGAGGATGCAGCAGTGCGTCCAGTGCGCTGACGTCTCCGGAACGCTGGGCGGCCTGGAGCGCGTGCTCCGCGGCAAGAAGACTCATCGCGCGAGTCTACGCAGAGGTACAAGCGCAGGTGAGCGCTACCGCGCCTCCTGGTACGGGACGACCACACGCTTGATGATCAGCAGGCCTGCCGCCGCGACGGGCACGGCCACGAGGGCGCCGAGGATGCCGCCGAGCGCCGCGCCGGCGAGGGCCGCGACGATGACCAGAACGCCGGGCATCGACACGGCGCGGCTCATCACGCGCGGCGACAGGACGTACGCCTCGACCTGCATGTACACCAGGAGGCACGCAGCGACGACGATCGCCGCGACCGGGCTCACGGTGAGCGTCGCGAGCGTGACCAGGATGGACCCGATGACCGTTCCGACGACGGGGATGAGCGCCGCGACGAACGCGATGACGGCCAGCAGGATGGGGGCGGGGCTGCCCGCGAACAGCGTGAGCACCAGCGTGAACGTGGCGTTGATGGTCGCCAGGACGAGCTGCCCGGAGACGTACCGGCCCACGGAGTCCAGCACCTCGCCGAGGAGCGACCCGGTCACGGCGCGCCGGGAGCGGGGCACGAGCCGCAGGACGGCGGAGATCATGGTCGGCAGCGTGAGCGCGAAGTAGATCGTCAGGGCCGTGACGATGATGACGGCGGTGACGCCGTTGACCAGCCCGGTGCCGACCTGCAGCACGCCGCCGGCGATCGCCGAGAGCTGCCGGGGGTCGCTGAGCAGGTCGGTCAACGAGGACAGCAGCCCGTTCAGGTCGAGGGCGCCCAGGTTGCTGGTGGCCCACTCGTACCAGGCCTGCTCGGGCAGCGTGCGCAGCAGCTCGACGAGCTGGGCGCCGAAGCTGCTGACCTGCGGCACGGCGATCGGCAGCACCGCGACGACGAGGAGCGCGATCACCGCGGCCGACCCGACCACCATCACGGTCGCCGCGACCCATCGCGGCAGGCCCCGGTCGGTCAGGGCCTCGGTCCCGGGCTCCAGGGCCAGCGCCAGGAACAGGGCCAGCCCGACGTACACCAGCACGGTCGCCACCGCGGAGAGCGCGCCCAGCACCGCGAGGCCCGCACCGACCCCGAGGGTGGCGAGCATCGCGTAGCCGAACGGGTTCGCGGGCAGGCCCACCACGGTGTCCCGGCCCGCGCGGCTGCCGGCGACCCGCGGCGACCGCGCGGTC
>NZ_KI911618.1:5394-6172 GCF_000515355.1 Promicromonospora kroppenstedtii DSM 19349 | reverse complement strand
GGCTGCCGGCGACCCGCGGCGACCGCGCGGTCGCCGTCGGGCGGAAGCTCGCGTCGAGGTTCCGGGCCCTGGGCAGGCGTGGCGAGGTGCCGGGGCGGTGCTGCAGGCGGGCCATGACGCTCCAAATCGGTCCCGGGTGTCCGCGATGAACACCTGGCGGGTCCCAGCCTCCCGGAAACCGGCCCGGTTGTCGCCGTCTCGCGTGAGGGGGTCTGCCCGGGCCTCCCACCACGGGGGCGAGGCGGCGTCTCATGGAGGACGACAGAGCACCAAGCCCGCGCCGCACCCCGGCGCGGGCGGACCGAGCAAGGAGATACCCACCCATGCGTGGAGTCGTGATGCACGCCCCCGGCGACGTCCGTGTCGAGGAACGAGCGGACGCCCGGATCATCGAGCCGACCGACGCCGTGATCCGCTTGACGGCGGCCTGCATCTGCGGGTCGGACCTGTGGCCGTACCGCGGGATCGAGAAGCTGGCCGGGCCCACCCCGATGGGGCACGAGTACGTCGGCGTCGTCGAGCAGGTCGGCGACCAGGTGCGGAACGTGCAGGTCGGCGACTTCGTCGTCGGCTCGTTCGTCGCCTCGGACAACACCTGCGAGATCTGCGAGGCCGGCTACCAGTCCCGCTGCGTGCACAACGTGATGATGGGCTCGGAGGGCACCCAGGCCGAGCTGGCCCGCGTCCCGCTGGCCGACGGCACCCTGGTGCCGACGCCGGGCCCGCCGCCGGCCGACCTGGTCCCGTCGCTGCTGGCCGCGTCCGACGTGCTGGGCAC
>NZ_KI911618.1:2174-5294 GCF_000515355.1 Promicromonospora kroppenstedtii DSM 19349 | reverse complement strand
GTACCCCTCGGCGATGCGCCCACGATCGTGCAGCCCGAGCCGCGCGGCGGGCCGCGTCGAGAGGTGCACGATCATCTCCGCGAGCGACAGCACCCCCTCCTCGCGCACGTACCGGGCGAGGTACCGCGGGAACGTGCCCGCGCCGCGCGGGTGCGGCTTGGCGCCCACCAGGATCCCGTCACTGCCGCCCGTGTGCCGGGGGTGCCGCATGATCTCGCGGACGTTCTGCTCGTCGCCGACGTGCTGCAGGATGCTCGTGCCGAGCCGGTCGGCGAGCAGCAGGTCGAAGAACACGTCGACCGGCGCGTGCCCCTCGTCCAGCGCGATCCGCGCCACGGTGCGGCCCACCCGGTCGCCGAGCGCGGCGTCGCGCACGCCCGCGATCTCGATCGTGTCCCAGTCCACCGGCACGCCGTGGCAGCCGTCGCTGCCGACCACCTCGACCTCGTGCGCGATCCACGCCCGCTCCCCCGGGTCGCGCAGCCGGGCGAGCGTCTGCTCCGGGCCACCCACCGCGGCGCGGCTGGGCAACAGCGCCGACAGCGTGGTGGACCCCGGCAGGTACGGATACGAGTCGAGCGTCACGTCGACGCCGGAGGCGATCGCCCGGTCCACCAGCGCGAGCAGCTCCCCGGCACGCCCCCGGTTCTCGGGGAAGTTCATGGTCGCGTGCGTCAGGTGCAGCGCGCACCGGGCGCGCTCCGCCACCTCGACCATCTCGGCGTACGCCCCGATCGCGCCGGCCCCGTAGGACCGCTGGTGCGGCGCGTAGAAACCGCCGTGCCGCGCCACCACCTCGGCCAGCGCGACCAGCTCGTCGGTGTCGGCGAACATCCCGGGCACGTAGGTGAGCCCGGACGACATGCCGAACGCGCCCTCCCGCAGGCCCTGGTCCACCTGGGCCCGCATCTCCGTGATCTCCGCCGACGTCGCCCGCCGGTCGCCCGTGCCCACCACGTTCATCCGCACGGTGCCCTGCGGCACCAGGTAGGCGACGTTCGTCGCGGTGCCGCGCCGGTCCACCTCGGCCAGGTACTCCCCGACGGTGCGCCACGCGAGGTCGACGCCGTCCGGGATGCCGTTCCAGCCCGCGATCTGCTCGCGGACCAGCGCCATGGTCGCGTCCGTGACGGGCGCGTACGAGATCCCGTCCTGCCCCACCACCTCGGTGGTCACGCCCTGCGTGGCCTTGGCGAGGTGGGCTCCGTCCGCCAGGACGGCCAGGTCGGAGTGGGCGTGCATGTCGACGAAGCCCGGCGCCACGGCCAGCCCGTCGGCCTCGACGACTCGCGCCCCTGGCACCTCGATCCGCCCGCCGACCCCGGCGATGCGCCCGGCGCGTACGAGCACGTCACCGACGAACGGCTCGGTGCCGCTGCCGTCGACGACGAGGCCGCCGCGCAGCAGCAGGTCGCCGTCAGACGGCGTCGACACGGACCAGCTCCCGGATGCCGCGAGCCTCCAGCGCCTCTGGGTCCGCGGCGGCGGCGCTGGTCACGACGGTGACCTCCACGCCGTCCTCGCGGAGCGCGTGCCAGCGCTCGAAGACGGCCCCGCCGGGGCCGAGGGACGCCCGCGACAACGGCAGGTCGTCCGCGTCGACGTCGACCACCACGGCCACCGGCCGGCCCGAAGAAGCGGGCCGGGCCCCAGCGCGCCGCGCCTCCGCGACCACCTCGGCGAACCGCCGGCCGAGCGGCTTGACGTTGTTCTCGGTGTCGAGCAGGCCCAGCGAGTACTCGAGATCCTTGTAGTCGCCGAGGTCACGGGTCACGTCGTGCGAGCACCACCAGGTGACGGCGTACAGGTCGTCCGTGGTCAGCGCCGCCTCGATGGTGCGCGCGCAGAACTCGGGCATCTCCGCCTCGGCGAGGTTCATCGAGGGCGCCCCGACCTCCTGCAGCCAGACCTGCCGGCGAGGGTCGGTGGCGAACGCCTTGGACAGCTCGATCATCCACTCGGCGTGCCGCACCGACTGCGGCGACAGCGCGCCGTAGGTCGCGGCGGTGCCGTTGAAGATCCAGGAGTGCACCGTGGTCATGTCGCCCTGGCGGGCGGCGTGCGCCGGCACGAACGGGTGCTCGTCGCGGTACCAGAGGTGGTCGTTCTCGCTGTGCGTCACCACGTGCCGGGGGTCGCGGTCGCGCGGGGCGCCGAGCAGCGAGGTGAGCCAGTGCGTCACCTCGTCACGCTTGGCGGGCATCGCGGCCGGGTTGGGCCGCTGGAACTGGTTGAGCTCGTTGCCGAGCGTGAGCCCCAGGAAGTTCGGCTTGTCGCGGACGGCGTCGTAGACCGCCGAGACGAGAGCGGCCTGCGCGTCGATCGCCGGCCGGTCGGTGAACATGTTGCCGTCGTGCCAGTTCACGAGCCACGCCGGGACGAAGTCGAAGCCGGACATGTGGCCCTGGATCACGTCCACCGAGATGTCCAGGCCGTGCTCGGCGGCGATGTCGGCCACGAGCGCGATGTCGTCCAGCGCCCGCTGCCGGATCAGGGTGCGGTTGGGCTGCAGCACCGGCCAGAGCGGGAAGACCCGGACGTGGTCGACGCCGAGCGCCGCGATCGCCTCGAAGTCGGCGCGCACGACCGCGGGGTCGATCGCCATCCACTGGAACATCCAGTCCTTCGACGGGGTGTAGTTGACGCCGAAACGCGGGGTGGTGGTCAAGGGCCTGCCTCTCAAGTGACTCAGGATTCCCGGGCACGAGCAGCCCGGGCGGGATAACTCAGGCGTGGGCGCCGGGGGCGGCGGACGTCGACTCGCGCACCATGAGCCGGCGCCCGCCGACCGTCTGCGAGGTCACGGCCTCACCGCGCACCAGCCGCTCCAGCAGGGCGACGGCGGTGCGGGCGCTCTCCTCGACGGGCGCGTCGAGCGCGGTCAGCCGCGGGCGCACCAGGGTGGAGACCCAGGAGTCCTCCCAGGCGACCACGGAGAGCTCGCCGGGCACGCTCACCCCGAGCTCGGGGGCGTGCGCGACGATCTCGGCGGCGATCACCTCGCTGTCGACGATGATCGCCGTGACGTCGCCCACCCGGGCCAGCAGGTCGGCCACGGGGTCGGCCGCCTCGGCGTCCCAGATCGCGTAGGACGGCTCGACGCCGTGGTCGGCCGCGGCC
>NZ_KI911618.1:0-2074 GCF_000515355.1 Promicromonospora kroppenstedtii DSM 19349 | reverse complement strand
CCCGGCGTCCGGCCGCGACGGCGCCAGCTCCTCGCCGTACGGCGGGCCACCGTCGCTCCCGGCGCCACCACGGAGGTCGCCTTCGAGCTCGGCCTGGACGAGCTCGGGTCCTGGGCCACCGGCGCGCCGGAAGCGGCGCCGGTCACGCTCAGCGTGTGGTGCACGCCGGAACCGGACCCGCCCGCCCACGCCCTGCCGGTCCGCGTGACCGACCAGAACGGAGCCACCCCGTGGGAGCGATGACACGAACCGAGCTCGACCCCGCGATCACGGCGGTCCTGACCGACGCCGCCGAGCGGGTGCGCGCCACCTCCGGGGCTCGCGTGGGCGACATGGTCGAGGCCGCGCTGCTGCGCACCCTGACCGACACCGTGACCATGGGCGACGACGGCACGGCGTTCGTCATCACGGGCGACATCCCGGCCATGTGGATGCGGGACTCGACCACCCAGCTCACGCCGTACCTGCGGTTCCTCGCCTCGTGCCCGCCGCTGGCCGACCTCGTGGCGGCCGTGGTGCGCCGTCAGCTCGCGAGCCTGGACCACGACCCGTACGCGAACGCCTTCAACGACGGACCGACGGGCGCGCACTACGACCCGGACGACGTCTGCGAGGACCCGAACGTCTGGGAGCAGAAGTACGAGATCGACAGCCTGGCCTACCCCGTCACGCTGGCGCACACGCTGTGGCGGACCACGGGCCGCACCGACGTGTTCGACGAGCGTGCCCACCGGGTGCTGACCACGATCGTGGCGCAGCTCCGCACCGAGCAGGACCACGACGCCTCGCCCTACCGGTTCGAGCGGGAGACCGACATCCCGACCGAGACGCTTGCGCGCGAGGGCCGGGGCACCGCCGTCGGGCGCACGGGCATGACGTGGAGCGGGTTCCGCCCGTCGGACGACGCCTGTACGTACGGCTACAACGTGCCGGCCAACCTGTTCGCGGCGCAGGCGCTGCTCGCCGTGGCGGAGATCGCGGCCGAGGTGCTCGACGACGCGGCCCTGGCCGCCGACGCGCGGGCGCTGTCCGGCGAGCTCGTCGCGGGTGTCGCGGAGTTCGGCGTGGTCGAGGGACCGGACGGCGCGCGCGTCTACGCCTACGAGGTGGACGGGCTCGGCGCCGCGCTCCTGATGGACGACGCCAACACCCCGTCGCTACTGTCGCTGCCGCTGAACGCGCCGGGCGTGCTCGACGCGGAGGTGTGGCGCGCGACGCGCGAGCTGGTGCTCAGCCCCGCCAACCCGTACTACGTGACCGGCACGGCGGCGCGCGGCATCGGCAGCCCGCACACCAGGCCGGGCCGGGTCTGGCCGATCGCGCTGGCCGTCGAGGCACTCACCGGCACCCCGGAGGACAGGGTGCGGATCCTCGACGTGCTCACCCGGACGGACGGCGGCACCGGCCGCATGCACGAGTCGTTCGACGCGTCCGATCCGGCCGCGTACTCGCGGCCGTGGTTCTCCTGGGCTGACTCGATGTTCTGCGAGGTCGCGCTGGTGGTCGCGGAGGAGTCCGCGGGCTGAGTCAGCACGCCGTCCGGGGCGTGTCGGGCGGGATCAGGCCGAGCTGGCCCGCCTTCGCGAGGGCGCTGGTACGGCTGGACACGTTGAGCTTGCGGTAGACCTTGCGCACCTGGGTGCGCACGGTGTTGACCGAGACGCCGTGGTCAGCGGCGATACGTACAGCGCTGTCACCCGCGGCCAGCCCGGCCAGCACCGCCCGCTCGCGCCGGGTCAGCAGCACGATCGGGCCGGAGGTGGGGTGCCGCGCGTCGTCGAGGGCGCGGGTCATCCCCAGGCCCCGGGGATCGGTGCCGGTCCGGCGGCACAGCTCCAGCACCTCGTCCCGCGGGAACAGCGCGAACGGCGCGAGCAGCCCCTGCCGGCCGAGCTCGACGGCGTGCAGGAACCGCGCCCGCGCCTCGTCGAGCTCACCGGAGCGCAGGTGCACCACGGCGATGACGAGCTGGAGCTCCAGCGCGTCGCGCGGGGTCACCCCGGCGTCGCGCATCGCCCGCCCGGCGACCGTCAGCGCGCCGTCGGAGTCACCGGCCAGCAGCCGGACCCGGGCC
>NZ_KI911617.1:2778-3195 GCF_000515355.1 Promicromonospora kroppenstedtii DSM 19349 | reverse complement strand
CCCGGAGCGCCGCCGAGATCCGGGCGCCGCCGTCCGCGCTCCGCGTGCTCGACACCCACCGCGCGGCCCTCCTGGCGGTCACCGACCCGCTCTCCCCGCAGGCCCGTGGGCTGGTCCCGGGGGCGGCGATCGGCGACACCACCCGGCTCCCCGACGACACCGCGGAGGAGATGCGCATCGCGGGCCTTTCTCACATAACAGCCGTCTCCGGGGGCCATTTCGCGGTCGTGGTCGCCGTCCTGACTCTCCTCTGCTCGGCCGCCCGGCTGCCCCGACCCGGCAGGGTGCTCGTCATCGCGCTCGCGTCCGTGGCCTTCGTGCTCCTGGTCCGGCCCGAACCCGCCGTGCTCCGGGCCGCGGTCATGGCGGCGTTCGCCCTCGCCGGTACGGCGCTCGGCCGGCCGTCCCAGGCGCTGC
>NZ_KI911617.1:1404-2678 GCF_000515355.1 Promicromonospora kroppenstedtii DSM 19349 | reverse complement strand
CCCCAGGCGGTCGAACGTGACCGTGGTCAGGCCGGCCTCGGCGGCGCGGCGGGCGGTCTCCGCGGTGATCGGATCGTCGGCCCGGTCCGGTCCCGCACCCGTCACGAAGACGAGGGCCGGGCCGGAGCCGTGCAGGTCGTAGGCGACCCGGTCGCCCAGGCTGGTGGTCGTGTACTGAGTCATGCCCGTCCGACGACGGCGGTGCGCGGAACTCATCGGCCGGTCGAAAAGTGCTGGCCGCGTCCCCGGAGCGGTGCCACGGTGTGGCATGCGCCTCCACGACCACGAGATCGTCTCCACCCCGGACCTCGTGCACCGGCTCGTCGCGGCCCAGCTGCCTCGGTGGGCCTGGGCGACCCGGACGACGCGTGGCAGCGCGGGCGCGGCTGGATGCTGGTGCAGGCCGTCATCGCGCTCCCGTACTAACTGGGATCGCTGGCCGGCCTTCGCCCGTGCGGGCCAAGCCCGGATCGCCACCGTCCTGGCGGACTGAGACCCGCGGGGTTGCGCGGTTCCGGCACGGAAGCGGCACAGTTCGCGAGAACTGCCTTCCCCACGGTGCGGCCTCCTGTCGGCACTGGCATGATCCGCTGACATAGAGCGCGCGCGTTGCTACCGTGACCACATGACCACGCTGCCCGACTGGATGAATCCTCCACGTCCCGAGGGCTGGTTCGCCGAGGACCTGGACTCCTTGCCGGAGGCTCCGCGCCACACGGAACTTATCGACGGAGCACTTGTCTTCATGATGTCCCCCCAGCGGAACTGGCACCGGCGTGTCATCAGCCAGCTCGACCGGATCCTCCGCGAGCAGGCGCCAGCCGGCTTCGAGGCGAACAGCGAGATGACGGTCCGTCTCGACGACCGCAACCGGCCGGAGCCCGACGCCGTCGTGTCGACGGCGTCGCTCGGTCCCGACGCGACCTGCTACGAGGCCGCGGACGTGGTGCTGGCGGTCGAGGTGGTCTCACCGGAGTCCGAGCACCGCGACCTGACGGTCAAGCCGCACAAGTACGCCGCAGCCGGCATCAAGCACTTCTGGCGCATCGAGGACGAGGACGGCAACGCGTCGACGGTCGTCCACGTCTACGAGCTCGACGGCATGACGCGCACCTATGCACCCGTCGGGATCTTTCGCGAGACGCTCAAGGTCGAGCGGCCGTTCCAGATCGAGCTGGACGTCCAGACCCTGTACTCCTGAACGGTCCGCGGGGCCGCCGAGCCTCTACGGCACGATCGCCTGCGCCAGCGCGGCCTCGAGGTCGGCCCGGTCG
>NZ_KI911617.1:0-1304 GCF_000515355.1 Promicromonospora kroppenstedtii DSM 19349 | reverse complement strand
GACGGCGCGCTGGGCGCGGCCGGCCCGTCCGCCGTCGGCGGAGTGCCCGCCCGCGCCGTGCTGACGCTCAAGGGCCGCCTGCTGGCCGACGCCGTCGTGCGTGACCTGACCGCTTGATAGCCGCCCTTTTCAAGGGTCGAGGTGCCTTTTCGTTTGTTTGCGCGGTAGGTGAGACCGTCGATACCTTGTGCTGTTCATAACGTTCGGGGGAGGCGGCTCGGACCGCCTGACAAGGGGCACGCGCATGAGCAACACCCACGGAGGCTGGAACCCGCAGGACGGTCAGTCCCCGCAGCCGGTGGATCCCTACGGGCCGCGTGATCCTTACGGCCGGCCCGCCAACCCGTACGGCCGGCCGGACTACCAGCCCGCGCAGTACCCGTACGGCGGCTTCCAGCAGCAACCCGTCCAGCAGGTCCCGGCGTATCCGCCGGTACAGGAGCCGGTTCCGCAGCCGGACCAGGACCCGCCGACGATCGGCCGCGCCTGGCGCTGGGCGTGGGGCGCGTTCGGCACGAGCTGGGGCACCTGGGTGCTGATGAGCCTCGTGCTGGGCGTCGCGCAGGTCGCCGTCATCCTCCTGGCCAGCCCGTCCACGCTGGACGGGCTGATGAACGCCACCGACCAGGCGGCGGTCGACGCCGCCCAGGCCGCCGGGCAGACCCTGGAGGCCAAGGCGCTGGGCGCGGCCGGGACCGCCGTCAGCTTCCTGCTGCAGGCCCTGCTGTATGCCGGCGCGCTCGGGGCGACCCGCACCCGCCGGGTCAGGTTCCGCGACTTCTTCCTGCTGCGGGGACTGGGCGGCCTGGTGGGGTACGCACTGGTCGCCGGGGTGATCGGGTTCGTCAGCACGGTCGTGCCCCTGGTGGGCGGCCTGATCCAGGTGGTCTGCACGCTGCTCCTGCTCGCGGTGCCGTTCCTGCTGCTCAAGGGTGAGGGCTTCGGGCGCGCCCTCGCGGGGGGCGTCGGCCTGGTGCTCTCCCACCTCGGCACGGCGCTCGCCGTGTTCGCGATCTTCGCCGCGCTGGCCCTCGCGTCGGTCTTCACCTGCGGGCTGGGGCTCGTCGTGGTCGCGCCGGCGATGCTGCTGGTGGGGGCTTATCTCGTCCAGCGGTGGACCGGCGAGCCGGTCCAGTCCTGACCGGCTGGTAACAACTCGGCAATTGCGCATGCGGGCATGCGGAGAAAAGGTGAAGGTGGCCTCGGATCACTGAACAGTGAAAAGGGGATCACATGAGCGAGAACACTCCGCAGAACCCGCACGAGCCGAGCGCCGGGGGGCCGACGCCGCCGCAGAACCCGGC
>NZ_KI911616.1:4363-5526 GCF_000515355.1 Promicromonospora kroppenstedtii DSM 19349 | reverse complement strand
CGCGTGCGCGGCCCACGGTCCGCCCCAGCCGCCGCGTGCGCCCCGCCGGGCGCGCCGCGCGATGAGGAAGACCACGGTCGCGAACAGCAGGAACCAGAGCAGCGGGAAGATGAAGAAGAACGGGCCGGGTCCGCCCCAGCCGTAGTGCGGCCCGTTGGCGAGGACCTCCGTCGTCGCGGTGAGCATGTCGACCTCCAGCAGTCGGTTCGGCCGGTCGTTCCGGCCACACCACCAGGCTGCCGCCGCCAGGCTCCTGCGGCGTCAGCCCGGCGTACCTGCCGCCTTACCTCCCTGGTGCCGCCCAGCCGGGCCGCACCAGGCCCGCCTCGTACGCCAGCACCACGAGCTGGGCGCGGTCGCGTGAGCCGGTCTTCATGAGCACCCGCGAGACATGCGTCTTCACGGTCGACTCCGACAGGTACAGCCGCCCGGCGATCTCGTCGTTGGCGAACCCGCCCGCGACCTCGACCAGCACCTCCCGCTCACGCGGGGTGAGCTCGGCGAGCGCCGGCGCCGGCCGCACGGTCCGGGTCGCGTCCGCGACCTTGGCCAGCAGTCGCCGGGTCACCGTGGGCGACAGCAGCGCGTTGCCCGACGCCGCGACGCGCACCGCCCGCACCAGCTCCGCCGGCTCGGTGTCCTTGACCAGGAACCCGGACGCCCCGGCGCGGATCGCCTCGGTGACGTACTCGTCGAGCTCGAACGTCGTCACCACCACCACGTGCACGCCCGCGGCGCGAGGCTCCGCGATGATCCGCCGTGTCGCCTCCAGCCCGTCCAGGCCGGGCATGCGGATGTCCATCAGCACCACCTGGGGTAGGTGCTCCAGGGTGAGGGCCACGGCGTCGTCGCCGGTCGCGGCCTGCGCCACGACGCGCATGTCGTCCTCGGAGTCGATCAGGGCGCGGAACCCGCCGCGCACCAGGGCCTGGTCGTCGGCCAGCAGGACGTCGATCATGCGGTTCCTCCGGTCTCCGGTGCGTCGGGCTGCTCGGCCTGCGGCGCGTTCTCCGGCGTGGGTGGTGGGTCCTCGGCGGACGTCGGCATGCTCGCGGCCTGGTCCGCCGTGGACGGCCTCCGAGGCTGCGGAGCGACCGGGATCCGCGCCCGGACCTCCCACCCGGGAGCGGTGGCGCGGGGGCCGGCGGTCAGCGTGCCGCCCG
>NZ_KI911616.1:876-4263 GCF_000515355.1 Promicromonospora kroppenstedtii DSM 19349 | reverse complement strand
CCGCCGGTCGGCATGCCCGCCGTCGACCCCGCGGCCAGAGCCGCGGCCGTGAACCCGAGGGCCACGGCCGCCCCCTGCAGCACCATCCCGCCGACGGCGACGCGCAGCGGGCCGAACCGGTCGGCCAGCCACCCGAAGACCGGGCTGAACGCGAACATCCCCAGCACGTGCAGGCTGATCACGATGCCCACGAGCTGCAGCGACATCCCACCGTGCTGCATGTGCACGGGCGTCATCACCATCACCATGATCATCACGCCGTGCGCCACCGCGGTGGTGACGACGGCGAACCGCGCCCGCGGGTGCGCCCAGGCCCACCGCAGCGCGGCGAGCGCGCCGGTACGCCGCGGTTCGGTCCGCTTGTCCCCGTGTCCCTGCCCGACGGCGCCCGCGGGCACCACCCGCCCCGCCACGCCGCCCGCGGGGTCCCGGTAGAGGCTCACGAGCAGCAGGCCGGCCAGCAGGTAGGCGACGATCGAGAACAGGTACGGGCCGCCGAGGTCGGGTACGCCGAAACCGGAGCCGACCACCGCCCCGGGCGCCGCGAGGTTGGGCCCCACCACCGAGCCGACGGTCGTGGACCACAGGACCACCGACATGGTGCGGGCGCGCGTGCCGGAGCCCACGTTGTCGGCCGCGGCGTACCGGGACTGCAGGTTGGTCGCGTTCGCGACGCCGTAGAGCATGAGGCCCACCAGCAGCACGACGAGCTGCCCCAGCACCGCCGCCGTCACGATGAGCAGCGCGCCGACCGTCGACAGGGCGTAGCCGAGCGACAGGGCCCACCGGCGTCCGCGGAGCTGGGCGAGCGTGGCCAGCGGGATCGAGGCGACCGCCGCGGCGAGCACCCCGACCGCCTGGGCGAGCCCGGCCATCGAGGTGCCACCCAGGCTCTCCGCGAGCAGGGCGCCGACGGCGGCCCCGGAGGCCACCCCGACCCCGGCCAGGAGGTTGCTGAACACCAGGACGACGAGGTTTCGGCGGGCGTGCGGCGGATTCTCCACGATTTCCTCTCATCGGCTGATCCGTACCGAACGGTAGACCGTTCTGGGTTGCGGAAGTCATCGGATAGTGCGGGGTGACACCGCCTCAGAGGGCCTCATGCCCTCGTCGTCCACAGGTTCGTACACAGGTTCGCGTCCTCTGTGAGCAGAAAGTTACCCACGACTCGCCGCAGAAGTGCCTGTTCTCCGCGAATTCCTGCCGATCTGCTGGCAGTATGGGGCCTCGTCGTCGGGCGGGTACCGCCGCACGACGTGACCGAAGAAGGGAAACGCATGTCGCTCAACAAGTCCGAGCTCGTCTCGGCCATCGCCAGCAAGGCCGAGATCAACAAGACCGAGGCCGAGGCCGCGCTCAACGCCTTCCAGGAGGTGCTGATCGAGTCGCTCGCCAAGGGTGAGGCCGTCAAGGTGACCGGCTTCCTGTCGGCCGAGCGCGTCGAGCGCGCCGCCCGCACGGGCCGCAACCCGCGCACCGGCGAGGAGATCTCGATCCCGGCGAACTTCGGTGTCAAGATCAGCGCCGGCTCGCTGCTGAAGAAGGCCGTCGCCAAGTGACGCTTCGCCGCTGAGCTCCTCAGCGACGCGAAGGCCCGGTCCCTCTCGGGGGACCGGGCTTTCGCATGTCCGGGCTCAGAGGTCGCCCTTGCGCTCCAGGTAGCGCATCGCGACCCAGCCCAGCGGTACCCGGCCCCAGTAGGTGCACAGGCGGTACAGGATCGTCGCGGAGAAGGCGATGGTGGCCGGCACCCCCGCGGCCGTCAGGCCGGCCGTCAGGGCACCCTCCACGCCGCCCAGGCCGCCCGGAGTCGGGATGAGCGCGCCGAGGGCGTTGCCCACCAGGTTGACCAGGGCGATGTCGACCAGCGAGATCGTCTCCCCGAACGCGGCGAGGCAGCACCACAGGCCCACGATGTAGCCGAGCGTCATGATCAGGTTGCCGCCCACGCCCAGCGCCAGGCGGCCCGGGTGGCTCAGCATCTGCGCCAGCCGTGGCCACACCTGGCGCAGCCGCGGCCCGATGAAGCCCATGCCCCAGCGCCGCACCGGCGGCACAAGCAGCGTCGCGACGACGGCGGTAGCGACCCCTGCCAGCGTGATCAGCACGGCGGGCGACGGCAGCTCCACGAGCGCGCCCGAGCCCGTGAAGACCGACAGCGCCACCAGCAGCAGCACCGTGACCACGAACTGCGAGACCTGCACGAGCGCGACCGTGGCCACGGCCATCGACATGGACACACCGCGCTGGGTCAGGAGCCGCAGATTCAGCGCCGCCGGGCCGATGCCCGCGGGCGCCGCCAGCGCCACGAACGACCCGGCGGCGGCGGTCAGCGTGGCCCGTCCGATCGGCACGCGCGCCGGGGAGAACGCCACGAGCGTCAGGCCCGCGCCGAACCACGTGATGAGGGCCAGGGCGAACGCCACCGCCACCCACCACGGGTTCGCCGAGCGGACGGCCTCCGCGATCTCGTCGAAGTTGATGGTCGTGACGATCACGGCGACGGCGACGATGGCCACCGTGGTGGTCAGGACCGTGCGCGCGCTGAACCGCGAGATGCGCTGCGGCTGCACGCTGGCCTCGGGCAGGCGCTCCACCAGGGCGTTGCGCAGCTCGCCCATGAGGCCCTTCGCGCGGCGCACCTCCTCGCGGGTGGTCCGCGGCAGCGCGATGGTCTGGATCAGGGGCCCGATGGCGGCGATGTCGGCATCGGGCAGGGCGCGCACCGCGGCGGCGACGGCGCGGCGCGGGCCGACCCGCAGCCCGGTCAGCACCAGCATCTGCACCAGGTCGAGGCGGCGCGACAGCGGTGAGGACGCGATGTCCCCCTGCTCCCAGCCCGTGATCCACACGTGTGCGCGGCCGTCGTGGTCCCGCTGCGTCAGCAGGACGTCCTGCGTCAGGGCGCGGTGCGTCAGGCCCACGGCGTGCGCGCGGCCGAGCTGGTCCCACGCCTCGGCGAGCACGTCGTCGTGCACGTCCTCGTCGGGGACGTCGCGCAGCGAGACCGACTGCGTGGCGTGCTCCAGGACGAGCGCGATCGAATCGCCGAACTCGCCGATGCCCAGCAGCCGCGGTGTGCGGACGCCCGCGGCGGTCGCGGCGTACGAGAGCAGCGCGGTGCGCTCCGCGACGGCCTTGAGCGAGATCGCGGCCCGGCCCTCGATGCCGCGCAGCCGCAGGGCCCGCCACAGCCGCGTGATGAGGCCGACCACCTGACGGTCGCCGTCCAGCACCAGGACGTCGCGGCGCACGCCGTCGTCGCTGTACAGGGCGTACACGCGGTTGTCCCCGGCCCGGCCCAGGGCGAGCGCGGCCGCGTCGTCCGGCACTCCGTGCTCGGCGGCCAGCGCGGACGCGAGCACGGGGGCGGTGGTGCCGTCCTGG
>NZ_KI911616.1:0-776 GCF_000515355.1 Promicromonospora kroppenstedtii DSM 19349 | reverse complement strand
CGGCCCGCGCGATGGGGTGCTCGCTGAGGGCCTCGACGGCGGCCGCGCACCGCAGCACCTCCGGGGCGTTGGTGAGGTGGTTCGCGTCGTCGGCGGCCGAGGGGCCGGCGCCGGCCATCGCGGGGCTGCGGTCGGGGCTCCACACGTCCACCACGCGCATGCGGCCCTCGGTGACCGTGCCCGTCTTGTCGAGCACCACCGTGTCGACGCGGCGCGTGCTCTCCAGGATCTCCGGCCCGCGGATCAGCACTCCGAGCTGGGCACCACGGCCCGTGCCGACCAGGATGGCCGTGGGCGTGGCCAGCCCCAGCGCGCACGGGCAGGCGATGATCAGCACCGCGACGGCGGCGGTGAAGGCGGCCTCGACGTCGCCGGTCAGGGCGAGCCAGCCCACCAGGGTCAGCAGGGCCAGCACCAGCACCACCGGCACGAACACCGCCGAGATGCGGTCGGCGAGCCGCGCCACCGGGGCCTTCCCCGTCTGGGCCCGCGCCACGAGCCGACCGATGCGGGCGAGCATCGTGTCCTCGCCCACCCGGGTCGCACGCACCAACAGGTGCCCCGACATGCTCACCGTGCCGCCCACGACGTCGTCGCCGGCGGTCACGTCCACGGGGACGGGCTCGCCGGTGACCAGCGACGTGTCGAGCGCCGAGACGCCCTCCACCACCGTGCCGTCCGTGGCGACGGTGCCGCCCGGGCGCACCGCGAACACGTCCCCCACCTGGAGCGCGGCGACCGGCACCGCGGTGGTGCGCCAGCCGCCGTCGGGCAGG
>NZ_KI911615.1:33028-33780 GCF_000515355.1 Promicromonospora kroppenstedtii DSM 19349 | reverse complement strand
GCCGACGAGGCCACGGTCGGCACGGCCGCCGGCCGCGGCACCGGGCGGCGCGTGCCGCTCCTGGTCAAGATCGCGCCCGACCTCGCGAACGACGACGTCGACGCCGTCGCCGACCTCGTGCTGGAGCTGGGCCTGGACGGTGTCGTCGCCGTCAACACCACGATCGGGCACGACCGCGGGCCGGGCGGCCTGTCCGGCCCGCCGCTGCTGGGCCGGGGCATCGAGGTCGTCGCGCGCCTGCGGGAGCGCCTCGGCACCGGACCCGTCATCATCGGCGTGGGCGGCATCACCCGGGCCGACGACGTCCGCGCGTACCTGCGCGCGGGGGCCGACCTGACCCAGGGGTACACGTCGTTCGTCTACGAGGGGCCGCTGTGGGCGTCGGAGATCAACCGCGCCCTGACCCGTTCGGCGGGCTCCACGGCAAGTGGGAGGTACGAGTGATCCGTCCGCAGTGGGAGTGGGCCCTGGACGACGCCGAGGGGCGCCGCCTGACCGAGCCCGTCACGCCCGTCTTCACGGCGCAGTACGACGCCGAGCAGTGGCTCGGCGAGCACTGGCGCGAGCTCGCGGCGGCCGGTGCCGTGCAGGCGAGCCTGCTGCACGACGGTACGCAGGCCGCGCCGGGTGTGGAGCTGCGGACCCACTGAGCTCGTCAGCCGAGCGTCGTCAGCGGGTGAGGCCGGTCAGCGCCTCGTCCTGCCCGACGGCGCCACCCGCGCCCACGCCCGGGCCAGCCGCGGCACCGCCTC
>NZ_KI911615.1:29197-32928 GCF_000515355.1 Promicromonospora kroppenstedtii DSM 19349 | reverse complement strand
GCCCGCCGCTCCGCGCCCGCGGGCGCGCCGACCGTGCTGCTGTACGCGCACCACGACGTGCAGCCCCCGGGCGACCCGGCCACCTGGGACACCGACCCGTTCGAGCCCACGCAGGTGGGCGAGCGCCTCTTCGGGCGCGGCGCGGCCGACGACAAGGCGGGCATCGTGGCCCACCTTGGCGCCCTGCGCGCCCTCGGCCTGCCCGACGGCGCCGACCTGCCCGTGGGCGTCACCGTCTTCATCGAGGGTGAGGAGGAGTCGGGGTCGCCGTCCTTCCGGGCCTTCCTGGAGACCTACCGCGACCTGCTCGCCGCCGACGTCATCGTCGTCGCCGACTCCACCAACTGGAAGGTGGGCGTCCCCGCCCTGACCACGTCGCTGCGCGGCCTGGTCGACGGCGAGATCGAGCTGCGCGTCCTCGACCACGCCGTGCACTCCGGCATGTTCGGCGGCGCCGTGCTCGACGCCGTGACCCTGATGTCCCGTCTCGTGGCGACCTTCCACGACGAGGCCGGCGACGTCGCGATCGAGGGTCTGGTCATCGCGCCCGAGCCCGAGGTCGACTACGACGAGGCCGCGTTCCGCGCCGACTCCTCGCTGCTCGACGGCGTGGCGCTCGCGGGCACGGGCACCCTGTCGGGGCGGCTGTGGTCCAAGCCCGCGCTGTCCGTGATCGGCATGGACGTCACCTCGGTGGCCGAGGCGTCCAACACGATCGCGCCGCGCTGCACCGCCAAGATCTCGCTGCGGCTCGCCCCCGGACAGGACCCGGCCGCGGCCGACGCTGCGCTGGCCGCGCACGTGGCGAAGCACGCGCCGTTCGGCGTGCAGGCCACGTGGCGGTCGGGTGAGCAGGGCAAGCCGTTCCTCGCCCCCGGCGACACGGCCGCCATGCGGGCGGCGCGTGCCGCCTTCACCGAGGCGTGGGGCACCGCACCGGTCGACGTCGGCGTGGGCGGGTCCATCCCGTTCATCGCGGACCTGCTCGAGGTGTTCCCCGACGCCGCGATCCTCGTGACCGGCGTCGAGGACCCCGACTCGCGGGCGCACGGCGCCAACGAGTCGGTGCACCTGGGCGAGCTGCAGAACGTGGTCCTGGCCGAGGCGCTGCTGCTCACCAAGGTCGGCGAGGGGCTCTAGCCTCCCGGTCAGCTCGCGGCCGAGGGCTCGCGCGGTGCCACGTCCATCGCGCGGGCCCAGGCCGCGACGTCCTCGGGGAGCTCGGGGGAGGGCAGGTCCTCGCCGGTCGCGTCCCGGACCACCTCGAGTGCGGAGATCCGGTTGCCCTTGCGGTCCAGGAAGCGGCTGGCGACGATCCCGCGGGCGTACAGCTTGTCCCCGCGCGTGAACACCTGCTCCAGGTAGAAGACACGCTCGTCCCAGCCGAGGATCCGCGTGGTGATCTCGAACCGGTCGAACGGCTGCAGGGACCTCCGGTACTTCATGGTCGAGGCCGCGACCACGGGGGCCCAGCCCTTCTCCTTGGCGACCGGGAACATGCCGAGGTCGGCGATCTGGTTGTTCCGGGCGACGTCCATCATCTGCAGGTACGTGCCGTTGTTGACGTGCAGGTACGAGTCGAGGTCCAGGGGGCCGACGCGCATCCGGGTGACCGAGGGGTCGAGCAGGGTCTGTCCGGGGCGGGCCTTGCGCGGGAAGAGTCCGGTCCAGGTGAGCTGGAGCATGCGAGCCATGCGCCCGAGGTTATACCGAGAACCGGCAGTACTAGATACCTTGTCCGGACTGCGTCGGCGGGTGCTGGATCGCGCTGCGCACCGACCGGCCCACGGCCGGCGTCTCCAGGCGTTCGACCAGGTGGAGTGCCATGTCGATGCCGGAGGAGACGCCCGCCGAGGTGATCACGTCGCCGTCGTCCACGTAGCGCGCCTCGGTGTCCACGAGCACGCTCGGGTCCAGCTCGGTCAGCTCGTCGTAGTGCTCGTGGTGCGTGGTGGCGGGCCGTCCGGCCAGGAGCCCCGCGGCCGCGAGCGGCAGGGCACCGGTGCAGACGCTCGCCATGATCGGGGTCTGCTTGCGGATCTGCCGCAGCCACTCCAGGTGCCCCGGCTCGGCCAGCAGCGGCCGCGTCCCGAGCCCGCCCGGATAGACCAGCACGTGCAGCGGCCCGACGTCGTCCGCGCCGTGCGCCGGCAGGATCCGCAGCCCTTTGGCGAGGCGCACGCCGGCGCCGTCCCAGGAGAACGTGCTTACGGTCGGCCGCAGCTGGGAGTGGGACCCCCACTCCGCGAAGACCTCGAAGGGCCCGACGACGTCGAGCTCCTCCGCCCCGTCGAAGACGAAGATCCCGATGCGCAGCCCGCCGTTGCCGCTCACACGCTCAGCCCGGTCAGATTCCGGGAAGGGCCAGCATCTGGTCGAGCGCCACCCGGGCCCAGTGGGCGTCGTCGGCGTCCACGACGATCCGGTTGACCATGCGCCCCTCGACGAGCGACTCCATGGCCCACACGAGGTGCGGCAGGTCGATGCGGTTCATGGTCGAGCAGAAGCACACCGTCGAGTCGAGGTAGTGCACCTGCTTGTCCGGGTGTGCCCGCGCGACCCGGCGCACCAGGTTCAGCTCCGTGCCGATGGCCCAGGCGGAGCCCGGCTCGGCTGCCTCGAGCTGCTTGATGATGTACTCGGTCGAGCCCACGTAGTCGGCCGCGGTGACCACCTCGTGCTTGCACTCGGGGTGCACCATCACGTTGACGCCGGGCACCGCCGCGCGGATGTCGGTGACGTTCTGCTCCGAGAAGCGCCCGTGCACCGAGCAGTGGCCGCGCCACAGGATCATCCGCGCGTCGCGCAGCTCCTGGTCGGTCAGCCCGCCGTTCGGCTTGCGGGGGTCGAAGACCACGCACTCGTCCAGCGACATCGCGAGCTCCAGGACCGCGGTGTTGCGGCCCAGGTGCTGGTCGGGCAGGAACAGCACCTTCCCGGTGCCGTCGACGCCGCCCACCTGGTCGAACGCCCAGCGCAGCGCGACCTCCGCGTTCGAGGAGGTGCACACCGTGCCGCCGTGGCGCCCGGTGAACGCCTTGATGGCGGCCGACGAGTTCATGTAGGTGACGGGAATCGTGGAGTCCGCGATACCGACGTCCTGCAGCACGGCCCAGGCCTCCTCGACCTGGCCGATCGCGGCCATGTCGGCCATCGAGCAGCCGGCCGCGAGGTCCGGCAGCACGACCTGCTGCTGGTCGGACGTCAGGATGTCCGCGCTCTCGGCCATGAAGTGCACGCCGCAGAACAGGATGAACTCCGCCTCGGGGCGGGCGGCCGCCTCGCGGGCAAGCTTGAAGGAGTCACCGGTGACGTCGGCGAAGTCGATGACCTCGTCGCGCTGGTAGTGGTGACCCAGGACGAACGCGCGGCTGCCGAGGGCGGCCCGTGCGGCGCGTGCCCGGTCCACGAGGTCGGGGTCGCTCGGCGCGGGCAGCTCGCCCGTGCACTCCACGCCGCGCTCGGAGGCCAGGTCACGCCCCTGGCCGAGCAGCAGCAACGGGGACGAGGCGGGCTCGGAGAAGCCGGAGTATTCAGCCAGCAGGGTGCTCACGGTCACCATCATGACACGCGGTGGTGACACGTAGTCAGGAGGGTGCCACGATGCCTCTCGTGCACGTGCTGCTGCTTGCCGAGACCCTGCCCGACGCCGAGCGACTCGCCGCCGCGTGGCGCGCCGCCGCGCCGCACGCGACCACCGAGGTGCGCGAGGTCCGGGTGCCCGGCCTCGC
>NZ_KI911615.1:16754-29097 GCF_000515355.1 Promicromonospora kroppenstedtii DSM 19349 | reverse complement strand
GGCGAGCGGGTGCCACGGGGCACGGCCGCCGTTGTCGAGGTACACCCGGCCGGGGGTGGTGGACCTGGCCGGGTCGGCCGGGGTGGCGTGGCTCACACGTCCTCCTGCTGCTGGGTGCGGGTCCGCGCGGCGGTGCGCGCGGGTCCGGCGAGGGGCTGATCCGGGGTTCGGACGGCGGTTCGCGGCGTGCCTCCGCCGCCGTCCTCCTGATCCTCGCACCCGCAGGCGCAGGTCCGGCACGGCGATCGTTCTGACACGACCTGGGTGGGTGTCCTGAACAGCGTGGATGTGTGCCCCAGGTGCGGAGTGCGTCACGTTCCTCCGGGGGCGTTCCGGGCATCATCAGGCCCCGGAGCGCGCTAGGCTGCATCCCATCGAGGACGAAGGTTCTGCGTGGAGCTCGGGAGGAAACCGGTGCGACGCGCCGGACGAGACGTGAAAGGCCTCCCTTGCACTCGAAGCCACCTACCCGCACCCGGCGGGCCATCCTGCGTGCGTCGGCTCTTGCCGTCGCAGTCGCAGTGCTGGCCTCTGGCTGCGCAAGTGAATCCGTCCAGCGCGGATACCTGCCCGGCTACAGCGACGGGGAGGTGACTAACCAGACCGAGCGCATCACCGACCTGTGGGTGGGCTCGTGGATCGCTGCCCTCGCCGTGGGCATCGTGACCTGGGGCCTGATGCTGTGGTGCATCGCGGCCTACCGGAAGCGCAAGGACGACCACCAGCTCCCGGTGCAGACGCGCTACCACCTGCCGCTCGAGCTCATGTACACGGCAGTGCCGATCATCATGGTGCTCGTGCTGTTCTGGTACACCGACCGCGACGTGACGGCCATCAAGACCGTCGACGGCACCGCGACCGAGCACATCCAGGTGATCGGCAAGCAGTGGAGCTGGGACTTCAACTACCTCGACGCCAACGTCTACGACTACGGCGAGCACGAGGCGGACCCCGGCAGCGTGACCGCGGAGGACGAGATCGACGGTGCCGTCGGCACCTCGACGTCCTTCCCGACGCTCTACCTGCCGGTGAACGAGACCGTGGAGTTCACGCTCGACTCGCGTGACGTCATCCACTCGTTCTGGATCCCCGCGTTCCTGTACAAGCAGGACATGATCCCGCACCGGACCAACACGTTCCAGGTGACGCCGACCCGCGAGGGCACGTACGCCGGCAAGTGCGCCGAGCTCTGCGGTGAGTTCCACTCCGGCATGCTCTTCAACGTGAAGGTCGTGTCCGCCGAGGAGTACGACGCCCACATGGCGGACCTCGAGGCGAAGGGCCAGACCGGATCGCTCGGCATGGACCTCGCCCGTACGGCCGGTCCCGTCGACAACCCGGCGGAAACCACGGAAGAGGAGGCTGGGCACTGATGGCCGCAGCGACCACGACCGAGCTGATCCCGGGCCTGGCCCCCGGGCGCCAGACGCTCGGCCGGACGATCATCAAGTGGATCACCTCCACTGACCACAAGACGATCGGGTACCTCTACCTGATCACGTCGTTCATCTTCTTCTGCATCGGCGGCCTGATGGCCCTGCTGATCCGCGCGGAGCTCTTCGAGCCCGGCATCCAGCTCGTGCAGAGCAAGGAGCAGTACAACCAGCTCTTCACGATGCACGGCACCGTGATGCTGCTGCTGTTCGCCACCCCGCTGTTCGCGGGCTTCGCGAACGTGATCATGCCGCTCCAGATCGGCGCGCCCGACGTCGCGTTCCCGCGGCTGAACATGTTCGCCTACTGGCTGTTCCTGTTCGGTGGCCTCATCACCACGGCCGGCTTCCTCACCCCGCAGGGTGCCGCGTCGTTCGGCTGGTTCGCGTACGCGCCGCTCTCGACCACGACCTACAGTCCAGGGTTGGGAGGAGACCTCTGGGTCTTCGGCCTGGCACTGGCCGGTTTCGGCACGATCCTCGGTGCGGTCAACTTCATCACCACGATCATCACCATGCGCGCCCCCGGCATGACCATGTTCCGGATGCCGATCTTCACCTGGAACACGCTGGTCACCAGCCTCCTGGTGCTGATGGCCTTTCCGCCGCTGGCCGCCGCGCTGTTCGCGCTGGGTGCCGACCGTCGTCTCGACGCGCAGATCTTCAACCCGGAGAACGGTGGCGCCATCCTGTGGCAGCACCTCTTCTGGTTCTTCGGCCACCCCGAGGTGTACATCATCGCGCTGCCGTTCTTCGGCATCGTGTCCGAGATCTTCCCGGTCTTCAGCCGCAAGCCGATCTTCGGCTACACCGGCCTGGTCTACGCGACCATCGCGATCGCCGCGCTGTCGGTGACGGTGTGGGCGCACCACATGTACGTGACCGGCGCGGTCATGCTGCCGTTCTTCGCGTTCATGACGATGCTCATCGCGGTCCCGACCGGCGTGAAGTTCTTCAACTGGATCGGCACGCTCTGGCGAGGGAAACTCACGTTCGAGACGCCGATGCTCTGGTCCATCGGCTTCCTCGTGACCTTTCTCTTCGGTGGTCTGACCGGCATCATCCTGTCGAGCCCGGCGCTGGACTTCCAGCTGTCCGACTCGTACTTCGTGGTCGCGCACTTCCACTACGTGGTCTTCGGCACCGTCGTGTTCGCGATGTTCGCCGGGTTCTACTTCTGGTGGCCCAAGATGACCGGCCGCATGCTGTCGGAGCGCCTGGGCAAGGTGCACTTCTGGATGCTCTTCGTCGGCTTCCACACCACGTTCCTCATCCAGCACTGGCTGGGTGTCGAGGGCATGCCCCGCCGCTACGCGGACTACATGCCGGACGAGGGCTTCACCTGGGAGAACCAGGTGTCGACCATCGGCGCGTTCATCCTCGCGGCGTCCACCCTGCCGTTCTTCTGGAACGTCTACATCACGTGGCGCAAGGCGCCCAAGGTCACGGTCGACGACCCGTGGGGCTACGGCCGCTCCCTGGAGTGGGCTACGTCCTGCCCGCCGCCGCGGCACAACTTCGCGTCGCTCCCGCGCATCCGCTCGGAGTCGCCGGCGTTCGACCTGCACCACCCCGAGGTCGTCGCCATGGAGCACCCGGAGTACAACCGCGGTGTCCTCGACAACATCTACGGCGAGGCCGACCGGCGCGGTCAGGACAAGCAGGCCCAGCAGCGCGCCGCGAACGGCAGCGGTGACTCCGGCCAGAGCAGCACGACCATCGTTGACCAGCCGGACGAGGGGACCAGCAAGTGAAGATCGAGGCGCGGCTGTTCCTCTGGGGAACGCCCTTCTTCGTCCTGGCCGGCGTGGTCTACGGCTTCATGACCGAGTGGCAGGAGCCCGTGGGCTACCTGGGCATGCCGCTCGTCGGTGGCCTGGTGGCGATGATCGGCGCGTACCTGACGCTGACGGCCCGACGCATCGACGCCCGGCCCGAGGACGACCCGAACGGCAACATCGAGGACGCCGCCGGCGACCAGGGCGTGTACGCGCCCTGGAGCTGGTGGCCCCTGGCGATCGCCGGCTCCGCCGCGATCTGCTTCCTCGGCCTGGCCGTGGGCTGGTGGGTGCTCTACATCGGCTTCTGCGTCGCGGTCATCGCGCTCGTGGGCTGGGTGTTCGAGTACTCGCGGGGCATCCACTCGCACTGAGCGGTACCGCCGGACACACCCCCGGCAGGCAAGAACGAGGGCCGGAACGCTGATCAGCGTTCCGGCCCTCGTTCTTGCCCGTGCCAGGTACCGTCTAGCGGCTGGCCGCGATCCAGCGCTCTAGTGTGGCCTGCGCCGCCCCGGAGTCCACTGCCTCGGCAGCGAGGTCGATCCCGGCCCGCAGGCGCTCCACGAGGGTGCCGGAGCCCGTGCCGGGCAGCGAGCCGTCGGCCACGAGGCCCGAGGCCGCGTTGAGCAGCACGGTCTCGCGGACCGGCCCGGCCTCGCCCGCCAGGACGGCGCGCGCGACGCCCGCGTTGTAGACCGCGTCCTGGCCGCGCAGGTCCTCGACCTTGATGCGGGTCAGGCCCAGGTCCTCGACGGGGTCCAGGCGGTGCTCGGTGACGTGGCCGTCGGCCACCTCCCAGATGGTCGCGCCCGCGGTCGCCGCGAGCTCGTCCAGCCCCTCGTCGCCGCGGAAGACCAGCGCGGACTTGCCGCGCTCGGCGAACACGCCCGCCATCAGGGGCGCCATCCGCGCGTCCGCGCAGCCCACGGCCGCGGCGCGCGGCTGAGCCGGGTTGGTCAGCGGCCCCAGGAAGTTGAAGGCGGTGGGCACGCCCAGCTCCTTGCGGGCCACGCCCGCGTGCCGCATCGACGGGTGGAACACCATCGCGAAGCAGAAGGTGATGCCGGCCTCGCGCGCGATCTGCGCCACCCGCTCCGGGGTGTGGTCCAGGCGGATGCCCAGCTCCTCCAGCACGTCCGCGCTGCCCGACGACGACGAAGCGGCCCGGTTGCCGTGCTTCACGACGCGCAGCCCCGCACCGGCGATGACGACGGACGCCATCGTCGAGATGTTCACGGTGTGCGCACGGTCGCCGCCGGTGCCGACGATGTCCACGGAGGGCCCGGGCACGTCGATGCGGGTCGCGTGCTCGACCATGGAGTGCGTCAGGCCCGCGAGCTCGTCGACGGTCTCGCCCTTGGCGCGAAGCGCCACCAGGAAGCCCGCGAGCTGGACGGGGGAGACCTCGCCGGTCATCACCCGGTCCATGGCCCAGCGGGCCTCCTCCTGGCTGAGGTCCGTACCGGTCATGAGCTCGGCGAGCAGGCCGGACCAGGTGGGTGCCTCGAGGTTCACGCGGTCCCCGCCGTCGACGGCGCGAGCAGCCTGGCCACGGCCTCCTGGACCTTCACGGCGTCCAGCGGGCGCGCCACGACGCCGTCAGCCAGCGACCAGGTCGCCAGCCATGCGTCCGCGGGGCGGCCCGTCAGCACGAGCACCGGCGGGCACTCGTAGATCTCGTTCTTGAGCTGGCGGCACAGGCCCATGCCGCCGGCCTGGTCGGCCTCTCCGTCGAGGACGAGCAGGTCCCACGTCTCGTTGTCGGCCTTGTCCACCACGGCGGCCGCCGTGGCGGCTTCCGCCCAGGCGATCTCGGGCGCGCCCGCGTGCAGGCGCGGGCCGACGGCGAGGCGTACCTGCTCGCGCACCGTGCGGTCGTCGCTGTACAGGAGGACTCGCGGGCCCGACGTCGTGCTGCCGGAAGCCGCACCGTTCGCACCTGCGCTGGACACATCCGTCGTCATGCCGGTCATGCGTTGATCGTGGCACAGACGCAGGCCGCACGGCAGATCTGTCCGCGCCCTTTTCATGGCACTCTGTTCAATCGCGTCAGCAAGTGACGGCCCGGGCAGGGCGTTGGAAGGACTTTGTGAGATTCGACGCGAGCGTCTGTGACGGTTCGGCGTTCGGGACACCCGAACGTCGGCCATAATGGCTGTCGTGTCGACCGCAACGGCTGCAGCCACCCCCACGCACCAGCACGTGACAGTCAATCGTCCCAACCCGGTCTCGGTCGGGACGATCGTCTGGCTCGCGAGCGAGCTCATGTTCTTCGCAGCGCTCTTCGCGATGTACTTCACGGTCCGGCAGACGATGCCGGCCGAGGAGTGGGCGCTGCAGGCGAACAAGCTCAACATCACCTTCTCCACGATCAACACGATCGTCCTGGTGCTGTCCTCGTTCACCTGCCAGTGGGCGGTCTTCAAGGCCGAGCAGTTCAAGCCGTCGCGCTCCGGGAAGCTCTTCCAGTTCTGGACCTGGGGCATGCACGAGTGGCTGACCATGACCTACCTGATGGGCGCGTTCTTCATCGGCGGCCAGATCTTCGAGTACACCGAGCTGGTGCACCAGGGTCTGACCATCTCGTCCAGCCCGTACGGCTCGGTCTTCTACATGACCACCGGCTTCCACGGCCTGCACGTGACCGGCGGCCTGATCGCGTTCCTCTTCGTGCTCGGTCGCTCGTTCGCCGCCAAGCGCTTCGGTCACCACGAAGCCACCACCACGATCGTCACGTCCTACTACTGGCACTTCGTCGACGTGGTGTGGATCGCGCTGTTCGCGGTGATCTACCTGCTGCGCTGACCGGTCGCTCGGTCGCCCCGTCGGGCGGCCGTCCCACCCGGCCACGTGCGGTGGCCCAGGTTCATTACAGAAGCTCAACACTCACAGCGAGACGAGGAAATTTTCGTGAAGGCACTCGCCGCCCGCAGGCACCACCGGCTGGCGCCGGTCGTTCTCCTGCTGCTGGCGCTGCTGACCACGGGCGGCGTCTACGCCGCCCTGGCTCCGAGCACGGCTAAGGCCGAGACCGTCAGCACCGCGGACATCGAGACCGGTAAGAAGCTGTTCCAGGCCAACTGCGCGACGTGCCACGGCGCGAACGCCCAGGGCACCGAGGGCGTGCCGTCCCTGGTAGGCGTCGGCGCTGCCGCCGTCGACTTCCAGGTGTCGACCGGCCGCATGCCGATGCAGATGAGCGGCCCGCAGGCCGAGGCCAAGCCGCCGCAGTTCGACGAGGAGCAGACGGCCGCGCTGTCCGCCTACGTCGCCTCGCTGGGCGCCGGTCCGGCGATCCCCACCGACGAGCAGGTCGACCCCGCGCTGGGTGACCCCTCGAACGGCATGGCCCTGTTCCGTACCAACTGCGCCATGTGCCACAACGCCGTGGGCGCCGGCGGCGCACTCTCCGAGGGCAAGTTCGCACCCGCCCTCTGGGAGACGTCGGAGCGGAACATCTACCAGGCGATGCTCACCGGCCCGCAGTCGATGCCGGTGTTCAACGACGCCAACATCACGCCGGACGAGAAGCGGGACATCGTGTCCTTCCTCGTCGAGCAGCGCGAGGGTTCGGCGGGCGGTAACGCCCTCGGTGCCCTCGGCCCGGTGTCCGAGGGCCTCTGGGCCTTCGCGATCGGCCTCGGTCTGCTCATCGGCGCCGCAGTGTGGATCGGAGCGAAGTCCTCGTGAGCGAGAACCAGAACAACCCCGCCGACACCTCGCACGACGTGACGGTCACCCCGCAGGCGGGCACCGACGTCGAGCGCTTCGCCGACCCGGGCATCCCGGAGCACAAGCACCGGCTGACCGACACCGACCCGCGCGCCGCCAAGCGCGCCGAGCGGACCGTCACCTTCCTGTTCGTCCTGTCCATCCTGGGCACGATCGGCTCGATCGTCGCCTACGTGATGGTCCCGCCGGACGGCACGACGTCGGGCGTCCGCCTCTCCACGCTGCTGATCGGCCTCGGCCTCGCGGTGTCGCTGCTGGGCATCGGCATCGCCGGGATCCACTGGGCCAAGACGCTCATGGGCGACAAGGAGATGGTCCAGGAGCGGCACCCGCTCGCGACCAACGACGAGGACCGTGCGATTGCCGTCAAGGACCTGAACGACGGCCTGCAGGACTCGGGCGTCGTCGGCCGGCGCGGCGTGCTCAAGGGCGCGTTCTTCGGCGCCCTGGCGCTGTTCCCGCTCGCCATCGCCGTGCCGCTGATCGGCTCGGTGGGCGGTGACTGGAACGTCTCCAAGTTCAAGCACACCATGTGGCGCACGGGCACCCGCCTCGCGATCGACCCGTCGGGCCGGCCCATCAAGGCCTCCGACGTGACCGTCGGCTCCGTCTTCCACGTGGTCCCCGAGACCACGGAGGAGTTCCGCGAGACGCACGAGTGGATCAACGAGAAGTCCAAGGCCGTCGTGCTCATGGTCCGCCTCAACCCCGAGGACCTCAAGGCCGACCAGTCGCCCCCCGGCGAGACCTGGTCCCACGAGGGCATCGTGGCCTACTCGAAGATCTGCACGCACGTGGGCTGCCCGGTGGCGCTCTACGAGCAGCAGACCCACCACCTCCTGTGCCCCTGCCACCAGTCGACGTTCGACATCGCCGACAGCGCCAACGTGGTCTTCGGCCCGGCCAACCGCCGGCTGCCGCAGCTCCCGATCACCGTCGACGACGAGGGCTACCTCATCGCGCAGGACGACTTCGCCGAGCCCATCGGCCCGAGCTTCTGGGAGCGCCTGAAGTGAGCACCGCGACCCAAGACACCAAGCACGAGGCACCGGCCAAGCCGACGACGACCGTCGGCAAGGCCGCGGACTACCTCGACCAGCGCACCTCCATCGGCGTCGCCGTCAAGGAGTTCGCGCGCAAGGTCTTCCCGGACCACTGGTCCTTCATGCTCGGCGAGATCGCCCTGTTCTCGTTCGTCGTGCTGATCATCTCGGGCTTCTTCCTGACGATGTTCTTCGAGCCCTCGATGGCGCTGGAGCGCTACGAGGGTGAGCACCCGGCGAGCATGCACGGCCAGCTCATGTCCGTGGCGTTCGCCTCGACCCTCGACATGTCGTTCGAGGTGCGCGGCGGCCTGCTCATGCGGCAGATCCACCACTGGTCGGCGCTGATCTTCATGGCCTCGATCGTCGTGCACATGATGCGCGTGTTCTTCACCGGCGCGTTCCGCAAGCCGCGCGAGATCAACTGGATCGTCGGCATCCTGCTCATGATCCTGGGCCTGGCGGCCGGCTTCACCGGCTACTCGCTGCCCGACGACGTGCTCTCCGGCAACGGCCTGCGCATCACCGACGGTGTGGTCAAGTCGATCCCGCTGATCGGCTCGTTCATGTCGTACATGATCTTCGGCGGGGAGTTCCCGGGGCACCACATCGTGCCGCGCCTGTTCACGCTGCACATCTTCGTGGTGCCGGGCATCCTGCTCGCCCTCATCGCGCTGCACCTGTTCCTGATGGTGCTGCAGAAGCACACCCAGTACCCGGGCGGTGGTCGCACCGACAAGAACGTGGTCGGCTACCCGGCCGCGCCGGTGTACGTCGCGAAGATGACCGGCAACTTCTTCATGGTGTTCGGCGTGCTCGCGCTGATGGGCGCCACGATGTCGATCAACAACGTGTGGAACTACGGTCCGTTCGACCCGTCGCCGGTCTCCGCCGGCGCACAGCCGGACTGGTACATGCTGTTCCTGGAGGGGTCGCTGCGCCTGATGCCTGGCCAGGGCACGGAATGGGTGATCTTCGGCTACACCTTGCCGCTGAACATCCTGATCCCGGCCGTGGTCATCCCGGGCATCCTGTTCACGTTCCTCATCGTGTACCCGTTCCTCGAGGCCCGGGTCACGGGCGACGACCGCGAGCACCACGTGCTGGACCGCCCGCGCAACAAGCCGGCGCGCACCGGCCTGGGCGTCGCGTTCCTGACGGCGTTCATCATCCTGGCCCTGGCCGGGTCGAACGACCTCATCGCCACGCACTTCGCGCTGTCGATCAACGCGATCACCTGGGTGTTCCGCATTCTGTTCTTCGTGGGGCCGGTGTTCGCGTACTACGTCACCAAGCGCATCTGCCTCGGGCTGCAGCGCAAGGACCGCGAGCTGGTGCTGCACGGCCACGAGTCGGGTCGCATCGTGCGCTTCGCCAACGGCGAGTACATCGAGGTGCACACCCCGCTCGACGAGCAGGAGCGCTGGCTGCGCGTCAACTACGACGCGCCCGCCCCGCTGACGATCGCCCCGAAGACGGACGCGCGCGGTGTGAAGCGCAAGGGCTACGGCGCCGACAAGCGCTGGCAGGGCCTGTCCCGGTTCTTCTACGAGGACCGTGTCTCGCCCGTCACGCCGGCGGAGGTCGCGGCCGCGCACTCGCACGGTGAGCACGACGAGCTGACCGGCTCCGAGCACCAGGCCGTCGAGGCCGGTGCGGGAACCTCGCGGGAGCACTGAGCGACCTGCGACACCAAGCGATGGCCTGTGTCTCCCGGTCCGCGTCTGCGGCCGGGGACACGGGCCATTGCCGTCCCGGCGGGCACCACACCGGCGCGCGACCAGGACGGCGTCCCACCCTGCGCACCGTCCGGTGCGCGGACCGATCCTGGAGGTACCTCAGCAATGGCTGTCTACACGCTCCCTGACCTGACCTACGACTACGCCGCGCTCGAGCCCCACATCTCGGGCAAGATCATGGAGCTGCACCACTCCAAGCACCACGCGACGTACGTCAAGGGTGCCAACACTGCCCTGGAGCAGCTCGAGGAGGCCCGCGAGACGGGCAACCTGGCCAACGTCAACAAGATCGAGAAGGACCTCGCGTTCAACCTCGGTGGTCACATCAACCACTCGATCTTCTGGACGAACATGGCACCGGAGGCCGGCGGAGAGCCGACCGGCGACATCGCCGCCGCGATCGACGAGCACTTCGGCTCGTTCGAGAAGTTCAAGGCGCACTTCACCGCCGTCGCCGCCGGTGTTCAGGGTTCTGGCTGGGCCGTCCTGGCCTGGGACTCGGTCGGCCAGAAGCTGGTCGTGGTCCAGCTGTTCGACCAGCAGGGCAACATTCCCTTCGCGCTCACCCCGGTCCTCATGCTGGACTGCTGGGAGCACGCCTACTACATCGACTACCTGAACGTGCGCCCGGACTACATCAAGGCCTGGTGGAACCTGGTGTCCTGGAGCAACGTCTCCGAGCGCCTGGCACGGGCCAAGACGCAGACCGCGGGCCTCGTCGTCGCCTCGGCGTGACACCCTGCACGACCCCGGCGTGACCTCACGGCGCGCCGCCACAGCCTGACCGCTGGAACAGATCCGGCGTACCTCGCGAACGGGGTGCGCCGGATCTGTCATGTCACGCCCTGGTCTGCTGATTCGTCGTCGAGGGTGGTGATGAAGCCCGGCGCGGTGTCTACTGGAGGGCAGGAAGTGGCCCGCGCCGCCGATCTCAGGGGTGATGACGTGGCGACGAAACAGCGTCCGAGTGCCGTCGGCAAGGCAGCCGACTACCTGGACCAGCGCACCACCATCGGTGTGCTGGTGAAGGAGCTTGCACGGAAGGTCTTCCCCGACCACTGGTCGTTCATGCTGGGCGAGATCGCACTGTTCTCGTTCGTCGTCCTGATCGCGTCCGGCTTCTTCCTCACGATGTTCTTCGACCCGTCGATGGCGCTGGTGCGCTACGAGGGGGAGTACCCGCCCTCGATGAACGGCCAGCTCATGTCGGCCGCCTTCCAGTCCACCGTGCACATGTCGTTCGAGGTGCGAGGTGGTCTGCTGATGCGGCAGATCCACCACTGGTCGGCGCTGATCTTCATCGGCTCGATCGTCCTGCACATGTTCCGCGTGTTCTTGACCGGGGCCTTCCGCAAGCCCCGGGAGATCAACTGGATCGTCGGGCTGACCATGCTGATCCTGGCCCTGGCGGCCGGGTTCACCGGCTACTCCCTCCCGGACGACGTTCTGTCCGGCAACGGCCTGCGCATCATCGACGGCGTGGTCAAGGCGATCCCCCTGATCGGCTCGTACCTGTCGTTCCTGGTCTTCGGCAGCGAGTTCCCGGGCGACCAGGTCATCCCACGGCTGTTCACCCTGCACATCTTCGTGATACCCGGGCTCCTGATCGCCCTCATCGCGCTGCACCTGTTCCTGATGGTGCTGCAGAAGCACGGCCAGTACCCGGGCGGCGGCCGCAGCGACCGGAACGTCGTGGGCTACCCGGCCCTGCCGGTGTACGTGGCCAAGATGACGGGGAACTTCTTCATCATCGCCGGCGTGCTGACGCTCATGGGCGGCACCATGGCGATCAACAACATCTGGAACTACGGACCGTACGACCCGGCGCCGGTCTCGGCAGGCACGCAGCCGGACTGGTACATCCTGTTCGTCGACGGCGCGCTACGGCTCATGCCGGGTCCGGGCTTCGAGTGGGTCCTGTGGGGCTACACGCTGCCCATGAACATCCTGATCCCTGCCGTGATCGTGCCGGGCATCCTGTTCACGCTGCTGTTCACCTGGCCGTTCATCGAGGCGCGCGCAACCGGTGACCACCGGGAGCACCACGTCCTCGACCGGCCCCGCAACCGTCCCGTGCGCACGGCCACGGCCGTCGCGCTGTTCGTCGCGTTCCTCGTCTGCGCCCTGGCCGCGACGAACGACCTCATCGCCACGCATTTCGCTCTGAGCATCTTCGCGATCACGTGGGTGCTGCGCGTGCTGCTGTTCGTGGGGCCCGTGTTCGCCTTCTTCGTGACCAAGCGGGTGTGCCTCGCGCTGCAGCGCAAGGACCGGGAGCTCGTGCTGCACGGACACGAGTCGGGCCGTATCGTCCGGTTCGCCACCGGCGAGTACGTCGAGGTGCACACCCCGCTGGACCCGCAGGAGGTCTGGCTGCGCACCCAGCACACCTCGCCGAGACCGCTGGAGATCAAGCCCGCCATGGACGCCCGCGGCGTCAAGCGCAAGGGCTACCGCTCCGAGCGGCGGTGGCAGCGGCTGTCCGAGTTCTTCTACGAGGACCGCGTGGAGCCGGCGACACCGGCGGAGCTGGCCGCCGCGCACTCGCACGGCAAGCACGACGAGATCGAGGCCCGCACGCCGGCCGGCGTCGGGCCCGGCACCTCCGGCCCGCG
>NZ_KI911615.1:16019-16654 GCF_000515355.1 Promicromonospora kroppenstedtii DSM 19349 | reverse complement strand
CGCGGGCGCCCAGGGAGGGCACTGCCGGTCCGCGCACCGACGGGGAGGGCGCCACCGGGCCGGGCGAGGCGCCGCGGGCGGGGAGCGCCAGCTAGTCGTCGGGCCCGAGAGCCCGAGCTAGTCGTCCAGTCCCAGCGCGAACGCCTGCTCCAGGTCCGCCTTGGAGAAGGCACGGAACGCGATCAGCGTCTCCGTGTTCTGCACGCCCGGCACCTTGTTCACGCGGTCGGACACGACGCCGGCGAGCTGCTCGTGCTCGGGCACACGCACGATCGCGACCAGGTCGGTCTTGCCCGTCACGGAGAAGACCTCGCTCACTCCGTCGATGTTCGCGACCTCCTGCGCGACCTCGGGGATGCGGGACGTCTCGGCGTCGATGAGGACGATCGCGGTCAGCATGCCGTCATCGTATCCACGTGCCGGCCGTTCGTGGGTTCCGGCACGGGCGCGGCGGCTCCGGCGGGTTCTCCGGCGCCTGCTGCGAGGTCCGCGTGAGCCCTCGGGCTCCCGCCGTCAGCGCCGGAACCCGTGTCAGCGCCGGAACCCGAGCCGACCTCGGCGCCCTCGCCGATCTCGACGCGCACCCGCTCCGACGCCCAGGTCAGGTCGGCGTGCGCGCCGGCCGCGCGCACCGG
>NZ_KI911615.1:7749-15919 GCF_000515355.1 Promicromonospora kroppenstedtii DSM 19349 | reverse complement strand
CGATGGCGTCCGTCGCGGCCTGCCAGGCCCGCACGAACGTGGCGGCGTCGCCGGCGCCGTCCGCCCCCGCCCACGGCGCCAGCGCGTCCCAGGACTCGCTCACCGTGCCCGCGTTGTTGTTCCACAGCGAGCGCAGCGGCAGGCCGTCGTCGTCCCCACCGAACTGGAGGAAGAAGTCGGCGTGGAAGCCCGCGGGTACGGCGACCCGCGGGTCGCCCCACTCGCTGATGATTACGCGGCCGGGCCACTCGCGGTCCAGCCAGGCGCGCATCTCGTGCCACAGCCTGCCGGTCTCGACGTGGCCGGGGTCGTCCTTGACGAGCGACGCCGCCATGTCCACGCGGAACCCGGCCACGCCGAGGCCGAACCAGTGCGCCATGATCTCGCGCAGCGCGGCCCGGTTGGCCAGCGGCCCCGGGGCGTCGACGGGCTGCCGCCACGGCTCGGCCGGGTCCGTGCGGGCGTACCCGAAGTTGAGCGCGGGCTGCACGGGGAAGAAGTTGGGCTTGTAGTACCCGCCGCGCTTTCCCGGGCCGGGCTGGAAGCCGTCGGCGGGCACGTCGCTCCACACGAACCGGTGGTCGTCCGGGTCGTCGGCCGACGCGCGGAACCACGGGTGCTGGTCCGACGTGTGGCCGGCCACGAGGTCGAGCAGCACGGAGATGCCGCGCCGGCCGGCCTCGTCGGTCAGCCGCGCCAGGTCCTCGTTGGTGCCGTAGCGCGGCGCCACGGTCATGAAGTCGGCGACGTCGTACCCGGCGTCGGCGAACGGGGAGACGAAGCACGGGCTGAGCCAGATCGCGTCCACCCCGAGCCATGCGAGGTAGTCAAGGCGCTCGGCGATCCCGACGAGGTCGCCGATCCCGTCGCCGTTGGAGTCCGCGAAGGACTGCGGGTAGATCTGGTACAGCACGGTGCGCCCGAGGCGCGGGGCGAGGTCCACGGCGGCGGTCACCTGTCCCACCCTACGGCGAAGGTCTCCATGGCCATCAGCGGGCGCACCTCGCGCTCCAGGGCCCCGCGGGAGACATAGCGGCGCATCGCGTCGTCGGCCAGCTCGTTGCCGAGCGCGGCCATGATCATGCCCTGGTCCAGGGAGAGGTAGCGCTGCGAGACCTGGCCGCTGCGCACGGCCACGGCGTCGTAGAAGCCGCCAGGACCGTACGCGTCGAAGTCCGCGGCGATGTTGCGCAGGTTGGCCATCGCGTCACCGTGCGCGTAGCGCAGCGCGAGGAACGACGCGTGCGGCGTCACGACGCCGTCGCCGTACTCCGTGGGTGCGGGCGAGCCCTCGCGGCAGCCCTCGTACGGCTGGTCGACGGCGGTGCGCTCCTGGTCCGAGGTATAACCCGGCCCGTCCAGCCCGAGCTGGTCGACGCCGTACTCGCGGTACCCGCCGGCCGGGTCGTTCGACGGCGAGAAGCCCCAGTACCCGTAGTCCGCCTCCCGCATGCCGTGCTCGATCTGCCCGCGCACGTACAGCGGGTGGTTGCGGCCCCAGGACCGCGGGCCCCACGTCTCCTCGGGCACGAACAGCGGCACCATGAGCGCCTCGAACATGCTGCCGCCCCAGGTCGGCACGACCCGCATGCCGCGGTACGGCAGCGCGCCCTCGAACACGGGCACGCCCAGGTGCTCGGCCCACTGGCCGACCGGACGCGTCTCGGTCCACGACCAGTCGCACGTGTCCGGGAACGTCCGGTACGTGCCGAAGTAGTGCTCCGCCGGGATCTGCCCCTCGGCGATGCCCAGGTACGACGCGATGCGCGGCTCCGTGTTGAACGCGCCGTAGTGGTGGCCGGTGTACCAGACGTCGGCGCCCATCTCGCAGTAGTCCCCGGCCACCGGCGCGGTCTCCTGCGGGTCGACGTCCCAGAAGCCGCCCCGGATCTGGTTCTGCGCCGGGTCGTAGTAGCAGCCGAAGTCCATGTCCTCGCGGACGGCGTCCGCGGCGCGGGCCAGCGACGGCTCCGCGCGGCTCGCCAGGAGCAGCCCGGTGGCCAGCCAGCCGTTGTCCACGCTGGACAGGAACGGCTTGACCGGGTCGCCGCTGGTGGGGAACGTCAGGAGCTTGGCGCCCGTGGCCGGGTCGTACCAGTTGTAGAACATGCCGCTCGGCTCGTGCTTCTCCAGCCCGGCCACGGTGTCCAGGGTGGTCGCCATGCGGCCGCGCGCCTCGCGGCGGCTGATGAGCCCGAGGTCCCGGGCCACCACCGTGCTCCACAGGTAGGCGCCGATGTTGGTGGGGGACGTGTACCCACCGCGGCTGGCAGGGTCCAGGTCCCCGCCGATGTTGTCGTCGGGCAGGCCCGTCTCCTCGTCGACCATGGCCTCGAAGGAGCGCCAGGTGTCGGCGGCCCAGGCCTGGAGCTGACGGCGGTCCTTGGCCGGGCTGGTCTGTTCGCTCTCCTGGACCGTGGTCTCCGGGGACGCGGTTTCCGGGGCCGACGGCGCCCCCGTGGCGCTCGCCGGCAGTGCGGCGAACGCCAGGGCGGCGACGGCTCCCGTCGCGAACGCGGTGCGGATCCTGCTCATGGGGTGTCTCCTACGTCGTCGTAGTTCGTGACAGGGCAGTGGGGCAGGGCAGTGGGGCAGGGCAGTGGGGCGGGGGGCAGCGGTGAGAGGGTGGCGCGTCAGCGGGCGAGCGATCCCGTGCGCGCCACCTGGCCGAGCCACGCGAGACTCGGCTTGGGGGTGCGCACGAAGGTGGTGCGGTCCACGGCGATCAGGCCGAAGGTGGGCCGGAACCCGCTCATCCACTCGTAGTTGTCCAGCAGCGACCAGTGCAGGTAGCCGTCCACCTGGCAGCCCGCGGCCATCGCGTCGGCCATGCCCGCCAGCGCCCCGGTGGTGTAGTCGATGCGGCGGGAGTCGTCGGCCGTGGCCATGCCGTTCTCGGTGACGATCATCGGCACGCCGCCGGTGATCTTGTGGGTGTACTCCAGCGCCTCGCCGAGCGCCTGCGGGTAGTACTCCCAGCCGGTCAGCGTCTTCTCGACGTCGTCGCCGAAGGGGACGGGCTCGCCGTCGGCCCCGATGATGGTGCGCAGGTAGCTCTGTACGCCCACGAAGTCGTCGCCGCGGGCGACCTCCAGGAAGAAGTCCTCGCGCGGGTAGGCGTAGGCGTCGCGGGCCTCTTGGGCGCCCGGCGCCGCCTGGAACACCTGGTTGGCGATGGTCCAGCCGGCCTTGACGTGCCCCAGGCCGTGCAGGATGTCGACGGCGCGCCGGTGGGCGGTGGCCTGGATCTCCGAGGCGGCCTGGTCCGGTGCGGCGAGCCCGGCGGCGTCCAGGTTGGTGCGGCGGCTCGCGCCGAGCATCATCGAGGTGATGTTGGGCTCGTTGATGGTCACGACGTGGCCGACGTCGCCCAGGATCTCCGTGGTGGTCTCGACGTACCGGCTGAACAGGTCGACGGCGTCCGGCGCGAACCAGCCGCCGCGCTCCGCGAACCAGCGGGGGAGCGTGAAGTGCAGCAGCGTGACCATCGGCGTCACGCCCGCCTCGAGGCAGGTGTCGATCATCCGCCGGTAGTGCGCCAGCTGTGCCCGCGAGATCTCGCCCTCGGCCGGCTCGATGCGCGCCCACTCGATCGAGAAGCGGTACGCGTTCAGGCCTGCGGCCGCCAGCAGCGCGATGTCCTCGCCGTAGCGGTGGTAGCTGTCGACGGCGTCGCCGGAGCTCTCCGCGCACAGCGACCCGGCGACGTGCTCCTTGGCCCACCAGTCGCTGTTGGTGTTGCCGCCCTCGATCTGGTGCGCGGCGGTCGAGGCGCCCCACAGGAACGTAGGTGCGGTGGGCAGCGTGATCTGTTCGGTCACGGAAGAACTCCTCGTTGGTACGACAGGCTGGGTGGTGCGGGACTACTTGAGCCCGGTGGTCGAGATGCCCTGCACGATGTGCCGCTGCAGGGCCAGGAAGACGATGAGGATCGGCAGCACGATGACGGTCGCGCCCGCCACCAGCAGGCCGTACTGCACGGTGTTCTGGCCGGTGGAGTACAGGGCCAGGGCCACGGGCAGCGTGTACTTGTCTGCCGACTGCACGGCGACCAGGGGCCACAGGAAGTTGTTCCAGGACCCGAGGAACGTCAGGATGCCGAGCGTCGCGAGCGCGGGTTTGGTCTGCGGCAGCACGACGGCGAAGAACGTGCGGAACTCGCCCGCGCCGTCGACGCGGGCGGCGTCGAGCAGCTCGTCGGGGATGTCGAGCATGAACTGGCGCATCAGGAACACGCCGAACGGCGCGGCGAGGAACGGCAGGATCAGCGCGGCATAGGTGTTGATCAGGTCCAGGTTGGCCACGAGCACGAACAGCGGCACGAAGGTGACCATGCCCGGGACCATGAGCGTGCCCATGATCAGCAGGAACAGCACGCGGCGGCCGGGGAAGTCGAGCTTGGCGAGGGCGTAGCCGACCATGGCGCTGAACAGCACGGACCCGACCGTGACGGCCAGCGCCACGACCACGGAGTTGGCGAAGAACCGCGGGAAGTCGAGCGTCGCGAACAGCTCCGTGTAGTTGTCCCACGTGGGCTGCTCGGGGAACAGGGTCGGCGGGAACTGGCGGATCTCGCCCTCGGGCTTGATCGACGAGACGATCATCCACACGAGCGGCCCGAACGAGGCCGCGAGGCCCAGCAGGAGCACGACGTTGAGGAGGATCGCGCGCGGCGTGAAGCGGCGGGCGGCGGGCCGGCCCTCGGAGGGCTGGTCCCTGGTGGGGCGGCGGGTCCTGGACCGCTCGGTGAGGACAGTCATCACTTCTCCGTCCTGAGCAGGCGGAACTGGAGGTAGGACAGGATCACGATGGCGACGAACAGCACGTAGCTCATCGCGGCAGAGAGGCCGTAGTTCCCGAACCCGAACTGGTTGAAGACCTCGTAGGCCACCGAGTTGGTGGCCCCGAGCGGCCCGCCCTGCGTCATGACGAACGGCTCCTCGAAGAACTGCAGGTAGCCGATGCCGGTGATGACGGCGCAGAACAGCAGGGTGGGCCGCAGCAGCGGCACCGTGATGGACCGGAACTGCCGCACGGCACCCGCGCCGTCGATGGCCGAGGCCTCGTACAGGTCGCGCGGGATGCCCTGCAGCCCGGCCAGCAGGATCACCATGGAGTACCCGACGTTGCGCCAGGTCGCCATCATGATCAGCGACGGCATGGCCCAGACCTCGTCGGTGAGCCAGCGTGGCCCGTCGATCCCGACCAGGCCGAGGGCCGAGTTCACGATCCCGAAGTCGGGCTGCAGGAGGAACCGCCACACCACCGCCACCGCGACGATCGACGTCACGACGGGGGCGTAGAAGCCCACGCGGAACACGGACCGGAACCAGACCAGGCCCGAGTTCAGCAGGACCGCCAGCAGCAGCGCGATACCGAGCGTGAGCGGCATCGCGACGCCCACGAAGTAGAGCGTGTTGCCGGCGGCCTGCTGGAACTTCGGGTCGGCCAGCGCGGCCGCGAAGTTGTCGAACCCCACGAAGTTCACGGCCCAGGGCGTCCTCAGGTCCGCGCCGTGCATGTCGGTGAACGCCATGTACAGCGAGGACGCCACCGGGACCAGCATGAACACCGCGAACAGGATCGTGAAGGGCAGCGCGAAGCCCCAGGCGGCGAGGCCCGTGCGGCGGCGGCGTGCGGAGATGGCCACGGGTCAGTCCAGGCCCGTCCCGATCGAGGTGGCCGCTTCCTGCATCTTGGCGGCGGCTTCCTCCGGGGTCAGGTCGCCCGCGATGGTCTGCTCGATGATCAGGTCGAGCTCGTGCTCGATCTCCGACCAGGTGGGGATCGCGGGGGTCGAGCGCGCGGTCTCCAGCACGCCCTGGTACATGGCCACGGCCTCGTCGTCGGCCAGCGCCGGGTCCTCCCACGAGGACTGGACAGCGGGCAGGTCGTTCGAGATGCCGAACCAGTCGACCTGGACGGCCGGGTCGGTGGCGAACTGCACGAACTTCCAGGCGGAGTCGGGGTTCGCGGCGTCCGCGAGGACGGCGAGGTTGGAGCCGCCGATGAACGACGCCGTCGTCTCGTCGGCGGGCAGCGGCACCACGCCGAACTTGTCGGCGAAGTCGTCGCCCGCGGTGGTCAGCAGGTTGGCGCGCTCCCACGGGCCGGAGACGAACGAGCCGAGCTTGCCGTCGACGAAGTTCTGCACCTTCTCCTCCTCGACGAGCACCGGCGGGGCGAGCCCGTCGCGCATGAACGAGGAGTAGTACTCCAGCGCCTTGACCTGGGCGTCGTTGTCGAGCGTGAACTCGCCGGCGTCGTCCAGGATCTCGCCGCCCGCCTGCCAGTAGAACGGGAAGTACATCAGCGCGGTCGAGTTGCCGCGGGTCTGCAGCGCGATGCCGTGCTCGGCACCGGCGTCCTGCAGCCCGGCCGCGAAGTCGGTGAGGCCCGCCCAGTCCTCGGGCGCCTCGACGCCGGCCTCCTCGGCGAGGTCGGTGCGGTAGTACAGCACGCGCGACTCGACATACCAGGGCACGCCGTAGGAGGTGCCGTCGACCTCGGTGGTCTCCCAGGCACCCGGGAAGAACGCCGAGGAGTCGATGTCCTCCGGCGTGGGCGCCAGGCCGTCCAGGCCCACGAACCCGCTCATCAGGGTGGTGCCGACCTGCATGACGTCGGGCACCTCGCCCGTGGCGATGGCCGTGTTGATCTTCTCGGTGGACGACTCCCACGGCACCGGCGTCACGTTCACCGTCACGTCGGGGTTGTCGGCCTCGAACTGCTCGGCGAGCTCGGGCAGCAGCTCACCCTCCGTGCCCATCGCCCAGACCTCGACGGTGCCCGTGGCGGGGCCGTCGGAGATGCTGCTGGCGCTGTCTGCCGTGGTGCCGGCCTCGTCGCTGCGGCCGCACCCGGTCAGGGCGAGGGCCAGCGTGAGGGTCGACGCCGTCGCCGCTGCGGCGAGGCGAGGTGTCCTGTTCACGATCACTCCCTTGTTGATCTGTTCCCGAAATTTCGAAGGCGAATCTCGGAAAGACCACGGGAGGTTAGACGGGGCTCCGTGCGGTGTCAACCACCCTGGTGTCGTGACGGTTGGCCAGCTGCCCCGGTCTCCCAACGGTGCGGAGGCGCGCGCTCGGCGATGGGCTACCATCCTGGTTTCGGAAACAGATTTCGGAAAACGCCCGACGGAGGACCCATGGCAACCGACCAGCCGCACATCCCGCTCGCCGTCGTGGCGGCCGAGGCGGGCGTCTCGGTCCCGACGGTGTCCAAGGTGCTCAACACCCGCCCCGACGTGGCCGGCAAGACGCGGGCCCGGGTCACCGAGGTGCTGGAGCGGCACGGCTACGTGGTCCGCCCGCCGGCCGCCAAGCCCACCGGCATGATCGACGTGCGGATCGTCGACTTCGAGGGCACCTGGTCCGAGGCCGTGGTCCGCGGCGCCGTCGCGGGCGCCCGTCGGCTGGGGCTGGACGTCGTCCTCGCGGTCGAGCCCGACCCCGACGACTGCAGCTCCTGGGTGCGACACGCGCTGGAGCGCGGCACCGACGGACTGGTCAGCATCGTCGCGGTGCCCGACGCCGAGGCGCGGCGCGCCCTGGAGCAGACCGGCACGCCGCTCGTCGTCGTCGACCCGCGGCAGCGGCCGCCGGAGGGGATGCTCAGCGTCGGCGCCACCAACTTCCAGGGCGGGCTGGAGGCCACGGCGCACCTGCTGTCGCTCGGCCACACGCGCATCGCCACCATCACCGGTGCACTGGAGCAGGACAACGCCATCGCGCGGCTCGCGGGCTACCGCGCCGCCATGATCCGCGCGGGCCTGACCACCGACGACGACCTGGTCCACGTGGGTGCCTACGGCGTCACCTCGGGGTACGAGGGCGCGCAGCGGCTGATGGGCCTGGACGACCCGCCCACCGCGATCTTCGCCAGCAGCGACGACACCGCGCTCGGGGCGCTGCGCGCACTGCGCGAGGAGGGCCTCGTCGTGCCCCGGGACGTCTCGCTCGTCGGCTTCGACGACCTGCCCATCGCGCCCTGGATCGACCCCGCGCTCACCACGGTGCGCCAGCCCCTGACCGAGATGGGCGCCACCGCCGTCGACCTCGTGCACCGTGCCCGCACGGCCAGCGGGCACACCCTGCGCACCGAGCTCGCCACGAGCCTCGTGGTGCGGGCCTCGACCGCGGCGCCGGCCCGCTAGGCAGCGGGCCGGCTG
>NZ_KI911615.1:1788-7649 GCF_000515355.1 Promicromonospora kroppenstedtii DSM 19349 | reverse complement strand
GCTGGGCAGCCGGCGACTGGACCACGAGCGGCACGGAGGACGACGGCGCGGGCGGTGCTGCCGGTGCTGAGCCGGGACGGGCGCGTCCGGACCAGCCCTCGGGGCCGCGCGACTGGCCGCTGTCGCCGGAGGCCGAGGCACTGGAGGAGGCGGACTCGCACTTCACACCGCCCGAGCCGCCCGCGCTGCTGTCCCGCGACCCGCTGCTGACGATGGCGTGGAGCTTCGTGGTGGGCATCCCCGTGCTCGCGGTGATCGGCATGATCGTCTCGGCGGCGGTACCCGCCGTCTCGATCCCGCCGCTGGCCGGGCAGATCGGGCTGGGCCTGTTCGTCGCCGGCCTCGGCGTCCTGATCTGGCGCATGCCGCACCAGCGCGACCCGGACGACGACGGCCCCGGCGCCGTCGTCTGAACCGTAGGCGCAGCGCAGGGTGAGGGCCGAGGAACGAGGCATCTCGCCCGGAGCCGGAGCCGCAGGTCCAGACGTCAGAAGGCATCGTCTAGATGGTCCAGAGACGTCAGACGCTCAGATCACCCGGGTGATCTGAGCGTCTGACATTTCTGGGAGAGAGATCTCAGCGGCGCGCGAGGTCCGCCGCGCCCACGATGCCCGCCTCGTTGCCGTGCAGGGCGAGCTCGATCGCTGCCACGGGCCGGTGGCCCATGGCGGACAGCTGCGCCTCGAAGCCGCGGCGTACCGGGCCGAGCAGCAGGTCACCGGCCGCGCCGACGCCGCCGCCGATCACGATCAGCTCCGGGTCCAGCAGCGCGGCGACGGACGCGGAGCCCTCGCCGATCCAGCGGCCGAGGGTCGCGAGCAGCTCGACCGACAGCTCGTCGCCCTCCTGGGCGGCCTCGGTCACCATCCTGCCGCGGATCTTCTCCGGGTCGCCCCCGGCGAGCTCCAGCAGGCGTCCGGCCTGGTCCACGCGCGCGACGGCGGCGTGCTGGGCGTCGCGCTCCAGGGCGCTGCCCGACGCGTACTGCTCCCAGCAGCCCTCGTGGCCGCACCCGCAGTAGTGCCCCTCGGGCACGACCCGCATGTGTCCGACCTCGGCGGCCATGCCCCACTTGCCGCGCACCAGGTCGCGCTCGGAGATGACGGCGCCGCCCAGGCCGGTGCCGACCGTGAGCATCAGCATGTCGGTGGCGTCCCGGCCCGCGCCGAACCGGAACTCGGCCCAGCCCGCGGCGTTGGCGTCGTTCTCCACCACGATCGGCAGGTCGGCGTCCACCAGCTCGGCCACCTTCGCGGCCAGCGGATACTCCCGCCAGGCGATGTTGGGGGCGAAGTTCACGGACGTGCGGTCGGGGCTGACGAAGCCCGCCGCGGCCAGGCCGATCGCACCGACCTCGTGCTCCTTGACGAGCTCGTTGCACGCGTCCGCGATGGCCCTGTCGATGTGCGCGACGTCGTCGGCGTCGGTCTCCCGGCGCACCTGGGCGAGGATCTGGCCCTCCTCGTCGACGACTCCCACAGCGATCTTGGTGCCGCCGATGTCGACCCCGATGGCGTGCATTCGTCCTCACGTTCTCTCGTTGCGCGACGGCCGCGTGGACCGTCGAAAAAGGGGGCTGCACCGAGAAGGTGCGCACACCCAGGGTAGCGACCGCGCGGAGTGCAACACGCGGAGTCCGTTTCCCGGTATCTTTGCAGGCACGGTCAGTACTGCCACTGGAGTCAGAATGGACGAGATCTTCAGCCCGATCCTCATCGAGCTGCCCCCCACCTCCAACCTCAACGATGTTCTCGCTGAGCGGGTCGCCGCCGGTGCCGGCAAGCCGATGATGGAGGTTCCTGCGGGGAAGGGCGAGCCCTGGCGGGTCGTCACCGCCGGCGAGTTCGACGCCCAGGTCGTCGCCGTGGCGAAGGGCCTCGTGGCCCGCGGCATCGAACCGGGGGACCGCGTGGGCATCATGTGCCGCACGCGGTACGAGTGGGCCGTGCTGGACTTCGCGGCCTGGGCCGCGGGCGCCGTGCCGGTCCCGGTCTACGAGACGTCCTCGGCCGAGCAGGTCGAGTGGATCCTGTCCGACGCCGAGGTCAAGCTGGTCTTCGCGGAGACCACGGCCAACGCCGACACCGTCGCCGAGGTGCGCGACGCCTGCCCGCTCGTGACCGACGTGCTCGTCATCGACGACGGTGCGCTCGACGCGGTCGCGGCCGAGGGCAAGGACGTGTCCGACGACGAGATCACCCGCCGCCGGGCGATCGCCGGCCTGGACGACCTCGCCACGATCATCTACACCTCGGGCACCACGGGTCGCCCGAAGGGCGCCGAGCTGACTCACCGCAACTTCGCGTCGCTCGCCGTGAACGCCGTCGAGGCCGTGCCGGAGGTGTTCGCCAAGGAGGGCGGACGCACCCTCCTGTTCATCCCGATGGCGCACGTGTTCGCCCGCTACATCCACGTGCTCGCCGTCGCGGGCGGCGTCGTCACCGGCCACTGGGGCAACACCACCACGCTGGTGGACGCCCTGGGCGAGTTCAAGCCGACCTTCATCCTCGCGGTGCCGCGGGTGTTCGAGAAGGTCTACAACACGGCCGAGCAGACGGCGGCGGCCGGCGGCAAGGCCAAGATCTTCCACTGGGCCACGGCGACGGGCATCGCCTGGTCGCGGGCGCTCGACACGCCGTCGGGCCCGGGGCTGGGCCTGCGGCTGCAGCACGCGGTCGCCAGCGCGCTGGTGTTCTCCAAGCTGCGCGCCAAGCTCGGCGGCCGCGCGGAGTTCGCGGTCTCGGGCGGCGGCCCGCTCGGCGAGCGCCTCGGGCACTTCTACCGGGGACTGGGCCTGAAGGTGCTGGAGGGCTACGGCCTCACCGAGTCCACGGCCCCGACCAGCGTGAACCGGCCGACGGCGACCAAGATCGGCTCGGTCGGCCTCCAGCTCCCCGGCTGCGGCGTGAAGATCGCCGAGGACGGCGAGATCCTGCTCAAGGGCCACCACATCTTCCGGGCCTACCACAAGAACGAGGCCGCCACGGCGGAGTCGTTCACGGAGGACGGCTGGTTCCGCACCGGCGACCTGGGCGTGCTGGACGACGACGGGTTCCTGACGATCACCGGCCGCAAGAAGGAGATCATCGTCACCGCGGGCGGCAAGAACGTGGCTCCGTCGATGCTGGAGGACCGCATCCGCGCGCACGCCCTGGTGAGCCAGTGCGTCGTGGTCGGCGACGGCAAGCCGTTCATCGGGGCGCTCTTCACGCTCGACGCCGAGGGCCTGCCGGGCTGGCTCAAGATGCACGGCAAGCCGGCGATGTCGGTCGACGAGGCGCGCAAGGACCCCGATGTCCTCGCGGCCCTCGACGGCGCGGTGCAGCGGGCGAACAAGGCGGTCTCGAAGGCCGAGTCGATCCGCAAGTACACGGTGCTCGCGGGCGACCTGACGATCGAGAACGGCTACCTCACGCCCAAGCAGAGCGTGAAGCGCGCGGTGTTCCTCAAGGACTTCGAGCAGGACGTCGAGCGCCTCTACGCGGACAAGAACAAGGAGAGCCTGCACCTGCTCAACTGAGTGGTGTGGGCGAGGGGCGTGACTTCGGTCGGTTGTCCTGAGCTCGGTCCGACGACGGACCGGGCTCAGGACAACCGACCGAAGTCGTTGCGCGCCGCTACCTGGTCGTGAACGAGATCCAGGTGTCGGGCGGGACGTCCGGCCTGCCCGGGACCGCCCGGTGCTCCTCCGTCCAGGCCTCGCCGACCGCGTCCGTCGCCACCGTGCGCCAGAACCGCACCGCGGGTGCGTTGGCATCCTGGAACGCGATCTCCCACGAGCCGGGGAAGCTTCGCAGCACCTGCGCGGCCAGGTCCCGGCCGATGCCGATCCGGCGCACCCCGCGGACCACGAAGAAGGAGCTCAGCACCCGGGTGGGCCCGTCCAGGCCGCGCACCAGCGCGAACCCGACGGGGGAGACGGGGCCGCCCGCGGGTTCCAGGTGCGCGACGACGCCGCGCCACCCTGGTTCGGTGAACGACGCGTCCAGGCGCTCGCGCCGGAACTGGCCGCTCGGGTCGGGCAGGGCGCCCGAGTGCTCGGACATGTCGTGCCGGAACAGGAGCCAGAGCCGTTCGAGCACGGGCTGGTCGGCCGGCGTCGTCGGGCGGACGGTGAGCCGGGCGGGCGAGGAGTGGTCGGAGTTCGTCATAACGAAAAGCCTCTCGGGCACCATGGCACCGAGAGGCTTGTAGCCATTTTCTCACGTCGTTCGCGTGGCTGTCCACGCTCGGTCTGCCGCTCGGTCCCGCTCGGCCGGCCGGCCGGCCGGTACCGGGCCGCGGGCGCCGTCCGACGGCGTGCTCAGTCACCGGACGCGCCGAGCGGTGTCCCCGGCGCTCAGTAGGATGACGACGAAGGGTGCCGCGCGGGCTGGACGCCGGCGGCGGCGCCCCCGAGATCCCCCTGATGAGAGGTGCTCCTCCGATGGCTGTTCGTCGTGTGGCCCTGCTGACCGCCGGCGGCTTCGCGCCCTGCCTGTCGTCGTCGGTCGGCGGTCTGATCGAGCGTTACACCGAGCTCGACCCCGACATCGAGATCATTGCCTACCTGCACGGCTACCACGGCCTGCTGACGGGCAACAAGATCGAGATCGACGACGAGGCTCGTAAGCAGGCGCACGTCCTGCACAAGTTCGGCGGCTCGCCGATCGGCAACTCGCGCGTGAAGCTGACCAACGTGAAGGACGCCGTCAAGCGTGGCCTGGTCCAGGAGGGTCAGGACCCGCTGCACGTCGCCGCGGAGCAGCTCAAGGCCGACGGCGTGGACGTGCTGCACACCATCGGTGGCGACGACACGAACACGACCGCCGCCGACCTGGCCGCGTACCTGCACGAGAACGGCTACGAGCTCACCGTGGTGGGCCTGCCGAAGACGATCGACAACGACGTCGTGCCGATCAAGCAGTCGCTCGGCGCGTGGACCGCCGCCGAGGAGGGCGCGAAGTTCGCCGCGAACGTCATCGGCGAGAACCGCGTGGGCCCGCGCATGCTGATCGTGCACGAGGTCATGGGCCGCCACTGCGGCTGGCTGACCGCCGCCACGGCGCAGTCCTACCGCGGCTGGCTCGACGACCAGGAGTGGGCACCGGCCCTCGGCCTGTCCCGCGAGCGCTGGGACGTGCACGCGGTGTTCCTGCCCGAGCTCGAGATCGACCTCGAGGGTGAGGCCAAGCGTCTGCGCGGCGTCATGGACGAGATCGGCAACGTCAACATCTTCCTCTCGGAGGGTGCGGGCATGCACGAGATCGTGGCCCAGCTCGAGGCGGCCGGCGAGACGGTCGAGCGCGACCCGTTCGGCCACGTGAAGCTGGACACCATCAACCCGGGCCAGTGGTTCGCCAAGCAGTTCGCGGAGAAGCTGGGCGCCGAGAAGGTCATGGTCCAGAAGTCGGGCTACTTCTCGCGTGCCGCGGCCGCCAACGCCGAGGACCTGCGCCTCATCAAGTCGATGACCGACTACGCGGTGGAGTGCGCCCTGCGCGGCGAGTCCGGCGTCATCGGCCACGACGAGGAGGACGGCGACCGCCTCAAGGCGATCGCGTTCCCGCGCATCGCCGGCGGCAAGGCGTTCGACGTCTCGCAGGAGTGGTTCGGCCAGATTCTCGCCGAGATCGGCCAGCCGCTCGTGCCGGCCGCTCCCGCGGAGCACTGAGCGACGTGCGGGCACCACAGGCACCGCTGGCCTCCCTGGCACCGGTGGCGGGCCGATGAGCACCGTCACCGATCCGGCAGGTCCGGCAGGCCGCGCTGGGCCTGCTGGGCCTGCCGGGGCCACCGGCCAGGCAGGGCTGGACCACTTCCGCACCCTGGAGGCGCGGCAGCAGCCCACGTGGCCGGACCCGGCCGCGCTGGCGGCCGCG
>NZ_KI911615.1:945-1688 GCF_000515355.1 Promicromonospora kroppenstedtii DSM 19349 | reverse complement strand
ACGGCGGCGGCGAGCGCGGCCGTCCGGCGGGCTGTGACGAAGCGGGACACGCGCACACCGTAGCCGCACCGGGCGGGGCCGCGACAGCGTGCGGCGATGCGGGCGGATCGCACGGGGCCGGAACCTGTGTGGCTGACCCCCGCGAGGGGCCATCGGGCAGACCCTCCTGACGGACCCTCGCGACGGCACCGTGCGGCCGCGAGCGCGACCACAGGAAGCCTGTTGTCCACACGGCCCTCCTGGGCGCGCTCGCGGGTCGCCGGCGGGCTGGGATCGTCGACATGAACCCCGACGTCCACTCGAACTCCGACAACGGCCTACCTGATGGTGGCCTCGCCGACAGCTTCTCCGACAGCCTTCCCGACAGGCTCCCCGACAGCCTTCCCGACAGCCTCGCCGACACTGATTCCTCGGACCGTGACCTCTCGGCGCGTGACTTCTCCGCCCGGGACGTCCCCGACCGAACGACGCCCAGGGGCGGCGCTTCGCCGCGCACCGTCGTCCCGAACCGCGGAGGCGCTCCGGCGGTGCCGAACGCCCGCGTGGTCCGGGTGGCCGGGCCGGAGGACCTCCTCGCGTACATCCCCTACCGGCTCGGCTTCGAGCCCGTCGAGTCCGTCGTGGTGGTGAGCCTGACAGGCCCGCGGCAGCGTGTCGGGCTCGTGGCCCGGGTCGACCTGGCCGACCTCCGCCTACGCCGGCCAGGCGACCCGGCCGGGCCCGACGGCGGCGCCACCGCACGC
>NZ_KI911615.1:0-845 GCF_000515355.1 Promicromonospora kroppenstedtii DSM 19349 | reverse complement strand
GGCTCGCCCGACCAGGCCGCGCCCACGTGCTTCGCGGCGAACGCCCGGTGTGCGGTGGGGCGGCCGCGGCGGGTGTCGGAGTTGTCCATCACGTCGTCGTGCAGCAGGGCCGCGGCCTGGAACAGCTCCAGCGCGGCGCCCACGCGGACGGTCGCGATCCGGGCAGGGTCGGCCGGGTCGGCGGATCCGCCGTGCGCCCGGAACGACCAGTAGCAGAACGCCGACCGCAGGCGCTTGCCGCCCATCAGCAGCCCGGCGGCCTCCTCGACCATCGCCTCCGCGCTCGGGCTGATCGCACCGACCTCGGCCGTCAACCGGTCGAGGTGGGCGGTCACCGCTGCGTCGACGTCGGCGCGCAGGTGCTCGGCGTCGACGAGGGCTGCGGGACTCAGGGCACTGGTACGGGCAGGTGAGACTGGCACGGGACCAGCCTATGGGGTTCGGACGGTGCCGCTGATCGAGCAGAGCCGCCGCTCGCCGTCGTCGAGCACGCCGACCACGAGCGACTCCTGCACCTCGCCGGACCTGGTCTTCGTGGTCCGTACGAACGCGGTCTGCGCCGTGAGGCCGCTCGCGTCCGGCGCCGAGATCTGCTTGAAGCCCTGCCGGGTCAAGATCTTCCTCGCCTGCCCGACTACCTGGTCCGTGGAACGGCTCGACGACAGGTTCAGCGTGACCTGCGTCATCGGGACGCTCTTGGTCTTCGACCCCTTGGCCGCGGCCACGGGCTGGGCCGACGACGCGAGCAGCGTGGCGTCCTGGGGCACCGGGAACAGGTCGGGCGGAAAACCCTGCGCGTAGGTGGCCACCGCGGACGAGGGGTCGAAGGTCGGCAGCTCGGTCGG
>NZ_KI911614.1:570-5381 GCF_000515355.1 Promicromonospora kroppenstedtii DSM 19349 | reverse complement strand
GGACGGCGTCGTCGTCGGCGGACCAGGCGCCCGAGGTGATGTTCAGGCCCGCGATGCGCGCGGCGAAGGCGCTCCGCGGCCGGGACAGCACCTCGCGGGTGGGCCCCTGCTCGACGACGCGGCCGCCGTCGAGCACGACGACGCGGTCGGCGAGCAGCAGCGCGTCCAGGACGTCGTGCGTTGCGATGACGACCGTGCGGTCGGCGAGGACCTCCCGGAGCAGGTGCCGTAGCGCCGGTGTGACGTCCACGTCCAGGGCGGCCATGGGCTCGTCGAGCAGCAGCAGGCGCGGCTCCGCGGCCAGGGCCCGGGCCACGGCGACGCGCTGGGCCTGCCCGCCGGACACGGCTGACGGGCGGCGTTCGCCGAGGTCGGGCAGGCCGATGCGGTCCAGCCAGCGGTCGGCCTCGAGGGCCGCCGTGCGGCGGGAGGTACCGCGGGAGCGCGGGCCGAACGCGATGTTGTGCCGCACCGAGAGGTGGGGGAAGAGCAGCGGGTCCTGCGCCAGCAGGGCCACCTGGCGCGCGTGCGGCGGTACCCAGGTGCGGGTGCGGCCGGCCTCGACGTGGGTGAGGGTGCGGTCGTGGAGGGTCACGCGGCCGTCCTGCGGGCGCAGCAGCCCGGCGGCGATCGCGAGCAGCGTGGACTTGCCGGCGCCGTTGGGGCCGAGCAGGGCCACGGTCTCGCCGTCGGCGACCTCGAGGTCGACCTGGACGTCACGTTCGGGCAGGTGCGCCGACAGGGAGAGGCTCACAGTGCGCTCCTGCTGCGCCGGGTCAGGCCGATCACGAGTACCGCCACCGCCACCAGGACGAACGACAGGGCGACGGCGGCGTCAGGGTCGGTCTCCCGCTGCAGGTAGATCTCCAGCGGGAGGGTGCGCGTGACGCCCTGCAGGCTGCCCGCGAACGTGATCGTCGCGCCGAACTCGCCCAGGCACCGGGCGAACGACAGCACGGTCCCGGACAACAGGCCCGGCCAGACCAGGGGCAGCGTGACGCGGAACAGGACCGTGGTGGGCCGCGCGCCCAGGGTTGCCGCGACGACGTCGTACCGCGTGCCGGCCGTGCGGACGGCGCCCTCCAGGCTGATCACGAGGAACGGCAGCGCCACGAACGTCTGCGCCAGGACGACGGCGGCCGTGGAGAACGCGATCTGGATGCCCGCCAGCTCCAAGGACTCGCCGAGCAGCCCGCGGCGCCCGAACGTGTACAGCAGCGCGATGCCGCCGACGACGGGCGGCAGCACGAGCGGGACCAGCACCAGGGACCGCAACAGGTCGATCCCCGCGAAGCGGGCCCGGGCCAGGACCAGCGCCAGAGGCACACCGACCACCAGGCAGAGCAGCGTGCTGACCGCGGACGTGCGCAGGCTCAGCAGCAGGGCCGCCACCGAGGACTCGCTGGTGATCAGGGTCCAGAAGTCGGCCCAGTTGACGCGGGCCGCCATCGTCGCGAGGGGGAGCACCACCAGGAGCGCCCCCACCGCCGCGACGGCGGCGACCCAGCGGGGAATCATGGTGCCGCGAATCCTGCGTCGGTCAGCACCTGCTGCCCGTCCTGGTCCAGCACGGCGTCGACGAACTCCTGGGCGAGCTCGGGCTCCGGGCTCTGCTCGAGGACGACGATCGGGTACACGTTGACCGCGCTGTCCGACTCGGGGAGCTCGATGCCCTCTACCTTGCCACCCGCGCCGCGGACGTCGGTCACGTAGACCAGGCCGGCGTCCGCCTCGCCGGTGATCACCTTGTTCAGCACGTCGGTGACGCTCTGCTCCTCGCTGACCGGCGCGAACGTCAGTCCGGCTGCTTGCTCAACCCGTTCGGTCGCGGCCCCGCACGGCACCTCGGGCGCGCAGACGACGAGGTGCACGTCGTCGTCGGCCAGGTCGGCGAGCGAGGCGACGTCCGCCGGATTGCCCGGCGGGACCGCGATCATCAGGGCGTTGGAGGCGAAGTCGGTGGGTGTTCCCGCCTGCAGGCCGTCCGCGACGATCTTGTCCATGTTCGCGGTGTCCGCCGAGGCGAGGACGTCGGCCGGGGCGCCCTGCTGGATCTGGGCCACGAGGTCGGACGAGCCGGCGAACGACAGCTCCACGTCGACGCCGTCGTGTGCGGCCTCGAAGTCCTCCGCGATCTGCTCGAACGTACGCGTCAGCGACGCGGCCGCGTAGACGGTCAGCGTCCGGTCCGCGGCGTCGTCCGCGTCGGCCGTCCCGCCCACCCCAGCACTCGCGCCGCACGCCGTCAGGGCGCCGACCGCCAGCAGGCCGACGGAGCCGGCAGCGACGATCCGGGCCGACGAGCGGCCCCTGTGCGTGTACCCGGTCATGCGGATTCCCTCTGGTTCTCGGTCTCGATGACGACGTTCGTCGACTTGATGACCGCCACCGCCACCGACCCCGGCTCCAGGCCGAGGTCGCGCACCGCCTCGCTGCTCATCAGCGAGACCACACGGAACGGGCCGCACTGCAGCTCGACCTGCGCCATGACGGCATCGGCCTTGATGTCGGTGACCAGGCCCACGAACCGGTTGCGGGCCGAGCTGCGCAACCCCGGCGGCAGGCGCGGCGGCGACGCGTGGTCCCGGGCGACCATGGCGACCTCGTAGCCGTCGACCACCTTGCGGCCGGCGTCGTCCGTGCGGGCGCCCAGCAGGCCGCGGTCGATCCAGCGGCGCACCGTGTCGTCGCTGACGCCGAGATAGGCGGCGGCCTCCCGAATCCTCATGTGCGGCACGAATTGGATGTTAGCACCGCGATCACGCATTGACGCGGGGTTCCTGTCTTGATCTGCGGATTGGAGGTGGCTCGGTCCGGCGGCCGGGGGAGAATGGACCCATGAGGATCTCCGCACGAGCCGACTACGCCGTCCGGGCAGCCGCCGAGCTGGCGGCCGCTGACCACGACGGGCCCGTCCGCGCCGAGTCCCTGGCCCGGGCGCAGGACATCCCGCACCGCTTCCTGGAGGGGATCCTGAGCGACCTGCGGCGCGACGGGCTCGTCACGAGCCACCGGGGCGCCGGCGGCGGATACCGTCTCGCCCGGCCGGCCGACTCGATCACCATCGCCGACGTCGTGCGGGCCGTGGACGGGCCGCTGGTCTTCGTGCGCGGCAACCGCCCGTCCGACCTGGAGTTCCAGGGTGCGGCAGCACCGCTGCTGCACGTGTGGGTGGCCCTGCGGGCCAACGTCCGCGCGGTGCTGGAGACGGTCACCCTCGCGGACCTGGTCAGCGGATCGCTGCCGGACGAGGTGCGCGCGCTGACCGAGGGCGAGTCGGCCTGGTCCAACTCCTGATCTGATCGCCCGGCTGAACTCCGATCGGACGGAGGGCTTTCACCCCACTTTCCGATGCACACTTATCCGACCTATGAGATGGTCATTGTTTCCGACCGGGTTAGATGGGTACCTTGGTAGCGGGCCCGATCGTGCAGGGCCTCGTGTCGCATCCCCCTGACCTGGAAGGTCATGACCATGAGAACCCTGATCCTGCTGGCGCTCGTCGGCCTCGGCGCACAGCTGGTGGACGGAAGTCTGGGCATGGCCTACGGCGTCACCTCCACGACGTTGCTGCTGGCCATCGGCACGAACCCCGCCGCGGCGTCGGCCACCGTGCACCTCGCGGAGATCGGCACGACGCTCGCGTCCGGTGCCTCCCACTGGCGCTTCGGCAACGTGGACTGGAAGGTCGTCGCCAAGATCGGTATCCCCGGCGCGATCGGCGCGTTCGCCGGCGCCACGTTCCTGTCGTCGCTGTCGACGGAGGTCGCGGGACCGGTCATGTCGGTGATCCTGCTCGCGCTGGGCCTCTACGTGCTGCTGCGCTTCACGGTGCAGGGCCTGCCGACCCGCTCGGACAAGCCGCTCCGCAAGCGGTTCCTCGCACCCCTCGGCCTGGTGGCGGGCTTCTTCGACGCCACCGGTGGCGGCGGCTGGGGCCCGGTCGGCACGCCCGCCATCCTCGCGAGCGGCCGCCTCGAGCCGCGCAAGGTGATCGGCTCGATCGACACCAGCGAGTTCCTGGTGGCCGTGGCCGCCAGCGTAGGCTTCTTCGTCGGCCTCTCCGGCGAGGGCATCGACTTCACCTGGGTGCTCGCCCTGCTCATCGGCGGCCTGATCGCGGCACCGATCGCGGCCTGGCTGGTGCGCCTGGTGCCGCCGCGCATCCTGGGCTCGCTCGTGGGCGGCGTCATCGTGCTCACCAACTCGCGCACGCTGCTCAACAGCGACTGGATCGCTGCCTCCGACGCCGTGAAGATCCCTGTCTACGTGGTGATCTGGCTGGGCTGGGCCGCCGCCGTCGCCTGGTCCGTGCGGGCGCACCGCAAGGCTGCGGCCGTCGAGGCCGCGCCCGAGAAGGCGCAGGAGCCGGAGGCCGATAGCGTGTCGGCATGACGTCCGACCAGGTCGCGGTGATCACCGTCTCCGACCGATGCGCCCGCGGCGAGTCCGAGGACCGTTCCGGCCCCGCCGCGGTGCGGGTCCTGCGGGAGGCCGGGTTCACGGACCTGGTCACGCACCTCGTGCCCGACGGCGTCGAGCCGGTCCGTGACGTGCTGCGGACCGCGCTCGACGCCGGCGCGCGTCTGGTGCTCACCACCGGGGGCACGGGCATCACGCCCCGGGACCTCACCCCCGAGGGCACGCGCGAGGTGCTGGACTACGAGGTCCCGGGCGTCGCCGACGCCGTCCGGCAGCGGGGGGTCGCCGCGGGGATCCCCACCGCCGTCCTGTCGCGCGGGCTGGTGGGTGTGGCCCGCGGTTCCGGCGGCACGCGCGCGCTCGTGGTGAACCTGCCCGGCTCGTCCGGG
>NZ_KI911614.1:251-470 GCF_000515355.1 Promicromonospora kroppenstedtii DSM 19349 | reverse complement strand
ACGGGTGCGCACGGCGTCGTCGGGCGGGGCAGTCCCGCGGGTCGGCTGTCATGCCGAGGACACTACGCACGGCGCACCCGGCCCGGACACCGACCTTGGTCGGGGGTGCCGCTACCGAAGGGTGACCCGGCCCGGTACCCCGGACGGATGCCCCGGACGACGTCGGGCCAGGAGGCTGTGACCAGGCGCGACGGACGTGCCGAGAAGGAGAAGGACACA
>NZ_KI911614.1:0-151 GCF_000515355.1 Promicromonospora kroppenstedtii DSM 19349 | reverse complement strand
GACGGCAACTTCGCCGCCGGCGTCGGTACGCCGACCCTGGATGGGCTGGGCGCGGTGGGCGGCGGCGCGCACGCCGACGACGAGCACGTGCTGGTCGACCGGATCGCCGACCGCACGGCGCTGCTCCGCGCGGTGATCGTGGACCTCGTCG
>NZ_KI911613.1:16772-17047 GCF_000515355.1 Promicromonospora kroppenstedtii DSM 19349 | reverse complement strand
CGAGGAGTCGTCCCGTGAGCTGTCCGCCCTGGAGACCGAGGTCGGCGGCGTCGAGGGGGGCGAGGAGGGGCTCGACGTGGCCCACGAGGCGGCGTCCGAGGTGCTGGAGCTGGCCAAGGCCGAGGTACGTCACCTGCAGGAGCAGGTGACGACGGCGCAGCGGGACCGCAGCGCCGCGGCCGCGAAGGTCGAGGCGCTGGAGCTGAGCCTGGACCGCAAGGACGGCGCCGGCACGCTCCTGGCCGCCGACCAGGCGGGTGTCCTGGGCTCGGTGG
>NZ_KI911613.1:13874-16672 GCF_000515355.1 Promicromonospora kroppenstedtii DSM 19349 | reverse complement strand
GCGAGCCCGCCGCCGTGCGCGACCTGCTGCGCGCCGAGCTCGTGGCGCTGCTGCAGCCGGAGCTGGACCGCACCCTGCACACCGACCCGCGCACGGCCGAGGACGGCACGCACCTGCCCGCGGTCGCCCTCGTGGTGGGCGTGAACGGCACGGGCAAGACGACGACGGTGGGCAAGCTCGCCCGCGTGCTGGTGGCCGACGGGCGCAGCGTGGTGCTGGGGGCCGCCGACACCTTCCGTGCGGCGGCGGCGGACCAGCTCACCACCTGGGGCAACCGCGTGGGCGTCGAGACGGTGCGCTCGGACCGCGAGGGCGCGGACCCGGCGTCGGTCGCGTTCGAGGCGGTCGCGCGCGGGCGCGACGAGAAGACGGACGTCGTGCTCGTGGACACCGCGGGCCGCCTGCAGAACAAGGCCGGCCTGATGGACGAGCTCGGCAAGATCGTGCGGGTCTCCAGCAAGGTCGCCGCGCCCAGCGAGGTGCTGCTCGTGCTGGACGCGACCACCGGCCAGAACGGGCTGTCGCAGGCCCGGGTCTTCGCGGAGGTCGCCGGCGTGACCGGCATCGTGCTGACCAAGCTCGACGGGACCGCCAAGGGCGGCATCGTGGTGCAGGTCCAGCGGGAGCTCGGCGTGCCGGTCAAGCTCATCGGCCTCGGTGAGGGTCCGGACGACCTGGCGCCGTTCGACGTCGAGGAGTTCGTGGACGGGATCCTGGGCTGACTTCCGGTCAGGAATGCCTCTTCAAATGGCACGCCAATGGTCGGCGTCCACCATGTGAGAAGTGCATGTAAGCGTCACGTTACGAGCGCATGGCAGGCGAATAACCGGCCGATCACGGTTGGGTCGAAAAATTCGCCCAACCGGTACTCGAAATAAGACGTTTACATGCTCCCCGGCTGCGTCACGCGTCCGTAACCTCGATGCGGGCCCCGCGTAACGGCTGCCCGCGACGGTAGTCGCGGTGGGCCGAGTCACCAGGACCGGTCCGGGGAGAGAGGCATTTTCCGCGATGGAATTCGAGCTCGATACGGGCAACACCGCCTGGCTGATCACTGCCTCCTCGCTCGTGCTGCTGATGACGCCGGGTCTGGCGTTCTTCTACGGCGGCATGGTGCGGGGCAAGAGTGTCCTCAACATGATGATGATGAGCTTCGCCTCGATGGGTGTCGCCGGGCTCATCTGGGTCGTCTACGGCTACGGCCTGGCCTTCGGCCCCGACATCGCCGGCTTCATCGGCAACCCGGCCGGACTGATCGGCCTCACGATCGACAACGCCGCCAGCCCCACGACGGCCATGGGCATCCCGGGCCTCGTGTTCGCCGGCTTCCAGGCCACTTTCGCCATCATCACGGTGGCCCTCATCTCCGGCGCGATCGCCGACCGCGTCAAGTTCGGCACCTGGATCGTCTTCAGCGCCATCTGGGTCACCGTCGTGTACGCCCCGCTGGCCCACTGGGTCTGGGGCGGCGGCATGTTCGGCGCCGACGGCTGGCTCGCCTCGGCCCTCTCGCTGCCCATCGACTTCGCCGGTGGCACCGTGGTCCACATCAACGCGGGTGCCGCGGCCCTGGCCCTGGCCCTCGTGATCGGCAAGCGCAAGGGCTTCGGCACCGAGGCCATGCGTCCGCACAACCTGCCGTTCGTCATGCTGGGCGCGGCGCTCCTGTGGTTCGGCTGGTTCGGCTTCAACGCGGGCTCCGAGCTCGCCGCCGACGGCACCGCCGGCCGCGCCTGGGTCAACACGCTGGTCGCCACCAGCGTCGCGATGCTCGCCTGGATGGTCACCGAGAAGTTCCGTGACGGCGCCGCCACCTCGCTGGGTGCCGCCTCCGGTGTCGTGGCCGGTCTGGTCGCCATCACCCCGGCCGCCGGCACGGTGGACTCGTGGGGCGCCATCGTCATCGGCCTCGTCGCCGGTGTCCTGTGCTCCCTCGCGGTGGGCCTCAAGTACAAGTTCGGCTACGACGACTCGCTCGACGTCGTCGGCGTGCACCTGGTCGGTGGCCTCGTCGGCACCATCCTGATCGGCTTCTTCGCGACGAACGGCCGCTACGACTCCTTCTACTTCGAGGGTTCGCTGAACGGCCTCTTCTACGGTGGCGGCGTCACGCAGCTGCTCACGCAGATCGTCGCAGCGCTGGTCGCCGTCGTCTACAGCTTCGTGCTCACCTACATCATCGGCCTGGCGCTCAAGGCCACCCTGGGCTGGCGCGTCTCCGAGGAGGCCGAGGTCAGCGGCATCGACCTCGCGGTCCACGGCGAGACGGCGTACGAGAACTCCGGCTCCACCATCACCGAGGTGCGCTGACCGTACTACGGTCCAGCTACCCGACTGCTTAGGAGGCAGCGTATGAAGCTTGTCACGGGTGTCATCCAGCCCCACCGCCTCGACGACGTGAAGACGGCGTTGGAGGGTGCCGGGGTGCGCGGTATGACCGTGAGCGAGGCCAGCGGCTACGGCCGACAGAAGGGCCACACCGAGGTCTACCGTGGTGCGGAGTACACCGTGGACCTGGTCCCGAAGGTCCGCGTCGAGGTGCTCGTCTCGGACGAGGACGTCACCGCGGTGACCGAGGCGATCGTGGGCGCGGCCCAGACCGGCAAGATCGGCGACGGCAAGGTGTGGGTCGTCCCGGTCGAGGACGTGGCCCGCGTGCGTACCGGCGAGCACGGCGACGCCGCGCTCTGATCCCGGGGGCTCTCGACACAGCATGACAACTGACCCGGTGCCCGAGGGCACCCGGGAGCAGGCGGAGGCCCCGCACCCCCCAGCCGGGGTGCGGGGCCTCCGCGACG
>NZ_KI911613.1:11250-13774 GCF_000515355.1 Promicromonospora kroppenstedtii DSM 19349 | reverse complement strand
GCAGCCGGCGCCGAGCCGCAGGAGGCCCCGGCCGAGGACGAGGCGGCCGAGGCACCCGTCGACGACGTCCCCGGCCCGCCGAAGCCCGACCGGATGGTTCCCTACGTGCGTGAGGAGCAGGAGGCCCGGCTGGCCAAGGCCGAGCGCGCGCTGTCGCGCATCGGCGCCGTGAACCCGCTGGCGCTGGAGGAGTTCGCGGCGCTGGAGGAGCGGCACCAGTTCCTGGTGGACCAGCTCGCCGACCTGAAGAAGTCGCGCGAGGACCTGCTCCAGATCGTCGACGACATCGACGAGCGCGTGCAGCAGGTGTTCGCCGAGGCGTTCCAGGACACGGCGGCCAAGTTCCTGGAGATCTTCCCGCGGCTCTTCCCGGGCGGCGAGGGCAAGCTCACGCTCACCGATCCCGGCAACCTGCTCACGACCGGTATCGAGGTCGAGGCCCGGCCCGCGGGCAAGAAGGTCAAGCGGCTCTCGCTGCTCTCCGGCGGGGAGCGCTCGCTGGCGGCCGTCGCGTTCCTCGTGTCGATCTTCAAGGCGCGGCCCAGCCCGTTCTACATCATGGACGAGGTCGAGGCGGCGCTGGACGACGTGAACCTCGGCCGCCTCATCGAGATCTTCAAGGAGCTGCAGAAGGACAGCCAGCTCATCGTGATCACCCACCAGAAGCGCACCATGGAGGTGGCCGACGCCCTCTACGGCGTCACCATGCGGGGCGACGGCGTCACGACGCTGATCAGCCAGCGCATGGGCGACCGCGAGGCCGTCACCGCTTCATAGCGGTCACCGCCCTCATAGAGGGTGATTTTTCGCACGTCGCCGCCGGGAACGCCCAGGTCTGCGTTATTTCTCCTGGCGAAAGACTCGTCGGTTCACGGCGTGTCGCACGCTTCTGCGCGGCGGGACGCGACAGGACACGACACAATAGGGCTCATGTGGTGGTCGGTCATTCTGCTCGTGGTGTGCCTGGTGCTGGCCGTTGGGGTCTTCGTCGTCGCCAGTCAGATGGACGCGCCCTCGAGCAGCACTACCGAGGAGTTCTCGTTCCTCCAGTGGTTCCGGTCCGGACTGGCCCGCCTGCGCAGTGACGACGAGCGGCGTCGGGACGGCCGGCGGCACGGCGCGTCCGCCGTCGCCACGCACGCCGTCGGAGCCCCGTCCGTCTGGGTCGGCAAGCCGCGCGTCGTCCGGCCGGACACCTCGCCCGTCGACATGGGCATGTCCGAGTTCTTCGCCGCGACGATCGAGTCCAAGCCGGGCTACGTCGACGCCGAGGAGCTGACCGACGTCCTGTCCCGCGCGCGGGAGCAGGCGCAGAAGACGCTGCACGTGCCGCTGGGCACCGTGCCGCTCAAGCCGGCCAACTTCGTGCCCGGCCAGCTCCGCTCCGTCCGCCCGGTGCGGTCGGTGGAGAAGGCCACGCCGCAGAACCTGCCGCAGCAGAAGGTCACGCAGGAGTCGCCGTCGGCCGACGCGGGGCCGGCCCAGGCCGCGAGCTAGGCGAGTGCCGGGCCTCGATCCGGCCCAGGCCCTCAGCCCTGCACGGTGTGGTGGGGCACGATCACGGGCGTGCCCGTGCGCGGGTCCGTCAGGACCGACGCCTCGACCGAGAACACCTCGCGCAGCAGCCCTGGCGTCACCACCTCGCCGGGCGCACCCTCCGCGACGATCTCGCCGTCGCGCATCGCCACGATGTGGTGCGCGTACCGGCAGGCGAGGTTGAGGTCGTGCAGCACCATGACGACGGTCCGGCCGTGGTCCCGGTTGAGCGTCGCGACCAGCTCCAGGACGTCGAGCTGGTGGGCCATGTCGAGGTACGTGGTGGGCTCGTCGAGCAGGAGCAGGTCGGTCTCCTGGGCCACGGCCATCGCGATCCACGCCCGCTGCCGCTGCCCGCCGGACAGCTCGTCGACGTCGCGCGCCGCGAGCTCCGTGGTGCCCGTGGCACGCAGCGCGTCCTCGACGGCCTCGGTGTCGCCCTCGCCCCACTGGTGCCACCAGCTCTGGTGCGGGTGGCGGCCGCGGGAGACGAGGTCCCGCACGGTGATCCCCTCGGGCGGCACGGGGGACTGGGGCAGCATGCCCAGGACGCGCGCCACCTCCCGGGTGGGGCGCTCCGCGATCGCCCTGCCGTCCAGCAGCACCGTGCCGCCCGTGGGCGGCATCAGGCGGGCGAGGCCGCGCAGCAGCGTGGACTTGCCGCACGCGTTGGGCCCCACGATGACGGTGACCTGCTGGTCCGGGACGTCGAGCGACAGCTCGCGCACGACGGTCCGGTCGCCGTAGCCCAGCGTGACGGCGTCCGCCCGCAGGCGGGCCACGGACGTGGCGGTGGTGGACATCAGGGGGTCCCTCTCGTCGAGCGGCGGCGCTGGAGCAGGTACAGCAGGTAGGGCGCGCCGACCAGACCGGTCGGGACGCCGACGGGGAGCTGGGCGGGCAGCGCCGTGCGCGCCACGGTGTCCGCGACCAGCACGAGCAGCGCGCCGGCGGCCCCCGCCAGGACGGGCGGGATGTCGGGGACGCC
>NZ_KI911613.1:3415-11150 GCF_000515355.1 Promicromonospora kroppenstedtii DSM 19349 | reverse complement strand
CCCTGCGGGCCGCCGCCACTGCGGCCCGGACCGGGCTCGTGCTCTCGCCCGTGACCATCCGCAGCCTGGAGCAGTCCCCGCCCCTGCCCGAGCCGTGGCCGCCCGCCGCGCGCGAGAGCCTGCTCACCCTGCTGTCGGCCGGGCCGGCCCAGGTGCCGGTCTGGGAGGCGCTCGACCTCGCCGGCGTCGTCACCTCCTGGATCCCCGAGTGGGCCGACGTGCGCAACCGGCCCCAGCGCGCCGCCATCCACCGGCACACGGTGGACCGCCACCTCGTCGAGACGGCCGCCGTGGCGTCCCGGCTGCGGCGCCGGCTGCCCGACACCCCGAACGGCGCCGGGCAGAGCTCCGGCGACCTGCTGCTGCTCTCCGCCCTGCTGCACGACATCGGCAAGGTGCGCGGCGCGGCCGACCACTCCGTCGAGGGCGCCCGCCTGGTCCCCGGCATCCTGACTCGCGCGGGCTTCGCGCCCGACGTGGTCGACGACGTCACGCGGCTGGTGCGCCACCACCTCACGCTGGCCGACCTGGCCACCCGGGCCGATCCCGACGACCCCGACACGCTCGGCACGCTGCTGGAGGCAGTGGACCACCGGCGGGACCTGCTCGACGTGCTGCGCTCGCTGACCGAGGCGGACACCACGTCGCTGGGGCCCAAGGCGTGGACGGGCTGGCGCGCGCAGCTCGTGGACGGGCTGACCGAGCGGGCGCGTCTCGCGCTGCGCCGATGAACCCGTGACCGTCCGACTCTATTAGGCTGTGTCCGTGTTCAACTCCCTGTCCGACCGGCTTACCTCGACGTTCAAGAACCTGCGCACGCGGGGCCGTCTCTCCGAGGCGGACATCGACGCGACCGTGCGGGAGATCCGCCGCGCCCTCCTCGACGCCGACGTCGCGGTGCCCGTGGTGCGCGAGTTCACCGCGGCGGTGCGCGAGCGCGCGCTGTCGTCCGAGGTCTCCGGTGCGCTCAACCCCGCCCAGCAGGTCGTCAAGATCGTCAACGAGGAGCTCGTCGACATCCTCGGCGGGGCCACGCGCCCCCTGACGCTGGCCAAGACACCGCCCACGGTCATCATGCTCGCGGGTCTGCAGGGTGCCGGTAAGACGACCCTGGCGGGCAAGCTCGCGCACGCGCTGAAGGGCCAGGGCCACACGCCCCTGCTGGTCGCCGCCGACCTGCAGCGCCCCAACGCCGTGACCCAGCTGTCCGTGGTCGCCGAGCGAGCCGGCGTGCCGGTGTTCGCGCCGCACCCGGGCAACACCTCCGAGGCCGACGACCCGGCCGCCGACGCGCCGCTGATCGGCGACCCGGTCGGCGTCGCGCGCGACGGTGTCGCGTACGCCAGGGAGCGCCAGCACGACGTCGTGATCGTGGACACCGCCGGCCGCCTCGGCATCGACCAGGTGCTCATGCAGCAGGCCGCGGACATCCGCGCCGCCGTGAACCCCGACGAGGTCCTGTTCGTCATCGACGCGATGATCGGCCAGGACGCGGTGAACACCGCCAAGGCCTTCGCCGACGGCGTCGACTTCACCGGCGTGGTGCTCTCGAAGCTCGACGGCGACGCCCGTGGTGGCGCCGCGCTGTCGGTCGCCAAGGTGACCGGCCGGCCCATCATGTTCGCGTCCACCGGCGAGAAGCTGACGGACTTCGAGGTCTTCCACCCGGACCGCATGGCCAGCCGCATCCTCGACATGGGTGACGTGCTCACCCTGATCGAGCAGGCCGAGAAGACCTTCGACGCCGAACAGGCCGAGAAGATGGCGGGCAAGCTCGCCAGCGGCCAGGACTTCACGCTCGCGGACTTCCTGGTGCAGATGCAGCAGCTGAAGAACATGGGCTCGATGAAGAAGATGCTCGGCATGCTGCCGGGCATGGCCCAGATGCGTGACCAGCTCGAACAGTTCGACGAGCGCGAGGTGGGCCGCATCGAGGCGATCATCCACTCGATGACGCCGGCCGAGCGCGACAATCCCAAGATCATCAACGGCTCGCGCCGCGCGCGCATCGCCAAGGGTGCCGGCACCACGACGACGGCCATCAACCAGCTTCTGGAGCGGTTCGACAACGCCCAGAAGATGATGCGCCAGATGGCCAAGGGCGGCGGCATGGGCCCGGGTGGCATGCCCGCGATGCCCGGCGGCCCCGGCATGGGCATGGGCAAGAAGTCGCGCGGCAAGACACAGCCCCCCAAGAAGGGCAAGAAGGGCAAGTCCGGTAACCCGGCCAAGCGCGCGCAGCAGGAGAAGGACGCCATGCAGCGCGCCCTGGGCGGCGGCCCCGCCGCGAAGCCCGCGGCACCGGCCGGCTCGGCCTTCGGCGTCGGCCCCAAGCAGGGCGACGAGGCACCCGACCTGAACAGCATCGAGCTGCCCCCGGGCCTGGAGAAGTTCCTGGGTCGGTGAGTTCCGGGCCGGTGAGCCGGATCCCGCAGGGGTGGTGCGGGGCCGGCGAGGACGCCGGGGCGGGCAGGTGGCTGGGGCACGGCAGGGGACAGGTCCACAGGGTGACGGGTAGAGCGAAGGAGCCGCATGTCTGCGCTGGAAGGTCCGACCGCGGCGATCCGCGGGCGCATCCTGCTCGGTGACGACCGCGAGGCCGAGGAGCTGTGGGTCCGCGGCGGACGTGTCAGCCTCACCCGGCCGTCGGCGCAGGGCACCAACATGCGGGTGCTGGAGGGCTGGGCGCTGCCCGGCCTGGTCGACGTGCACTGCCACATCGGGCTCGCGGCCGACGGCGCCGTCTCCCCGGAGGAGGCCGAGAAGCAGGCCGTGGCCGACCGCGACTCGGGCGTCCTGCTGATCCGCGACGCCGGATCGCCGCTGGACACCGTGTGGGTGCACGGGCGTACCGACCTGCCGCACCTGCTGCGGGCTGGCATGCACCTGGCGCGGCCCAAGCGGTACCTGCGCGACTACGGGCTGGAGCTCGACTCCCCGGAGCAGCTCCCCGAGGCGGTGCGCACGCAGGCCCGGCGCGGCGACGGCTGGGTCAAGCTCGTGGGCGACTGGATCGACCGCACGCTCGGGGCCGACGGCGACCTCCGGCAGCTGTGGCCCGAGGACGTGCTCCGCGAGGCCGTGGCCGTGGCCCACGCCGAGGCGGCCCGCGTGACCGTGCACGCCTTCGCCACCGAGACGATCGACACCCTGCTGGCGGTGGGGGTGGACTGCATCGAGCACGGCACCGGCATGACGGCGGAGCACATGGCCGAGGCCGCCCGGCGCGGCATCGCCGTCACGCCGACCCTGCTGCAGGTGGGGCAGTTCGAGAGCATCGCGGCCCAGGCCGACGGCAAGTACCCGGTGTACGCGGAGCGGATGCGCGGCATGTACGCGCGCCGGTACCAGCAGGTCCGGGACCTGTACGAGGCCGGCGTGCGGCTGCTGGTCGGCACGGACGCGGGCGGCACGATCTCGCACGGCCGCATCGCCGACGAGTGTGCCGAGCTGGTCGCGGCCGGCATCCCCGCGGCGGAGGTCGTCGCCATGGCGTCCTGGCGCGCCCGCGACTACCTGGGCTTCGGGGCCGTGGTGGAGGGGTCCAGCGCGGACCTCGTGGTCTACCCGGCCGACCCGCGCGAGGACATCGAGGTGCTCCGGCACCCCACCGCGGTGGTGCTGCGGGGCGTGGTCTACCCGACCGCGCACTGACGGCCCGTGTGACGCACACGCGGTTGGTGGGGCCTCTCGGCGTCTGGCACAATATGCAGGTACTCGGCATGCCCGGACCCCTCTCACCCGGTCAGGTCGTGTCCCGGTCCCACCCACTGCTTCACCCCACGTCGCGGTGCTCGGGGCCATCCCATCAGAACCAGGAGAGACCACTTCGTGGCTGTCAAGATTCGTCTCAAGCGCCTCGGCAAGATCCGGGCCCCGTACTACCGCGTCGTCGTCATGGACTCGCGCGTCAAGCGCGACGGCCGTGCGATCGAGGAGATCGGCAAGTACCACCCGACCGAGGAGCCGTCGCTCATCGAGATCAAGTCGGAGCGCGCGCAGTACTGGCTCGGCGTCGGCGCGCAGCCGACCGAGCAGGTCGCCGCTCTGCTCAAGGTGACCGGTGACTGGCAGAAGTTCAAGGGCCTGCCGGGTGCCGAGGGCACCCTGAAGGTCAAGGGCGAGAAGGCTGACGCCGCCGCCGCGATCGAGGCCGTGAGCGCCGACGCCGAGAAGGCCAAGGCGAAGGCTGCCGAGAAGGCCGCCGCCGCTGCCGCCGAGGCTCCGGCCGAGGCCGCTGAGGGCGACGAGGCCTGATGCTCTCGGAGGCCCTCGAGCACCTGGTGCGCGGCATCGTGGACAACCCGGACGACGTCCGCGTGTCCGCGAAGACGCTGCGCCGTGGTGACCTGCTCGAGGTCCGTGTGCACCCTGACGATCTCGGCCGGGTCATCGGCCGCGGTGGTCGCACGGCGCGCGCACTGCGCACCGTGATCGGTGCGCTCGCCACCGAGGGCCCGGTGCGGGTCGACGTCGTGGACGTCGACCGGCGCTGATCCTTCAGCACCCAGCACGACGACGAGGCCCGGTCCGTACGCGGACCGGGCCTCGCTCATTGCCACATCTTCGAGGAGTGACATGCAGCTGACCGTGGCCCGCGTCGGCAAGGCGCACGGGCTCAAGGGCGAGGTCGCCCTCGACCTGCGCACGGACGACCCCGAGTCCCGGCTCGCGATCGGCGAGCGGCTCGAGACGGTGCCCGCGGACGCCGGACCCCTGACAGTCACCCGGGCGCGTGAGCACCAGGGCCGCTGGCTGGTCACCTTCGCCGAGGTCGCCGACCGCACCGCGGCCGAGGAGCTGCGCGGGACCGAGCTCGTGGTCGAGGCGGACGCCTCCGACGAGGAGGACGCCTGGTACCCGCACGAGCTGGCGGGGCTGCGCGTGGAGCTCGAGGACGGCACCGTCGTCGGCAAGGTCATAACCCTGGAGTACCAGCCAGCCCACGAGGCGCTGCTGATCGAGGAGGACCTGCCCGACGGCGGTACGACCCGCACGCTGGTGCCGTTCGTCCTGGCGATCGTGCCCGTGGTCGACGTCCCGGGCGGCCGGGTGGTGCTGACCCCGCCCGGCGGGCTGCTGGCGCGCGACGCGGACGCCGCCGTCGTGGACCGTGCCGATGACGACCGGGAAGACGACTGACGTGCGCGTCGACGTGATCTCGATCTTCCCGGACTACCTGTCCGTGCTCGACCTGTCGCTGGTGGGCAAGGCGCGGCAGCGCGGCCTGCTGGACCTGCGCGTGCACGACCTGCGCGACTGGACCACGGACCGGCACCGTACCGTCGACGACACCCCGTTCGGCGGGGGAGCGGGCATGGTCATGCGGCCCGACGTGTGGGGGCTGGCTGTCGACGACGTGCTGGACGGCGACGCGGCGGGCGCGCACCTGATCGTGCCGACGCCGTCGGGCGAGGTGTTCACACAGCGGCACGCGGAGTCACTCGCGTCGGCCGAGCAGCTCGTGTTCGCGTGCGGGCGCTACGAGGGCATCGACGCGCGCGTCGCCGAGCACTACCGCGACGCGGGCGTCACCGTGCACGAGCTGTCGATCGGCGACTACGTGCTCAACGGCGGCGAGGTCGCCTCCCTCGTGATGATCGAGGCCGTTGCCCGGCTGATCCCCGGCATGGTGGGCAACCCGGACTCGCTGGTGGAGGAGTCGCACGGCGCCGCCGGCCTGCTGGAGTACCCCGTGTACACGAAGCCGCCGTCGTGGGCCGACCTCGAGATCCCGGAGGTGCTGCTCTCGGGGCACCACGCGAAGATCGAGCGCTGGCGCCGGGACCGCGCGCTGGAGCGGACGGCGGCGCGCCGGCCGGACATGATCGCGGCCCTGGACGTGGCGGGCCTGGACAAGCACGATCTGGCGCTGCTCGCGGAGCTGGGCTGGGTGCCGGGGCCGGACGGCGACGGGCGGCTCGTGCGGGCCTGAGGTCCGCGCCGGCGCGGGTCACACCCGCTCCGATGGTTGGCCTGCCCGTTCGTATGGCAGAATTACCCGTTGGTGCGTCGCCGGTCAGGTCTCTGCCACAGGGGACGACCGGGGCGGGCAACCGCCCCCGACCGGGTCAAGCCGCACCGCCATCCACACCCTTTCGGGACCCTGACGGCCGCACGGCCGGGTCAGGGCCCACGAGATTCGCGCCTGACCTGTGGCAGGCCCGGAGAGAACGATGCAGAAGCTCGACAACATCGGCGCAGCCTCGCTGCGGTCCGACATCCCGGCCTTCCGTGCCGGTGACACCGTCAAGGTCAACGTCAAGGTCGTCGAGGGCAACCGCTCCCGCGTCCAGGCGTTCCAGGGCGTCGTCATCTCCCGCCACGGCGGCGGGATCGGCGAGACCTTCGCCGTCCGCAAGGTCAGCTTCGGTGTGGGCGTGGAGCGCAAGTTCCCGCTGCACGCGCCGACCATCGAGTCGGTCGAGGTCGTCACCCGCGGTGACGTCCGTCGCGCCAAGCTGTACTACCTGCGCGAGCTGCGCGGCAAGAAGGCGAAGATCCGCGAGAAGCGCGAGAACTGAGCGTTCTGAGCGCTCCGGTGCTCCACTGACATCGGCCGCCGCCCTCGTCCACCGAGGGCGGCGGCCGATGTCGTACCCGGAGGGGTTCGTGGGGATGTCCGGCAGGTTGGATGTTCGCCCGCCCGACCATTTCGCCGGGGACCCCCAGTGGTGACAGAGTTAGGCACGTGACGAGTTTCGACCGGGTGGCACCGCCCACCCCTATCGATGGGACGCCCTTGAGCTCAGATGATCCGTGGGAAAGCAGCGGGGCACATCGGCAGGGTGGTGCCGCGCACGGTCGTGAGCCGCGCCGGCAGCAGTCGGGCGTCCTCGCGATGCTCAAGGAGATCGCGATCATCGTGGTCAGCGCGCTGGTCCTGTCGTGGCTGATCAAGACGCTGCTGGTCCAGCCGTTCTACATCCCCAGCGCGTCCATGGAGGACACACTGACCGAGGGTGACCGGGTCATGGCGTCGCGGCTGACGCCCGGCCCGTTCGACCTCGAGCACGGGGACATCGTCGTCTTCGTGGACCCGGGCGACTGGCTGCCGCCGTACGTGCCGCCGGAGCGCGGCCCGGTGGGCGACGCCGCGGTGTCGTTCCTGACGACCGTCGGCCTGCTCCCGCAGGACACCGGCGACCACCTCATCAAGCGCCTGATCGGCCTGCCCGGCGACAAGGTCGTCTGCTGCGACGCCGAGGGCCGTGTGTCGGTCAACGGCACGCCGCTCGACGAGACGTACATCAAGCCCGGTTCGGTGCCGAGCCAGGACCCGTTCGACGTCACCGTGCCGGACGGCATGCTCTGGGTGATGGGTGACAACCGCCAGAACTCCCAGGACTCGCGCTACAACCGCGGCAAGCCGGGTGGCGGGTTCGTGCCCGTCGACAACGTCGTCGGCACGGCGTTCGCGACCGTGTGGCCGCTGGACCGCCTGGACTGGCACAGCAACCCGAGCGACGTCTTCGACGGCGTCCCGGACGCCCCGCCCGCGGGGAAGTAGGCGGTGCGCAAGGTGCCCACGCTGCGGCAGGAGAGGGCGCTCCTCGCCTCGGGAGCCCGCCTCGTGGCGGGCATGGACGAGGTCGGGCGCGGGGCGCTGGCCGGTCCGGTCAGCGTGGGCGTCGTCGTGGTCGACGCCACGACGCGCACCGGGCCCAAGGGCGTGGCCGACTCCAAGCTGCTCACGCCGGGCGCGCGCGAGACCATCGCGCCCGCCGTCCGCCGC
>NZ_KI911613.1:2627-3315 GCF_000515355.1 Promicromonospora kroppenstedtii DSM 19349 | reverse complement strand
GGCAGGTGCGCGAAGCCGTGCACCGGCTGGCGGCCCAGGCCGGCGTCGACGACGTCGCCCCGCACGCGCTGCGGCACTCCGCCGCGACGCACCTGCTGCAGGGCGGCTCCGATCTCCGAGCGGTGCAGGAGGTCCTCGGCCATGCCAACCTCGCCACCACCCAGCGCTACACCCACGTGGACGCCGAGCGGCTGCGCAGCGTGTACGCCCAGGCGTTCCCGCGCGCCTGACCGGCCGTTCCTCAACCGTCCGGCAGCAGCACGATCGGCGGCCGGTCCAGCAGGGACAACGGGTCGATGTAGCGTTCGCCCCGCCGCACGCCCCAGTGCACGCACGACCGGGGCGTGCAGTGGTTCGGCATCGTGCTGTCGGAGGGGGCCTCCACCACGCCGACCGCAGTGCCCGCCGCCACCGCCGTGCCGACCGGCACGGACGCCGCCACCGGCTCCAGGCTCGTGCGCAGACCGTCGGGATGGGTGATCACCACGACCCCGCGGCGGGCGACCTGCCCGGCGAACGTGACGACTCCCGGACCCGGGGACAGCACCGGCGAACCCACAGCGGCCGTCAGGTCGACACCGCGGTGTCCCGCGCCCCACTCCTCCTCGGGCGGGTCGAACAGGCGCTCCACGCCGGCCGGCGGGTTCATCCCCGCGACGGGCGGCACGTAGCCGGTCTCCGCGGATCC
>NZ_KI911613.1:1041-2527 GCF_000515355.1 Promicromonospora kroppenstedtii DSM 19349 | reverse complement strand
GTAGCGCCCCGGCGGGCGGCGCCGTCGCCACGGTGACGAGAAGGATCGCGACCGCGACGAGAGCAAGGAGCGGCAGGAGGCGTCGGGCCGTGGCCTGACCACCGGTCCGGCGGGGGATACGGGAGTTCGTCATGCCGTGAGCATCGCCCGCCGGGCCGACGGGCGGGAGGGGGCCGGGACCCGCCTGTGCACGAACCGGCCCGGAGGGGCCCTGTGGTCGCACTCGTCGCCTTCTGCCGCCGTCACGAGGGTCGGTCGGGGGTCGGGAACGGCCCCCAGGACGACCCCGCAGGACCACCCGAACGAGAGCGGGCGACGTCACAGCGGGAGCCCGTCGTCGAGGTCCTCGCTGCGGGGGCCCGTCGGGTAGACTTCAACCCGCGACCGGCATGTGCTGCCAGTCCGGCAGTCGTCCAGCTCTGCTGGCCCTCTGCCTGGCAGGGGATCTCCGGTCGACATCGCGCGCCACATCGAGTCGCCTCCGGCAGTGGTCCGGCCCCAGGGTCGGCGTCGGGAACGACGTGGCGCCAGGGGCACCTTCACGAGAAGGCGCCGCCAACCGAACCGTGGCCCGGGGCTTGCGTCCTGTGCCGCCTGAAATGCGTGCGGAGCCCCGGGTCGATCCCGGACCGCACCGAAAGGACGTGTCATGGCCGTCGTGTCCATGCGCCAGCTCCTCGAGAGCGGTGTCCACTTCGGACACCAGACCCGCCGTTGGAACCCGAAGATGAAGCGCTTCATCTTCACGGAGCGCAACGGCATCTACATCGTCGACCTGCAGCAGTCGCTGCACTTCATCGACAGCGCCTACGACTTCGTCAAGGAGACGGTCGCCCACGGCGGCTCCATCCTCTTCGTCGGCACCAAGAAGCAGGCCCAGGAGCCGGTCGCAGAGCAGGCCGCCCGCGTCGGGATGCCCTACGTGAACCACCGCTGGCTCGGTGGCATGCTCACCAACTTCACCACGGTGCACAAGCGTCTCCAGCGCCTCAAGGAGCTCGAGGAGATCGACTTCGACGACGTGGCCGCCTCGGGCCTCACGAAGAAGGAGCTCCTGGTGCTGCGCCGCGAGAAGGACAAGCTCGCGCGCACCCTCGGCGGTATCCGTGACATGGCCAAGGTCCCCTCGGCCGTGTGGATCGTCGACACCAACAAGGAGCACCTCGCGGTGGACGAGGCCCGCAAGCTGGGCATCCCCGTCGTGGCGATCCTCGACACCAACTGCGACCCCGACATGGTCGACTACGCGATCCCGGGCAACGACGACGCGATCCGTTCCGTCACGCTGCTCACCCGCGTGATCGCGGACGCCGCCGCCGAGGGCCTCATGCAGCGTCACTCGGGCGGTGCCAAGACCGGCACCGAGGCCGAGGCCGCCGCCGAGCCGCTGGCCGAGTGGGAGCGCGAGCTCCTCGCCGGTGACACCACCGAGGGCACGGTCGAGACCCCGGCCGCCGCCGCCGAGGGCACCGTCGACGAGGCCGCC
>NZ_KI911613.1:0-941 GCF_000515355.1 Promicromonospora kroppenstedtii DSM 19349 | reverse complement strand
CGTCGTGGTCGGCGTGGCGGCGGCCGGTCTGGTCGGTGCGCTCCGCCGCGCCTGACCGACCCGTGCGGGGGTCAGCAGGCCTTGGCGGCCGGGCCGCTCGAACCCGTGTTGACGTACGCGTCCGAGATCCAGTTGCCCGGCCCGATCCGGTTCCACACGTTGCTGACGCCGTAGTAGCCGTCCACGCGGCTGCCCTTGGCGGTGCACTCGATCACGACGTTGGTGAAACGCCCGGCCTGCCCGACGGCGGAGTGGTTCGTGCCGGGGCCGGACCGCACGGTCAGGGGTCCGCCGCTGGTGCGCACCACGCCCTTCGGTCCGTTGCCGGTCCACAGGTAGGTCACGGTGGTCCAGGCGTTGTCCTTCAGCCCGAGGCCGTCCCAGAAGGTGCCGTCGCCCAGGTCGATCCCCGCGGGGTTCGCGACCTTGCGGCCGAAGCCGTCCTTCCCCTTGTTGTAGCCGTCCTGGTAGGCGGCCTGGGCCTGGGGCAGGCCCCGCGGCAGGTCGTCCCACGACTCGCGCTCGGGGGACCCGTTCCAGTGGTCGTCCTTGGTGTTCCAGGGGCCGACGTCCCAGACCGGGGCGTACGCGCACCGGCCCGTGTGCTCGGCGCAGACCCGTACCGAGTAGCTGCCCGAGTTCTTGGCCGACAGCCCGCGCCGCGACGGCAGGGCGACGAAGTGGTCACGCTTCTTGATGACGTGCCCGTTCGCGGTGGTGCCGCCCACCAGGCCCTCGCGGGTCGCGAAGACCTTGTAGGCGCGCCCGTCGGCCTTGGCCTGGACCTCGACCTCCTGCAGGGACCGCGACCGCTCCACCTCGGGTGTGAGCGTCACCTCCCGGACGGTCGGGGACGCCTCGGTGTCGCCCACGAGCGTGACGCGCGCCTGGAGCGTGGCGGACGCGACCGGGAGCGGCTCGCCCGCCGGGACCCACTCGGT
>NZ_KI911612.1:5955-6221 GCF_000515355.1 Promicromonospora kroppenstedtii DSM 19349 | reverse complement strand
CGGGCGGCCGATCCGTACCCCACGGGCCTCGGCGGAGCGGAACCGGAGCGGGTACGCGGGGGCGCGCCCGACGTCGTCCACAGGGTTGTCCACCGTCTCGGCCATGTCCTCATCCTGACCCGGGCGAGTCGGACGCGAAAAGGATCCGACCCCAACTGTTCGCCGGAACCGGGCGTCATAGGGGGTGAAAAGCAAGTACGCCAACAACCGGGGGAACAGAGATGAGCCACGGAGACAACCGCACGGATCACGGCACGCGCGCGCCT
>NZ_KI911612.1:1309-5855 GCF_000515355.1 Promicromonospora kroppenstedtii DSM 19349 | reverse complement strand
GAGGGCGAGATCCACGGTCAGTCCGGCTCGGCGCACCTGGCGCTGGGCAACACGGCCCGCGCCGTCGAGAGCTTCGGCCATGCGATCCGTGCCGAGCGGGCGGGCGAGCGCCGCACGCACGGGCTGTTCCTCAGCCGGGCCGCCCAGGCGCACGCCCGGGCGGGCGACCTCGACGCGGCCTGTGCCACCGGCGAGGAGGCCGTGGCCATCGCCGAGACCGTGCAGTCGGCACGCCTGCGGGAGCACCTGCGGGACCTGTCGGCGGACCTGCGGCGAGGTGGCTCGACGCGACGCTCCGGAGTGGGAGCGCGGGTGCTGACCGAGCGAATCGCGGCACTGGCGTCGTGACGGCGCCGGCCACCTCCGGCGGCGTTGTCCGGGCCCTCGTGCTCTGGGACATCGACCGGACGCTCGTCTACGTCGGAGAGGTGGACCGGACGGCATACCGGGAGGCGTTCGCCGAGGTCGTGGGACGGCCCGCCGAACGCCTCCCGGCCAAGGGGACCGGGGTGACCATGCCGCTCGCGATCCGCGGGCTGCTGGCCGACAACGGCGTCCCCGAGCACGAGGCGGAGGACCTGCTGCCACAGATGCTCGCGGCGGTGCCCCTGCACTTCGCGGCCCGCACCGACGAGGTGCGCCGCCTCGGGACCGTGCTCCCTGGGGCCATGGGCGCCCTGAAGGCCGTGGCGGCCGAGCCCGACATGGTGGCCACGGTGCTGACGGGCAACCTCGAGCCGAATGCTCGCATCAAGCTCGGCGTGTTCGGCATGGACCGGTACGTCGACGCCGGCGTGGGTGGCTACTCGTCCGACGACGCCCACCGGCCGGCCCTCGTGGCCGTGGCCCAGCGGCGCGCGGGCGAGCGATACGAGAGCACGTTCCACAAGGGCAACACCGTGATCGTCGGCGACTCGCTGGAGGACGTGCGCACCGGCCTGGAGGGCGGGGCGCACGTGGTGGCGGTCGCCTCGGGGACCACGCCGGCGGACCGGCTGGCCGAGGCGGGGGCCGACGTGGTGCTCCCGGACCTCATCGACTCGGGCCGGCTGATCCAGGAGATCCGGGTCCTCACCGACACCGCCTGACCTCTTCGGCAGGGTCGTGCCGGGGTGCGGAAGTCTCCATGCTTCGACATAGTGACTGGCGTCACATGTGAGTAGACTCTGGTCTCTTCCCGCCATCGACGTCGCTGGCGGGATGCATCGGCCTTGCACGGGTCAAGCCTGTGCAGGGCATTACATATCTGGGGGAACAGCCCCGGAGCTCGTCGAGGAGGACGGATGCTCGAAGACGACATTGTTTTCGGCGCAGGGAGCTACACCACGGTGGCGGTGATCGCCGTCATCGCGGCCGCTGCCCTCGGGTGCGCTTTCGTGCTGCGCCGACAGGTGCTCGCCGCGCCTGATGGAACCGCGAAGATGCAGGACATCGGCCAGGCCGTGCAGGAGGGCGCGTCCGCTTATCTGAAGCGGCAGTTCCGCACCCTCGTGCTCTTCGCGGCCGTGGTCTTCGCGCTGCTCTTCCTGCTGCCGGGCGATGGTGGGGTGCGTGTCGGGCGCTCCATCGCGTTCCTGTTCGGTGCCGGGTTCTCCGCGGCCATCGGCTACCTGGGCATGTGGCTCGCGGTGCGCGCCAACGTCCGTGTGGCCTCGGCCGCGACCCGTCCTGGCGGCCGGGCGGAGGGCGCCCGCATCGCGTTCCGCACGGGCGGCGTCGTCGGTATGTCCGTGGTGGGCCTGGGCCTGCTCGGCGCCGCGCTCGTCGTGCTCGTGTACGACGTGGACGCGCCCGCCGTGCTGGAGGGCTTCGGCTTCGGCGCCGCGCTGCTCGCCATGTTCATGCGCGTGGGCGGCGGCATCTTCACCAAGGCGGCCGACGTCGGCGCCGACCTGGTCGGCAAGGTCGAGCAGGGCATCCCCGAGGACGACCCCCGCAACGCGGCCACCATCGCGGACAACGTGGGCGACAACGTCGGCGACTGCGCCGGCATGGCGGCCGACCTCTTCGAGTCCTACGCCGTGACCCTCGTGGCCGCCCTCATCCTCGGCAAGGCCGCCATGGGCGAGCAGGGCCTCGTGTTCCCGCTGATCGTCACCGCGATCGGCGCGTTCGTCGCGCTGCTGGGCGTCTTCATCACCCGGGTGCGCGGGTCCGAGAGCGGTCTCGCCGCGATCAACCGCGGGTTCTACATCTCCGCCGTCGTCGGCGCCGTGCTGGCCGGCATCGCGGCCTTCGTCTACCTGCCGTCCTCGTTCGGCCAGATGACCGGCACCGCCGACCTCACCGACGTGACCGCCGACCCCCGGATCGTCTCCGCCCTCGCCGTGCTCATCGGCGTGGTGCTCGCGGGCGTCATCCTCTGGGTCACGGGCTACTTCACCGGTACCGACAAGAAGCCGACCCTGCACGTGGCCGAGACGTCCCGCACGGGCGCCGCGACCGTCGTCCTGTCCGGCATCGGCGTGGGCTTCGAGTCGGCCGTGTACACGGCCGGCATCATCGCCGCCGCGATCTGCGGCGTGTTCCTGCTGGCCGGCGGCTCGGTGCCGCTCGCGCTGTTCCTCGTGGCCCTGGCCGGCTGCGGCCTGCTCACCACGGTCGGCGTCATCGTGGCCATGGACACGTTCGGCCCGGTCAGCGACAACGCGCAGGGCATCGCCGAGATGTCGGGCGACGTCGACGAGGAGGGCGCGCAGATCCTCACCGACCTGGACGCCGTCGGCAACACCACGAAGGCCATCACCAAGGGCATCGCGATCGCCACGGCCGTACTGGCCGCGACCGCGCTGTTCGGCTCCTACGCGGACGCCGTGTCGCACGCGCTCGCGCAGGTGGGCGACGTCGGCTCCGGTCTCGTGACCTCGATGCTCAGCTACGAGATCATCTCGCCGGTCACCCTCGTGGGCGTGATCCTAGGCGGCGCCACCGTGTTCCTGTTCTCCGGGCTCGCGATCGACGCCGTGACCCGCGCCGCGGGCGCCATCGTGTTCGAGGTGCGCCGCCAGTTCCGCGAGCACCCGGGCATCATGACCTTCGACGAGCGTCCCGAGTACGGCAAGGTCGTGGACATCTGCACCCGCGACTCGCTGCGCGAGCTCGTCACCCCGGGCCTGCTGGCCGCGTTCGCACCCATCGCGGTGGGCTTCGGCCTCGGCGTCGGGCCGCTGGCCGGATTCCTGGCCGGTGCGATCGGCTCCGGCGTCCTCATGGCCATCTTCCTGGCCAACTCGGGCGGTGCCTGGGACAACGCCAAGAAGATCGTCGAGGACGGCAAGTACGGCGGCAAGGGTTCGGAGGCGCACGCGGCCACCGTCATCGGTGACACCGTGGGCGACCCGTTCAAGGACACCGCCGGCCCCGCGATCAACCCGCTGATCAAGGTGATGAACCTGGTCGCGCTGCTCATCGCCCCCGCGGTGGTGGCGATCAGCGTGCCGTCCGACGCCAACCACGCGCTGCGCATCGGTATCGCGCTGGTGGCGGCGGCCGTGGCCTTCGGCGCCGTGATCTGGTCCCGTGTGCGGGCCTCCCGCGTCGACGCGGCGCAGCAGGAGGAGCAGGACCGCACGGCGGCGGCGGTCTAGCCGGTACCGCGCGAAAGTTCGTCCCAGCAGGCGATCAGGCCTGGAATCCTCGGTGATTCCAGGCCTGATCGCCTGTTCGAGGCGGACTCGGGTCCTACTGGCCCACGCGGCCGTCGACGCACTCGCGGAGCAGGTCGGCGTGGCCCATGTGCCGGGAGTACTCCTCGATCATGTGCACCAGGATGTCCCGGACGGGGACCTCGTCGCCCTGGTGCGTGACGGTCTCGCCCAGCCCGTCCTCGGGGAGGGCCTCCATCCAGGCGTCGGCGTCCCGGACCTCGCGGCGCCAGTTCTCCCACGCGTCCTCGACGACGGCGTGGTCGGCCACGGCGCCGTCGAAGTCCGCGTCGGGGTTCTCCGGCCCCTTTCCGAACAGCTTGGGCAGGTCGACGCGGCCCTGCAGCGCCCGCTGGAACCAGGTCTGCTCGACGTGCGCCAGGTGCCGCACCAGCCCGAGCAGCGACATGGTCGAGGGCGGCACCGACCGGCGGGCGAGCTGCTCGGCGTCGAGCCCGTCGCACTTCATCTCCAGCGTGAGCCGGTAGTGCCGCAGGTAGTTCCAGAGGGTCTCCTTCTCGCCGAACGGGCTGGCCAGCGCCTCCCGCGGGTCGCTGTCGGGGTCCACCCACATGTCGGGGTAGACAGTGGCTGAGGTCCATCGCTCGGTAGTGGTCATGAGGCCAGTGCACCGCTGCCACCGGCCCCGGTCAACGGCTTTGTTCCGCGGCGCGGGGCCGTAGAGGGCAGGTGCGCCGGGTCGCCGGGCCATGCGGTCGTCGCAATTGATTCCCGGTCCGGCCTCCGGATGGTCCAGACTTGGCCGGATTGTCGCTGGGGAGGCTCCGTTGCTCGCTCGTACCCGCTTGTTCGCCGCGCTGACCGGCGCGATGGCCGGCGTGACGCTGGCCATCGGCGGCGCCGTGCCCGCGACGGCGACGTCGGGCGGCTCCGGGCCCGCC
>NZ_KI911612.1:0-1209 GCF_000515355.1 Promicromonospora kroppenstedtii DSM 19349 | reverse complement strand
CGGCGCACCTGGTGACCGCCGCCGACGTCACCGAGGAGCGCTACCTGACGCCCGGCGCGGCGGACCCGAACGTCGTCGTGCTGCGGCAGGGGGACGGGCTGGGGCGGGGTGTGCACGCGTCCACGCCGCTCGCGGCGCTCGTCGGCGCGTGCGACGGCGACCTGACCGTGGGGCAGATCGTCGGCGCCATCGCGTCGCTGTTCGAGGTGCCCGCGGACGCGCTGGCGGCAGAGCTGCTCCCCGCCGTCCGCGGCCTGGTCCGGGACGGTTTCCTGGAGGGCTGACCGGCGTCCGCAGGGGGCACCCACGGGCCCCGGCGAGGCCGCTCCGGCGGCCTCGCGAGCCCGCGGAGGCCGTTACCGGGACGTAACGGTCTTTCGCGCAGACCGATAAATTTCGTCGATGCCCGAGACATATGGGCCTATGACAGATATTTTCCACCCTGTGGAACTCGACATGCGGCACTTGAGGATGGTCGTCGCGGTTGCCGAGTCGGGCAGCGTCACGAAGGCGGCCGCTGCCCTCGGCATCGCGCAGCCGGCGTTGACCGCGCAGCTCAACCGCATCGACCGGTCCCTGGGCGGGAACGTCTTCGTCCGCGACCGGTTCGGTGCGCGACCGACCGAGCTCGGCGAGCTGGTTCTCAGGCACGCTCGCGTGCTTCTCCCCGCCATGGCGGCCCTGGCCGACGACGCCGAACGCCTCGTCAACGGCGACGTCGCCCACGGCGAGACCGTGCGGGTCGGCATCACCGGCACCGGCTTGGGCGGGCTGTTCGTCAACCAGCTGCACATCGGCATGCCCGGTGCGCAGGTCACCACGGCCATGCCCCATCTGCCCGACGACGTCGCCGCGCGGCTCGCCCGCGGCACGATCGACGTCGGTCTGGTCGGCATGTGCTCCGACGTCTCGCCCCCGGCGGCGGTCGAGGTGTCCTGGACCCGGGTCTGCACCGACCCGATGTTCGTGCTCATCGACGAGCACCACCCGTACGCGGGCAAGCCCGAGGTCTCGCTGGCGGAGCTGGCCGAGGAGCAGTGGCTCCGCGTGCCGTCGCACGGCTGCCTCGAGGAGTGCTTCGTCTCGGCGTGCGTGCGCGCCGGGTTCACACCCCGCGGTACGGGCGAGGCCGAGTGGACCACCGCCGTCGACCAGGTGCGCGCGGGCCGCGCCGTCGCGCTCGTGGAGCCGGGCCAGCCCGACCCGCCG
>NZ_KI911611.1:727-1742 GCF_000515355.1 Promicromonospora kroppenstedtii DSM 19349 | reverse complement strand
GCGCCGCAGGCGGCGCGCATCATCGCGGACGCCGGGCTGCGCGCGTCGTCCCTGTGCCGCGGCGGGTTCCTCACCGCGGCGGACGACGCCGGCATCCGCGCCGCGCTCGACGACAACAAGCTGGCGATCGAGGAGGCCGCGACGATCGGCACCTCCGAGCTGGTCTTCGTGGTCGGCGGGCTGGTGGGCTCGACGCCGGGCGGCGCCCCGACGTCGGACGTGGACCGCGACCTGGTGGCGACGCGCGGCCGGGTGGCCGACCGCATCGCCGACCTGGTGCCGTTCGCAGCCGAGCACGGGGTGCGGATCGTGCTGGAGCCGCTGCACCCGATCTTCGCCGCGGACCGCGCGGTGATCTCCACGCTGGCGCAGGCGCTGGACCTGGCGGCGCCGTTCGCGGCGTCGGAGGTGGGCGTGGTGGTCGACACCTACCACGTGTGGTGGGACCCCTCGCTGCAGCGGTCGATCGCGCGGGCCGGACGGGAGGATCGCATCGCGTCGTACCAGGTGTGCGACTGGGCACTGCCGCTGGCGGCCGAGCCGCTGAACTCGCGGGGGCACGTGGGCGACGGGTACGTCGACTTCACGACGATCACCGGCTGGGTGCGCGACGCCGGGTACGTGGGCGACATCGAGACCGAGATCTTCAACGAGGAGATCTGGGCCCGCCCGACGGCGGAGACGGCGGCGACAGTCCTTGCCCGCTACGACGAGCACGTGGCGCCGTACCTGTAGGGAAGCAGATCTACTTCGAGGCCCGGGTTTCTCCGCTTTGAGCCCTGTCAAAGCGGAGAAACCCGGGCCTCGAAGGTGAGTGGTGAGACCGGCCCGTCTCAGGATCCTGGCATCAAGGCCCACCCCGTCCACGACGACGGGCCTGCCGCTCGTTGAGCACAGCACTTCCTGCCAGCCGGGACCCCAAACTGGCAGGAAGTGCTGTGGTCAATGACGCCAGGCGGGAGGGGCGGCCGCCGGGTGGAGGACGAAGCGGCAGACGCCCCAGACGGCGAACAGT
>NZ_KI911611.1:0-627 GCF_000515355.1 Promicromonospora kroppenstedtii DSM 19349 | reverse complement strand
GGACGCGCCGGCCGCCACCCCGCCGCTGGTGGGCCGCGCCACGTTCCCGGCGACGGGGATCGCGGTCGCGCGCACCGCACCGGGCTCGACCCGCGGGCTCGCCGTGTCGGTAAAGGGCGGGCACAACGACGAGAACCACAACCACGTGGACGTCGGCTCGGTGATCGTCGCCCTCGACGGCGTGCCCGTGGTGGTCGACGCCGGCAAACCCACCTACCGCGCCGGCTCCTTCGGCCCGAACCGGTACGACCTGTGGGTGGTCCGCGGCGACTGGCACAACGTCCCGCGGGTGCGCGGCGTGGAGCAGGCCCCCGGCCCGGAGTTCGCCGCCGGCGCCTTCGAGGTGTCGGACGGCGTAGCCGCCGCGGGCGACGGTGTCGGCGAACGTAGGGCTGATCGCTCTGTCGGGGCTGACAGCGCGACCGAGCCTACGTTCGACGGCGGGCCGACGGCGCGCTGGCGGGCTCGGGTCGAGCTCGCAGGGGCGTATCCCGTGGCCGGGCTCGAGCAGTGGTGGCGTGAGGTGACACTGGACCCGGCGGCCGAGGCCGTGACCGTCGAGGACTCCTGGCGGTTCACGGACAGGGCCCCGACCGAACCAGCCGAACCCGCCGGACCAGCCGGACC
>NZ_KI911610.1:1177-1818 GCF_000515355.1 Promicromonospora kroppenstedtii DSM 19349 | reverse complement strand
CAGCTCGACCGGCTTGCCCTCGACCCAGAAGCCCGGGCCGAGCGGGAACGTGCGGGTCCGGCCGCGCCGGTCCTCCAGGACCACCACGTGCATGCCGCCGGACTTCTCGACGCGGACGATCGCACCGACCCAGCCGGTCTGCACCTCCTCGACCACGAGCCCCAGCTCGGCGGGCGTGGGCTGCGACGTGGGCCGCCGCCCGCGCTGCGCGCCGGGAAACTCGGGGGAGAGCACATCGGACCCGTACCGTTCGTCGACCACGTCAAGAGCCTAGGTCGGCTCCTTCGCCGAGTGCTGGATCTCCGCTTCCCCGGAGTGTCTTCGGGCGTCACCGGACGCCGCGGAGCGCCGCCTCCGTGCGGGTGGCCACGCCCAGCTTGCGCAGGATCGCCGAGACGTGGACCGAGACCGTCTTGGCCGAGATGAACAGCCGCTCGGCGATCTGCCCGTTGGTCAAGCCCTCGGCCACCAGGGCCAGCACCTGGCGCTCGCGTGCCGTGAGGGCGTCGGTCCCGCTGCCCGACGGCGGGGCGCCGGCAGCCCCGTCCACCAGCCCCGCGCGGTCGATCAGGCCCTGCGCCTGCCGGACGACCAGTCCCGCCCCGAGCTTCTCCGCCTCCACGACCGCCGCGCCGAGCGCC
>NZ_KI911610.1:0-1077 GCF_000515355.1 Promicromonospora kroppenstedtii DSM 19349 | reverse complement strand
TCCGGCCCGTAGGCCGCCGCGGTCCGGACGCCGGTGACGCCGCCCACGACCTCGGCGGCCTCGAGAGCCACCGCGTCGCTCGGCGCGGTCACGTCGGCGTCGCGGCCCGAGAACGCCACGACCGCATCGATCCCCGCGGCGGAGAGGGCCCCCTGCGCGCTCTCCGTCAGCGTGGACTCGATGTGCTCGCGGAACCCCGTGTTCTGCACGCTCGAGATGGCACCCAGCCCCAGGACGACGATGATCACCGGGGGCAGGACGACCTTCAGGTTCATGCCTTCACCTCGGACCCCGTCGGCTCCGCGTCGTCCTCGGCGGCGGCAGCCTTGGCCTCGTCCTCGGCGATCGCCTCGGCCTTGGCGTCGGCGCCCTCGATCTCGTCGACGTCCGTGTAGTCGACGTCCTTGCGGAACTTCGCGTGCCGGTCCTGGCCGCCGATCAGGTAGTCCTGGAACTCCTGCAGGCCGTCCTCGTCACCGTCGGCCAGGTACTGCGCCTGGTCGGTCCAGCTGCTGGCCGCAGGGGCGAACGTGATGCCGCCCGTGGCGAGCGCCTCCCGGATCTCCGTCTCCGTCGCGGCCGCGATCTTCGCGTACGTGGCGTAGCCGGCGGCCTTCAGCGTCGCCTCGATCTTGGGGCCGATGCCCTCGATGCGCTGCAGGTCCTGCGGCTCGGGCTCCGGCTCCGGGGCGGGCTCGGCGGCCGGCTCCGGGGCTGCTGCGGCCTCTGCCTCGTCCTCGGCCAGGGCAGCGGCCTTGGCCTCGGCGCCCTCGACCTCGTCGACGTCGGTGTAGTCGACGTTCTCGTTGAACTTCGCGCGCCGCTCCTGGCCGCCGATCAGGTAGTCCTGGTATTCGCGCAGGCCGTCCTCGTCGCCGTCCACCAGGTACTGCGCCTGGTCGGCCCAGCTCGTCGCGGCCGGGGCGAACTTGATGCCGCTCGCGGCCAGCGCCGCGCGCAGCTCGTCCTCGCTCGCGCCCGCGACCTTGGCGTAGGTGGTGTACCCGGCGGCCGTCAGGGCCGCCTCGATCTTGGGGCCGATGCCCTCGATGCGCTGCAGGTCCTGCGGCTCGGGCT
>NZ_KI911609.1:54306-56520 GCF_000515355.1 Promicromonospora kroppenstedtii DSM 19349 | reverse complement strand
GGCCGCGGCCGACCGGACCGGTGCCGGTGCCGGTGCAGGTGCCGGTGTGGCAGCGCCTCACCGCCGACGCGGCACCGCCACCCTGTCCAGGTCGGCCGCCACCGTGAGCTCGCCGTCGAACACCGTGCGGGCCTCGTGCTCGAACTCCGTCGGGTCGGTGTACCGCTGCGAGAAGTGGGTCAGCACGAGGCTACGCACCCCGGCCTCGGCCGCCACGGTCGCGGCCTCCAGGGCGGTCAGGTGCCCGTGGTCGTGCGCGAGGTCACGGTCACGGTCCAGGTAGGTCGACTCGATGACGAGCAGGTCCACGCCGTCGGCCAGGCGCCGCACGGCGTCGCACAGCCGGGTGTCCATCACGAACGCGAACGACTGGCCGGGCCGCGGCTCGCTGACGTCCTCCAGCCGGACCACGCCCCGCGCGGTCCGCAGCGTGCCCTCCTGGGCGAGCCGTCCGACGTCGGGCCCCGAGATGCCCGCGGCGGCCAGGCGCTCCGGGACCATGCGGCGGCCGTCCGGCTCGTCGAGCCGGTACCCGTAGGCCTCCAGCGAGTGGTCCAGCCGCGCCGCGCTGAGCACCGCCGGGCCGTGCATCTCCCCCGGCACGCGACGCACCTCCCCGTCGCGGCTCAGGCCCTGCAGCGCGAGGCGTTCCTGGTGGTAGAACGCGGTGGCGTCGCACAGGTTCTCGACCCAGCGGCGGCCCGACTCCGGGAACACGATCGGGATCGTCTGCGGCACGGCGTCCAGGCTGATGCGCTGCACCACGCCGGCCAGGCCGAGGCTGTGGTCGCCGTGCAGGTGCGTGAGCGCGATGCGGGTCAGCGCCGTCGCGGAGATGCCCGCGTGCAGCATCTGGCGCTGCGACCCCTCGCCCGGGTCGAACAGGATGGCCTCGTCGTCCCAGAACAGCACGTAGCCGTTGTGGTTGCGGGTGCGGGTCGGCACCTGGCTGGCGGTGCCGAGGGCCACGAGCTCACGGCTCGAGACGCGATGGTTGGCCGGACGCTGGAACACGGTCGCATTGTGTCCCGGAGCGCGGCCTGCGGCACGGGAAAAACTCCCGATAAGGCCAAGGTCCTTAACTTTCCAAAGATCACCCGCAGCCGGGCAAGACGTTCAGCGGGTCGCAGCCGTACCTGGCCTGGGCGAGCAGCAGCACGGCGTACCCGAACCCGGCAAGCATGGCCCCACCCACCAGGATGTTCAGCACCGGGTAGGCCCCGCCCTGGATCGCCGGGGTCAGCGCGAGCCCTGCGCCGGCAAGCAGGCAGCCCAGTGCCACAATGGTGATCGGGCTGGTCAGGGCGTCGGAAGTGGACAGCTGCAGCCAGCCGAACCGTTCCCCGACCAGGACCAGCGCGACGTACGGAAGAGCGAACGCGAGCGCCGCGATGGCGCGCCAGTCCATGATCGAAAGCTTTGCCAGCATCCTGACCTCCCCTTGTGCACCGCCCAGGCGGTGGCCAAACACCCACCGTAAGTGTTAATAATCGGGGGGCGGTCCGCTATCTTTGGTAGTGATTTTCACAGAATCCGACATATTCGTACGATCTCCACTTTCAGGACTCTCGCTCAGATGGCACCCTGTGGCGCGTCGTCGCGCCAACGGCGGCACGGCGGTCGAGAAAGGACGCGCATGGCGAGGGACGAACGCGTGGGCAAGCCCGCGTACGCAGCGGTGTCGACCCGGATCACCGGAATCCAGCTTGCCGGGGCACGACTACGAGAGATCGCCGTCGTCCGGATCGACGAGCGGGGCGCGGTGGTCGACGAGTGGTCGGCGGTGCTGCACCCCGACGGCGCGTGGATCGCGCTGGCCGACGTCGCCGCCACCCTCCGCGAGCGCCTGTCGCAGATGGCGATCGTGACCCACAACGGCCGGCTCGGCATCGAGGTCCTGCGCGCGGAGCTGTCCCACCTGGGCTGGGAGCTGCCCACGCTCGCCCAGCTGACGATCATCGACGCGAGCTACCACTACCTGCCCGGCCTGGTGCACCGCCGCCTGTCGGACTGCTGCACCGCGGCGGGCGTGCCGTTCGAGGGCGGTCAGCCGAGCTCCGGCCCGCTCAACGAGGCGCGGGCGGTCGCCGGACTGCTGGCCCGGTTCGTGCAGAGCGCGAACGGCCTGCCGGACCTGCCCGAGCTGCTGCAGGTCACGCTGCGCGCGTGGGTCTACCCGTGGCCCGAGGGCCCCACCCGCACGCCCGGGCCGCC
>NZ_KI911609.1:52052-54206 GCF_000515355.1 Promicromonospora kroppenstedtii DSM 19349 | reverse complement strand
CGGCGCCGTCCGCACGCTGCGCCAGGCCCTCGGCCTGCCCGCGGGCCTGTACGACGACGACGTGGTCGCCGCGGTCCGCCGCCTCCAGTCCGAGGGCGGGTTGGAGCCGACAGGCGTGACCGACCCCGCCACGTGGGCACTGGTGGCCACCGCCGACCGGGCGCGGGCGGAGATGACGCGCGGCGAGAAGGCCAGTCGCACCCGGCTGTTCACGGCGCTGTCACGGACCACGCTCGCGCCGGGCGCCGAGGACTTCGGCACGCTCACGCTGCACGACCTGCGGCACACCGCTGCGTCGCTGGCGATCTCCGGCGGGGCCACCGTCAAGGCGGTCCAGCGCATGCTGGGTCACGAGTCGCCGGTGCTGACGCTGTCCACGTACGCGGGCCTGTTCGAGGACGACCTCGACGCCCTGGGCGAGACGATGAGCGCGGCGTTCCAGGCGTCCGCCGTCGTGCCCGGGGCCGGGCCTGGTGCCGTGGGCGGTGCGGTCGAGGGGCCCGCGGCGGTCACGCCGATCCGGGCCGTGCGCACCCGCGCGGGCTGACCCGAACCTTTTTCTCGGGAATCGGTGATCCTGATGTCGAGAACCCGACGAGCGCTCCGTCCTAGGGTCGAGGGCGCAGAGACCGCGTCCGTACCGCGTCCACGACGCAGGGCCCCGCGGGGCCCGTGACCAGGGAGACAACCATGGCGAAGTACCTGCTGCTGAAGCACTACCGGCGCGGCGGCCCCGAGTGGGTTCCCGGCACGGACGTGCCGATGGACCAGTGGAGCCCGCAGGAGATCACCGAGCACATCGACTACATGCGCCGGTTCGCCGAGAAGCTCACCGAGAGCGGCGAGTTCGTCGGCGAGGGCGCTCTCTCCCCGGAGGGCACGTTCGTCCGGTACGGCGGCGAGGGCCGCCCGCCGGTGACCGACGGGCCCTTCGCGGAGACCAAGGACCTCATCGCCGGCTGGATGATCATCGACGTCGAGTCCCAGGAGCGCGCCTACGAGGCCGCGGCCGAGCTGTCCGCCGCACCCGGCGTCGGCGGCCGCCCCATCTACGAGTGGCTCGAGGTGCGGCCGTTCCTGGGCGAGGACCTGACGATCTCCGAGTGAGCCGGACGACCTGAGGAAGGCTGGACGTGGACCACGACGCGGTGAACGACCGGGTGCGGACGCTCGCACCGCAGGTCCTCGGCGTCCTCGTCCGTCGCGGAGCAGACTTCGCGACGGCCGAGGACGCCGTCCAGGAGGCCTTGATCGAGGCCGTACGGCACTGGCCCGACGACCCGCCGGACGACGCCAAGGCGTGGCTGCTGCGGGTGGCCGGCCGCAAGCTGATCGACCTCCAGCGGTCCGAGGCCGCCCGACGGAGGCGCGAGGAACGGGCGGGTGACGAGCCGCCGCAGGGCCCCACGGAGCAGTCGGACGACACACTGCTGCTCCTGAGCCGCTGCTGCCACCCCGCGCTCAGCCCGGCGTCGGCCATCGCGCTGACGCTCCGGGCCGTGGGCGGACTGACCACGGCGCAGATCGCGCGGGCCTTCCTGGTCCCCGAGGCCACGATGGCGCAGCGGATCTCGCGCGCCAAGCGCACCATCACCGGCGAGCGGTTCGACACGCCCGGCGACGCCCGCGCGGTGCTGCACGTGCTGTACCTGATCTTCAACGAGGGCTTCACGGGCGAGATCTCGCTGGCCGACGAGGCGATCCGGCTCATGCGCCAGCTCACCGTGTCCTCGGCGGCCCGCCCCGAGGGGGCCGACCCCGAGATCGCCGGGCTGCTCGCGCTCATGCTGCTGCACCACGCGCGACGCGACGCCCGGTACACCGCGTCCGGCGAGCTGGTGCCGCTCGACGAGCAGGACCGGACGCTGTGGGACACCAGGATGATCAGCGAGGGCGTCGACGTGCTCCAGACCGCCCTGTCCCGCGACCGCCTCGGCCAGTACCAGGCCCAGGCCGCCATCGCCGCCCTGCACGACGACGCACCCGTCGCCGCCGAGACGGACTGGCCACAGATCCTGCAGTGGTACGACGAGCTCGCCGGGCTCACGGACAACCCGGTGGTCGCGCTCAACCGCGCCGTCGCCGTGGGGCAGGTGGACGGGCCGCGCGCCGGCCTGGCCGCGCTGGCCGGCGTCGACCCGGGCCTGTCCCGGT
>NZ_KI911609.1:51833-51952 GCF_000515355.1 Promicromonospora kroppenstedtii DSM 19349 | reverse complement strand
CTACGCTGCCCACGTGGCGTACACCGAGCAGCGCACCGACTCCGAGGGCCGCACCGGCTACGTCGGCCGTTACCGCGTCGACGGGCGCCTGCGCAGCACCCGCCGCTTCACCGTCCGGC
>NZ_KI911609.1:49119-51733 GCF_000515355.1 Promicromonospora kroppenstedtii DSM 19349 | reverse complement strand
GCCGATCCCAGCGCCTGACTTCACCCTCTGGCCCCGGCGAGTGTCAGTGGCGGGTGCTGAGATGGCGGCATGAGCCTTCGAGGATTCTCCACCATCAACTACTGGGCCGACGACGTCGGCGCCGCCGCCGACTGGTACTCCGAGCTGCTCGGCGTCGAGCCGTACTTCCAGCGCCCCGGACCGGACGGGAAGCCGGCCTACGCGGAGTTCCGCATCGGGGACAACGAGGCCGAGCTCGGCCTCGTCAGCCGCGCGTTCGCGCCCCCGGGACTGCCCGACCAGCCCGGGGGCGCGCTCATGTACTGGCACGTCGACGACCTGGACGGCTTCGTGGCCCGCCTGCTGGAGCTGGGCGCCACCGAGTACGAGCCGATCACCCCGCGCGGTGACAACGGCTTCGTCACCGCCTCCGTCGTGGACCCGTTCGGCAACCTGCTGGGCGTCATGTACAACCCGCACTACGTCCAGCAGTTCGGGGGTGGGGCCGGGGCCGCTAGGTTGCCTGAGTGACTTCCGCACCCCTGACCTCCGCGCCCGAGATCATCAGCTCGCTCCTCGACCTGACCGCATGGACCGTCTTCGACGTCGACCCGGAGGGCCGCATCCTGGCCGGGAACGACGAGTCCGGCAGCATGCAGCTCGTCGAGATCGCGCCGGACGGCAGCCGCACCCAGCTCACCGGGCTGCCGTCCCGCTGCTCCGGCCGCTACGTGCCCGGCACCCGCACCGTGGTGGTGCAGCACGACAACGGCGGCGACGAGCAGATGCAGCTCAGCCTGCTGGAGATCACCCCGGGCGCCGCGCCCGCCACGACGGGGGACCTCACACCCCTCGTCCACGACCCCGCGTACAAGCACGACCTGGCCGACGTCTCCGCCGGGTCCGTGGTGTTCCTGACCAACCGCCGCGACGGCGTCGACTTCGACGTCGTGGTCCACGACCTCGCGACCGGCACCCAGACCACGCTGTACGACGGCGGCGGATACCTCGTCGACGCCGTCGCCTCCCACGACCGGCGCAACGTGGCGATCACCGTGCTCAGCAGCCGGCCGCGCTCCACGCAGATCCTCGTCGCGGGCGCCGCGGACGCCGCCGTCACCGGAACGGTCACCGCAGCCGACGAGCACGCCCACCACACGCACGTCTCCTGGACGGCGGGCGACGACGCCCTGGTCATGGCGTCCGACCACGAGCGCGAGCACGCCGCCGTCGTCCGGGTCCGCACCGGGGCCGACGGGGCCGAGGGGACGACCTGGGAGACCCTCGTCGAGGCCGCCGACCACGACCTCGAGGTGGTCCTCTCCCCCGACGGCTCCGCCATGGTCGTCGGCCACCACCAGGACGGCGTCGCCACCCTCGCCGTCCACGAGCACGACGGCACCCACCGCTGCGACGTCACCCTGCCCGACACCGGCGTCCCCACCGTCGTCTGGGCCCCCGACTCCTCACGCTTCGCGGTGCACCTCACCGCCTCGGGCGACCCGGGCTCCATCCACCTCGTCGACGGCACCACCGGGACCGCCACCACCCTGGTCGACGGCCGCGCCCAGATCCCCGACGGCCTGCCCATCGCACTGCCCACCGTGCACCGCGTCCCCACGCCCGACGGCGAGCAGATCCCCTGCTTCGTCTACCGGCCCGCCACCACCGACACCCCGGTCGCCGGCGCGTCCGTCGTCCTCGTGCACGGCGGTCCCGAGGGCGAGGCCACCCGCCTGTTCTCGCCCGTCATCCAGGCCCTCGCCGGCGCCGGGTTCACTGTGCTGGTGCCCAACGTGCGCGGCTCCGCCGGCTACGGCAAGCGCTGGGTCAGCCTCGACGACGTCGACAAGCGGCTCGACTCCGTGGCCGACCTCGCCGCCCTGCGCGCCTGGCTCCCCGAGCTCAGCCTCGACCCCGCACGCAGCGCCCTGTGGGGCGGCTCCTACGGCGGCTACATGGTGCTCGCCGGTACCACCATGCAACCCGACCTCTGGGCCGCCGGCGTCGACATCGTCGGCATGTCCTCCCTGGTGACCTTCCTGGAGAACACCTCCGAGTACCGCCGCGCCGCCCGCGAACGCGAGTACGGCAGCCTCGAGCACCACCGCGACCTGCTCGTCGCCGCCTCACCCATCACCCACCTCGACCAGCTCCGCGCGCCCCTGTTCGTCATCCACGGCGCCAACGACCCCCGCGTCCCGCTGTCCGAGGCCGAGCAGATCGCCGCGGCGCTCGCGGACCGTGGCATCCGGCACGAGCTGCGGGTCTACCACGACGAGGGGCACGGCCTGGCCAAGCGGGCCAACCGCAAGGACGCCTACCCGGCCGCGATCGAGTTCCTGACCGAGATCCTGGGGCGGTGAGCGCGCCGTGACCTTCGAGGAGCGCCGCCTGCGCCTGTCGGTCGACGACCAGATCGAGGGCCGTTACCTCGAGGTGCCGTTCGAGATCCCCGCGCGTGGCGCGGACGCCCTCGAGGTCACGCTCACGTACGACCGGGACGCCGCCGTGATCGACCTGGGCTGCCGCGACCCGGAGCGGTGGCGCGGCTGGTCGGGCGGGGCACGCTCCCGGTTCGCCATCGACCCGGGGGCGCAGCCGGTCGCGAACCTGGGCACCGGCACTGGCCGCG
>NZ_KI911609.1:45660-49019 GCF_000515355.1 Promicromonospora kroppenstedtii DSM 19349 | reverse complement strand
GGCCGGGGGTGCGGGCGGCAGCGGGGCCGGCGGCGGGGGCACCGGTGGCAGTGGCACGGGAGGCACTGCCACGTTCGGCTCGGGCCGTGCGGCCTGGTTCGCCAGCTGGGAGGCCCGGTATCGGGCACCGGGGTTCCAGCGCAGCGTGGGCATGGCGGGCGGGGAGTGCCGCACCCCGCTGCTCTCCCGGCGGGGAGCCGGCTGGTGCGTAGGGTCGGTAGCCTCGGGGGGCTCGGGGTTCTCGGGGAGCACAGGAGTCTCCGTGGATTCGGCGGCAGCGGCGGTCCGAGCGGACTGCTCGGCGTGCGCCTGCCGCAGCGCGGCGACGATCCGGGCGACACGTCCGGTGTCGGCCCGCGGACCGGTCGCGGCGGATGCCGTGTCGGCGGGCGCGGCCTCGGCAGGCACGGCCCCCGCGGTCGAGTCGCCTTCCACGTCTCCGGCAGCCGGAGCCTGAGCATCAGGAGTCTCGGCACCGGCTGCCTCTGCGCCAGGAACCTCGACCGAGCCCTCGGTCTCACCGGCGTCCGGCCCTGCGGCGCGGGGTGTCTCGACCTCGGTCTCGGCCGGGGCCTGGTCCTGCGTACCGTCCGTCGTGCCGTCCGCCATGACCGCGCTCCCTCACCATCGACTGCCCGCGACCCGCTGCGGTTGCTGTCCCATATGTTCCCTGCCCTGCCCGGGACGTGCAAGCCCCGGGCAGGGCAGGGTCATGGTGGAGTCATGACGGCTGGTCAGTCGCCGCCCAGAAGGTCCAGGAAGCTGGGGGTGCTGGCGAACGGGTCGTCGCGCTTGGTGTGTTCCCCTCGCGCCGCCATGGTCGCCGCGAGGGACCGACCGGCCCGCTCGATGCGCTCGGGCAGCGAGCTCGCGCCGTCGTCGCGCCGGGTGCGGTCGCCGGCCTGCGCCCAGTCGTCCGTGGCCGCGAAGACCGACGTCGTGACGACGTCGGCCCGCAGGTACGTGAACAGCGGGCGCATCGAGTACTCCAGCGCGAGCGAGTGCCGCGGCGTCCCGCCGGTCGCACCGAGCAGCACGGGCATGCCCGTCAGGGCGTCCTTGTCGAGGATGTCGACGAACGACTTGAACAGCCCCGAGTAGGTGGTGGTGAACAGCGGCGAGACGGCGATGATCCCGTCGGCCTGGGTGATCGTCTCGATGTCGCGGGCCAGGTCACCCGTGGGGAACCCGGTGAGCATCGCGTCGATGATCGCGTGGCCGTGGTCGCGCAGCTCGACGACCTCGACGGTCACGTCGTGGCCGAGCGCCTTCAGCTCGCGCGCGGTGGCGTCCGCGAGGCGGTCCGCCAGCAGGCGCGTGGAGGAGGGCTGGCCCAGCCCCGCGTGCACGACGGCGATGGTGCGCCGGGGCCGGTCCTCGGTGGGGACGATCCCCGTCATCAGAGCGCCTCCTCTGCGAGCTTGCCGGTGAACTCGTCGCCGCCGTCACCCACGTGGGTGGCGCCGGCCGCGCCCTTGGCCTGGGCCGCGGCGACCCGCTCGGCGTGCGTCGGCGGGTTGGCCGGCACGTCCTCGGGACGCTTGGCGTCGGCGATCTTGCGCAGCTCGGGCACGACCTCGGAGGCGAGGATGTCGATCTGCTCCAGGACGGTCTTCAGCGGCAGCCCGGCGTGGTCCATGAGGAACATCTGGCGCTGGTAGTAGCCGACGTCGTCGATGAACGAGCCGTACCGGTCGATGACCTCCTGCGGGGAGCCGACGGTCAGCGGCGTGTCGCGCGTGAAGTCCTCCATGGTGGGGCCGTGTCCGTAGACGGGCGCGTTGTCGAAGTACGGCCGGAACTCGGTGATCGCGTCCTGGCTGTTCTTGCGCATGAACACCTGGCCGCCGAGGCCCACGATCGCCTGGTCGGCGCGGCCGTGACCGTAGTGCTCGAACCGCTGGCGGTAGAACTGCACCATCTGCTTGGTGTGGCTCATGGGCCAGAAGATGTTGTTGTGCAGGAACCCGTCACCGTAGTAAGCGGCCTGCTCGGCGATCTCGGGGCTGCGGATCGAGCCGTGCCACACGAACGGCGGCACGCCGTCCAGCGGGCGCGGGGTGGCGGTGAACCCCTGCAGCGGGGTGCGGAACTTGCCCTCCCAGTCCACGACGTCCTCGGTCCACAGGCGGCGCACCAGCGCGTAGTTCTCGATCGCGAGCGGGATGCCCTGGCGGATGTCCTGCCCGAACCACGGGTAGACGGGACCGGTGTTGCCGCGGCCCATCATCAGGTCCATGCGGCCGTTGCTGATGACCTGGAGCATCGCGTACTCCTCGGCGATGCGGACCGGGTCGTTGGTGGTGATCAGCGTGGTCGCCGTGGACAGGGTGATGTCCTTGGTGACACCCGCGAGGTAGCCGAGCATCGTCGTCGGGCTCGAGGCCACGAACGGCGGGTTGTGGTGCTCACCGGTCGCGAAGACGTCGAGGCCTGCCTCGTCCGCGTGCTTGGCGATGGTGAGCATGGCACGGACGCGCTCGGTGTCGTCCGGGGTGTGCCCCGTCGTCGGGTCCGTCGTCACGTCGCTGACACTGAAGATCCCGAACTGCATGATGCTGTGCTCCTCGATCGTGGTGCTCCTGAGCGGGTCGCCGCTCGCGCTGTTCATGCATCTGCATGAACATGGGTCTCAACCGGCGACCCGTGCTGATTGTTCCCGCCGCGAACACGGTCACCTGCCTCGACGTGCGTGAGATCGCGCACATACACACCCAGTTTGCCCGGAGTGCGCTTGCGGGCGCACGTCCGATCGGTAGCCTGGTTTGGCACGGCTGGTCGTCAGACCGCCGGAACATGGGCTGGAACATCACAGAGGGTCCCTGCGTTGGCTATACGGACCTTTTTCCGCCACCTATCCCGACAACCCTCTGGAGGACATCGTGCCTGACCGGTCCCTGCGCGGTATGAGCATCGGTAGTAAGAGCATGGAGTCTGACGAGGGCGTGGACTTCGCCCCTCGGTTCCAGGCCTACTACGACTGCCCCAACGGCCACACCATCATCCTGCCCTTCGCCACCGATGCGGACGTACCCCCGATCTGGGAGTGCCGCTGTGGCGAGGAGGCGCTGCTCCGCGACGCCGAGAAGCCCGAGCCGAAGGCGACCAAGCCGCAGCGCACCCACTGGGACATGCTGCTCGAGCGCCGCACGGTGAAGGAGCTCGAGGACCTGCTCGACGAGCGCCTCGAGCTGCTGCGCGCCGGCAAGCTCCGCCGCTCGGCCTGACCCCTCCCCGGGGGCACGGTGCCCAGCAGCAGGAATAGCAGAACGGCCGCCGGTCCGGACCCGAGGGTCCGGACCGGCGGCCGTTCTCGTACGCCCACGGGCTACCGGCCGGACGACGCCACCTCGGCGCCG
>NZ_KI911609.1:42520-45560 GCF_000515355.1 Promicromonospora kroppenstedtii DSM 19349 | reverse complement strand
GGTCGCCGGGGCGGTTGCCGCCGCGCCCGGACCGGAACGCGGCGGACAGGTCGGGGTTGATGGGCGGGCTGGTGCCGGGGTCGGTCGGGTCGACGTGCCCGGCGTACAGGTCCAGGAGGCGCGGCTTGCCGCGCGGCTCGGGCGAGGACATGAGCACGTGCTGCCACAGCGGCACGGGCCGCCGCTCGGAGACGACGACGGCGGTGTCGCCGCGCACCATCTCCAGCCAGTCGCCGAACTCCTCGGCGTTGGACACCGTCGCGCTCAGGGACACGAGCTGTACGTCGTCGGAGAGGTGGATGATGACCTCTTCCCAGACGGGGCCGCGGAAGCGGTCGGCCAGGTAGTGCACCTCGTCCATGACGACGTACGCGAGCCCGTCCAGGGTCGAGGACCCGGCGTAGAGCATGTTGCGCAGCACCTCGGTGGTCATCACGACCACGGGTGCCTCACCGTTGATGGTGGAGTCGCCGGTGAGCAGGCCGACGTTCTCGGGGCCGTGGCGGCGCACCAGGTCGGCGTACTTCTGGTTGGACAGGGCCTTGATCGGCGTCGTGTAGAACGCCTTGCGTCCGGAGGCCAGCGCGAGGTGGACCGCGAACTCGCCCACGACGGTCTTCCCGGCGCCCGTGGGGGCCGCGACCAGCACGCCACGACCCTGTTCCAGGGCCTCGCAGGCGGCGACCTGGAAGTCGTCGAGCTCGAACCCGATGACCTCCCGGAAGAGGGTCAGCTCAGGGCCTGCCCCCGGACGGCCCTCCGCTTCCAAACGACGTTGGGACCGGAAGGCCGAGTACCGCTCGGCGGGGCTCAGGTCGTTCATGGTGCACAGCCTACGGTCCCTGTGTGACACGGCGGTATGACACCGCCGCGCGACACGGGGACCGCAGGCCGTCAGACCTCGACGTCGACCTCGGCCAGCCGCTTCTCCACGCGCCTGTCGTGCAGCAGCGCCACCCCGACGGCGGCGAAATACAGCACGCAGATCGGCAGCGCCACCAGGATCATGGTGAGCGCGTCCGGCGTGGGCGTGATGATCGCGGCGAACGTGAAGGCGACCAGGATCGCCCACCGCCAGCCGCCCAGCAGCCCCTTGCCCGACATCAGACCCGCGAAGTTCAGACCCACCAGCAGCACCGGGGACAGGAACGCGAGCCCGAACGCGATCAGGAGCCGCATCACCAGCGACAGGTACTCCTGCGCGTTGGTGAACGCGGTCGCGTCGTCCGGCAGGAAGCCCGACAGGATCTGGATCGCGTGCGGGAACACGAGCCAGGCCATGTACGCGCCACCCAGGAACAGCGGGAACGCCGCACCGACGAACCCGTACGCGTACTTCTTCTCGTTCCGGTTCAGGCCGGGCGTGATGAACGCCCACACCTGGTACAGCCACCACGGGCAGGTGAGGAAGACCGCGAGGAACAGCGACGACTTGATCTTCAGGTCCAGTGCCGCCATCGGCCCGGCGAAGTTCAAGGTCATCTCGTTGCCGCGCATCTCCTCCGCCACGACCAGCGGTCGCTGCAGCAGGACGAGCAACGGGTCGTACAGCAACCACCCCAGGATCGCGCCCACCACCAGGCCGAGCGCGATCAGGACGAACCTCTTGCGCAGCTCGAGCAGGTGCTCGAGCAGTGGCATCCGACCGTCGGACGCCCGTCTCGTTCGTGCCACCGATCAGGCCTTGGGGATGTCGCGGTCCTTGTGGTCGATCAGGCCGGGGGTCGACCCCGTTCCTGAACCGGTACCCGTCCCGGTGGTGCTCGTGGTGGTCGCGGAGCCCGGCGCGTTGTCGGCAGCGTTGCCGTCCTCGTTCCGGTCGTCGCGCAGGTCCTTGACCTCCTTCTTGAAGATCTTCATCGACTGTCCGACGCTCTTGGCCAGGCCCGGCAGGCGGCTGGACCCGAAGAGCAGCAGGACGACGACGAGCAGGACGATCCAGTGCCACGGCTGCATGGCGCCCATGGTGACTCCTTACGGTGCGGTGCTGATTGTGGTGCGGATGTGCCCGATCCTACGCGGATCCGGGGGGCGAATTGGTAGCCCCCCGGTAGACGGCAGGTAGCGACACCCGCCACGGTGGGCCGAACTACTCGTTGAACTGCTTCCACTTCTGCCACGTCGCCACGTTCCGTGCCCGCCGCGCGTCCCGCCGGCCCGCACGCGCCACCCGCTGCGCGTGGACGCGCTGGTAGTGGATGGTGACGTCGTCGAACAGGCTCGGCCCGGCGTGCTGCGTGCTCGCCGCCTCCCGCGCCTGGTCGGACAGCTCCTGCAACCGGTCGGCCGACTCCCCGAACCGTTGCGAGGCCCGGCCCAGCTCCTCCAGGAGCCCCTTGGCCGACCGCCACAGAGAACGGGCCAGAAAGAACGCTCCGACGAGGGACCCCACGATCAAGAGGGTCCATACCCAGAACCACATGGTCGCCCAGCCTAGTGGTGATCGGGCGATGTGGCTGCGTCGCGCCCACCTTCGCCCACCGCACCCGCCCCGTACAGCGCCAGGGCCTCGGCCGCGGTGCCCGCGACATCGTCCGCCAGCACCGCCGGCGAGACCGACCGCACCAGCGGCGCCAGCCGCACCAGGGAGCTGCGCAACCACCCCGGGTTCGTCACGCGCAACGTCACCTCGAAGTCCCCGTCGGGCAGGTTGCGGACCGACTCCACCGGCACCTCCTCGGCGAACCACCGCGCCCGCGGCGCGAACCGGATCGTCGCCAGCGGAGACGAACCACCCGCGAACAGCGCCGCGAAGTCGATCTCCGCGCCCGCCTCCCCCGGGTGCGCCTGCACGGGCACGTCCGTCTCGACCGCCTCCAGGATGCGGTCCACCCGGAACGTGCGCGGCGCGTCCGCGCGGTAGCACCACGCCGCGAGGTAGGCGAACTCGTCCTGCGTGTGCAACCGCACCGGGTCCACCTCCCGCTCGCTGACGACGTCCGACGACGTCACGTACCGGATCCGCAGCCGGTGCCGGTTCGTCAGCGCCGACGAGATCGCCGCCACCACCTGCCGGTCCCCGCCCGGCGCGAGCCGCACG
>NZ_KI911609.1:41700-42420 GCF_000515355.1 Promicromonospora kroppenstedtii DSM 19349 | reverse complement strand
CCGGCGCCGTCCCCTTCCGCCCGCATCCGGGCGGCGGCACCTGCGGCGCGTGATCCACGGCCTGGCCCTGGCGCACCCGAGAGACCGCGCCGCCGTGCACCGCGTACGCCCGCCGCAGGTCCCGGCCGACGCGATCGTCTACCTGTTCTCCACCGTGCTCGACGACGAGCCGCTGCACCTGGTGCGCACCTGGCGCGCCAAGGGCCACCCCGTCGTCGTGGTCGACACCTTGCCCGACGTGCATCCGGTACCCGAGCACCACCTGCGGATCGCGTGGCGCATCGCCCGCCTGGAGCGCGAGGACCGACTCGCCGCACTGGCCGGGGAAGGCGTGCCCGTCGTGGGGTGGGCGGGTTCCCGCCGCGACCAGGCCTCCGTCCGGTTCGAGGCCCTCGCCCGCGCCGCCGAACGGCACCTGCCCGGCCGGACGGTCCTGCCATGAGGCTGCCCCGGCTCACGGCCCGCCTGTCCGACGTCGCCGCCAGGCCCCTGCCACAGATCACCGTCGAGACCGGCCCGACCGTGCCCGGCTGGGTCCTGCGGCTCGCCCTGCTCGCACTCACCCCGGCCCTGCTCCTGCTCGCCGCGTCCCGCAGCGATCTCGCGCCCACCCTGGTCACCACCGTGGTCGCCGTCTGCACCGCCCTCCTCGTGCTACGCCCCACCCCGGCCACCGCCGGCGTCACCGTCGTGCTCGCCGGGGTGTTCCTGTGGGGCTTC
>NZ_KI911609.1:36981-41600 GCF_000515355.1 Promicromonospora kroppenstedtii DSM 19349 | reverse complement strand
CGGGTGGCTGCGCGACGTCGTCGTCCTGGCCGCCACCGGCCTCCTCGGCGCCCTCGCACTGCTCGCCTCCGGGACCGCCCTGCCCGGCGCCGTCCTGCTCGCAGCGCTCGCCGTGCTCGGCCTCGCGTTCGTCGCACTGGCGACCGGGCGCGACGCGCGTGACGATGGAGAGCACTGACCGCCGGCCGGAACAGGAGGGCCCCACATGTCCCCGAAGCTGCCCCGCTACACCGTCCCGTCCCTCACCCCCGAGCAGGGGGCGGAGGTCGCCGAGATCCTGCAGCAGCGGCTGCACGCGCTGAACGACCTGCACCTGACCCTCAAGCACGTGCACTGGAACGTGGTGGGCCCACACTTCATCGGCGTCCACGAGATGCTCGACCCGCAGGTCGACGCCGTACGCGCCATGGTCGACCAGATCGCCGAACGCATCGCCACCCTCGGCGTCGTGCCCATCGGCACCCCCGGCGCCCTGGTCGCCGCCCGCACCTGGGACGACTACGCCCTCGGCCGCGCCCCCGCCATCCAGCACCTCGCCGCGCTCGACGACGTCTATGCCGGAGTCATCACCTCCCACCGCAACGCCGCCGACGCCACCGCCAAGCTCGACGACGTCACCAACGACCTGCTCATCGGGCACCTGCACGACCTCGAGCAGTTCCACTGGTTCGTGCGCGCCCACCTCGAGTCGGCCTCCGGATCCATCACGGAGTAACACCCCACGGACAACGCGGAAGCGCAGGCCACCACGAGGTGACCTGCGCTTCCGCGAGCGGGACCGGGGTACCGCCCGGGACCCGACCGATCCCGCCGGCTCAGCCCACCGGCGTGAAGTCCCGGCTCCCCAGGAAGTCCGGCCGCGCACGCTCCGCCGCGAACGGCTCCACCGCCGTGTTCTCCACACTGTTGTAGACCAGGAAGATGTTCGACCGGGCATACGGCGAGATGTTGCCGTTCGACCCGTGCATGCAGTTGCAGTCGAACATGACCGCGCTCCCCGCACCACCGGCCAGCACGTCGATCCCGTGCACGTCCGCCATCCGGGTCAGGATGTCCTCGTCCGGCGTCCCCGCGTTCTGCATCACCAGCGACGACCTGTAGTTGTCGTTCGGCGTCCGGCCCGTACAGGACACATACGTCTTGTGCGTCCCCGGCATGATCATCAACGGACCGTTGAACGAGTAGTTGTCCGTCAACGAGATCGACACGCTCACCGTCCGCATCCGCGGCAGCCCGTCCTCCGCGTGCCACGTCTCGAAGTCCGAGTGCCACGCGAAGTCACCACCACCAAAGCCCGGCTTCAGGTTCACCCGGCTCTGATGGATGTACACGTCAGACCCCAGGATCTGCCGCGCCCGACCCACCACCCGCGGATCCCGCGCGATCCGCGCGAACACCTCGCTGCTGCGATGCACGTCGAAGATCGTCCGCACCTGCTGCGAACTGCCCTCCACGATCGTGCGCTCGTCCGCCCGCACCACCGGATCCGCCGACAACCGCGCCAGCTCCGCCCGGAAACCGTCCACCTCCTCCGCGGTGATCAGGTTCTCCAGCACCAGGTAACCGTCCCGGTCGAAACCGTCCAGCAACCCCTGGTCCAGCGGGCCGTCAGCCGCACCACCCCAGACCACCCGGTCCTGACGCGGCAGCTCCGCGGCGTCACCCTCCACCCGCGTCGGGTACAGGTCCTCACCCCCGAACCCGGCCGTCATACGGCAGCCTCCTCCTCGACGACCAACGGGTACACCCCGTCAGCGTCATGCACCTCCCGCCCCGTCACCGGCGGATTGAACGTACAGATCAACCGCAGGTCCGTCGTCGGACGCATCGTGTGCTTCTCGTTCCCGTCCAGCAGATACATCGTCCCGTCCGAGATCTCGTGCACCTCCCCCGTCTCCCGGTTCTCCAGCTCACCCGTACCACCCACGCAGTACACCGCCTCGACGTGGTTCGCGTACCACATCTCCGTCTCCGTACCCGCGTACATCACCGTCTCGTGGAACGAGAAACCCACACCCTCCGACGCCAGCACGAACCGCCGGCTCCGCCACGTCTCCGACCGCACATCCCGGTCGGTACCCTCCAGATCAGCCAGTCGAGTGACAATCACTTGCTCTCCTCTCCTCGGGGATCCCCATCCAGGACGTCGCTGCCCCGGACGTCACTGCCCTCACCCCGGTACACCGGCGCACCCAGCACCTCGGCGCTCGCCGCCGCGATGATGTCGACGCCGGACACCAGCTCGTCGGAGCTGGTGGTCAGGGCGGGCATGGTCTTGAGCACGTCGTCCTCCGGCCCGGAGGTCTCGACCAGCAGGCCGCGCTCGTACGCCGCGGCCGCGATCTTCGACGCCGCGGACGGCTCGGCGAACCTGATGCCGGTCAGGAACCCGCGCCCCTTGACGACGGCGCCGTCGTAGCCGTTCGCGATCTGCGCCAGCCCGGCGTGCAGCTCGGCGGCGCGGGCGCGCACGCCCGCGGCGAACTCGTCGTCGGCCCAGAACTGGTTCATTGCCGCGGTGGCCGTGACGAACGAGGTGTTCTGGCCGCGGAACGTGCCGTTGTGCTCGCCCGGCTCCCACTGGTCCAGCTCGGGGCGGATCAGCGTGAGCGCCATCGAGAGCCCGAAGCCGGAGATCGACTTGGACAGGCACACGATGTCGGGCACGATGCCCGACTCCTCGAAGCTGAAGAACTCGCCCGTGCGGCCACAGCCCGCCTGCACGTCGTCCAGGATCAGCAGGATCCCGTGCGCGCGGCACAGCTCGGACAGGGCGCGCAGCCACTCCGGCCGCGCGGCGCTCAGCCCGCCCTCACCCTGCACCGACTCCACGATGATCGCGGCCGGCTTGTCGACGCCGGACCCGCTGTCGCCCAGCACCCGCTCGAGCCACAGGAAGTCCTCCGTGGCGCCGGAGAAGTAGTCGTCGTACGGGATCTTCGAGCTGTTGGTCAGTGGCAGGCCCGCGCCGTTGCGCTTCATCGAGTTGCCGGTCACCGACAGCGCGCCCAGCGTCATCCCGTGGAACGCGTTGGTGAACGACAGGATGTGCTGGCGGCCGGTCACCTTGCGGGCGAGCTTGAGCGCGCTCTCCACCGAGTTGGTGCCCGTGGGCCCGGGGAACATCACCTTGTAGTCCAGGTCGCGCGGGCGCAGGATCCGGTCCCGGAACGTCGTCAGGAACTCGCGTTTGGGCGCCGTGTGCATGTCGAGCGCGTGGACGATCCCGCCGCTGCGCAGGTAGTCGACCAGCGCGTCCAGCAGGACGGGGTGGTTGTGCCCGTAGTTCAGGGCACCGGCCCCGGCGAAGAAGTCGAGATAGCTGCGGCCGTCCTCGGCCTGGATCGTACTGCCGGACGCCGTCGTGAACGTCGCGGGCCAGTTCCGGCAGTAGCTGCGGACCTGGGACTCGATCTCGTCGAAGACGCTGGTCGAGGAGGCCTCCGTGGAGCTGCTCGTGGGGTGGTCGGTGGGCATGGCGGTGTTCGGGCGCATGGCTCCTTTCCACGGTCCGGCCCTGGTGGCCGGACTCGGCTGGGGTCGTTCGGGGCGTGCCGGTGCGTACCCGTACGCACCGGGTCGTGCTGGGTCGTGCTGGGTCGTGCTCTGGGGATCGGTGACCGGGACGAGGTCAGGAGAGTGGCCCGATGCGGAACACGAGCTCCGCGTCATGGCCGTCCGGGAACGCCTCCGTGGGGAAGACGGTCCGCACGTCGACGGGCGCACCCTGGGCCGACGCGAAGGACATGAACAGGGCGATCGACGCCGTGTTGTCCGAGGTGATGGTGGTCTCGACGTGGGTGCACTCCGGGTGCTGACCCGCCAGGTGGGCGAGCATCCGGGACGCCAGCCGCTGGCCGCGGTAGGCGTGGTCGACGGCCACCTGCCAGACCATCAGCGTGGTCGGCTCGTCGGGCCGGACGTACCCCGTGACGAACCCGGCGGGCTCGTCGTCGACGGTGACGATCACCGAGGTCCGGGCGAAGTCTCGAGCCCAGAGGAGGTACGCGTAGGACGAGTTGAGGTCCAGCGTCTTGCTGTCGCGCGCCAGGCGCCACATCGCTGCTCCGTCATCGACGGTGGGCTCCCTCAGTGCCACCGTGGTCTCGGTCGGATGGATGTGCTTGAGTTCCTCTTCGAGGTTCTGCATGACAATTCGACCGTAACGAACTTGGTCGACAATTGCACATTGCGATCACGTGACGAACGCATGACCGGCGTGTTCCTGCGGCAAACTCGGGGTAACGCCACAGGGTCCCGCTGGGAGCCGCCGGAGGGCCGTCGGACCCGCGGGTACTGTGTCGCGGGTGACCGAGCCATTCATCCGTCAGTACCGCGTCGCCGACCGGGCCGACGTCGCCGACATCTGCGTCCGCACCGCTGCGGCCGGTGGCGACGCCCGCGGCGTCTACTCGTCCGACGACCTCATGCCCGAGGTGTACGCCCTGCCCTACGTGGACCACTCCCCCGACCTCGCGTGGGTGGTCGAGCACGAGGGCCGCGCCGCCGGGTACATCGTGGCCGCCGCCGACACCCGGGCGTTCGCCGAGTGGTGGGCACGCGAGTGGACGCCGGGCTTCGTCGCCCGCCACCCCGAGCCCGGCCCGGCCACCGGCGCC
>NZ_KI911609.1:35257-36881 GCF_000515355.1 Promicromonospora kroppenstedtii DSM 19349 | reverse complement strand
CCGCGCGTCGGACCCCGTCGCCGCCTCGGTCGCCCTCGCGCGCTACGTGCGCGCCCACCTGGGCACGCGCCTCACCTGGCAGCGACCCTGGGTGGGTGCAGGACCGGAGGCCGCCGTCGGACCGAAGGCGCACCCGCGGCCACAGGTGGGCACGGGACCCCTCCCCGACGCGCCTCGGACCGGCGTCTCGACGCCGCACGCCGTGCGGTACTACCTGAACGTGGTGACCTTCGGGTACTCGACGTCGTTCTGGGGCTGGGACCGCTGGGAGCGCGAGATCGACTGGATGGCGTTGCACGGCGTCACGCACCCGCTCATGCTCGTGGCCCACGAGGCCGTGCTGGCCGAGACCTTCCGCCGGGCCGGGCTGCCCGACGCCGAGGTGGCCGAGTGGATCGGCGGCGCCGCGCACTTCCCGTGGACGTTCATGGGCGGCATGCACTCGTTCGGCGGTCCGCTGCCCGCGCGCTGGGCCGAGCGCCGCGTCGACCTGGCCCGGCGCATCCTGGCGCGGATGCATGAGCTCGGCATGACGCCGGTGCTGCCCGGGTTCGGCGGGCACGTGCCGCCGTCGCTCGCGGGCGCGGGCGCAGCGTCCGGCGGGTACCGCAAGGACGACACGAGCGGTGATGACACGAACGGTGACGGGACGGACGGCTACGACGAGATCGAGTGGCAGGGCTGGCACATCCCGCTGCTGCACCCCGAGTCGGCCCGGTTCCAGGACCTGCACACGACGTTCGGCCGGGTACAGCGCGAGCTGCTCGGCCCCGGCACGGGGTTCTACGCGGTGGACCCGTACATCGAGTCCGTGCCGCCGTCGGACGACGTCGACCACCTGCGCTCCGCCGGACGCGGGACGTACCGCGCGCTCGCCGCGGCGGCTCAGGACGCCGGGGAACCCGAGCCGGTCTGGGTGCTGCAGGGGTGGCCCTTCCACTACAAGGGCGCGTTCTGGACGCCGGACCGGGTGGCCGCGTACCTGGGCGACGTGCCCGTGGACCGCACGCTCGTGCTGGACCTCTGGGGCGAGCACGTGCCGCTGCACGCCGCGCTGCTGGCCGACGGCGCCCCGCTCGCCGGGCGGCCCTGGGTCTGGTGCGCGCTGCACAACTTCGGCGGGCGACCCGCGCTGTTCGGCGACCTGGCGGGACTCGTCCGGGACGTGGCCGCGCTGCCCGACGGCGTGCCGCACCTGCGAGGTGTCGGCCTGGCACCCGAGGCGATCGAGAACAACGAGATCTTCTACGAGCTCGCCACGGACCTCGCCTGGGACGACGCCCCGCGCTCCCCCGCAGGTCTCGACGCCTGGATCGAGAACTTCGTGCTCACCCGCTACGGGCTCGCGGGTTCCTGGGCCGCCGGTGATCCGATGCACGGTGCGGCTCACATGGCGCTACGCGCTTGGCACACTATTTGTTCGACGCTCTACGGTCCCGGTCGCACCCGCTCGATCCCGACGCCGGTCATCGCCCGGCCCTGGGGCGCCGGCCTCCCGTTCCCGGCTCAGCGCAGCGCCGGCGAGGCGGTCCCCGGCCCTCAGCCGCCCACCCCGTCGTCCGACGTCGACGCCGAGAACGACCCCGCGATCGAGGCCGGCCTCCCCCGCCTCGCCGACGCGGGG
>NZ_KI911609.1:33877-35157 GCF_000515355.1 Promicromonospora kroppenstedtii DSM 19349 | reverse complement strand
GGCCGAGATCGAAAACCTGCTCGGCACCCGCGTCGTCGCGCAGCTCGCGTCCCGCGAGTCGCCCACCGCCCGCACCCTGCAGACCTGGCTCGACGCCGTCGAACGCCTGGGACCCGCGCCCGCCACCCGCACGGCCCGCACGGCACCCGGCCCGGGCACCGAACCGGACACGACCACCCCCGAGGAGAACCGTGCCTGACCTGAACGACCCCGACCTGAACGCCGCCGCCCCCACCGGCCCGCACACACCCGGGCCCCTGCCCGTCGCCGACGTCGCCGCACTCGGCGAACAGGTCCTGGCCGAGGTCGGCACCGCCGTCGTCGGGATGCGCGACGCCCTCCAGGTGGCGCTCGCGACCATCCTGGCAGGCGGGCACGTCCTGTTCGAGGACGTGCCAGGGCTCGGCAAGACCCTCGCCGCCCGGTCCCTGGCCGCGGCGCTCGGCCTCGACTTCGCGCGCCTGCAGTGCACACCCGACCTGCTGCCGGCCGACATCACGGGCTCGTCCGTGTTCGACCCCGCCACCCGCACCTTCGAGTTCCGGCCCGGTCCCGTGTTCACAGGACTGTTCCTCGCCGACGAGATCAACCGCACCGCGCCCAAGACGCAGTCCGCGCTGCTGGAGGCCATGGCCGAGCGGCAGGTCTCCATCGAGGGCACCAGCCGCCCACTACCCAGGCCCTTCCACGTGCTGGCCACGTCCAACCCCGTCGAGTACGAGGGCACCTACCCGCTGCCCGAGGCGCAGCTCGACCGGTTCATGGTCCGCCTCGCCGTCGGCTACCCCGACGCCACCCAGGAGGCCGAGGTCCTCAACCGACGGCTGGCCCGCCGACAGGAGGCCGCCCCGGTGGGCCAGGTCGTCGATCCCGCCACCGTGCTCGCGATGCAGGCCGGCACAGAGGCCGTGCCCGTCGATCCCGACGTCGTGCGCTACTGCGTCGACCTGGCCGCCGCCACCCGCGGCCACACCGCCCTCGAGGTCGGCGCCTCGCCCCGCGGCTCGCAGAACCTCGTGCTCCTGGCCCGCGCCGTCGCCGTCCTGGACGGACGTGACTACGTGCTGCCCGAGGACGTCAAACGCGTCGCCGTCCCCGTGCTCGCCCACCGCATCACCCTCACCCCGACCGCCTGGGCGTCGGCCACCCGGCCCCAGGACGTCGTCACCGACCTGCTGCACACCGTGCCCACCCCCACCACGGTCCGGAACGCATGACCGTCGGCGGCGTCATCGTCTCGGCCGGCCGCACGTCCCGCGGCGAACGCGCCGACGGCCGCC
>NZ_KI911609.1:28489-33777 GCF_000515355.1 Promicromonospora kroppenstedtii DSM 19349 | reverse complement strand
CCCGGCCCGGCCACCGGCGCCGACCCCGGCTACACCGAGGCCCAGCTCCTGCGCGACGGCGCCGACCCGGAGCGCATGGTCCGCGGCCTGCGTCACGGCGAGCTCACGACGCACCCCGCGCACCTGCACATCGACCTGCTGCCCGTGCTGCAGCGCCGCGGGCTGGGCTCCCGCCTGATCGACACCCTGCGCGCCGCACTGGCCGAGCGGGACGTGCCGGGCGTGCACCTGGGCTACGCCGCCGAGAACGTCGCCGCCCGCAAGTTCTACGACCGCTACGGCTTCACGGAGCTGCCGTCGTCGACGCCGACGTCCCCGCTGCTGGGCATCGCCAGCTCCTGAGCGGGTTCCCGCCCGCCCTGCCGACCCTTTTTGCCCCCGGCCTGGCACGCCGAGGTCAGCGGTCCTCCCGGGCCGCGTCGATCCAAGCGCGCCGGACCTGCTCGAAGCGGGTCGGCAGGGGCGGGCGCAGCGCGCCGTAGCGCGCGTTGGTGCGGTGCACGAACCTGCGCCACGACAGCACCAGGCCCTGCCGCGTGATCGGCAGGCCCGAGGCGACCGTGGTGCCGTTGTCGTGCGTGTGGTGCACCGTCAGCAGCAACGCGCGCGGCACCGAGCCCTCCAGCTCGGCCGCCAGCTCCTCGCGCACCACCATCCAGTGCTTGAGCAGCACCACCAGATCCGCCGGCAGCAGGTGCCGGTGCGGGGTGCGGTGCTTGCCGTGCCGTACCAGCACGCTGCCCTCGGTCACCTTGGCCCGCGCCGGCCCGAGGTCGATGTCCTCGACGCGCACGCGCAGCAGGTCCCCGTACCGGGAGCCGGTCGCCCGCACCAGACCCGTGATCACCGCCAGACGCACGGCCTCCGGCTTGGCGCCAGGACGCATCGCCTCCGTGGCCATCTCGCGCCACACCCACTCGGCCTCCTCGAGGCTCACCGGAGGCCGTGGGTAGCGGCCGGGCTCCCCGGTCCTGGTTGGTGGTGAGGTGGCATTGTTACCGGTCATGGGTCCAATGTACGCTTGGCACACTATTAATCAAGGGGAAACGCCGGTCCGCGACGACCTGGTGCGTACCCTCTGACGGTGGACCTCCCCAGCACCATCGCGCGCCCCGTCGACCACGAGCTCGTCATCAAGAGGTCGCGGTTCCTGGCCCACCTCGCCCCGGCCGGCAGCGTCGCGGAGGCCGACGCCGTGATCGCCGGCCTGCGCAAGGAGCTCTGGGACGCCCGGCACCACTGCGTCGCCATGGTGCTGGGCACCCGCGCGGACCAGGCCCGCTCCTCCGACGACGGCGAGCCGAGCGGCACCGCCGGGGTGCCCATGCTGGAGGTCCTGCGCCACCGGGGCGTCACCGACCTGGTCGCCGTCGTCACCCGGTATTTCGGGGGCGTGAAGCTCGGCGCCGGTGGCCTGGTGCGTGCCTACTCCGGCGCGGTCGCCGCGGCCCTGGACGACGCCGCCGTCTCCGGCGTCCTGCTGCGCCGTGAGCTGCTGCGCGAGGTCGAGGTGCCGGTCCCCCACGCCGACGCCGGCCGCATCGACAACATGCTGCGTGACTGGGCGTCCGGCCACGGGTCGGTCATGGAACCGCCCAGCTACGGCGCCGTCGCACACCTGCGGCTGCTGGTGCCGCAGCACGAGCTGGCCGCCCTGGCCGCGGACGTCGCGGCCGCCTCGGCGGGGGCACTGTCCCCCGAGGTCGGCGACGCCCGCGTCGTCGACGTGCCCGTACCGGCGTCCCCGGCGCGTCGTCCTTGACTGGCCCCGTACCGGGGTGAATTGTCTGGGGCACCCAGTACGTGCCCGCAGCAAGCAGCCAGGCCCGCACCGTGGAGGGACCGATCATGCACCGTCGCATCCGCCCGTCCGTCGCCGTCGTCGTCGCACTGACCGCCACCACCGCGCTCCTCGCCGCGTGCGGGGCGCCCGCGGAGGAGTCCACCGACTCGATCACCTTCTGGACACCGCAGTCCACGCCCGAGCGGGTCGCCGCCCAGGAGGCGGTCGCGAAGGGGTTCACGCAGGAGACCGGCATCGAGGTCGACGTCGTCCCGCTCGCCGCGGCCGACCAGGACCAGGCCCTGGTGACCGGCGCCGCCTCGGGCGAGGTGCCCGACGTGATCCTCGCGGGCGCCTCGCAGGTCACCTCCTGGCAGTCCCAGGGGCTGCTCGACACCGACGCCGCCCAGGAGGCCCTGGACACGCTGGACCCCGCGACGTTCAACCAGAACGCGCTCGGCGCGGTCACGGTGCAGGACGGCGACTCGGGCGAGAGCACGGTCGCCGCCGTGCCGAGCGACGGCTGGGTGCACCTGATCGCCTACCGCACCGACCTGCTCCACGAGGCGGGCGTCGAGGTGCCCACCACGGTCGCGGAGCTCGCTCAGGCGGCGACGGCCGTCAAGGAGGAGCTGGGCGTCACCGGCATCGCCCTGGGCACCCAGTCCGGCACGGCGTCCGGCACCGAGGGGATCGAGTCGATCTTCCAGTCCGCGGGCTGCAGCCTCGTGACGGACGGCGAGGTGGCCATCGACTCGCCCGCGTGCGCCGAGGCCGCCGGCTACTTCAAGGAGCTGCGCGACTCGTCCGTCGCGGGCGACTACGACGTCGAGTCGGCGCGGGCCGCCTACCTGGGGGGCGACGCCGCGATGCTGCTGTTCTCGACGCACATCCTGGACGAGCTGGCGAACCTGGACGAGGCGGTGCCGCCGTCGTGCGAGGAGTGCGGCGACGACCCGGAGTTCCTCGCGAAGAACTCGGGGTTCATCACCGTGCTGGAGCCGCCGGACGAGTCGGCCGGCGGCGCGGCCCAGTTCGGCGCCACGCTCGCCTACGCGGTGCCCGCCCGTGCGCACGCCGACGAGGCCCGCCGGTACATCGAGTACATGCTGAGCACGGGCTACGCCGACACGCTGGCCGTGGCCACCGAGGGCCGCCTGCCGCTGCGCACCGGCACCCCGGAGAACCCGACCGAGTACCTGGACGCGTGGGGCGGCCTGGGCTTCGGGCCCAAGGTCGAGTCGTCGGTGGCCGAGGTGTACGGCGACGAGCTGGTGACCGCCATGGGCGAGGGCATGGACGCCGTCGACCGCTGGGGCCAGGGCACGCCCGACGCGACGCTGGCGGGGCTGGTCGCCACGCAGGGCACGCTGGCGCAGCAGCTCGACCCGCTGTACCGCGGCACGGACCCCGCCGAGGTGACGCGGCAGATGGCCGCGGAGGTGACAGCGCTGCAGCAGGACCAGTGAGGACCGCGCGCGTGCCGGCGTCCCGCACGCCCGCACCCCGAACGCGGGCGCCGGCGGGGCGGGCCCGGCGGGAGAACCGTTCCGGCTGGCTGCTCGTGTCACCGTCCCTGGCGGTCGTGGCCCTCGTGGTGCTGCTGCCGTTCGCCCTGGTGGTGGTGTTCGGCTTCTCCGAGATCCGGCTCGTCGACATCCCGTTCCTCGGCACGGAGCCGATCGAGTGGTCGCTGGACAACTTCGAGCGCGCGATGGCGTCGCAGGCGTTCTGGGGCGCCCTGTGGACCACGGTCCTGTACGCGGGCCTGACGGCGGCCGGCTCGCTCGCCGTCGGGCTGGTGCTGGCGCTCGCGCTGCGCCGGCCGTTCCGCGGGCGCGGCCTGGTGCGGGCGCTGCTCCTGGTGCCGTACGTGCTGCCGGTCGTGGCCGCGGCGACCATCTGGAAGACGATGCTCAACCCGCAGTACGGCGTGGTGAACGCCTTCGGGCGTGCCTACCTCGGCTGGGACACGCCCGTGGGGTTCCTCAGCACCACCTCCGCCGAGGTCTGGGGCGTCCCGGTTCCGGTCGCGCTGCTGGTGGTGGTCCTGTTCGACATCTGGAAGTCGGCCCCGCTCGCGTTCCTGTTCCTGACCGCGCGGCTGCAGGCGGTACCCGGCGAGATCGAGGAGGCAGCGGCGCTCGACGGCGCGGGCCGCCGGCAGACGCTGCGGTACATCCTGCTGCCGCAGCTGCGGGCCGTGGCCCTGCTGCTCCTGCTGCTGCGGTTCATCTGGTCGTTCCAGAGCTTCGACGACGTCTACCTGCTGACCGAGGGTGCCGGCAGCACCCAGGTCATGGCCATCAAGGTCTACACCGAGCTCGTGACCAAGGCCGACATCGGCAGCGCCGCGGCGTTCGGGCTGCTGATGAGCCTGATCCTGGGAGTGCTCCTGGTGGGGTACGTGCTGCTCTCCCGGCGGAGCTCAGAATCATGAGGGGGCAGTCATGAGGGGGCAGTCATGAGGGGGCAGTCATGAGCGGCGTCCGGCCCACCCGTGCGGCCCGCGCCGGCCGCGCCGTCGTCGTCACGCTCGCGCTGCTGTGGTCGCTGGGGCCGGTCGCGTACGGCGTCGTCCTGTCGATGCGGCCGTACACGGAGGTGACGCGCGACCCGCTAGGGCTGCCGACGGGGCTGGACCTGTCCGCGTTCGCCACGGCCATGCGGGACGAGGCGGACGGCGGGTTCGGGCTCGGGCGGTTCGTGCTCAACTCGCTCGGCGTCGCCGTCGGGACCGTGGTGGTGAGCATCGTGGTCTGTGTGCTGGGCGCCTACGCGGCCGCCCGGCTGCGTTATCGCGGGCGGGCCGTCACGAACGGCATCATCCTGGCGGTCTACCTGTTCCCGGGGATCGTGCTGGCGGTACCGAAGTTCGTGATCCTGTCCAGGCTGGGGCTGACCAGCTCGCTGGTGGGGCTGCTGATCGTCTACGTGGCGGCCACCGTGCCTGTCGCGCTGTACATGATGCGGAACTTCTTCCTGGCGCTGCCGGCCAGCGTCGAGGAGGCCGCGATCATGGACGGCTGCACGCTGGGCCAGCTGCTGACCCGCGTGGTGCTGCCGATCGCGGTGCCCGGCGTGGTGGCCACCGCGATCTACGTGTTCATGATCGCCTGGAACGAGTACTTCTACGCCCTGCTGTTCCTGGTGCAGCACCGCGACCTCTGGACGGCGCCGCTGGGCATCGCCCAGCTCGGCGACTTCCAGGTGCCGGTCACGGTGCTGCTGGCCGGGTCCATCGCGGTGACCGTGCCCGTGGTGATCATCTTCTTCCTGGCCCAGCGGTACATCGTCTCGGGGCTGGTCCAGGGTGCCGAACGATGAGGTGTGTCTGATGCGCTCGGGAAGGACAGTCCTGAGGAGGACCGCGCGATGAACCGTTCCCTGCGTCTGGCCGTGCTCGGCGCGGGCGGGCGAGGCGCCGACGCCTACGGCCGCTGGGTGCGGGCGCACCCGGAGCGCGCCCGCATCGTCGGGGTCGCGGACCCGGAACCGGCCCGGC
>NZ_KI911609.1:24997-28389 GCF_000515355.1 Promicromonospora kroppenstedtii DSM 19349 | reverse complement strand
CCGTCGCGCCGTCCGGGACCGTGCCGCCGCCGCCCGCGAGTGCCGCCTTGCCCTCGGCCCGCACGCCCGACCCGAACGTCCAGTCGCCGCGCACGGTGAGCGAGTCGGCGTCGCGCAGCGACGGCGCACCCGCGGCGAACCGCCGCGTGAAGCCGTCGATCAGCTTGTAGTGCGCCTTGTCGAGGTCCACCAGCGGCGCGGGCGCCTGGGCCTCGAGCAGGTAGTCCGGCGTGAGGGTGTACACGTCGGAGCGGAGCACCAGCAGGTCGTTCGTGGTCTTGACCGGCAGGAACCGGGACCGCTCGACCTCGATGGCGGTGGCGCCCTCGAAGACGGCCACGGCCGCGCCCATGGCGGACTCGATCTGCACCACCGCGGGCGAGGACGGGTCGGAGGGGTCGACCGTCTTGTCGTTGCGGATCAGGGGCAGCTCCAGCACGCCGCCGGTCCGCTCGAGCTCGTCCGCGAGCGCCTGCAGGTCGAACCAGAGGTTGTTGGTGTGGAAGAACGGGTGCCGGGTGGCGTCGAGCGACGCGGCGACGTCGTCGGGGTGGGTCTGCGCGGTCTCGCGCTGGACGATGCGTCCGTCGGCCTTGCGGACCACCAGCTGGCCGCCCTTGACGTCGGCGGCGGTCTTGCGGCACAGCTCGGCGGCATAGGGGGCGCCGGAGGCGGCGAACCAGCCGGCGATGGTCGCGTCGGGCGTGGCGCCGAGGTTGTCGGAGTTGGAGACGCACATGTAGCGGAAGCCGGCGTCGAGGAGGGCGACGACGACGCCGGAGGCGTGCAGGGCCGGGTAGAGGTCGCCGTGGCCGGGCGGGCACCACTCGAGGTCTGGGTCCTTCTCCCAGGTGACGGGGGTGAGGTCCGAGGCCAGGAGCTTGGGCTCGCGGTTCTGCAGGAAGTCGACGGGCAGGCCGTCGACCGCGAGGTCGGTGTAGCGCCCCAGGGCGGCCAGCGAGTCCTCGCGGGTGCGGAAGGAGTTCATGAACAGCAGCGGGAGGCGGGCGCCGGTGGCCTGCCGGGCGGCGCGGACCTGGCCGACGATGATGTCCAGGAAGGTGAGGATCTCGCCGCCGCCGGGGGCCTCGCGGACGGGCAGGAGCGACTTGGCCTTGTCCATGCCCATGGACGTGCCGAGCCCGCCGTTGAGCTTGAGCATCGCGGTCTTCGCGAGGGCGGCTGCCGCGTCGTCGTCGCTGATGGTCAGCTCGGCGCGGTTGGGGATGTCGACGAGGGGGTCGATGTCGGTCTCGCGGATCAGGCCGGTCTCGCCGGACTCCAGGAGGTGGTAGAACCGCGTGAACGTGTCGATCGCGGCGGGTACGACGCCTGCCTGGGTCATCTTGGTGCGGGCCTGCTCGAGCCCGGTGGGGTCGGTCATGGCCCCCAGGCTATTCGAAACGGGTGGGGTCGCCGGCACCTTCTCGGACGACCTGTGGATAACCGTCGGACCAGTCGACGACCGTCGTCGGCTCGGTGCCGGCGTCGCCGCCGTCCACCACGGCGTCGAGCACGTGGTCGAGCTCCTCCTTGATGGTCCAGCCGTCGGTCAGGGGCTCTGCGTGGTCGGGCAGGATCAGGGTGGATGACAGCAGGGGCTCGCCGAGCTCGCGGAGGAGTGCCTGGGTCACGGCGGAGTCGGGGATGCGCACGCCCACGGTCTTCTTCTTGGGGTGTGCGAGCCGGCGCGGCACCTCCGCGGTGGCGGGCAGGATGAAGGTGTAGGGTCCGGGCGTGGCGGCCTTGATGGCTCGGAACGCTGAGTTGTCGAGCTTGACGAGCTGGCCGAGCTGGGCGAAGTCCGCGCACACGAGCGTGAAGTGGTGCTTGTCGTCGAGCCGCCGGATGCCGCGGATGCGGTCCGCGCCGTCGTGGTAGTCCATCCGGCAGCCGAGGGCGTAGGAGGAGTCCGTCGGGTAGGCGATGAGCGCGTCGTCGCGCAGCATCGCGACCACCTGCCCGACCGCACGCGGCTGGGGGTCGACGGGGTGGACGTCGAAGTAGCGGGCCATGCGGCCGAGCCTAGTCGGGTGCGGGCCCCTCAGCGCCCTAGGGCGCGGCGCAGCTCCTCGGCGCTGGCGTTCCCACCTGTGCAGACGACGCCGACGCGGCGGCCGGCGAAGCGGTCGGGGTCCGCCAGGACCGCGGCGAGCGCGGCGGCTCCGGCACCCTCGGCGACCGTGTGCGCACCCGTGAGGTACAGCTCCTGGGCGAGCGTGATCTGCTCGTCGGTGACGAGCACGAAGTCGGTCAGGTGGCGCCGCATCAACCCCTGGGTGACCTCGAACCCGCAGCCGACGGCGAGGCCTTCCGCACGGGTGGCGTTCGCCCGTTCGACGAGCGCGCCCGAGTGCCAGGAGTCGTGGGCGGCGGGCGAGGCGGCGGACTGGACGGCGATCACCTCGGTGCCGGGCGCGACGGCGGCCGCGACCAGACCGGCCGCGGAGGCGCCGGAGCCGCCGCCGACCGGGACCACGAGCATGTCGAGACCCGGTGCCTGCTGGAACATCTCGAGGTACAGCGTGCCGACGCCGGCGATGATGGCGGGCTCGTTCGCGGCGCCGACGAGCCGCGCCCCGGAGGCCTCGGCGAGCGCGGTGGCCCGCTCGCGGGCCTCGTCGAACGTGGCGCCCTGCAGCAGGACGTCGGCGCCCTGGTCGAGGACGGCGCGCAGCTTGACGGGGTTCGGGTCGTCGGGCATGACGATGGTGCACGCCGTGCCGGTCAGCCGGGCGGCGTAGGCGACGCCCTGCGCGTGGTTGCCCGTGGAGTAGGCGACGACGCCGCGGGCGCGCTCGGCCGCCGTCATCCCGAGCAGGAGGTTGCTGGCGCCGCGAGCCTTGAAGGCGCCCGTGCGCTGCTGGTTCTCGTGCTTGACGACCACCTCGGCGCCGGCGGCCCGGGTCAGGTCCGGGTACTCCCCCACAGGGGTGCGCACCACCGTGCCGTCCAGACGCGACTGCGCGGCGAGCACGTCGGCGATCGTGACGTCAGGACGGGTCTCGACGAGCTTCATGGACCCAGCGTGACCCGCCCATGACCCATAGGTCCAATACCTGTTACTTCGACTTTCGATCGATGGAGCCTATCTTTCTGCGCTAACCTGGGGGCATGACCGCAGAGCTCGACCTCACCCGGCTGCGCGTCCTCGCGGCGGTCGCCCGTACGGGCTCCGTCACGGCCGCGGCCAAGGAGCTGCACTACGCGCAGCCCTCGGTGAGCCACCACCTGTCCCGCCTGGAGGCCGACGCCGGCATCCCGCTGCTGCAGCGGCACGGCCGCGGCGTCCGTCTCACCGAGGCCGGGCGCCTGCTCGCCAACCGCGCCGAGGAGATCCTCGGCCGCGTCGAGGGTGCGCGCCGCGAGCTCGACGCTCTGGCCGGCCTGCG
>NZ_KI911609.1:24565-24897 GCF_000515355.1 Promicromonospora kroppenstedtii DSM 19349 | reverse complement strand
CACGGCCTGGTGCGCGGGCTCTACCTGCCGCGGTGGCAGGCCTGGGCCGACTGGCTGACCGACGCCGCCACGTCGGGGCCGGTGCCCCCGGATCGCCGACCCCACGGCGCTGCACGAGCGCGTCGTCGCGATCGAGGAGACCTGGCGCTCCGCCACGTCGGCCGGACACCCGCTGACCGGAGCGGAACCCGCCGAACAGGATGGTCGGTAGAAGGTCAGGTGGTCGGCAGCTCGAAGTACCGACCACCTGACCTTCTACCGACCATCTGACCTTCTACCGACCGCACGCGCCAGCTTGAGTCAGAACCCGTCCGCGCCGACCGTCGCGCCGT
>NZ_KI911609.1:19802-24465 GCF_000515355.1 Promicromonospora kroppenstedtii DSM 19349 | reverse complement strand
GCCCCCGAGGCGGCGCTGACCAGCACCAGCCCCGACAGCGCCGCGGAGACGACCAGCCCGAGGCGCAGGGTGCTGCGCGGCGGGGCGGTCCGGCGTCGGGCCCGGACGAGGTCCGCCCCGGCGAGAAGGACCGGGGCGAGACCCAGGCTGACGACCGTCGCGACCGTGACGCCCGCGGTGGCCACGGAGCCGAAGTAGAGCGCCTGGTAGGCGCCCGTCCCCACCCCGACGACAACGGCGCGCACCGGATGGGCCCGCGCCAGCGCCACGAGCTGCGGCCCCCGCCGCAGGACGGACGAGGCGGCGACCAGTGCGACGGCCGCGATCAGCATGCGATACGCGCTGACCGTCAGGACGGTCATCGACGAGTGGTCGCGGAGGATCTCGAGGGCGAGGCCGCCAGTGCCCCACAGGACTCCGGCGAGGCAGACGAGCAGCAGCCCGATTCGAGTTGATGACATGTGTGCTCCTGGCCGGTCGCGCCTGGCACCGGCCCGTTCCGAGGGACTTCCGAGGACGGGGATCGTCACGGAGCACGCCTCGGCGCCGGCCCGTGCGGGCCGGTCGCGGTGCCGCTCCGGTCAGGCGACCGGGGGCGGGAGGACGGAGAAGTTCGGAGCCACGGACGGGATGCTAGCAGCGGGGTTCGGGCGCCGGAACGGGCGTCTCGGGTGATCCGAAGGCGGGTGACCGGGCACGGCAGCCGGGCACTCACGGGTGGCTCGCTACGGATGGGTCTGGCGTGGTCGGCCGGGCGTCGTCGGACCGGCGTGGTCGGGCCGGTCGGGTCGAGCCAGTTGTGTCGGTGAGCGCGCGTAGGGTCTGGGTCGGGTCCGGGGCCCCGGTAGCCGGCCGGCCCGACCCAGGACTTGGAAGCGCGATCGGTTGTCCACAACCTTGGAACTGGAGATGCGGTCAGTTCGGATCGAACATATATTCGATGGATGGATATCTAATTGGCGGCTTTACTGAACAAGGGGTGCGCATGGAGCAGAATCTGGCCGAGCAAGGCAGCGCAGCCGACCGTGGTGCGGTCAGCATCGTGGAACGTTCCTTGCGGCTTGCCCTCGCTGCTATCGACCACCCTGGAACTGGTGGCGGTGAGCAGATGACCTCGCTGCCCCGCGGCCTCAACTGGGGTGTGCTCTCGACGACGGGCGAGGGCCCCCTTTCCCCAGCCAGCGTGACCTGGGCAGGCCACGGCCTGAGGACTGGGTCCGCGCCCGGGGGTGCTGTCGACACCGGCTCGAGCCACGCGCCGTCCGTCGCTCCGGCAGCCGAGCCAGTTCTTCCCGCGCTGCCGGTGGGTGCCGAGCTGGTCGGTGTGCTGGCCGCTGTCGAGTTGGCCGACACCGATGACGCCGAGCTCGTCGATGTCGCGGCCCGCTGGCAGGACGTCGTCTCCTGGGCCACCGCGATGCAGTCGCGTGCCACCGGTGAGATCGCCCGACGCCGCGGCTGGACCGCCGAACACACCACCGCGGCCGCCGAGATCAGCGCCCGCCTACGCATCCCGCAGACCGACGCGAACAAGCTCATGGCCCGCGGCACCGGCTTGTCCGAACACCCCCAGGTCATGAAGGCCCTCCACGACGGCCTCATCGACACCGCCAAAGCAGACATCCTGCTGCGCTCCGGCAACCCCCTGACCACCGAGGAACGCGACCGGGCGATCACCACCTACCTGCCCCAAGCCCCCGACCACACCCGCCGCTGGCTGCGCGACAAGATGAACCATCACGCCACTCGCCTGCACGGCGCGACAGAGGTGACCAAGCAGGCGATGACCCGCCGCGCCGTGTTCATCGACCCCGCCGACAACTCCATGGCCTGGATCAGTGCCAACCTGCCCGCCACCGACGCCACCACGGTCTGGGACGCCATCGATACCGTCGCCCACACCATCCGCAGGACGCCGGGGGCCACTCGCACCCTCGCCCAAGCCCGCGCCGACGCGTTCGTCGCGATCACGACCGGGCGCATCATCGTGCCCCCACGGCCCGCAGGTTCGCTCGAACCAGCTAGCAACGAGACGCACACCACCGCCGCCACCGCCATGCGCGACCAGAGCGCAAGCCCGACCGGGCAGAACGACACCGACTCGGCGTCGGACTCGGCGCCGGACCCGGGCCTGCCGCGCACCACCGTGCCCGCCACCGGCTGCTCCTGCGGGGGCTGCACCTGCGACGGCACCACCATCCGCGTCATCACCGTCAAGCCCCAGATCCGGGTCACCGTCCCGGCCACCATGCTCCTCGGCCTCGACGACTCCCCCGGGCAACTCGACGGGTACGGACCCATCCCCGCACAGACCGCTGCCCGCATCGCGACCGACGCGACCTGGCAACGCCTCCTGACCGACCCGGTCACCGGGATCCTCACCGACTACTCCACCACCACCTACCAACCCGGCAAGATCCTGCGCCAAGCCGTCACCACACGGGACCAGACCTGCTGCTTCCCGCAATGCGAGCGCCCCGCCCAACGGGCCGACCTCGACCACATCCACCCCTACGATCACCACCTCGACCCGACCACCCAGCCGGCCGACTCACCCGGGCAGACCCGCGCGAGCAATCTGCAACCACTGTGCCGCGCACACCACCTGGCCAAGACCCACGGCGGCTGGGACGTCACCCGCGACCCCGACACCGGGGTCACGACCTGGACCGCACCAACCGGTCACACCTACAACCGACCACCCGCCACGACCGGGCGCCGCGTGACCGAACACGACACACCCCGGGCCGGACATCACCAGCCTTGCCGATGACATCCGGCACCTGCTCGGGACCCAGGACCACCCGCCCCGAGGCTGCACCTCCTCGCGAAGCCACGACCCCGCAACTCCCTGTCCACGGAGCGAGCCGAGCGAGCCACCGTTCTGAGCGAGTCTCCAAGGTCAGACCCGCGCGGCACGGGAGCCCCTCGGAAACACCGGCGACCTGGCGACCTGGAACCTCGCTCCCAGCACGTACCCGGCCGGACGTGCACGCGACGCAGCGTCGGCCTACCGGCACTAGACCCGCCCGAGCTCCGCGGCTCGGCGCAGCACCAGCTCCGGCACCTCGTCGGTGACGTAGTCCTCGGTGACCGGCGCGGAGGCGACCCGGCGCACCGGCACCAGCCCGGCCCACCCGTCGAGCTCCAGGTCACCCGGCTCGAGGGTGGCGCCGCCCTCGCGCTGCTTCATGGACGCCTCGGCCAGCGGCAGCGCGATCACGACGGTCGCGGCGAGCTCCCTGCGGGTCGGCGGCCGGAGGGTGGCGGACCGGCCGGGGACCATGTGGTCCACGATCAGGTCGAGCGCCCGACGCCGCTCCCCCTGGTCGGTCACCCGTCGCGGCCGGCCGATCACGACGGCCGACCGGTAGTTCATCGAGTGGTGGAAGCCGGTCCGCGCCAGGACCAGACCCTCCAGCTCCGTGACCGTGACGCACACGTCGTGCTCTAGCGCCGGCGCAAGCCAGCCCGCCGCGACCGATCCGTGCAGGTACAGGGTGCCGCCGTCGTCGGGCCCGGCGGGGTCGACGCCGAAGGCCGTGGGCAGGACCACGAGGTGCGCGCCCGCCACGACGCCCAGGTGCGCGATGAGCGCGTCGTCGAGCAACGCCATGAGCCGACGCCGGTCGTCGACCTGCCGGTTCCGGCCGCGCGTCGGCGTCGTCCGGGCCGTCGGCGAGAGCGTGTCGGGAGCAGGTGGGGCAGGAGGGACAGCGCCGGGGGCAGGCGGTGCGGAGACGGAGGAAGGCTGGGGCGTCGTCATGCCGTTAGCCTGGGCCCGAAGTGGCCCACGCACACGGGCCAGTTCGTCGCGACTTGAACAGGCCACTACCCAGGGACCACTGCCTCAGCAGGCCGCTGACATCGCACCGCTCCCGAACCGCCCACGCCGAAAGCCAGCCCATGCTCCCCGTCCGGCTCGACCGCGCCCGCGCCGAACCCCTCCCCGCCCAGCTCGCGGCCGCGGTCCGCGCGCTGGTCACCGACGGAACCCTCGGCACCGGCGACCGCCTGCCCTCCAGCCGCGCCCTGGCAACCGACCTCGGGGTGTCCCGCGCCGTGGTCGAGCAGGCGTACGACCAGCTTTTGGCCGAGGCCTGGGTCTCGACCCGGCGCGGTGCCGGCACCTTCGTCACCTCCGGGGAGACCCTTCCGACGCAGCCCAGCACTCACCGGCCTGCCTCCCGGGAGCCGCAGTACACCCACCTGGACGCGGGCACGCCCTGGATCGACCCGCGGCACCTCGCGGGCTGGCGCCGCGCGTGGCGGGAGGTCTCCATGGCCAGGCCACCCCGCGGCTATCCCGACCCGAGCGGTCTGCCCGAGCTGCGCGAGGCCCTGGCGGAGCGGCTCGCCCGCACCCGCGGCCTGACCGTCGCCCCGGACGAGATCCTGCTGACCGCCGGCTCCACCGACGCCCTGCGCCAGCTCCTGGGTGCGCTCGGCCCCGGAAACGTCCTGGTCGAGGACCCCGGCTACCGCGCCGCCGTCGAGTCGATCCGCATGTCGGGCCGCGTCGTCGTCGACCATCCGGCCCTGGCCCCCGTGACGGACCTGACCGGGTGCGCGGCCGCGTACGTCACGCCGGCGCACCAGCACCCCCTCGGCCGGGTCATGCCCGCCGCGGACCGGCTCGCCCTCCTGGCGGCGGCCCGGGCCG
>NZ_KI911609.1:15647-19702 GCF_000515355.1 Promicromonospora kroppenstedtii DSM 19349 | reverse complement strand
GCCCGCTTGTGCGGGCGCAGCAGGTCGCCCAGCAGGCGCATGGACCGGGAGCGGACGGCGCGCGACGCCTCCTTGCCGAGGCGCGTCTCGTCGTCCGTGGCGGCGTCGGTGGGCCGGCGGCGGCCGGACGCCGCGGTGGTGTGATCCGTGGTCGCGGTCATGACAGCGCCTCCTGGCTCGTGGGCTCGGCGTGCCGGGGCCCGGCACTCCTGGGATCGGAGGGGTCCGGCGACGGGCTCTCGCCCTCGTGCGCCTCGTAGTCCTGTTCGAGGCTGGAGATGATGTACCGGTAGTGCGGGTCCGTGGCGAGCAGGTCGTGGTGCGTGCCGACGGCGGTGATGCGCCCGCCCTGCAGCACGGCCACCCGGTCGGCCAGGGCCACCGTGGAGGGCCGGTGCGCGATGATCAGGCTGGTGGTGGCCTGGAGCACGTCCCGCAGGCGGGCGGTGACGGCCTCCTCGGTGGTGACGTCGAGGGCGGACAGCGGGTCGTCGAGCACGAGCACCCGCGGCCGGGCGGCGATGGCGCGGGCCAGCGCGAGCCGCTGTCGCTGGCCGCCGGACAGCGACATTCCCTCCTCGCCGATCCGCGTGCCGACGCCGTCGGGCAGGTCCAGCACGAACTGGGCCTGGGCGACCTCCAGCGCCTGGGTCATGAGCGCCTCGCGCTCGGCCTCGGGCAGGTCGTCGCGCACGCCGAGCAGCACGTTGTCCCGCACGGAGGCGGAGAACAGCGTCGGGTCCTCGAAGGCGACGGCGACGCGTTCGCGCACCTGGGCGCGCGTCATGTCGCGCACGTCGACGCCGTCGACCTCGACGACGCCCGCCGTGACGTCGAAGAGCCGGGGAGCGAGCATCGCGAGGGTCGACTTGCCGGAACCCGTCAGGCCGACCAGGGCGGTGGTGGTGCCGGGCGGCAGCTCCAGGTCGACCTGGTCGAGCACGGGGCGGGCCGCGTCGTCGTAGCGGAAGGTGACGTTGCGGAAGGCGACGTGCCCGCCGGTATCGCCCGTGGCGGGCGGCAGGTCCGCGGGACGCGCCGGGTCGGTCAGGGGGTTGACCGTCTCGATCACCTCGAAGAACCGGTCGACGGCGGTGCGCGCGTTGAGCGTCATCGACAGGGTCATGCCGAGGTCGACGACCGGGCCGTTGATCACCGCGGTGGTGGTGAAGAACGCGACCAGCGCACCGAGCGTCATGTCGCCCTGCGCCACCAGGTAGACGCCGACCACGAGCGCGACGCCCTGCGTGACCTCGGGGATCACGCGCAGGGCGGTGGTCAGGCCGGCGTCGGTGGTGGCCTTGCGGATCTCGGTCTCGCGCAGCTCGGAGGCCTGGTCGGTGAACGAGTCCAGGGCGTCGGGGCCGCGGCCGAAGGCCTTGAGCACGCGGATGCCGTGCACGGACTCCTCGACGGTGGTGGCCAGGTCGCCCGACTGGTCCTGGGAGAGCCGCGAGATCTTGCGGTACTTGCGGGAGAACCGGAACGCCAGGATGGTCACCGGGATCGCGCCGCACAGGAAGATGATCCCGAGCCAGCCGCCGGTGGCCACCAGCAGGCCGACACCCACGACGATGGTCACGAAGCTGACCACGAGCTGCAGGATGCCGAACACGAGCCAGCGGCGCAGCAGGCCGAGGTCACCCATGATGCGGCTGAGCAGCTGCCCGCCGGGCCAGCGGTCGTGGAACGCGACCGGGAGGTCCTGCAGGTGCTTGAACAGCGCCATGCGCATCACGGCCTCGACGCGGGTGCCGGGGAACATGACGAGCGTGCGGCGCAGGAGGATCAGCCCGGCCTCGCCCACGCCGAGCGCGGCGACGAGGACGACGGACCAGATCAGCCCCGACCAGTCGTGCTCGCGGGCACCGGCGGTCAGCGGACCGTCGGTGACCCACTGCAGCACGCGCGGGATGGCGAGCGCCATGAGGCTGGCGCCGAGGGAGGCCGCCAGTCCCCCGACCAGGCGCGGCAGTGCGGGCCGGACGTAGGGGTGGAGGCGGCGGATCGACGCGAAGGTGCTGCGCTCCGCGCCGGGCGGGCTACTGGGGTCAGAAGAAGGATCGGATCGATTCGAGCGTTCGTCTGTGGGAGGCATCGCGACCATTATCCCGCCGGGCGCAAGTTGTTAGTTTCGGTAAGCACCTTTCGTCTTGTGACCTGCGCCACAACACCCCGCGCCGATGGCAGGGCGCGCCTCGGGCCCGGATTCAGCGCACGCGCACGGACAGGCAGGTCACGCAGCCCTCGAGCTTCTCGAACTCGCTCACGGGCGTGGTGCGCACGGTGAGCCCCCGCTCGCGCAGCAGCGCGGCGGTCCCGGGCGCCCCCTCGGACAGCAGGACGGTGTCCCGGTCCAGCACGACGACGGCGGTGCCCTCGGCCTCGGGCACCGCCAGGAAGGTCTCGAACACCGACGGGTCGTCGACCAGCGGTGGATACCCGATCACGGTGCCGTCCGGCAGCGCGGTGACGGCCGTCTTCAGGTGCAGCGCCTTCGTGACCGGCACCTCGACCACGGTCCAGCCGCGCGGCTCGAGCAGCGCCCGCAGCTGGGCCGCGCCGTCGGCGTCGGTGCGCAGCGTCCGGCCCACGTAGACCGTGCGGCCGACCTTGAGGATGTCACCGCCCTCCAGGGTGCCCGGCTCGGTGATCTCGGCGACCTCGCGGCCGGTCGCCGCGGCCACGGGCCGCATGGACTCGATCTCGCCGCGCCGGGACAGCGCCCCGGGCCGGGTCAGGACCGCCAGGTCGTCGAAGACCACCACGGTGTCCTCCACGAACACCCCGTCGGGGTGCTGGTCGGCGGCGGGAAGCTCGCGCACCGCCCAGCCCAGGTCGCGGAACACGTCCACGTACCGCGCCCACTGCGCCGCGGCAAGGGCCGCGTCGACGGGGACGCGCTCGAGGTGCGTCAGCTCGCCGTCGGCCAGTGCGGGCGACGGCGGGCGGACGAGCAGGGTGCGGTGCGCGGGCTCTGTGGTGATCATCCCGCGACGCTATCGCTCCAGGTACGCCATCCGCGCGACCTTGGGCCCCTGCGGCGACTCGAACGAGACCACCTCGCCCGCGGTGAAGCCCATGACCTGCATGCGGCGCAGCGCCTTCTCGTTGTGCGCGTCCGGCTCCCCCACCAGGCGGCGGGTGCCCGGCCCCGCGAAGAGGAACTCGCGCATGGCCGGCCCGAGCACGGTCCACGGGTCCTCTGGCGCGCCATGCCGTGCGACCGGGCCGCGGCTGCCGAGGAAGAAGTGCAGCCCGAGGTCGCCCGGGCGCACGTCGTAGGCGGTGCCGATCGGGTCGTGCTCCGGGTGGTAGGCCTGCACGAGCACCACGGGCTCGTCGTCCCAGCGCACGAGGTAGGCGTGGTGGGTCTCCAGGGAGTCCACGAAGGCGTAGGTGTCGCGCACCTCGTCGCGGGTGTGCTCCCCCATCCCCCAGAACGCGGCGCGTGGCCGCGTGAACCAGCCGTGCAGCAGGTCGGCGTCGGCGTCCGGGTCCAGCACGTGGGCCGTGACGACGCCGTGGTCCCCGAAGTCGCGGCGCCACACCTCGGCGCCGCGGGCGCCGTTCAGCAGGCGCAGGCTGGTGTCGGCCGGGCGCAGGCGCTCCCAGTCCGTGACGACGGCGGTGGTCCGGGCGTCGGCCCACGTGGCGTGCTGGTCGTCGAAGTGCACTCGGCCCGGCCGGCCGTCGGCACCGAACGGCACGCCCCACCGGCTCTTCGTGCGGTCCGACAGGTCCCAGACGTACCGGGCCACCGAGGCGCGATAGGCCGTGAGCGCCACTCCCGGCGAGCCGCCCGTGCAGCGCACCGACTCGTTGTTCCCCGAGACAGGAGCGGGCCGCACACCGAGCGGACGTCCGGGTACGGCGGGCGCCACCAGGTCGGGCACCGGCAGGAGCGGAGCCGGGACGTGCAGGTCGCCCCAGGTCGGTTCGGACGACGCAGATCCGTCGGACGACGCAGATCCGGGCGGCGCGGCGGCCACCTCGGCGAGCGCCGAGCTCGCCTCGGCCGCCACGTCGATCCGCAGCCGCCGCCCGTCCGGCCC
>NZ_KI911609.1:14590-15547 GCF_000515355.1 Promicromonospora kroppenstedtii DSM 19349 | reverse complement strand
GCCACCCGCGGCGCCGGCCGCGCCACCGCGATCGAGCTGGGCGCGCTCGGCGCCACCGTCTACGGGACGGGGCGGTCCACCCGCTCGGGGCGCTCCCCCATGGACCGGCCCGAGACCATCGAGGACACCGCCGAGCTCGTGACGGCCGCGGGTGGCGAGGGCGTCGCCGTCCGCTGCGACCACACCGACGCCGACGACGTCGCCCGGCTCGTGGGGCGCATCCGCACGGACCACGGTCGGCTCGACGTCCTGGTCAACGACATCTGGGGCGGTGACCCGTTCCTGAGCTGGGACCAGCCCGTCTGGGAGCACCCGCTGGACGCGACGCTCGGCGTGCTGCGCAACGGCATCGAGACGCACCTGATCACCAGCCACCACGCGCTCCCGCTCCTGCTGGAGGGCACGGACGGTCTGGTCGTCGAGGTGGGCGACGGCAAGGAGGCGGTCCCCTACCGCGGGAACATGGCCTACGACCTGGTCAAGACGGCGGTCGTGCGGATGGGCGCCGGCCTGGCCCACGAGCTCACGCCCCGCGGCGTGACGGCGCTGACCGTCACGCCCGGGTACCTGCGCTCCGAGTCGATGCTCGACCACTTCGGCGTCACCACGGAGAACTGGCGCGAGAACACCCGGAACGTGCCGTACTTCGAGCACTCCGAGACGCCCCACCTGCTCGCCCGCGGGATCGCCGCGCTGGCCGCCGACGCCGGCCGCGCCAGGTTCGCCGGCCAGTGCCTGGGCTCCTGGGACCTGATGCGCGAGTACGACCTGCACGACCTCGACGGAACCCGGCCCGACTGGGGCGCCGTCGACCGCGCGGCGCGCGACCTGACCCTCGTCGACGGCATGCCCGGGCCGGCCTGATGCCTCGCCCGCGCACCGTCAGCGACGAGGCGATCCTCGACGCGACGCACGACCTCGCGCTCCGGATCGGCCCGGCGCGCCTGACCTTCGCCG
>NZ_KI911609.1:10703-14490 GCF_000515355.1 Promicromonospora kroppenstedtii DSM 19349 | reverse complement strand
CCCGACGGGACACCTGCCGGTACGCCGCCGTCGGACAGGCAGAACCGCATGACGGCGGTCATCACGGCGTCCGTCAGGCCGTGCCGGGGTGTAGCGGGTGGGGCGACGAGCAGGTGCATGCCGAGGTCGCCGGGCAGCGTGTCGTGCACGCCGTCGAGCAGCACCCGGGGGTCGTAGGTCTCGGTGAGGAACACGGCCTCGCCGTCCAGCCGCCCGAGCCAGGCGTTCTCGGCCGGGCGTGCGGCGAGGCCGGCCAGGTACTCGCGTACGTCGTCGACGTGCAGGTCGCCCATCTGCCAGTAAGACGACGCCGGGTGCGCGAGCCAGCCCTGCACGAGGCCGGCGTCGCGGTCGGGGTCGACGGGTTCGATCGTGATCTCGCCGAGGCGGGTCGAGGTCGCGTAGACGTGCGTGGTCGTCGGAGCGCTCACCGGGCGGCCTCCATCTCGTCGCGGGTCTGGTGGTCGGGCTGCTCGTCCGGCACGGTCCCGCCGGGCAGGCCGAACTGCTGGAAGGCGATCCGGCGCTCGACCGGGTACGGCTCGCGGCCCGTGACGTTCGCAAGGATCACCGAGTTGCGCCAGGGCCCGAACCCGAGGTCGGGCGCCGTGACGCCGTGGGTGTGCTCCTCGCCGCCCACCACGTGGATCCGCCGGTCGTCGTCGACGGTGTAGTCGCGGGCCACGGCGTAGCGGCCGCGCGCGTCGAGGTTGACCAGGCCGGGGGCCAGGAACGCGGGCACCGTGGCGGCGTAGCCCGTGGCGGCGACGATCGCGCCGGTGCGGTGCTCCACCGTCGTGCCGAGCTGGGCGTGGCGCAGGGTCAGCACGTACTCGCCCGCACCAGCCGCGTCCGGGCCGGCAGGTTCGAACCGGGCGGCCACCACCTCCGTGTCCGACAGCAGCGTGGTCGGCACCTCGGCCCCCAGCGCGGACCTGCGGTACAGCGTGTCGTAGATGTCGTCGATCAGGTCGCCGCTGATGCCCTTGTACAGGTTGCGCTGCTCGCGCCCCAGCACGTCGCGCTGCTCGATCGGCAGCGCGACGTAGTGGTCGGTGTACTCGGGCGACGTCATCTCCAGCGTCAGCTTCGTGTACTCCATGGGGAAGAACCGTGGCGAGCGGGTCACCCAGTCGACGCGGTGCTCCCCCGGCCCGGTGCCGCAGTCCTCCAGCAGGTCGCGGTACACCTCGGCCGCGGACTGCCCGCTGCCCACCACCGTCACCGAACCCGCCGCCCGCAGCGCGTCGCGGTTCGGCAGGTAGTCGCTGGTGTGCACGACGGGGCCGCCGTCCTCCCCGCTCGACCGACCGGCCACGCCGATCAGGGCGGCGGGGAGCCGCGGCCGGGTGCCGGTGCCGAGCACGAGGTGCTTGGCACAGTATTTCTCGAAGCCGTCGGCCGTCTGCGCCGTCACCTCGAACACGTAGCCGCTCTCCCCGGGATCGCCCGCCTCCGCCGCCGGGTCCGGCACCCGGACCACGCTCGTCACCTCACGCCCCCAGCGCAGCGTCGGGAGCTGCGCCGCGACCCAGCGGCAGTACTGGTCGTACTCGGCGCGCAGCGGGTAGAACGACTCGCGGATGTAGAACTGGTACAGCCGCCCCGTCTCCTTGAGCCACGCGAGGAACGAGTACGCCGACGTCGGGTCGGCCATCGTCACCAGGTCGGCCAGGAACGGCACCTGCAGCGTGGTGCCCTCGATGAGCATCCCCGCGTGCCAGGAGAAGCCGTCGCGCTGGTCCAGGAACACGGCGTCGACGTCGTCCAGTGGCTCGGCGAGGGCCGCCAGGCCCAGGTCGAACGGACCGATGCCGATGCCGAGCAGGTCGTAGGTGCGGGTCATCGGCCCTCCTCCGCGGTCGGGGCACCCTCTCCGGCGCCGGCATCCTCACGACGAGGATCCCCCGCCGCGCTCTCCGCCGCGCCGCCCTCTTCCGCCCGCGCGAGCCGCGGGTGCACGTCCCGGCACGGCGGCTCGTCGGTGTCCGCGAGCGCCTCCCCCGCGAGCAGCCCGTGGGCGGCGGAGCGGACGAGCTCCAGCACGCCGCGGATGTCGGCGAGCGTGGCGTCGGGGTTGAGCAGGGTGAGCTTGAGGCAGGGGCGGCCGTCGACGACGGTCTTGGCCACGAGGGCGCGGCCCGAGTCGAACAGCACGCGCCGCACCTGCGGCACGAGGGCGTCGGCGTGCGCCGGGTCCAGCCCCTCGGGCTCGTAGCGGAACAGGACGGTGGACAGGTCGGTGGTGCCGACCAGCCGGAAGTCGCGGTCGCCGGCGAGATCCTGGCGCACGGCGGCGGTCAGGTCGCAGACGGCGTCCACCATGGCGCCGATGCCGTCCGCGCCGAGCGCGCGGAGGGTGACCCAGAGCTTGAGGGCGTCGAAGCGGCGCGTGGTCTGCAGCGACTTGTCGACCTGATTGATGTCAGGGGTGGGCTCGCCGGATTCCTCCGCCGGATTGAGGTAGTCGGCATGCCAGGCGACGGGCCCCAGGTCCGCCCGCTCGCGCACGATCAGCGCGCTGGACGAGACGGGCTGGAAGAACGACTTGTGGAAGTCCACGGTGACGCTGCGGGCCCGCTCGATACCGTCCAGCAGGTGCCGGCGCGTGGGGCTGACCAGCAGGCCGCAGCCGTAGGCGGCGTCGACGTGCAGCCAGGTGCCGACCGCGTCGCACAGGTCGGCGATCGGGCCGAGGGGGTCGATGCAGCCACGGTCGGTGGTACCGGCCGTGGCGACGACGGCGATCACGGTGTCGCCGGTGCGCTCGATGTCGACGAGGGTCTGGCCGAGGGCGTCGGCGCTCATCCGGCCCTCGGTGTCGGTGCCGACGGCGACCACGGCGTCGTCGGGCAGGCCGAGCAGCAAGGCGGACTTGGCGACGCTGAAGTGGCTGGCCGTGGTGGCGAGGATGCGCATCGACTCCAGGCGGGTGCCGGTGCGGCGCGCCCGCTCGCGGGCCAGGAACAGGGCCTGGAAGTTGGACTGGGTGCCGCCGGAGGTGAAGATGCCGTCGGCCCCGCCGTCCACCGCGAAGCCGATGCGGCCCGCCGTCCAGTCGACCAGGCGCCGCTCCATGAGGGTGGCCACGGTGGACTGGTCGTAGGTGTCGACCGAGGTGTTGATCGCGGCCAGCATCGTCTCGGCGCCGACCGCGGGCAGCGCGACCGGGCAGTTCAGGTGCGCGGCGTAGGTGGGCTCGTGGAACCAGATCGCGTGCCTCGCGTACAGCTCGGCAGCCTCGCGCAGCGCCTCGGCCGTGCCCGACGGCGGGCCGTCCAGGTCCACGGCGTCCACCAGGCCCTGCAGCTCGGGGCGGCTGGCGCCCGAGAACGGCTGGGTGACGGACATCAGGCGGGCGGCGATGTCGTCGGCGACCGCGTGGACCGTGTCCGCATAGGTGCTCGCGGTGGCCCCGCGCAGGAGCGCGGTCGTGTCGTGTCTCGTACCCGGCGAGGGTGCGGCGGGCACTGGCTGCGTCACTGCGGGCAGGCGTGAGGGCATGCGGAAGGCTCCTCGTGAAGGCGAAAGGAACGCCGCCCGGACCGGACGGCGTAGAGCAACTTAGGTTTGCCTGACCTAACTTAATCCTTGGGCGAACCGCGTCAAGCCATGGGACACACCGGAAACGTGGCGCGGGTCACTCTCCCGCTTCCCGCACCCTCGGCACGGACTCGGCTTGTTTATAAACGACTGTTCACTTATGGTCGACGCATGACCACCAACCCCCTCCCCCTGGCCGGCAAGGTCGCCCTCGTCGCCGGCGCCACCCGCGGCGCCGGCCGCG
>NZ_KI911609.1:5739-10603 GCF_000515355.1 Promicromonospora kroppenstedtii DSM 19349 | reverse complement strand
CGCGACGCCGACGCGCGCGGCGGGGTTCGCTGCCGCCTCGGCCTCGGCCGCGGCGTCCGCCTCGCCCTTGTCGCGCAGCGCGAGCGCCACGGAGCGAACGAAGTCGTTCTCGTGCTCCCGCGCCTTGCGGATCGCCAGGCTGCCGGCCGTGGCCTCCCGCAGGAACCTGATCCCGCCGTGCTCGCCGTCGACGACGGCCGCACCCTTGAGCACCGCGCCCGGGGCATGAAGGATCTGGTCGAGCTCGTCGGCGCTGAAGTCGGACAGGTTCGTCATCCGCACGCTCTCTGTCGGGGTCTTGTGCTGACCGAACGCCCCGGCCCGCCGGGTGGTTCCCGTGCCCGCCCAGGCTCGGCGCAGCTCAGGGCGCGTTCCGTGCGGTCACTCTCGCTCCAGAACCGGTACCACCGCACCCTCGACGAGCCACTGACGTGTGACCGCGTCCTCGAGCCAGGCGATGCGGTCACCCGCCAGGCTCGCCGTCACGGATCCGCCCGGGAAGCGGGCCAGGTCCGGGCCGTCGTACCCGGAGGTCGACGCCGTCGCGCGGTACAGGTAGGAGGTGTCGGCAGGATTCTCCGACACGGGGTCCCTGCTGGTCCACGACAGGAGGCCGTCCGAGGCGCGGAGGTCGTCGACGACGCCGCCGGGGAGCCGCACGACGCTGTCGCCGTCGCCGGCCCGGTCCAGGACGTAGAGGGCACCGGCGCCGGATTCCGGGCCGGAGCCGCTGTCGGCGGCCGTGGCCAGGACCGTCCACGCGACGACGTCGTCCGATACAGCGATGTCGGCGACCTCGGTCGCCGAGCCGTGCTCGATCTCGAGGAGCGTGGTGCCGGTCAGGTCCCCGCCCGACAGGCCTTCGAACAGTTGGATCGTCGTGGTGCCGGACCCGCCGGCGCCGGGAGTCAGGACGGCGGCGACCACCTCGTCGTCGTCCGCGGCGAGCGCGGTGACCCCGGCCGCGAGCTCGACCGGTGTCCCGTCGCCGTCGAGGGTCGTCGCGTACAGGCGGGTCTCGTCGGCCGTGGGCCCGGCCGTCCACAGGGCCTGCTCTTCGGTGGTGGCGATCAGCCAGAGACGTTCGTCGGTGGTGGCCAGGGGGTCGACCACGGTGGTCAAGGATCCGCGGGAATCGATCAGGGTGCGGACGAAGCTCACGCGGGGCGAAGTGTTCTCGGCCGCGTACTCGCTCCACACCACCCGGTCCCCGGTGACGGTGAGATCGGTCGGGGCCACCGGGGCGCCCTGGTACGACGTCAGGCTGGTAGCCGAACTCCTTGTACCGAGCGCCCAGGAGTTGTGCACGATGCTCGGGCTGCCGGAACTGGGGTTCTCGCCGAACTGCCAGAGCAGGCCCGAGCCCGTCAGCCCGCGGGGCTCGGGCAGCGGCTCCCCGTTGGCGGAGACCGGCACCCCCGACTGGTCGCGATAGCCGGGCGTCGCCGGTTCCACGTCGACGTCGTAGCAGCTCAGGGGGCGTGCATCAGCGGTGTCCACCACCACGGGCCGGGTCAGCGGGCCGACGTCCTCGGCGGCCTCCGGAGCACGGTTCGGCGTGGGCCCGGGAAGCTCGTCCGGGCAGACGACCGGCGTGTTCCCCGCCGGGTCCAGGTCGGGTCGGCCGGTGTCGAACAGCGGCGCGATCAGGTCCCCGCCCGGCAGCACCACCGGCCCGATCCCCGGCAGCGGCACCGGCCCCCGGGTCAGCACCCCGAGCGCCACCAGGAGCACCACGCACGCCGTCCCAACCACCTGGCGGACCCGGCGTCGCCGCAAGGCGGCGCGGCTCCGGTCGAGCACGGCCTGCTCGTCGACGACCGCCGGCTCGATCTGCTCGGCCTGCGCCGCCAACAGGTCCCGCAGGCGAGCCAGCCCGCGCGAGCTCGCCGCCTTCACCGTCCCGACGGCGATCCCGAGCTCCCGGGCGACCTCCGCCTCCGGCAGGTCCAGCAGGTGCCGCAGCACCACCACCCGCCGCTGGCCCGCCGGCAGCAGCGCCAGCCCCCGGACCAGCTCGTCACGCAGCACCACCTGCCCGGCATGGTCCGACGCGGGAGCGACAGGGATCATGTCGTCACCGGGGAACGACTCGCGACGCGTGTGCCGCCAGCCGTCGATCCGGAGGTTGACCAGGATCCGGCGGGCATACGCGGTCTCCGTGCCGGGCCGGACCTTGACCCACGTGCGGTAGACCCGTTCGAACGTGGACTGGACGAGCTCCTCCGCCCGGTGCCGGTCCCCGCACAGCAGGTACGCGGTGCGGTGCAGGTACGCGCTGGACTCCCGGACGAACGTCGTGAACTCCGCGTCACGGGAACGCGACACCTCGACCCGTACGTCGAGCGGCGCGCCACCGTCCGACGACACGCCCGCCTCGAAGTCGTCCATGGTCGCCCCGCTCTCCTGCCTCATGCCCTCCACTACGGAGAGTGTCCGCCAAAGGTTGCCCCGGCCACCGGAAGAGGTGGCCCGGCGCTTGCTACGTTTCGTGGTGTGACCTTCGAGAACGCACGCCCGGGGACCGGCCTGTTCCTCGCCGCCGAGTGGCGCCGCCTGGTGATGCTCAGCTACGAGATCGATCCCGACGCGCTGCGCCCGCTCGTCCCGCGCGGCGTCGAGCTCGACACCTGGGACGGCCGGCACCTCGTCAGCATGGTGGGCTTCCGGTTCCTCGACACCCGCCTGCTGGGCGTCCCGGTCCCCTTCCACCGCAATTTCGACGAGATCAACCTGCGGTTCTACGTGCGCCGCCGCGGCGACGACGGCTGGCGGCGCGGCGTGGTGTTCGTCAAGGAGATCGTGCCCCGGTGGGCCCTGGCCACCGTGGCCCGGGTCGCCTACGGCGAGAACTACGTCGCGCGGCCCATGCGGCACCGGATCGACCTCCACGACGGCGAGGTCACACCGGGCGGCCTGGTCGAGTACGCGTGGCGCGACGCCGGCGCCTGGCACCGCGTCGGCGCCACGGTCCGCGGCGGCGCGGAGCCGCTGGTCGCGGGCTCCCAGGAGGAGTTCGTCACCGAGCACTACTGGGGCTACGCCGCCCAGCGTGGCGGCGGCACCGTCGAGTACCGCGTCGAGCACCCGAGCTGGCAGGTCCGCCAGGCGGGCGACGCCGTCCTGGCGTGCGACGTCGCGGCGGTGTACGGCCGAGCCTTCGCCGAGAGCCTGGGCGCCGAGCCGTTCTCGGCCTTCGTCGCGGACGGCTCGCCCGTCGTCGTCCGGCGGGGCGCCCGCCTCTGAGGCACACTCGGTAAAGACAAAAGGGACTTCACCCCCAACACCACACAACGTTCCGGGCGTCCGGGACGTGTGAAGTGACATGGGTCATCACGCAGCGTTCCATCCAGTCATCCTCGGCGGCGACGCCGGCGCGTACAGCCTCGCGCGCGCCTTCCACGAGGGTTACGGCGTCACCTCGACCGTCGTGTCCATCCGGCCGACGCCCAACGTCGCGCGCTCGACCATCATCCGGAACGTCGTCGAGCCGCGGCTGGACGACCCGGACGTCATGGTCGAGCTGATCCGGCGGATCGCTGCGGCGGCGCCGGGTCCGGTCATCGCCGTCACCTGCGTGGACTGGTACGTGCGAGCGCTCGCCGAGCACCGCGAGCGCCTCGAGGACGCGGCGGTCGTCCCCTACCCGTCGGCCACGCTCCTCGATCAGGTGATGGACAAGCAGCGGTTCTCCGAGCTCTGCGTGCGGCTCGGGGTGCCGCACCCGCGCACCGCGGTGCGCGACGGCGGCGCGCCGGTGGGCGAGCTGGACCTGCGGTTCCCGGTGATCGCCAAGCCGGGCGACAACTCTGCGTGGCACCGGGTGTCGTTCGCGGGCAAGGCAAAGGTGCACCTGGTACGGGACCGCGAGGAGCTGGCCGCCCTGCTGACGGCGGCCGGGGAGGCAGGCTACCGGCGGCCGATGATCCTCCAGGAGTACGTGCCCGGCGATGACGCGCAGATGCGGATCATGACCACCTACTCCGACCGCGCGGGTGCGGTGCGCATGGCATGGGGCGGCCGGGTCCTGCTCGAGGAGCACACGCCCGGGACGCTGGGCAACCCGGCGGCGATCCTCACCGGCCGGCTCCCGCAGGTGGAGGCGGACGCCCGCCGGCTCGTGGAGCACCTGGGCTGGACGGGCTTCGCGAACTTCGACGTCAAGATCGACCCGCGCACCGGGCTGGGCCACTTCTTCGAGCTGAACCCGCGCACCGGGCGGTCCAACTACTACCTGACGGCGAGCGGGTTCAACCCCGCCGAGCTCTGGACGGCGGACCACCTCACCGGGAGCTGGCCGGAGGCCGCGGAACCGCTGGAGGTGCTGTACCGGATCGTCCCCGGCTTCCTCCTGGACCGGTACGTGCACGACGCGGCGGTACGGGCAGCCGCACGCCGGGCCCGCGCCGTGCACCCGCTCAAGTACGGCGGGGACCGGTCGCCGCGCCGCGACGCCTGGGTGCGTCTCGCCGAGCTGAACCAGGTGCGCAAGTTCGCACAGCACCACCCGGCGCAGGAGGTGGGCGGGGCCCCGGGGCTGCCCGAGCCACGCCCGGATCTCCCGTCGGCGGGGCACAAGCTTGCCTGACGCCGGGGGCCGGGCCGGCGGGGCACCGGCCGGCCGGACGCTGGTCGGCGTGCTGGGCGGGGTCGGGCCGCTCGCCACGGTCCTGTTCATGGACCGTGTCGTGCGACTGACGGAGGCCGCACGGGACCAGGACCACATCGACATGGTGGTGCTCCAGCACGCGAGCGTCCCGGACCGGACGGCGTTCGTGCTGGGGCGCTCCGCGGACGACCCCGGGCCGGTGCTCGCCGACGACGCTCGGCGCCTCGCCCGCGCGGGGGCCGGCCTCCTGGTGCT
>NZ_KI911609.1:3119-5639 GCF_000515355.1 Promicromonospora kroppenstedtii DSM 19349 | reverse complement strand
GGGCCGCGGTCGCGGTGGGCGCCCGGACGGGCGCCGGCGGAGGTGAGGTCCACTCCGAGCACGACGGGGCGAGCGGAGGTGGAGGTGAGGGACGTGGGGGCGAGGGACGTGGGCTGCGACGGGTACGGCACGGCAGGGCTCCGTTCGGGCTGCGGCTGCGCGACGGCGCCCGGAGGACCCGGCCGGCGCACAGGAGGTGCGACGGCGTCCAGGGGTCACCCGGGAGCGCGGCGGCCAGAGGGCAGGAGTAAGACGTCCGGTCAGGGACGTGAGGGCCGGATACGGCCGGGACTCGGCGTGCGACGCCGGGAGGGGGTCCGGGCGGCGGACCGGTGGCGCCTGTGGCGGCCGGTCAGCGCGTCGGGGTTGTCGCGGTCAGCGACAACACATGTCCTCGCGCGGGGCAGCACCAGCCCGCACGGTGACGTTCCGGGTCGGCAGGGACACGTGGACGGCGGGGGCAGCGCTCCGGGTCATCGTCGTTCTCCTCACCTGCTCGCCCAGCGGCGAGCGACGCGTGTTGTCATCCGCCGGCGGCGGTGGACCTGGTCCTCACCCGGGGCACCCACCCGCGCGGGGGGTTGCCGTCCGACCAGCCGGGGCTTCGCGTCGGAGCTCATGACCTGTCGAGATTTTCTACACCACTCCGATCGGATAAGTGCGGTTGGTCTCGATGTCACAGAAGATACGAATGGAGCCCATAGAAGTCAATGATCCTTGCCCAGATCTCACATCCCGGGACCCGCGTCGAGGAGGCGGCGGGTGTAGGGCTGGGCCGGAGCCGACGTCGGCTCGTCGAGCACCAGCAGGGCGATCGCCACGCTCTGCCGCTGGCCGCTGGCCGCCGGACGAGCGGCTGGCACGCACCTTCGGCTGACGCGTTGCCCGCGTCCCGGTCCGGATAGTGAGAAGTCCGGGTCTCCTCCTGGTCATCTTCCGATCCGCCGCCTATACCTCCACCACGGTCAACCGCCCACCGCGCGACCACCGAGCTCAACCCGTTGCGAGGAGCCCTCCCATGACCTCACCGACTGCATCTACCGCACCGATCACCACCCCGCCCGCCCGCACCGTCGTGGTCGTCTCCGGGAACCCCCGTCCCGGGTCGCGCACCCTGGGCGCCGCCGAGGCGGCCGCGCACCGGATCGCCGCGCACCTGTGCATCGACGACGTCGCGACGATCGATCTCGCCACGTTCGCCGGCCAGATCCTCGCCGCCGAGCACCCGGAGGCCGACGCCGCCAAGGAGCGCCTCGCCGGCGCCACCGTCGCCGTGATCGCCACCCCCGTCTACAAGGCGGCCTACACCGGCCTGCTCAAGTCCTTCCTCGACCTGTACGGCGACGACGGCCTGACCGGCGTGGTCACCGTCCCGCTCGTGGTCTCGGGCAGCCCCGCGCACGCCCTGGCCGGCGAGGTGCACCTGCGGCCCGTGCTCGTCGAGCTGGGCGCCGTGGTGCCGGCCCGGTCCCTGACCGTCACGGAGAGCCAGCTCGTCGACCTCGACGGCGTGATCGAGGCCTGGCTCAGCCGGGCAGGCGAGCCGCTGCGGAGGGCGACAGGCTCCACCGTCGACCCAGCTGGTGTTCCAGTCGGTGTCGCTGCCGGCGCCGGTATCGAGGAGGTCGCGCGATGACCGCCGAGAACGTCGACCTGTCCGCCCTGGAGGAGCTCCTGGCCCAGCAGGACGAACCCCAGCTCGGCCCCGACGAGTTCAAGGCCGTCTTCCGCCACCACCCCGCCGGCGTCGCCGTCGTCACCCTGCTGCACGAGGACCGGCCCGTCGGCTTCACCGCCACCTCGGTGATCTCCGTGTCGGCAGCACCCCCGCTGCTCGCCTTCTCCCTGGCCTCCACATCCTCGTCCTGGCCCGCGATCTCCGAGGCCGACACCCTCGCGATCAGCTTCCTCGCCGACCACCAGGACCACATCTCCGCCCGCTTCGCCACCAGCGGCATCGACCGCTTCGCCGACGGCGGATGGTCACCCCTGCCCACCGGCGAGCCGATCATCGACGGCGCCGTCTCCTGGTTCCGCGCGCGGATCGTGCAGCGCACACCGATCGGCGACAGCTACCTCGTCTCGCTGCGCGCCCTGACATCCAACCTGACCCAGGGCAAGCACGATCCCGCCGCCTCCCCACTGGTCTACAAGAACCGCGCCTACCACCGCATCGGCAACGACACGGAGATCTGACGCCGGGCTGCGCCGCCCCCCTGACGGGCGGTGTTGAGCACAGCAGTTCCTGCCAGGGAGCGCGCCCGCCCGGCAGGAACTGCTGTAGTCAACGACGCCGGTCGGGCCGTGACCGGATGGCGAGACGATCCGGCGGGGCCATTGCGTCCGGCCGGGGCGGGGCTATGTTGCGCGCGGTCGGCGTCCGCGGCAGGTCAGCGGGGGTGCGCCGCGACGACATCGGAGGTCCTCTTGTCCACTCCACAGCCCTCTTCGCCCTTCTTCGTCGGCCTCGACGCCGACGGCGCGGGCGCGCACCCGGCGGCCGCCGGCGTCGCGCGCCTC
>NZ_KI911609.1:1791-3019 GCF_000515355.1 Promicromonospora kroppenstedtii DSM 19349 | reverse complement strand
GGCGACGCCGGGCGCGAGATGGTGCTCGGCGTACCAGACGCGCCGGTAGCCGAGGGCGTCGAGGTCGACCGCGAGCGCCACGGCCCGCTGGATCGCCGCGGCGCCGGTGGAGCCGTCGGCGACGAGGGCGAGGTCGAGCACGGACAGGGGCACGCGGGTGCCGGGGGCGTGGTCGGTGCTGCGGTCGGTGGCTGGCTCGGTCATGCGGCTCTCTCCTCCGTCTTGGGCAGGCCGGGCGGGTTGGTCTCGGCGCGGTCCACGGCCTCGGCCTCGGCCTCGGCCTCGAGACCCCAGCGCTCCAGCACCTGCTGGTAAGAGCCCTCGTCGATGTGCAGCCCGGGGGCGAGCGTCGACGGGGCGGTCGGGGTTACCGCCGAGAGAGCGGTCATCGCGGGGCCTTCTCGCCCGCGGTGACCGCGAACGGCAGGTGGTTGCCAGGCACCGGGGCCGGGCACGTGCCGAACGCGGTGAACGCGTACGGCAGGTTGACGGCCCGGTTCAGGTCCAGGCGCAGCGTGCCGCGCTCGCCCTCCCCAGCCCCCGGGGTGATCCGCAGGACCCGCCACGGCGCGACGCCGTCGGCCTCGTCGCTGAACAGCAGGGTCGGCTCGTCGAGCGTCCCCGTCAGCGCGAGCGTCGTGACCGTGCCGCCGTGCACGACGTCGACCTCGCCGATCACCTGGACGTGGTGCACCAGGCGCGGCTGGGCGGCGCCGACCGTCACCCGCTCCAGCTCGTCGTACCAGGACACGCGGGCGTCCAACACCCACTCGGGGTCGTACCCGAACGCCGGGACGCCCGTGAACCCGGTGCGGGTCGCCGCCCGGGGGTCCCGCGGCCGGAGGCCGTACCGGCCCGTGCGCAGCACCACCTCGACGGCGACCTCCTCGGTGTCGTGGTCCCCGCCGTCGGCGCCCGGGGCGCCGTCCGAGCCCTTGCCCGCGGCCGCACCCGCCCTGCCCTCCGGCAGGAACGTGCCCAGGACTCGCGAGCGTCCCTCGTCGACGGCGACCAGCGTCGGGCCGTGCTCCGCGACCCGCTCGCCCGTCAGCACGGACGTATCGCCGGCCGCAGGCCGCGTGTAGAGCGTGCGGTCCACGACCCACCACTCCCCCGGCAGCCCGGGCAGGCGGCGGGGCTCCGACGTCGGCCACAGGAGACCCGTCAGGCTCAGCCACCCGTGCGGCGTCCGCAGGTCGCGCTCGCGGGCCGCGCGCCAGGCCGCGAG
>NZ_KI911609.1:0-1691 GCF_000515355.1 Promicromonospora kroppenstedtii DSM 19349 | reverse complement strand
GGCGGACTCGGCGACGTCGGCCGCCAAGGAGGCCGCGGCCGCGGCGTCGGCGGCCCAGCAGGTCGCGGACGCCGCGACGAAGAAGGCGGCCACGGCCACCACGTTCGCCTTCGTCGGCATCGCGCTGGCCGTGGTGGCCGCGGTGCTCGGGTTCGTGGTCTGATCAGGAACCAGCGTCTGGCAAGGAACTAGCGGGGATCGTCGAGGTCGGTGCCGGCGCGCAGCACGAAGCGCCGGTGCCGAGGCTCGCGCCGGTGCCCGCCGTAGTACGTCGGCTCCTCCAGGACCGGCGCGTAGGTGACCCGGGGGCCGGTGAACAGCTCGTCCAGCAGCGCGGCGAACGCCGCGTCGACCGGCGAGGACACCGGCGGCGCGACGGGCCGGCCGAGCGCCTGACCTTCCGTGGATTCGTACATGTGTTCGAGTATATCCGCCGCCCGGACCGGAGTCCATCGAATGCGTTGGCCATGGTCGAAGGACCGCCGTTACGGTCGGCGGATGATCCTCAGCCACGACTCCACGGGCTCCGGCCCCGCCGTCCTGCTCCTGCACGCCGGCGTCGCCGACTCCCGCATGTGGGACCCGCAGCGGGCTCCCCTGGGCCAGCACCGCCGCGTCGTCCGCTGCGACCTGCGCGGCTACGGCGACACCCCCCTGACCAGCGCGCGGTTCGACAACGCGAGCGACGTCAAGGCGCTGCTCGACTCGCTCGGCGAGCGCCCCGTGGCGATCGTCGCGGCGTCGGCGGGCGGAGAGGTCGCGCTCCAGGTGGCCTCCGAGTGGCCCGACCTCGTGTCGCACCTCGTGCTCCTCAACTCTGCCTTCGACCTGCCGCCCACCCGTTCGGTGCTGCGGTTCGCCCGCCGCGAGGACGCCCTCCTGGAGGCCGGCGACGTCGAGGGCGCCACCGAGCTGAACGTGGCGACCTGGCTCGGCCCCGACGCGGACGACGACGCCCGCGAGCTGGTGCGCACGATGCAACGCCACGCCTTCGAGGTACAGCTCGCGGCGGGCGACGACATCAACCAGGAGCCGGGCCCCCAGATCGACCTGGCGGCGATCACGGCCCGCACGCTGGTCGTCTCCGGCGGTCAGGACCTCGACCACTTCCGCGCCATCGCGAACCACCTGGCCGGGCAGATCCCCGGCGCCCGGCACACCCAGCTCGGCTGGGCGGGTCACCTGCCGAACCTGGAGCGTCCCGACGAGGTGACGAAGCTGGTCAGCGAGTTCCTGGACGAGCCGCGCGGCTGAGGTCGCGGGCCGTGTCCAGGTAGCCGCGGGTCACGCGGTCCTGGACGCGGTGAGCGGCCGACGGGACGATCCGGGAGCCCCAGAAGTCGTGTCGCGCCACGGCGTGGATCTCGAAGACGAGTCCTTCCCCCGCGCGCCGCACGCGGAAGGACTCCACGCCCGTCTCCGGGTGGTGCGGCAGCGTCGCGTAGGTGAACCCGGCCTCGTCGGGCTCCCGGACGACGTCGACCACCCGGCACGGGGCGGTGAACCACAGCGGCCCCACGTGCACGGCCTGCACCACGGTCACCCCGACGTCGACCGGTCCGGTCGGGGCGATCGTCAGCCCGGCCCCGCGGTGCACGGCCCAGCCGAACAGCGCGTCGGCGGTCGACGTGAGCGACGCGCCCGGCTCCAGGTCCATCCGCTCGCGCAGCACACGGGCGCGCGGCGGCGGC
>NZ_KI911608.1:17866-18096 GCF_000515355.1 Promicromonospora kroppenstedtii DSM 19349 | reverse complement strand
TGGCACAGCGCCACGACGTCGGCGTAGGCCTGGTCGCCGAGCCACTTGCGGCGCACGACGAACGCGTCGCGGAAGTAGCCGAGGTGGGCCACCGGCCCGCCGAACGACGTCAGGCCCAGGCGCAGGAACGCGACGAACACCTCGCCGACGGTTCCGGGGCCGGCCGGCGCGGGCACGGGGGAGCGGGAGGTCATCAGCGGGCGCGCCAGCCCGGCAGCAGCCGGTCCAGG
>NZ_KI911608.1:15562-17766 GCF_000515355.1 Promicromonospora kroppenstedtii DSM 19349 | reverse complement strand
GGCCGCGCGTCTCGACGAGCCCGGCCGCCTCCAGCTCGCGGTACGCGCGCGCCACGGTGTTGACGGCGATGCCCAGGTCGGCGGCGAGCGCCCGCACGGTCGGTAGCCGGGCGCCGACGGGCAGGGTCCGGTCCGCCATCTGCTGCGCCAGGCCGGTGCGCACCTGCTCGAACGGCGGGACGGGGGAGTCGGCGTCGATGCTGATCACGCCCGCCACAGTACAAGCGAGACGCGTCACGTACATGCGGCGGTGAAGCACTGATGTTGACGGCGTACGGCCGGAGCCCGGCTTCCTCCAGCCGCGCCACGCGCGCTGCGAAATTTTGGCTCGCCCACGTCTGTCTCGGAACTCAACAAGGGTTAGGCCCCGGCGGAGCTGCGTGGTTGCCGCCCGCACGATCGCGATTTGGCGAAGCAGATGCGGTATGGACTACAGCATCTGGTTTGGGAGCGAGTCGCGGCTGACACGGAACCAGTTCTGGACTTTATGGAATGCTCCGTTCGAACGTGGTCTGCTTTGGAGCGGAGCAGAAATTCGCGGCGGCATGCGGCCGGTGCCGACGTAAGCTATCACTTTTCTACGGTCGACTGTGTGTGATTTCGATCAAGCACGTAAATGGCAATTGCTAGTCCGTCGGCATACCCCAATAGCGATCCTGGCTGCCGGTCGGCAGCCCCATTCCAAGTCCGAGCCAATCCACGTACGTTGCTCGGCTGTAGGTTTGCCGAATCGATTCTTCGCGCCGCCAAGACCACCGCATGATCAAACCGAAACGGTGCGTTGCGTAGTTGGAGTGGGCCACAGGTGGTTCGGCGCCGGCCCAGAAGGCGCACAGACCACTCGATTGCGCGAATCCAAACTGGGCGCTCATTCATTTCGACTAGGAGAATCGCTTCAAGGGTGGTCGCCCACTTGGCGATTATTGGGTCGATCTTTCCGATGGCGTAGATTCTGGAAGAGTAGCGTTGAAACTGTCGTGAGTGCAACAACTGCTGCAACACCCACGAATAGGCTGTTATGGTCTTCCCAGGCGACCGGTAATCTTCGTTGCCTCGACCGTTTCTGCAGCTGGTATTGAAGATACTCCGCTTCCCCTTCTTTGGCGCGAAATCGAATCTTGTTTCCAAGACTGCTCTGAATTCCAAAGAATGCCGCACTCGTCAGGAGTGACCCACCGCACACGACGAGCGATCCCACAATCTGATCTGCTATCCAGGGGATTGGCTCCCCCTCGGAGGAGCCGGTGACCCACTGTGATATTGCACCACCGGCAGGGACTAGCAAGGTGTACGCGCAAATAAACGCGAGATAGAGGGCGGGTATCTCCCAGTCTCGTCGGCTCGAAAAGCTAGGAAGGCCTAAGAATGCGACAGGCCAAAGCAGCAGGACTCCGGCCAATAATCCCACAGTCACCATTGATGCCCACTGGTCGAATCCGAGAAGGCCTAGTACAAATCCGGTGACGACAGGGTAGGTAAATCGACGCAGAACAGCCCCTTTTAGTCGTGGATTCTCGCTCCACCAGTCTCCTTCCATCCCATCGCCACCGCTGATTATGGAACTTAGTGAGAAGTAAGGTCCGAATAATCGGGCGTCAATGATTACAGCAAATGCGATCAAGAATGATGGTGCTAGAACTTGAATTACCCCAAAAAATACTTGATCATCCATGCTCTAGATGCTCCGAAAGTGTGAATGGTCGAGGTGGTGAACTGCTGCCGATCCAATTTCCAAGTTGCAACGGGGTGCTCGTCCGATTTTGGTAAGCGACGCGGCGAAATCCGTATGCCCACTTGCGGTCCGAGGCCCCCGCACACCTTAGTGCGGTCTCCGTGGATCGTGGCCGTGACCGAGGGGGTGATCTTCAGATGCTGAATGCCTGGCCGGGGTGAGGTCTCGCGCGGTGCCTCTGGCGAGGCCGCCACTGGCGTTCGTCCGAGCGTTGCCACGTTGGAGCTGCGTGCCGAGCTGATGATACGACGGGTGCATTGACGGCGGTGCGGGCGGCTCCTATGCGTGATGGTTGTCGAACACTGTTGTGAACACTTGGCGGTATCTCCAAAGGACGTTTCCTGGCCACGGGCCTGAGCAGGGCGATCACGGCTAGTCTCGCGTCCATGACCGACGCCGCCCAGCGCCCCGCACCCGACCAGCCCGCCGGCCGCCCCGCGCCCGACCCGATCCCGCTCGGCTCCGCGCCCCG
>NZ_KI911608.1:14537-15462 GCF_000515355.1 Promicromonospora kroppenstedtii DSM 19349 | reverse complement strand
GCACCACCTGCCGGGCCGTTGCCAGCGCCGCCGGCTCGTCGTACCCCGGGCCCGCGAAGGCCCGCTCGGCGGCCACCAGGTAGCGGACCACGGCCTCCGGGTCGCCCCAGTCGGGGTCCGGGGGCGGGTCGTCGAACTGCTCCCGTGCCTGCGCCGTCGGACCGGGCAGCTGCGCGCCCGGCACCTTCGTGACCGGGCTCGTGGAGATCAGCGTGAGCGACGCGACCCGGAGCGGGCGCTCGATCGCCGTCTGCTGCGCGATGCCGCCGCCCATCGACACCCCGGCCAGGTGTGCCTGCCCGATCCCCAGCGCGTCCAGCAGCCGTACCGGGTCCAGGGCCAGGTCGTCCCCGGTGTACGACGGCGCCCCGGGCGGGTCGGTCCGGGAGCGCCCCGTGTCGCGGTGGTCGTAGCGGACGACGAACCGTCCGCCGTCAGCCAGCGCCTGGCAGAAGTCCGGGTGCCACCAGTCCATGGCGCCCGCGATGCCGCCGATCAGGAGGATGGCCGGGTCGGCCGGGTCGCCGAAGGTCTCGGCGCACAGCAACGCGCCCGGAACGTCGACAAGGGTCTCTGTCATGGAGGGTCGACGACGGGACGGTTCCGAACTCATCGGTCCGCCTCGGGCGGGTACCGGCCGACCGGTACGCAGCGGATCGGTCGGCCGCACCCGGGTACTCGGACGAGCCCCGGCGCTCAGACGAACGCCAGCACGAGCGCGACCACCGCGACCGCCGCCGCCACACCCGCACCGACCCACGCGATCACGATGTTCCGCCGGCCCGTCTCCTGCGCGGCGTCGAACTCTGCACGCAGCGTCTCGAACTCCCGGTGCGCCGCCTCGATCTCGGCTCGGGCGGCCGCGAGCTGCGCGTCGGAGCGCGCCACGGTGGCCAGGGCGCTCGCTGCCTCGGCACGCGCCGCG
>NZ_KI911608.1:12725-14437 GCF_000515355.1 Promicromonospora kroppenstedtii DSM 19349 | reverse complement strand
GGCTCGTACTCCGGCAGCCGCACGGGCGGCGGGGTGCCGAGCGCGAGGACGGCGTCGTCGGCGTGCAGGGTGCCGCCGTCGGCGAGGGTGAGCAGGACGCCGGGCGCGTCCGCTGTGCCAGGGCTCTCCGCGGAGCCGTCCCCGACCCCTGCGTCGTCCCCGACCTCCGTGACGTCCACCACCGTGCCCCGCACGTGCCGCACCTCGGACCCCGCGGGGACCGGGACGGACCCGAGCAGCTCGGTGAGGTACCGCCCGAAGTCGGCGCGCTGCAGGAATGTGCCCGGTTCCGCGGGCACCCCGGCGCTCGCGCACCAGCGCAACAGGTGCTCGGGGTCGTCGTCGAACGCGCTGAGGCGCGCGACCACGGCGTTGAGGGTGTGCCGGGGGTCGGTGGTCCGGTAGGGGAGGCCGCGGCCGGGTGTCTCCGCGGGATCGACCAGCACGACCCGTACGGACCGCTCGGGCCCGAAGGACGCGGCCGCACGCAGGAGGTGGGCCGAGAGGATGACGCCGGCGGCGCCGCCGCCGATCACGGCGATGGTCCGCTGCATGGCCCGAGGATAACGGTTGCAGCCAGACAGATGTATTACCGCGCATGGGACATGAGGTACATTCCGGCTAAAAGACGTGAGCGCGCCCCGTCGCGCCCAGAACCCGGGGAGCCATGACAGTCACGACGACCACCCGGTCGGAGCGCCTGACCGACCTCGCGGGCCTGGCCGACCTCACGCCGCTGAGCGAGACCACGAGCAGCCCAGACCCCGCCAAGGTGTACGAGCGGCTGCGCACCCGCTGGGGCAACGTCGCGCCCGTGCTCCTGGAGCCGGGCGTGCCCGCCTGGCTCGTGCTGGGGCACCGGGAGCTGGTCACGGTGCTGCGCAACGAGGGCCTGTTCTCGCGCGACGCGCGCAACTGGGGCCTGTTCACGGACGGCACCGTCCGCGCCGACAGCGGCATCGGCGGCGTGCTCGCGCCGCGCGACGGCATCTACTACGTGGACGGCGCCCGCCACCGGCACCTGCGCAGGCTGGTCGACGACGCGTTCGAGAGCGTCGACGAGCACCGCCTGAAGTCCACGGTGGAGTACTGGTGCGGCCTGGCGCTGGACCGCGTGCTGGCCCAGGGTGAGGCTGACCTCGTCAGCGACTACGCGCGGGCCGTCCCGCTGCTGGTCATGTCCACCATGTTCGGGCTCGACCCGGAACAGGCCCGTGCGATGCTCGGCCACTCGCGGCGCGTCTTCCAGGCGAAGGGCGCGGCGGGCCTCGAGTCGCTCAACGCGCAGCGCGCGCTCATCTCGGACCTGGTCGCCGAGCGTCGCAGGACGCCGTCCGACGACCTGACCTCCGCGATCCTGCGCCACCCCAGCGCGCCCACCGACCTGGACGCGCAGAGCGCCGTGTCGGCGACCCTCATCCTGGGCAGCGAGTTCGAGGTCGGGTGGATCACGCAGGCGCTCCGCATGCGGCTCACCGACCCGCGGTTCGACGGCCGCTCGGGCGGGCGGCTCTCGGCGTCCGACACGCTGGAGGCGGTGCTCGGCTCGACGCCGCCCGCGCCGAACGCGGCGCCTCGCTTCGCCCTGGCCGACACGACGCTCGGGGACCGGGCGGTCGCCGCGGGCGACGCCGTGGTACCCGGCATCCTCGGCGCGAGCGCGGAGTCCCGCGGCGGCGAGGACGACATCTGGCTGGAGTCGGGCAACCTCT
>NZ_KI911608.1:12507-12625 GCF_000515355.1 Promicromonospora kroppenstedtii DSM 19349 | reverse complement strand
CCACGGTGCCCAGGGTGAGCACGCGGTCGGCGAGGAGCTGGTCGACGTGGCTGCGCATCGCGTGCGACATGCGGTGCCGCACGTTCTCCCACGAACGCGCGTGCTCGCGCTGGAACGT
>NZ_KI911608.1:9875-12407 GCF_000515355.1 Promicromonospora kroppenstedtii DSM 19349 | reverse complement strand
CCGGGCGCAGCCTCGGACGCCGCACCCGCCGAGCCGACGCCGGGCGGCACGCTCAGGTTCGCGCTCGGCGCCGCGCCGCAGGGCGTGGACCCGCAGCAGGTCGGCTCGAACGTCAGCATCTACGTGGCGCGGCAGCTCGCCGACTCGCTGACCGACCAGGACCCGGAGACGGGTGAGATCGGCCCGTGGCTCGCCGAGAGCTGGGACGTCAGCGACGACCTGACGCGGTTCACCTTCCATCTGCGCGAAGGCGTGACATTCTCGGACGGCAGCGCGCTGGACTCCGCGGACGTCCGGGCGAGCTTCGATGCGATCGCGGGCGACCTCGGGACCACCGCGCCGCTCGCGGCGAGCTACCTCGCGGGCTACGAGCAGACCGAGGTGCCGGACGAGCTCACCGCGACCGTCGTCTTCGACGAGCCGAACGCGCAGTTCCTGCAGGCCACCTCGACGGTGTCGCTCGCGATCCTCGCGGAGGAGACCGCGGCGGTGGACCCGGCCGAGCGCCTCCAGGGCGACGTCGTCGGCTCCGGGCCGTTCGTGCTCGAGAGCTACACGCAGGACCAGGGCGCTGTGGTCACCCGGCGCGAGGGCTACGACTGGGCGCCGGCCTCGGCCGAGCACGAGGGCGATGCCTACCTGGAGCGCATCGAGTTCTCCGTGGTCCCGGAGTCGGGCGTGCGGGCCGGGGGGCTTGCGTCCGACCAGTTCGACGCCGTCGGCGACGTGCTGCCGCAGGACGTGCCGCAGGTCGAGGGCTCCGGCGGCGCGGTGCTGACCCGTGCCAACCCGGGCGTGCCGTTCGTGCTGCAGCCCAACCTGACCCGCGCGCCCCTGGACGACGTCGAGGTGCGGCGCGCACTGCTGGTCGCGATCGACCGGCAGGAGCTGGTCGACACGGTCCTGTCCGACGCTTTCGAGCCGGCCACCGGCATCCTCGCCTCCACCACGCCGGGCTACGCGAACCTGTCCGGCCGGCTCGCCTTCGACCCCGAGGAGGCCGAGCGCATCCTCGACGACGCCGGCTGGGCGCCCGGCCCCGACGGCATCCGGGTCAAGGACGGCGAGCCGCTGGAGATCGAGGTCACCTACACGCCCGTGTTCACGGGCAGCGGGCCCGTGCTGGAGCTCGTCGCCCAGCAGCTGCGCGCCGTCGGCGTCGACCTGGTCCTCCGCCAGCTCACGGCCGCCGAGCAGACCACCGCCCAGGACTCCGGCGACTACGACTTCTACTACTACAACGTGACGCGGGCCGACGCCGACATCCTGCGCACCCAGTTCTCGACGGACCAGCGCAACCTCAGCCTGCGCGAGCCCGACGACGTCGTCGACCCCCTGCTCGACGAGCAGCTCGGCGAGGCCGACCCGGCCACTCGCGACACCATCGCCGCCGACGCGCAGGAGGCGCTGCTGGACCAGGCCCTCGCGGTCCCGCTGTTCGAGCTGTCCCAGTCCATCGGGGTGCGTGGCGACGTGCACGGCGTCACCTTCGACGCCTCGTCCCGGCTGCTGTTCCACGACGCCTGGATCGAGCAGGAGTGATGACGGTCCATGTGCTGCGCCGCCTGGGCGGCGCCGTCGCGGTCCTCTGGGCGGCGTTCACGGTCTCGTACCTGATCCTGTACCTGCTGCCCAGCGACCCCGTGGCGATCATGCTCGACCAGGGCGCCGGCGGCGAGCGCGTGGACCCGGCCCGCGTGGCCGAGCTGCGTGAGCGGTACGGGTTCGACCAGGGCCCCGTCCAGCAGTACCTCACGCTGCTCGGCCGCACGCTGACGGGCGACCTCGGCACCTCCATCAGCAGCGGTGCCCCCGTGACCGGGCTCATCGCGGACGCGTTCCCCGAGACCGCCAAGCTCGCCGGCCTGGCGCTCGCGCTCGGCCTGGCGGGCGGCGTCGGCATCGCGGTGCTCGCGTCGTGGACCCGGGCCGCCTGGCTGCGCGACCTGCTGCTCGCCCTGCCGCCGCTCGGCGTCGCGGTGCCCGGGTTCTGGGTAGGTCTCGTGCTGCTCCACCTGTTCTCGTTCACCTGGTTCGTCTTCCCGGCGGTCGGCAACGAGGGGTTCGCGTCCCTGGTGCTGCCCGCGGTCACGCTCGCGGTGGGGCTCGCCGCCGTCGTCGCGCAGGTGCTGTCCCAGGGCCTGCGCGAGGCGTGGCGCGCGCCGTACGTCGAGACGGCGTTCGCGAAGGGCTCCGGGCGCGCCCGCGTGCTCGGCGCGCACGTGGCCCGCAACGGGTCGCTGCCCGCCGTCACCGTGCTCGGTGTGCTGGTGGGCAACCTGCTGGGCGGGACCGTCGTGGTCGAGACAGTGTTCTCCCGCCAGGGCTTCGGCCGGCTCGTCGAGAACGCCGTCACCACGCAGGACATCCCCGTGGTGCAGGGGCTCGTGGTCGTCGCCGCGGCCGTGTTCGTCGGCACCAGCCTCCTGGTGGACCTCGTGTACCCCCTGCTCGACCCGCGGGTGCTCGCCGGCGGCCTCGGCCGCGCGGCCGGAGGCGCGCGATGACCGCCGTCCTGCGCACCCGCCCCGC
>NZ_KI911608.1:9156-9775 GCF_000515355.1 Promicromonospora kroppenstedtii DSM 19349 | reverse complement strand
CGGGGCGCCGTGCTGCTGCGACACGTGCTGCCCAACGCCGCCGGGCCCGTGCTGGCGCTCGCGGCCGTCGAGCTCGGCGCGGTGATCCTCGCGGTCTCGGCCCTGAGCTTCCTCGGGTACGGCGCCACCCCGCCCACGCCCGAGTGGGGCTCGCTCGTGGCCGAGGGGCGCGACTACCTGGCCGTGGCCTGGTGGTACTCGACGCTGCCCGGCCTGGTCATCGCGCTCTTCGTGCTCGCCGTCGGCGTGCTCGGGCGGGCGCTCACCCGCGAGACGAGGACGGACCGATGACGCTGACGACGAGTGATCCGGGCGCCACCCCGACGGTGGACGCCGCCCCGTCCGGGGGAGCGGACACCCAGGCACCATCGGACACCCTGCTGCGTGTACACGGCCTGCGCGTCGCGTACGGCGACGCCGAGGTGGTGCACGGCGTCGACCTGGACGTGCGGCCGGGCCAGGTCGTCGCGCTGGTGGGCGAGTCCGGGAGCGGCAAGTCCACCACGGCGCACGCCCTGATCGGCCTCCTGCCTGACGGCGGCCGGGTCCCGGCCGGCGCGGCGCACCTCGGCACGGGGCAGCGCTCGGCTGCGCTGACCGGGCTGCTCCCGGACGCCTG